>NZ_JACVPW010000001.1 GCF_018881715.1 Polynucleobacter parvulilacunae
GAAGTTTGGAGGCAAAAATCACAGCCTATAGCGCCAAGGCAGCTGCAGTTGAGATACGAATAGGCATTGCAGGGATTGTTTTATTGGTCTTTGCTGTTATTCATGATTTTCAAGACGTCTTTGCTACAGTCTTTCGATGAGTAAATTTCGCACTAAAAGATTTAACGGTCTTACTCATCAATTCCCCCATCTCAACTCTATGAGAATTGAGGTCGAGCTAAAAATTCATATACCTCAGAAACTCTTACTGCCTGTATTGACATCAGCTTTAGCCACCATTGCTTCACCGTTGAATTTATAAATGGAGCCCATCAAGATCATCACGCCTACTCTCACGCGGTTGAAAAAATGGCTTTCAGTGTAGATCGATCACACTGTCGCTTCTGCTAATGCTACCGAATCACCAATAGGTTCATCAAACTCGATGATAATTCTTTGGAACCAGTCATGACGGCTTCGAGCTCCGCGATGTTTGACCACGATGCCTACACAGAAATGAGTTTCGCAAAGATGGCTTTGCAGGTTTATCGTAAAAAATATTAACGCGCCCACTAAGGAAATGATCATGAATGACAACACATCTAGAGATATGAACTTTACCTTAAAGAGAATTCCTCTAATTTTGAAAATGATGCCGATTTCTAAATCTAAGTTTAGGTTCATGGTGCAAAAAGGTGAATTTCCAAAACCGATCAAAATTGGTAGGTCATCCTTCTGGACTATTGAGCAAGTTCAGACCTTTATTGGAGGTAGGGCAAGGCAATCCATTAATTGAAAAATGGACATCTCCTGAGGATATGCTGGTAACCCAAATTAACTCTGGAGATAAATATGCAATCAACTAATTTACCCGCTCAATTTACCGTAGGTGTTTTTAATGATCCTAGCTCACCCAGTGTAAGCCCTTGGTCATGTATTAGGGTTTTGCCAGCCTGAATGAAGCCCTCAGTGCCCGTAAGAAGATAGCGGACGAATTTTTAATATTCACCGTTTAACCTCATCAAGCGCTGAAGCGCCGGCTTTCCACTATCAAAGCTATCGGCCAGTACCCTCTATAAATGGTGTCGCAAATCTCGGCTCATTTGATGTTTATAGGTTCTTGGATCAGCGCTGCTTAGAACTCATTCAATAAAGGGCTCTCGAGTCCAATGATCCCGCCCTTCTACCCCGCCTGTGGAGATCTTGGTTTTGCGGTGTGACTGCTCTGACCTTATTGCCTTCTCAAAAGCATCTTGTTTAGCCGCTTCTGCAGCCTTATTTTTTGCCAACTGAGAAGCGGGCACCACGTCCCTGCTCTCAATCATTTGCTAGAGAGTCTTCATACCCTTTATTTTTCCAACAAATTCGAGTTCAGCCATGACTTAATATTAAGGCATGAGCCCGCCGATTGAAGGCAATAAATCTGGGGGTATTTTTGGGGGTACTCTTGGAAATTTGTACCTTTTTGGTAGCGCGTAACCATATGATTTTGAGCTAGAAAGTGGCGTTTAGTTCGATCTCCGCCGACCCACCATTTTGAAGTATGTAACAGTCAAACGCCACCTACTAAGGTGGCGTTTTTCTTTGTTCACACCTTAATTAAATTGATAACTCATCCCTGCTTGAAAATTGAGTGGGGCACCAGCAAAAATTCCATCTGGACTCCGGCTGGAGATATATCTCTTATCAAGGAGGTTATTAATGACCCCAAATAATTTCCAGTCTTTATTGATCGCATAGTTCGCACTCCAATTGATCGTTGTAAATGCGGGTACCTCACCTAAAGTTCCGATCGCATTCTGCGCGACTGTGTTTGCTGAATCTGCATATTGAGTCGATACGTAATTAAGACTAACCAAAGTATTGAAGTTATTCTTTTCATAGCTAACGCCCAAATTAGAGGTGAGTTTAGGCGTATAGGGAATGCGATTGCCATCGCGCCCTAAAGAATTCGTGCCGACAAATTTTGCTACCGGGATATATGTTGCATTGCCATTAATACCCCAGCCACGCCCAATCTCATAAGCTAAGGCCAATTCCGCACCCTGGTGCAAACTTTTCCCACCGTTCGCTTTAGAGATGCCCGCAGCCAAACTTTGATTCACGATTTGATTACTAAAGTTCATACTGAAAACTGCAGAGTCATAAGAAAATGCGCCTGATTTACCCCTCAAACCAAGTTCCATATTGGTTGAGCGCTCTGGCGCTAGCTGCTGATCAACCCCCTTGTCATCAATTGCAGTTGCCAATTGCGCCGGTGCAAACCCCTTATAGATGCTGCCGTAGACCTGAGCCTGTTGCATGAGTTGCCAGGTTGCGCCGATCTGAGGAATAGTCTCGACATTTTTTGCGCTGCCCGCTTTTCCAGTAATCACGTTTGAACGAGTTTGGTTATAGCTTTCTACTCGCACGCCAGGTATCAGAGCAAAATCTTTTGTTAACAATAAGCGGTTTTGAGCATACATCGCAAGCGAGTTCGCTTTATTTTCCTCATGAGAAGAGATTCGACCGGAATAAGCTAATGTTTTGGAGCTTACCAATTGATTAATTTGAGATTCAGTATGCAAACGAACTCCGAACTCCGCTTCGTTAGAAATCCCAAATGCTTTATATGCATGATTGATTCGAGAATCTAAACCTAGCATCTGAAACTCACGATTGCGGCCAACCAAACAATCAGAGCCAACATTACAAGCCTTAAAAATGGTGGAATCCTGGGTTCGCTTCAAAATACTTTGCCGCCAATAATCTCGATTTAACCTACTCCAATACATCAAAGTATTGATTTTGGTATCAGGACTAATTTCAACAGAGTGATTTAGATCAACCGCATTTCTTTGGGTGATAAAGCGATCATTTGGGGCTGGATTGTCTTTTATTCGATTACCGTATTGGGTGGGACGCAGCCCTACATAAGAAGTGTTGATATTGTTATCGTAGTGGGTGTATTTCAGGCTTAGCCACTGGTTCTGGGCAATCTCAATTCCACCCTTCATCAGGATGTCATACATCTTGAAACCATTACCTTGATATCCATTAGATTGGGATTGAATGACATTGATTCCTCCGATCGCACCATTTGAGGAAGATTTACCTCCCGCCTCTATCTCCGCCAAGTGATAACCGTAATTACCCACCTTACCCGTGAGCTTAAAGCCCTGGGTGGGCGTCTTACTGAGGTAATTAACCACCCCACCTATATTGGAGGGGCCGTACTTCAAGCCTGAGGCACCTTTCAGTACCTCAATTCCGCCAATGCGTTCAACCGGTGGGCTGTAATAAGAGGCATTTGAAATAAATAGACTTGGCTGGATGGGAGCACCATCCTCTAGGAGTAGAACTTTTGAGCTGCGGCTCGGGTTTAAGCCACGTATCCCAATATTCGGAATCGACCCTAGGCCACCTTCATCCCCACGAATATTGACGCCGGGAATTGTCTTTAAAACATCTTGGAGTGACTGAGGCTGTAGCTCCTCCATCTTTTTCTGATTGATCACATCGACGGTTCCCGGAATTTTATTGAGCGCATTTTCCTCGCGACCAACAATATCAATTCTAGGCAACACAATGTCTTGAGCTTTAACCCAGCTTGAAAATGAACCCCCATACAACAATGCCAGCGATGAGATCCAGGCAAGCCTATTTCGAGAACAAAAAACTTCTTGATGCTTCATATACTATCTCCAGTGATAAAAACAAAAAATCGCTGGCTATATGCATATGAAAATGCTCTTGCTGGCTAGTAACTTAGTTGATGCTTACTTTGTCAAAATGAGTTTTCCCAACTTAGTAATACGCAATTGATATGAGTGCCCATCGTGCAGAATGAAAATCTGCTTCAGATGCCCCAACAAAACTTCACTAGCAATCGTCTTTGGCAATGTATGAAGGGGGCGAATGCGAGTCAACTCTGAATGCACAGTATTTTTCTTACTCAAGCACTAGCCCTCTAATCTAAATTGCACGGGCATTTGAAAGCACTGCGAAAAGAAATTGGTGGAATTGGAAGTAATTGGGGTAAATCTCCACTGTGACAGCGCCTTGAGGGCAGATTGATCTAGACTCTGGAAACCTGAGCCTTTAGACACGGCAATCTCTCCCACAATGCCTTCTTCATTCACGCAGAGCTTCACAAGCACCAAACCTTGCTCCCTTAACCTCCTGCTTGCCAACGGATAATGTGGTTTGGGGTTATGCACGGCCTGCCTTGCTTTGCCAGCCGCCATTTCACTCACGCCCTCCACTCCAGTTAGCGAAGAATCTCCCTCGGCCTGCATTAAGTTTGGGCTTTCTTTATTTGAGGATGAATTTATTTGGATGGTAGCCATGGATTTTTTCAGTGAGGGCAGGCCTGCACCATCACCCAGCAAATTCACTATGAGAGACTCCTGCGTAGACGATTCTTCGCCGCCCAGAGGCGCTAATAAAAGCCCTAACAAAATCAATAGATGAGAGATTGCTACGCCTGAAATAAGTAAAATATTTCTAGGCAACGCACTACAGAGCAAATGACTTCCTTATGAAATAAACGATAGAGAATCATGTCCGCTTACCGCTAAACCTTGTAGTAAGTTAACTATTGTTCCCAATGATTTTAAGGACGGTGCTGTAGATAAACAACCATGAGCCCAATAAGGGCGGCACTTGTAGGGCTATTAAATGTGCTACTACTTTATTGCCAAACGCAAAAGCGATGTAACTTCTTTTGATCTCGCCGCATGCAATGCATCTGTCTTATCAAATGCTTTTTGATGTGTGGGCTTGGTATCCAACCGTGCGATCACCTTCAGTCCAGCTTGCTCAATCCAATCAAGCAACTCTTGTCTAGATCGCAAACCTAAATGTTCTGCCAAGTCAGAGAGAATTAACCAGCCTTCACCACCTGGAAGTAGATGATCCTTTAAGCTACTCAAGAAACCTTTCAGCATCTGACTCTCAGGGTCATATACCGCATGCTCTAGAGAGGAGCTTGGTCTTGCAGGTAGCCATGGTGGATTGCAAAGAATGAGCGCGGCCTTTGCTTCAGGAAAAAGATTGGCTTTCTGAATTTCAATCTGCGCATTGAGGCCCAATTGATGTATGTTGTCTTGAGCACAAGCAAGAGCTCGGTCGCTTAGGTCGGTTGCAACAATCTTCTGAATGTCTCGCAGAGCTAAAACAACGGCTAAAACACCGGTACCCGTACCTATATCAAAAGCTATAGAGTTTTGTTTTATTACCTCTGGCAGAGGGGCATTCAGCACCAACTTAATATATTCACTACGCACTGGAGAGAAAACGCCGTAGTGGGGATGAATCCGAACCTCTTCATCATCCCTAGTCAGGACTTGCACACCAGTCTTACGCCATTCATGGGCGCTAATGACACCGAGCAGTTCTCGCAGAGAGATGACATAAGGCGCCACTTGTTTTCCGTAAGCCTCTTCGCAGGCTTGAGCAACGTCTGGGGCTCTTCTCAGCAAAATACTGTGATCTGCATTTACCTCTATCAAAATCATCCCCAGAATACGTGCACGCTGAGACTGTGCAAGGCGATGAAGATTGAATGTATCTAGTGGGCTTTTGACCTTATCCTTTGCAACCCTATCGACTCTTGCGGATTTCTTAGAAGGTTTATCTACCCGACGAACTAAAGCCTGTAACAGTTGTCGTGCATTCTGAAAGTCGCCCTTGTAAAGCATTGCCGTGCCTTGACACGCCAGTCGATACGCAATATCGGCAGTTAGCGTGTCGTCAGCGATCTGAATCTTTTTGTGCGGTGCAATCCCATTTTCGGAATGCCAATTAGCCGAGCGTTCTTGCTCGCTCTCCACCCATTGAAGCGTTGTAAGCGGACTCACCTAGGCAATCACAAACCGATTATTTTGATAATCATCAATTGCTTGCTCAATCTCAGCGCGAGTGTTCATCACAAAGGGGCCGTATTGAACAATCGGCTCATGGAGCGGTAAAGCGGCTAGAACAATAAATTGCGCACCAGCTGATCCTGCCTTCACTTTTAAACGATCGCCATCCCCAAGCACAATGGCAGCTTGCTTTGGTGCCGGCATCATTGGTCCACCTATTTCTAGCCCACCTTCATATACATAAACAAATGCATTGAGCTCTTTAGGAATGCGATGTTCGAATTCAGCATTAGGCGTCAAGTGCACATCTAAAAATAAAGGCGAAGTAGTGATTCCCTGAATCGGGCCTTGCACTTCTTTATCATTCTGCTGATAGGTACCGGCAATCACTTTTACCGAGCCGCCATTACTTAATACAATCTTTGGGATGTCATCAACCTGGATATCTTTATACCCAGCAGGTTTCATCTTTTCTTTTGCGGGTAAGTTAATCCACAACTGAAATCCACGCATGGCACCGCTTACTTGCTGAGGCATCTCCGAATGAATAATGCCTCGTCCTGCGGTCATCCATTGCACGCCACCAGTCTTCAGGTGTCCCTGATTACCTAAATGATCTTCATGCAACATATGGCCTTCGAGCATATAGGTCACCGTCTCAAAACCCCGATGGGGATGAGCAGGAAAGCCGGCTACGTAATCATTAGGATCGTTAGAAGAAAACTCATCGAGCATTAAGAAAGGATCTAATCTAACTTGATTTTGACCACCAAGACTACGGCGCAATTTCACACCCGCGCCATCAGAGGTGGCAATGCCAGGAATGATGGTTTGAATATTGCGGATCATCTTGCTTAAATCATTCGTCCGTTAAGCCGGAGGATGGTCTTCAGGATTAACGTCAAGCGCAATCAAAAAGCGAGACACCATGTTGTAAGCAGCAATTACGGTTACTAACTCGACCGTATCCGTACTGCCTAGCGCCTTTTGCAAACGCTTCATCAAGTCAGGGTCGACTTTGATATTACGCGTCATCTGAAAAGTGAGCTCAGCTGCGTCGTTTTCTACCGGAGAGTACAAATCTTTTGGGAAATTTGGCTGACCGATCAAACGTAAGCCCTGAACCTGCTCTTCTGTGCCGCCCGCCTTTTTAAACGGAGGCGCATGATGGAAAAATTCATACTCAGCGCCATTGAGAACAGCTACGCCGCACATTGCCAACTCACGCAATTTAGGATCCAAAGACAAGTTATTACGAATCTCGCCAATGAAATGATTCCAACCCTCTGCAATTGGAACGCTATGCAAAAGCATGCGGTCTAAATTAATGAACTGACCACCACGTCTTTTACGAATAGCGGCCACCAACTCTGCTGGCTCGGCCAAATCCATTGGCTGATAGGGAATTAAACGTTCTGACATAAATATCTCTTGTGAATGCTTCTTAACAATACTGATTACTGAGCTGATTACTGAGCAGTTTCTTTAATGTTGTTTTCAATGACGAACTTGCCCCAGATACCAATTTGTTTGCCAATAAAATCTTGAGCAGCTGCTGGTGTTCCGCCAACAATTTGAATGCCTTGCGCCTTAAACTTTTCAGCAACTGCCGGCGTTTTTAAAGCTTTATTCAAAGCCTTATTCATTGCATCTACAACTGCTGTCGGTGTTTTGCCTGGTGCCAATACTGCCCACCATGCTGGCGCGCTAAAGCCTGGGAAACCGCTCTCCGAAATCGTTGGCACATTAGGCAATGATGGTGAACGCTTAGCAGTAGTAATTACCAATGGGATAACGCCGCCGCTATCAATGTGAGGTTTTACCAAAAACTCTGAACCAACCGCCAACTCAACCTGACCTCCTAAAGCATCCTGCATTAAGGGGCCGCCGCCACGATAAGGAATGTGATTCCAATCAAAACCAGCTTGTTTTGCAAGGCGAGCCATCGCTAAGTGACCGAGACTTCCAATACCGATAGAGCCGTAACTAAATTGCTTACCTGTCTTAGAAAGGTCGACCAATTGCTTAAAACTGGTAATGCCAGATTTTTTGCTAGCAACCAAAACCATTGGAGATGTGCCCACCAAAATTACGGGAGCAATATCCTTAATAGAGTCATAGGGAAGTTTTTCTTTGAGACTGGGATTCACGCCATGGGTATCAAACACCACCGCGAAGGTATAACCATCAGGGTCAGAGCGCGTCATCGCTGAAGTGCCAATCACACCAGAGGCGCCACCGACGTTCTCCACGATCACGTTTTGCTTTAATTCCGACTGCAGAGCGGGGGCTAATACACGAGCTACCTGATCAACTGAACCGCCTGGCGGGAATACGGCAATTAAGCGAATTGGCTTTTGGGTAGGCCATGTGCCCGTACCCGCATTTTGTGCCAAGGCAAAACCACTCACCCCTAAGGCCATCAAAGTAGCTAATATACTGTTTTTAAAGACTTTTTTGGCTATTTTTGCTAAATCCTGCATGGATTTGTCTCCTATAGATAAGGACTCAAGATTAACACTCCCCCAGCCTATTTGCTCGATAATGGTGGTGTAGCCCAGTGAGAGAAAAATGAAGTCGATTCTAAATATTGCCGCCTATTTATTTGTCAGCCTTGATGACCTGCCAGAGCTGCGCGCCAAAATGCTGGATGAATGCAATGCGCGCCAACTCAAGGGCACCATCTTATTGACTGGCGAAGGCATCAATATGTTTCTCGCTGGTAAAACGGATGAGTTACGTGGCTTCCTGGACTGGCTTCGTACAGACCCCCGTTTCACACCGCTTACGGCGAAGGAAAGCTGGTCGGAAGATCAACCTTTCAAAAAAATGCTGATCAAGCTGAAAAATGAAATCATTCGCATGAATCACCCAGCGATTCGTCCAGAGGAAGGCCGCGCTAATTTCATCAGCCCTAAAAAATTGCAGGAGTGGTTAGATCGCGGTACCGATGACCTCGGTCGGCCCGTGGTGATGGTAGATACACGCAACGCCTTTGAAGTTGACTACGGCACCTTTGAAAACGCTCTACATTTCAATATCGAAAAGTTCACAGAATTTCCAGAGGCAATATCTTCACACAAAGATGAGTTAGCGGATAAGACGTTGGTGAGCTTTTGCACTGGCGGCATCCGCTGCGAAAAATCAGGCTTATATATGCGTGAGATTGGGATGCAACACAGCTATCAACTAGAGGGCGGTATTTTGAAGTACTTTGAGGAAGTTGGTTCTGCGCATTACCAAGGCAGCTGCTTTGTCTTTGATGAGCGCGAAGCCCTCGAGCCAAACCTCGATTCCATCCCCGTAGAGCGCTCTATTCGGAAAAAGCTTAAGGCCAGTTCAGTCTGAGCCAATTTAGAGGCAAAAATAGTAGAATTACAAAGTAGTAACTAAGCAGCACAAAATTAATAAAACAATAATTCGGACTCGAGACATGTCTAAAACGATTAATCGGCAAAAGCCGATTTTTTTATCCTCCATTCTCTGTGCATTTCTGGGGGTGGTAATGAATTTCAATGTGCAAGCGCAAAGTGCAGCGCCAGCTTATCCAGTTAAACCCATCAAACTCATTGCACCAGTGGCTGCTGGTGGCGGTCTAGATAATATTGCGCGCGCTGTTGCAGAGAAACTCTCTCGCTCTATCGGACAACCCGTCATTGTTGAAAATATGGGTGGCGGTGGTGGAGCTATAGCATCTCAAGCAACAGCCAAAGCAGCGCCAGATGGGTACACGTTGATGGTGGCTTATGTAGGAACACATGGCACTAATCCAGCAGTGCGTAAATTACCGTATGACGCTATAAAAGATTTCACACCTATTGGCATGATTGGCGCAACACCAAATGTGCTCATCATCAATCCTGAATTACCCATCAAAAACTTAAAAGAGTTTGTCGATTACGCCAAAAAGAATCCAGCCAAATTAAGTTACGGCTCTGCTGGACCTGGCACACTAACTCATCTCGGTATGGAGCAATTTAAGTTGGCAGCCGGGATATTCATGGTGCATGTGCCTTATCGTGGCGTTGGTCCTGCTTACACAGACTTGTTGGCCGGCCAAACTCAGGCCATGTTTCCAACTTTGTTTGCAGGGCTTCCTTATATCAACAGTAATCGTGTCCGAGGTCTTGCTGTTACAGGCTCTAAGCGCAGCTCGGCAGCCCCCAATATTCCGACCTTTAAAGAGCTTGGCTACAACGGCTTTGATGGTCAGCAATGGTACGGCTTAGTAGGGCCCGCAAATTTACCGCCCGCTACGGTTGCTAAGCTCAATGCAGAGCTGAACAAAGTCTTAGCATTGCCTGAGTTCTCTGAAAAGATGACTAGCGAAGCAATGACGCTGATGCCAATGACCCCGTCTCAATTTGCGAACTACATCAAAGAAGATATTGCACGCTGGGCGAAGGTAGCCAAAGATCGCAATATTGAAATTGAATAATTTATTTAAAAAATACTGTACTTAAATTCATTAAATTAATAGGAACTTTTATATGTCAAACGCTATTGCCGCAGCAGCGGATCTCAATGCACCACCAGTCACTAAAATTTTGGCTGAGTTTGTAAATACTCATCCAAGCCAAGGCTGGACTCCTGAGGTCGATCATGAAGCGCATCGTACATTCTTAAACTGGCTGGGCTGCGCTATCGGTGCTGCCAACCATGAGAGCGTTGAATCCTCCTTGGCTGCCATTCGCGAATTTCAACCTGCGCCACAAGCTAGCATTCTTGGCCGTAAAGACAAAGTCGATATGGGTGGCGCTGCACTCATTAATGGCATCAGCTCACATACATTTGACTTTGATGACACCCACCTCAAGACCGTGATTCATCCAGCAGGTCCAGTAGCATCCGCAATCCTAGCCTTGGGCGAACACATTGGCGCGAATGGTCGTCAAATGATTGACTCTCTTGTTTTGGGTATTGATGTTGCCTGTCGCGTTGGTAATGCAATGTATCCAGACCACTACCATCGTGGCTGGCATATCACTGGATCCACTGGCATGCTGGGATCTGCTGCAGCATGTTCACGCTTGATGGGCCTTGATTTACAAAAGACAACGATGGCTTTGGGTATTGCTGCCTCACAACCGGTAGGTATGCGTGAGCAATTTGGCACGATGACTAAACCATTTCATCCAGGTGGGGCTGCGCGTGCCGGTCAACTTTCTGCATTGTTAGCAAAGCATGGCTTTACTGCAAGCCCTAAAGCACTAGAAGCAGGCCGTGGATATATGCAGACCGTTTCTACCAAATGTGATTGGTCAGAAATTGATCGCGCTCTAGGCAAGTCTTTTGAAATCTCCTTAAACACCTATAAGCCTTTTGCTTGTGGCATTGTGATTCACCCAGCCATTGATGCTTGTGCCCAGTTACGCGCCCAAGGCGTTAAGGCAGAAGACGTTGAGCGCATCGAATTACGAGTTCATCCACTTGTGCTTGAGCTCACTGGCAAGAAAACACCTAAAGATGGTTTAGAAGGTAAGTTCAGCGTGTATCACGGCTGTGCTGTTGGCTTAATTTTCGGCCAAGCAGGTGAAGGTGAATATGCTGATGATATCGTGAACCGCCCTGATGTCGTAGCCTTGCGTGCCAAAGTAAACGCCACTACCGATACCTCCATTAGCGAAGCCTCTGTTGACGTTAAGGCATTCCTCAAGGATGGCAAAGAAGTTCACATCTTCGTGAAGAATGCGATCGGCTCAGTAGAAAATCCAATGACTGATACCAACTTGGAACAAAAGTTTACGAGTTTGACCGAACCAGTAATCGGCAAGGAAAAAACCCACAAACTCATTGCCGCACTCTGGAAATTGGGACAAGCGCCTGATCTCAAGCAAATCCTCAATCTTTGTACTCCAGACTAATTTACTGAAAGTTTTTTCATCTATGGCTTTATTACCTAATATCGTTGTTCTTGGAGACTATGAGCGTGCGCTTCGCCGGTTCTCCAACTGGGATAAGTTAGATCAACAAGCAAATCTCACGATTCATCACGAGCCTTTGCGTGATGAAGCCCTATATGAAGCAGTCAAAGACGCTGATGCTATTGCGATAGTGAGGGACCGCTCTCCTTTTAATGAAGCAATGATTGCGCGTTTACCCAAACTGAAGTTTCTCATGTTTACGGGTGAGCGCAATGGCACGCTTGAGGCATCCGCTTTAGTTTCCAGAAATATTCCCATGGGCTGCACACCTGGCGGCCCCTCCAAAGAAACAACTGCAGAACTCACTTGGGCTTTAATTTTGGGCGCTTCGAAACGCCTCATAGAGGAAAATAAACTCATTGCCTCAGGCGGCTGGCGCGATGCCATGTCGCTTTTACCCATGCTCTCCGGCGAACGTTTGGGCATCATGGGTCTTGGCGCTATTGGCAGTCGAGTAGCACGTGTAGGCGCTGCATTTGGTATGGAAGTGGTTGCATGGAGCCCTCGTATGACCCCTGAACGCGCTGCCGCTGAGAATGCAAAAGCAGTCAGTCTTGATGAGCTATTAAAAACCTCCAAGGTAGTATCCATGCACTTGGTGGCTGGTCCTGGAACAAAAGGTTTAATTAGCGCAGATCAGTTGGCACTGATGCGTCCTGACTCTATCTTGATCAATACCTCCCGTGCAGCACTTATTAATATGCCTGACTTGCAAAAAGCATTGGCTGCAGGTAGACCGGGACAAGCTGCAGTAGACGTCTTTGATGTGGAGCCTCTTCCAGAAAAAGACGCGCTTCGTAACACCCCAAATCTTTTGGTAACACCGCATCTTGGATTTATTGCTGAACCTATTTTTGCAACCTTCTCCCAAGGTATTGCTGAAACACTGGAAGCCTGGTTAGAAGATAAACCTGTACCGCACCCCTTCAAACCACAGTAAGCCTTTTATTTAATAAGCCAACATGCCGCCTAAGACACTCACTCCTAAGCAGCTCTTTATTGGGTTTAGCAAAATCGGGATGTCTGGGTTTGGTGGCGTACTACCTTGGGCACGACGCACTATTGTTGAGCAAGAGAAATGGCTCACTTCCGAAGAATTTAGCGCCATGCTTGGCATCTGCCAAATTGTTCCAGGCCCTAATATTGTGAACCTCGGAGTCTGCGTAGGCAGTCGCTTTGCTGGTGTATCAGGAGCTTTTGCGGCAGTCATGGGTCTGATGCTTGGCCCTGTGGCCATCGTCATCCTACTAGGCATCCTTTACGAACATTACAGCTATATGCCGATTGTTCAAGGATTGCTCAGAGGCATCTCTGCGGTAGGAGTAGGCCTCATTGCCAGCACTGGTTTTAAGATGATGCGTACCGAACTGAAGTACCCACCCATGCTCTCAGTGATTTTCTTAACAATCTTGGCTGCAACATATTTTCATTTGGGTTTAGGCTGGGTGGTATTGCTTGCTTCTCCACTGGCATTTTATTTGGCATGGAAGAAGGTTAAAAAATGATGAGCACTCTCATTAGCCTCTTTCTAAAACTCTCCGCTTTTTCCTTGGTGGCATTTGGGGGTATTAATGCTCTCCTTCCTACGCTTTATGATCTGTCTGTAAATCAAGAGCATTGGATTAATAGTCAAACTTTTGCGGATTACTTTGCAATTGCGCAAGCTGCGCCCGGCCCTAATCTAATGACGGTTACGCTCATCGGCTGGAAAGTGGGTGGGGTCATCGGTGCCGCTGTTGCTACCTTAGCAATTGCATGGCCATCCTCCATCATGATTTATTTCTTGCAACGCTCAATTATGAGAATGCAAGATATACAAAAACAGAAAATGATTCAAGCAGCAGCTGGTGCCCTGGCAGTTGGCCTAGTTTTATCAGCCGCCTGGGGCATCGCACTCCAAATTAACAATGGTATTGCCGCTTATTTATTGACGGTTGGCACAATAGCGATTACCTTATTTACACGCTGGCACCCACTCTATCTAATTGCAATTGGTGGTGTCTTGGGTGTTCTAGGATTTATCTAAACGTATAACGAATAACGGATAGCGAAAAAATATGCGACTCATTAAATACTTCACCATGTTGTTTATTGGCCTACTCTCTGTTTTCTGCAACACATCTTTTGCACAGAGCAACTATCCAACTAAACCCATTAACTTCATCGTGCCTTATGGCGCTGGTGGTAGCGCTGACTCTAGAAGCCGTCAGATTGCCCAGAAGATGAGCGTAATTCTCAAGCAGCCGATCGTGGTTGATAACAAGCCAGGAGCAGGCGGCAATATTGGTACCGAAGCGATTGTCCGAGCTGCGCCCGATGGTTACACCATAGGCATGGGCAACTTTGCCCCAATGGCCGTTAATAAAACTCTCTTTGGCAATTTACGTTACGACCCAGAGACCGATTTAACGCCGATCATCTTGATTGAAAAAGGGCCCTTGGTCTTGGTTGTCAACCCCAATTCTCCTTTTAAAACTGTTCAAGACATTGTTGCAGCAGCAAAAGCAAAGCCCGGTGTACTTACTTTTTCATCCGGAGGTATTGGCGGTAGCCACCAACTCTCCGCTGAACTCTTTGAACAGAATGCAGGCATTCAGATGATTCACGTGCCGTATAAAAGTGGCTCTGCGGCACTGACCGACTTGATGGGTGGAAACGTAGATCTCATGTTTGATCAAATGTACTCAGCAGTTCCGAGTATTAAGGCCGATAAGATTCGTCCCATTGCTATCACCAGCAAAAAACGCTCACCTCTTCTACCCAATGTTCCCAGCTTTGCAGAGTTAGGCTATCCAAAAGTAGAGGTTCTTAATTGGCAAGGTTTAATCGCGCCTAAGGGCACGCCTAAGGCCATTATTGATAAATTGAATGCCGCTGCAAATGTGGCGCTCAAAGACCCTCAGTTGCGCGAGCTAATGCTTTCTCAAGGCAATGAGATTGGTGGTGGAAGTCCTGCTGAATTTGCCGCCCTGATTAAGGCTGAGGCTACTAAATGGAGTGCTGTTGTTAAAACAGCCAATATCAAGCCGGAGTAAGAAAGCCTTAGGTTGTTACTGAATTGCTTCAGCAATAAATAAGGGGGGCTTTTAGCCCCCTTATTTATTCTTTATTATTCTCTTAAGTTATCGCTTAATTTATTTAAGCGCTTGGTAAGTCAAGATACCCAAGAAGGTCAGCACCAGCGAACCCACTAGGTTAAGCAAGGCTGTGCCCAAAGCCCAAGTAAATTCACCGCGCTGCATAAAGCCAACTACCTCAGCTGAAAAGCTAGAGAAAGTTGTCAAGCCGCCCAAGAAACCAGTAACAATTAATAACTTCCACTCCGGAGAAAGGTCTGGATTATTACCAAAGAACGCAACCGCAATACCTATCAGGTAACCGCCCACCATATTAGATATAAACGTTCCCAGAGGCAGTGACGAGGCAACCCCTACAGTGAGGAAGTTAAACCCAGCCCTGAGTAAGGCGCCAAAGCCTGCTCCAAAAAAGATTGCGAAGATAGGTAGCCACATAATCTGTTCTTTATTGAATTGAAAAACCCAACATACTAATTGAGCTCATCTCGATTCCATCGGTATAGACTTTAGCTTGCTCACCCTCTTGCTGTAAAGCTAAGGTATATAAAGCGGGCCAATAGTGTTCCGCAGTCGGAATAGCCAGATGTGCTACGTCACCATATTGCTCCCAATCAATTAAAGGATCATGGTGGTTGGCGCGTATTTCGGAAGCAAAAAAATCATTGAATTCTTTTGCCCATGGGTATGGCTCAGCACCCTCTTGCCAATGGATAGTGCGCAAGTTATGCACTACGTTGCCACTGGACAGAATAAGAATATTTTCATCACGCAAAGGGCGTAATTGCTTGGCAAGCTCATAGTGCTCTCGTGCAGACATAGAGCCATCGAGACTTAATTGCACCACCGGCACATCCGCATCTGGATATAGGTATTTAAGAACTGACCAAGCACCGTGATCGATACCCCACTCGTTTTCTTCGAGGACCACAGGGATGTTTAGTAATTCTTGCACGCGATCCGCTAATGCTGGACTGCCAGGCGCGGGATATTGAATATCGAAAAGTGCTTGTGGGAATCCGCCAAAGTCGTGAATTGTTTTTGGCTTAGCCATCGCAGTAACCCAAGTACCTCGAGTTACCCAATGCGCTGAGATTACCAGTACAGCGTCAGGACGCTTTAAAGATTTTCCAAGAGCAGACCATGCCGCTGTATAGCGATTGGGCTCTATGGCGTACATCGGACTGCCATGGCCAGCAAATACTGCAGGTTGGCGATGGCTAGTCATTAATGCCGATTAACCGAATACGTAACCTGTGTGAGCCGCAACCAATGCAAACAAAATAGCCAAGCTAGTAGCTGCTGCCAACATCACGATCAATGTAATGATCTTTTTGTTGATTTCTTCTTTAGATTCGTTATGCCATTCGTTCATGCTAAATCCTCTGTAAACACATTAATCAATGGGGTAATTATCCACTATCGCCCGCGTCCGGCCTTGCGCATCATGCCTTTTCCCCCGCCAAAGCCTGCCTGAGGCCTTCCGGCTGGGCCAGAGGGTCCTTTTGGGACGGGTGGACGTGCTGGCGGCTTAGCTACCACCGCTTTTGCTGGGGTTTTTGAATCGGGTTTCTTTTCGTCAGTCACTTTGAGCTCCTATGGATATCATATTGCCATGATTACTGACTATTCTATCCAAGCTGTCGCAATTAATGCGATTCCCTTGATTTTTGCGATCACCATCCACGAAGCAGCCCATGGCTTTGCTGCCCGCAAGTTTGGCGATAACACCGCCTACATGCTGGGTCGGGTCAGCCTGAACCCAGCCAAACATATAGACCCTGTTGGCACCATCTTGATTCCTCTGGTTTTAATACTGACAGGATCACCATTCTTAGTGGGCTATGCGAAGCCTGTCCCCGTCAATTTTGGTCGCCTCAGAAACCCCAGAATTGACTCGATTTGGGTTGCCCTGGCAGGGCCCGGGTCTAATTTCATCCAGGCGCTGGTCTGGCTCACCCTCTTAATCGTCCTGGTGGGATTTGGAGTCAATGAGAAATTTCTAATCTCCATGTCTCAAGCGGGTATCACTTGGAATTTAGGTTTATTGGTATTTAATCTCTTTCCATTGCCCCCATTAGATGGTGGACGCATTCTTGCTGGTCTACTGCCAGCGCGTCAATCCATCGCGCTTGGGCGACTAGAGCCCTGGGGATTCTTCATCGTCCTTGGCTTGGTATTTACCGGAATCATTGGCAACCTCTGGATGGCGCCCTTAATAAGCTTCTTTGAGTGGCTCATCCTCTTGCTGACCAGCCCGCTCAGGATGCTATTTTAAATCGAGCAAAAAATACTTTTCTGGGATATGCTGAAGTCACGCAGCTCACCTGATTAACGGAGAACCATCATGAAACCACAAAAA
Organism: Polynucleobacter parvulilacunae; assembly: GCF_018881715.1. Classification (GTDB taxonomy): domain Bacteria; phylum Pseudomonadota; class Gammaproteobacteria; order Burkholderiales; family Burkholderiaceae; genus Polynucleobacter; species Polynucleobacter parvulilacunae. The sequence continues at coordinate 17,186 of NZ_JACVPW010000001.1, forward strand.
TTAATTCTTGCGACTACCGCAACTGTTTTGGCGATTGGCGCAGGTGCGGCATATGCTCAATTTCAAAGCGCAGAAAAAGCAGTTGACTATCGCGAGAGTGTTTTTACAGTAATGGGCACCCACTTTGGCCGCATTGGTGCAGTTGTCAAAGGCGAGCAACCTTACAACAAAGATGAGGTTGCAAAAAATGCTGCCATCGTAACTATGATGTCCACACTCCCTTGGCAAGCTTTTGGTCCTGGAACTGAAGGTGGTAAAGCAAAACCTGAGGTGTGGTCAGACAACGCTAAGTTCAAAGCTGCTGCAGACAAAATGCAATTAGCTGTTGTTGATCTCAATAAGGCTACTCAATCAGGCGACTTAGAAAGCATTAAAAAATCTTTTGGTGCAGCAGGCGCAACCTGCAAAGGCTGCCATGACGATTTCAAAAAGAAATAAGCGATCTTTATTGATCGTTATTTCGTAATCAAGTAACCCACTACTAACGCGATCACACTTAAAAGCAGCAAAGCGAAACCGCGCTGTAGCACTCCATCCTTGGAGGCACGACCCAAGTCAGCAGGCAAGTACTTAGCCTCTTCACTTGGGTTGATTTCTTTATCCCCATTGATCATTGGCTTAATCAGATTTTCACCTTTGAATTTCTTGTAATACCAAATCGCTGCGATATGAATTGCAATCAGGGTATAAATCACCACTTGATTGCCTTCGTGAATCTCCGATAAAAATGAAGATATCGAACCAGATACATATTTTGCTAAGGGCCCCTGAAAGGAGACCTCATCATCAACGAATAAGCCAGTGAGTACTTGAACGCTTAAAACAAAAATGAGGGCAAATACAGAAATTGCACCAATGGGGTTGTGTCCAAGAACGCGAGGTGAACTGCCACTTAAGTAATCAAAAATCGCTTTCTTGGTTGGCAAAAAAGAGGTGAAGCGCGCATGGGTAGACCCAACAAAACCCCAGATGATTCTGAAGATCAATAAAATCAAAATGCTGTAACCGAAATAGGCGTGCCATTGAATAAATTCATCACCTAAATTGATAGTTACAAAGCTACCAGTGATACACAGCACCAACAACCAGTGAAATACACGGATTGGCAAATCCCATACGCGAATAATTTTCTTCATACCTTAAGGATAATCCTCTTCTCCTCTAAAATGGAGGCAACTCATGAATCCTGGAAAAGCCTTTAGAACCCTACTGCTGTATCGCGTTGGCGCAACCCTAAGCTACCAAATTACGATGGTGGCGGTAGGTTGGCATCTTTACGAAATCACTAACAGCGTAGTTTCACTTGGGCTGATTGGTCTCGCGGAGCTTGTTCCCTACTTTGCACTAGCCCTATATTCAGGTCACGCGGTTGATCACTACTCCCGTAAATGGATTGCTGCAATCGCCTGCCTCATTCATATTGCGGTCGGGTTATTTTTAACGGTCGTCGCATTGGGCTGGCTTACACCACCGATACCGCTGATTTACACCGCAGTGGCATTTATTGGCATTGCGAGAGCTTTACTAAGGCCCTCTTATCAAGCGCTTTTCGGGCAGATTATTCCGAGAGATCAACTGCCGCGTTACACAGCGTATGCATCTTCGGCTTTTCAGATTTGCGTAGTGGCCGGCCCAGGATTAGGCGGACTGATGATTGGTTTCGCTGGTCTTGAATGGACTTATTTGCTCGCCGCCTTCTGCGGAGCGCTTGGTTTATATGGGATCACTTTCATTACTGCCATCCAAGAGAAATCGAGCATCCTATCTAAACACTTTCTAAAAAGCTTTTTGGAAGGCTTTCATTACGTCAGAAAGCATGAGCTTATTTTGAGCATCATGGCACTTGATATGTTTGCCGTCCTTTTTGGTGGCGCAGTTTCTATTCTTCCAGCTTTTGTTAAAGAAGTCCTGAATGCGGGACCAGAAACCCTAGGGATTCTGCGCGCTGCGCCTGCAGCTGGAGCTGTCATTACTGGCATCTACTTGGCACGGCGCCCAATACTGAATGACTCAGGAAAGCACCTACTTATTTCCGTTGCAGGTTTTGGAGCAGCGATCATTGCCTTTGGCATCTCCAATAATTTATGGATATGCGCTTTCTTTTTATTTGTCTCTGGTTGCTTTGACTCAATATCAGTGGTAATTCGGGGCAGCATCATGCAACTCACCACACCAGATCATATGCGCGGCAGAATTAGCGCCATTAACGGCATCTTCATTGGCTCATCTAATGAATTGGGTGCATTGGAATCCGGTATTGCAGCTAGCATGATGGGCTTAGTGCCATCAATTGCTTTTGGCGGGGCTGCAACGATTTTGATTGTTTTAATTACCTATCGCCTTGCCCCGCACCTTAGAAAACTTCATCTCAAGGATATTTCTTAAGGCTACCTACTGCTATTTAATCTCAGGCAAATCTTTCTGAATAATTTTTAGACCAGCACGCAAAGCTTTTTGATAGCGCTCACGTTCGGCCTTGATAGTTTCAGCAGTCCACTTAAAGAAACCTTCACCAGTCTTCATGCCAAACTTGCCACTGGCAATACGATCACTCAAACACTTCGCAATCGTTGGAGAATTATTTAAAGTCGGATAAATGGTAGCGCCACCAGCACCATGAACCTCCAGACCAGCATGATCTCTCTGCATAGCTGGGCCAGCGGCAATATAGCGAAAGCCAAAGCCAAAGCGAACTGCCTTGTCGATATCCTCTGGCGTACAGATACCTTCATCCACCATGGCAAAAGCCTCACGCGATAAAGCATGTTGTAGGCGATTCGCCAAAAATCCCGGGAGATCTTTCTTAACGGTTACTGGCACCATGCCACATGCAGTCATTAAGCGCGAGAGGCTTTCACCAACCATAGGTGAAGTCTTCGCTCCATAAACTACTTCTACACAAGGGACCAAGTGTGCGGGCATAAAAAAATGTAGACCAATCATGCGCGCTGCTGTTTTAAGTCCGTTTGCAATCTCGCTAATCGGAAAGCTCGTACTATTGCTCGCCAAAACGGCTTCAGGCTTTGCGTATTGCTCTAGCTTTGTAAATAGTTCGCGCTTAATATCCAGCCGCTCTGGGACACACTCAATCGCCAAGTCAATATCAGACCAATCCACTTCTTCCAGCGTACCGGCAACTGTGAGTAAATGAATACGATGCTCGTAACCAAGCTCAGTCATAGTATTAGCGAAGTAATCAGGTAGGAGGGCACGTCGTTCAGTAGTAGGCTCAACTACCTGCACTGCACAGCCACCGCGCGCACAAACGGCTGCAACGTCAGCACCCATAGTGCCGCCACCGACAATGACTACCTTGGTTTCGGCTGGGGTAAATAACATGAATTCTCTCCTAAATGGTGTGGGACTTTTTCTGAAAAATCCTCTTACAATGGGCTCATTATTTCAATAAAAAAGTTAGTGAGACATGATCCCCGTCAATTCGGTGCTACAGGTCGGCCATTTCCCTGAAATTATGCAGGCAGAAATAGATCGACGCCTTACCCCTATTCACCATCTCGATCCACAAGCACCCGCTCCTGCCGGAAACTTTCAGGCAATTTTGATCCGCTCTAATACCAAGCTGCCCGAGGCCCTGGTTAAACAGATCCCCAGCATTCGGATGGTTGCTACCTGTGGAGTTGGCTATGACAACCTGCCATTAAGCTTTCTAAAAGAGCAAGGCATCAAGGCAAGCAATACACCTGGAGTCCTTAACGATGCCGTATGCGAACTGGCAATCGGCATGATGCTCGCCCTACTGCGCCAGCTTCCAGAGGCTCAGGAATACGTCAAAAGCACTGCCTGGTCAAAAGCACCCTTCAGACTCACCACTACTTTGGCTGGTAAACGAGTGGGTATCGCTGGTATGGGTCGCATTGGGCAAGATCTGGCTAAACGTTTAGAGCCCTTTAAAGTAGAAATTGCTTATTCAGGGCCCAATAAAAAATCTCTCCCTTATACCTATTACCCTGATGTTGAAGCGCTGGCGAAGGCCTGCGATATTTTGTTTTTGGCCTGCCCTGCAACTCCAGATACAGACAAAATGATCAATGCCAATGTATTAGAAGCCCTGGGACCATCGGGTTACTTAATTAATATTGCTCGCGGAAGCGTTGTAGATGAGCCTGCCCTTTTATATGCACTGCAGCATAAAAAGATTGCTGGTGCCGCTTTAGATGTTTTTGAGAGCGAACCTAACCCAAGTCATGAATTTTTAACACTCGATAATGTATTGTTAACACCACATATTGGGAGTGCTACCGCGGAAACACGGATAGCCATGACCAATTTAGCTGTGGATAATTTAGAAGCATTCTTTAAGCAACAAATACTTCCATCGGAAGTAAATAACTAAAAAATAACGGAGCCAGTATGACGATTTCCTTGCACCCATCCACCTTACCTGCGGTGTTATCACCAGTAATCACACCATTCAAGGCAGACGGCAGCCCAGACGCTCCTAAATTACTAAAACAATGTCAATGGTTAGAAGCCAATGGTGTTGGACAAGCCATCTTTGGCACGAATTCCGAAGCAAACTCGATGTCTGCTCCACAGAAGATGAGCACCTTAACCGCATTAATTGAAGGTGGCTTGAATCCAGATCACTTGATGCCAGGCACTGGTGCAACTTCTATCGACGCAACCGTCAACATGACACGTCATGCGGTAAATCATCAGTGCGCAGGGGTGCTCATGTTGCCGCCTTTCTATTACAAAGACGTTACCGATGATGGCTTATTTGCTTATTTTTCTGAAGTGATTCAAAAAGTCGGCAGTGCCGCACTACAGATCTATATCTACAACATTCCACCAGTTACCAAAATCAATTTAAGTCTATCTTTGCTTGAGCGTTTAGCAAAAGAGTATCCAAAAACTGTTGTGGGCATGAAAGATAGCTCCGGTGATTGGGCTTATACAGAATCTGTGATCAAGTTGTTAGCCCCTTCAGGCTTCCGCGTATATGCAGGTAGTGAAGTATTCCTCATGCGTGCTTTACGTGCTGGCGGCGTTGGCTGCATCTCTGCTACCGCCAATGTGAACCCAAAAGCGATTGCCGATTTAGCGGCTCATTGGAGGGAATCCAATGCCGATGAACGTCAAGCTAGCCTGGACCAAGTGCGCGGCATTTTTGCCAAGTACCAAATGATTGCTGGCATGAAAACGGCAGTAGCCCATTACACCAAAGATTCTGAGTGGCTCCGCGTACGTCCACCACTGGTGCAGTTAAGTGCCGATCAACAAGCTCAACTACTTGCCGAGTTGAAAGCCATCAACTTCAGTATGCCCGGCCTGTAATCTATAAAACATAAAAAATCATTAGGAGAGAACAATGAAACTACTTAAAGTCATTGCCTTATCACTCAGCTTTCTTTGCGCCAGCGTAAGTGCACAGAATATTTCTATCGCAACTGGTGGTACAGGCGGTGTTTACTACCCTATGGGCGGTGGCCTAGCCTCAGTTCTCTCCAGCAAGGTTCCTGGCATGTCTGCAACAGCAGAAGTAACAGGTGGTTCAGTAGACAACTTGAATCTCATTGGCACAGGTAAGCCATATGTTGGCTTCTCCATGGCTGACGCTGCTAAAGATGCTCAGATTGGCGAAGGTAAGTTTGCTGGCAAAAAAGTAGATCTACGTACTTTAGTTGTTCTGTATCCAAACCTCATGCACGTGGTAACAGTCGATTCCACAGGCATTAAGTCCATGAAAGACCTCAAGGGCAAGCGCATTAGTACTGGCGCCCCTGGTAGCGCAACGGAAGTCATGGCATTTCGCCTACTGGAAGCTGCTGGGATTGATAAAGACAAGGATGTGAAGCGTGAGCGATTGAGCGTTGCCGAATCCGTTAATGCCATTAAAGACCGCAAAATTGATGCATTCTTCTGGGTGGGTGGATTACCAACAGCAGCCGTAACTGACTTAGCCAATACGCCAGGAACCAAGATTGTGATGGTCGACACCGGCGAAGAGGTGGCTGCCATGAATAAAAAATATGGCAACCTTTACTTTGTAACTACTATTCCAAAGGCCACTTATAGCGGCATGGCTAGAGACAATAAAGTCGCAGCAGTTGCCAATATTTTGGTAGTTAATGCCAATATGCCTGATGATCAGGCTTATAAGATTGTTAAGGCAATCTTTGATAACAAATTGGAATTGGTGCGTACTCATCAAGAATTTATGAGCGTCAGCCTAGAAAACCAAAAAACAAAATCAACCCCTGTTGATTTTCATCCAGGCGCACTCAAGTACTTCAAAGAAAAGAACGTCAAACTCAATTAATTTGATACTCTATCGGGGGTGAGCCAGTCTCACCCCTTTCGTTTTACGGTAGTGAATACATAAAGTAGTGCATAAAAATAATTACAGAGGTTGAGACATGAATCAAAACGTTATCGATAACGAAACCCAAGAAAAATTAGACGCCTTTATCAAGCAAGAGGAAGGCGACTCCAATGACTACAAGGGACTGCTAGCGAAGTTCATCACCCTAGTGGCGGTAGGCATGTCACTCTTTCATTTATATGCCGCGTATTCAATCGTTCCCACACAAGAGTTGCGGGTCATTCACGTTGCTCTGGTTTTATTTCTAGTATTTCTAAGCTTCCCCATTGCGGCTCGCTTTAAAAACAGGCTCATGCCTTGGGATATTGTCTGCGCACTTATCTCGGTAGCTATTGCGTATTACATTCTGAGTGGTGGCGATGACTTTATGGACCGTAATACTGCGCCTAACTCTACCGATGTCATGGTGGGTATCGCATTAATTGCCCTCATCTTAGAAAGTGTTCGAAGAACCAATGGCATGATCTTGGTTACAGTAACAGCCCTGTTTCTGCTCTATGCATTATTTGGCAACTACTTACCAGCACCTTGGACTCACAAGGGTTACGATCTTGATCGTCTGGTAGGCTATATGTATATGACACTTGAGGGCATCTATGGCACAGCGGTAGATGTATCTGCAACCCTCATTATTCTCTTCACTATTTTTGGCGCCTTCTTACAATTTACAGGCGCTGGAAAATTCTTCATCGACTTCTCATTTGCTGCCATGGGCGGCAAATCCTCTGGAGTAGGCAGAACGATTGTGATGTCTTCATTCTTATTGGGCGGCCCTTCAGGCTCCGGTGTAGCTACCACCGTTACGGTTGGCTCAGTTGCAGCCCCCATGTTGAATAAAGTAGGTTACGAGAAAAATGCGGCTGGCGGACTGTTGGCAGCGGGTGGTCTTGGCGCCATCATCTCACCTCCTGTGCTGGGCGCAGCTGCATTCTTAATTGCGGATTTTCTCAAGATCTCCTATTTAGATGTGCTGCTCATGGCCACTATCCCAACCATCCTTTTTTATCTTGGCTTATTTGTGATGGTCGAAATTGATGTACGCAAATATGGCATGAAAAATATTCACTTTGAGTCCTCCGAAACAGCTTGGCAGCTCACTAAGAAATATTGGTTTCACTTCTTTTCACTCATCTCCATTGTGGTGTTCATGTTGATGGGCTTCTCTCCGGTGATGTCAGTCTTTTGGGCGACGGTAGTTTCCGCCTTATCTAGCATGTTGCGTGAAGACACTGCCATCATTCCTTGGGCATGGTTCAAGGGCAAAGAACCGATTATTTCTGGTCTCTACAACTCCAACCTCACTAAAGCCCTTGCCTCTGGCTCAACCGGGGTCTTGGCAATCGCCGCCACCTGTGCTGGGGCAGGTCTGATTGTGGGCACAGTCACGCTTACTGGCCTTGGTCTGAAATTTAGTTCGATTGTGATTCAGTATGCTGGCGGATCACTCTTGTTAACAACCATTTTTACAGCGCTAGTAGTTTGGGTTGTTGGTCTCGCTGTTCCAGTAACAGCCTCTTATATTATTTGTGCCGTGATTGCTGCTCCTGCACTGATTAATTTGGGTGTACCTGCTTTTGCTGCGCACATGTTCATTTTCTATTACGCAGTACTTTCTGAAGTATCGCCACCAACCGCGCTGTCTCCATTTGCAGCGGCGGCGATCTGTAAAGGTAACCCCTATAAGACGACGCTACAAACCTGGAAGTATGTGGCTCCAGCAATTCTGGTTCCATTCATGTTTGTTTTAGACAAGTCAGGCGTTAGCTTGTTATTAATGGGCTCAACTAGCGCCCTTGAGCAAGCAGACTGGATGCAAATTGCATGGGTGTCCTTCACAGCTGTTGTTGGCATCATCTGCTTGGCTGGCGGACTACAAGGCTGGTTCATTGAGAAAACCAAGGTATTTGAACGCGTCATCATGGTGATCTCTGGGGTTGCTCTTGCCTATCCCTCCACAGAGGCAGACTTAGTTGGCTTTATTGGTTTTGGACTTGTTCTGGTGACCCAAACTATTGCGCACTTCAAACTTAACCCTAGGTCATCTTAAGGCACGTCTAATAAGAGAGTGTCTCATCCTCAAAACAATAAGGCCCGCTCAAGCGGGCCTTATTGTTTCCAGTGATTGCTTATCTCAAGAGATTTTAGTCCAAGCGGCTTTACCTGCATAATTCTTCACTGCAGCTTCATCGAATTCGAAACCTAAGCCAGGGGTTTTATGCAAAATCAAATCCCCATTTTTAAAGGTGAGTTGTTTATTGATTAGTCTGCGGAAGTTCAGCACTTGATCATCCAGGAAGAACTCAACAAAACGTGCGTTAGGTGTGGCAGCTACCAGTGGAGCATGTAAGTCATGCATCCAATGTGGGCAGACTGTAACGCCTTTCACATCAGCATAAGCAGAAATTCTGCGCCACTCGGTAATGCCACCACAAACTGCAGCATCCGATTGCAGAATGGCAGCGCCACCGGCATCGATTAACTCTCTAAAGCGCCAGCGCCCCGCTTCCATTTCACCGGTAGCCACATTGATCTTGGTTTGCCGCGCTAATGCTGCATGTAAATCAATTGCATCTGGTGAGAAAGGCTCTTCAATCCAGTAAGGGTTATAAGCCTCGAAGCGTCGCACATACTCTAGTGCTGTTGGCAAATCACGCCAGGCGTTATTGGCATCCAGAGTTAGTAGCACATCATCGCCAACCGCTTTGCGAGCAGCCTTCACGCGCGCTTCTTCCTCAGATGGAGATAAACGCCCCACCTTCATCTTGACTGCTTTAAAGCCTTGCTTTACATAGGACTCCATTTCTTTACCAAGCTTGGCTGGAGTTTTACCCTCCAAATAGTAGCCGCCACTGGCATAAGCAGGCACACGATCATCTACGACTGAGCCTAGGTATTGATGCAGGGGTAAGCCAACTGAGCGGGCATTTAAATCCCAAAGGGCCGTATCGAGAATGGAAATGCCGCGCATTACCGCACCAGAACGCCCCTGGAGAATGGATTCGTTGTACATCTCCATCCAGAGACCTTCACTGCGATGACTATTTTGGCCAATCAACTTCGGCGCTAGTAATTGCTCCACAGCAATCTTGGCGATGTCTCCGCCAGCGCTACCAACATAGCAAAAACCGATACCCTCATTGCCATCCTTACCGCGAACTTTCACCAAACAATAGTGGCGTTCAGAAACAGTACGAGTAGAAAATGACGTCACCTTATCTAAAGGCACTGCCACAGAAGCAACTTGGATGGATTCAATAATCGGCATCAAAACTCCTTAATCAAAAAATGATTGTATCTAGAATTTAAATTACCAGCAGGAGCTCGAATAAGGAATAATTCATCTATTCAATCACGTATACACAGGTTAAATATGAGTAAAGTTGTCGTTATCGGAACTGGCATGATGGGCGTCGGAATTGCTGCCAGTTTTTTAGCTAGCGGCGCTAATACCATCATCCTGGGGCGCAGCGCTGAAAAGGCTATCAGTTGCCTTGATGCCATTCGGTTGTGTGCGGATTCGATCAACCCAGTGTGGGCCAAACAGAATCCAGCACTACAAAGCGGGAGTATTGAAGAATGGCAAGACTGGGATGCCGTAAATTTAGTCATTGAAACGGTTTCGGAACAGCTCGAACTTAAAAGGGCAATCTTTGCATTGCTAGACCTGCGAGTACCCACTCATATTCCCATTGGCAGCAATAGCTCTGGCTTTCCAATTAGCGAAATAGCAAAAGATCTATCTACAGCACACCGCATGTTTAACACACACTACTTTATGCCTGCGCATATCGTGCCACTTGTAGAGATTGTTGCTGGGAAACAATCCGATCTCACATTGGCAGAAAAACTCTGTAAGTTTTATCGCGCCCACGGTAAGAAGCCCGTGCTTGTAAGAAAAGATATTCCAGGATTTTTAGCCAATCGCATTCAGCATGCGCTAATGCGTGAAGCGCTTTCACTAGTTGAGGAAGGAATTGCTACGCCTGACGATATCGATACTGCTGTGCGCTTTAGCTTTGGATTTAGATATGCGGCTGTAGGCCCGATGACCCAGAAAGAAATTTCAGGCTGGGAAGGAATGACACTGGCAGCAGAGTTAATTTACCCTTCCCTATCCAATATCACCGCACCGCCAAGTTGCGTGACAAATTTAGTAAAAAGTGGCAAAACTGGCATAGCTAAGGGCGCTGGATTTAAGACTTGGTCTGCTGATGAGGGGGCGACCATGAAGCAAAACTACGAAGAAAGACTGAAAGCAGCCTTTGAAGTTCTTAAGATAGCCCCAGATCTAAACTAAATTTCTAAATCCTTAATTTCATTTTGTTGCGGCACAGCATATTTATTCGGATTCGCCCTCACATTATTAGATAATTGAGGGGTGAATAAAAAAGCATCTATTGGCTCCCTTTTTACTAAGGGGGTAATCATTTTGTCTGGCTGCGCCTTTCTGAGCTCAACATCTGGCTTAGCTTATGCAGCACAACCTCAAAATAATAACCAAAGCCGTCAGAAAGTGATTGTCCAAGCCCCTAAACAAATTGGCTTCAAAGATAAATCTGCTGGCGCCGGTTCAAAAACCAACAGCATGAGCCTAAATCCCTCTCTATTTCAGCGCAAAGCCCCAGACGAGCTCATGCTTGATAGTGACGCCAATCTAGACTATCGAGTTGCTCAAGGTTGTTTACAACGCAACTTCAACGAAGATAAGCTACCCGCTAGCATTGGCATCGATAATCGTCAGTTTTCTGAGTTCTTCAAGAATCAAACCAAAACATTTTTTGAGCATATGCGTGGCGACTGCATCCCCTATGCGGTGGCCTTTGGTAGTCGTAATCGCTTCGATTCCTTAAGCATCATGAATGGCCCCATTCAAGATAGCAAAACGGAAGTATGGACATTCACGCCTTCAGCTGTTGGCGGATTTTTGATTCAGCAAGACTATCTCAAGGATGAATCCAAACGCTTAACTGAGATTCGCATCCCGCTAAGAGAGGTCTTATATGACCAACGTAAAGTAAGCGATCAATTACCGGTTGAGCTCGTTTGGGAATTGAACTCTCTGATCAAGCAGATTTATCCAGAAGAAAATAACTCCCTCGAAAATACTAATAGCATTGTGCGCATGATTGTGGACTTTGGCGATCGAGAAAGATGGGCGCAAATCTGGGCAGTGGAAATTATTGATCCCGCAAGCAAAGAGGTGTACGCCAATGCCTTTTGGATGGAGCGCAACGACATCCCTGGCGGATTCTTTACAAGCACAGGAGAATCCCTTGAGCGCTCCTTCTGGACCAATCCATTAAGCTATCGCCGCATTTCTCGAGGAGTTGGCATGGTAAGAGCAACTTCAGGCAAGCGCAGCAAAAATTCAGCCTCCTCACCCAAAGCCTCTACTCCGAATACAGCGCCAGCAAAGGGGCAGCGCTATCGCGCCCATATGGGTATTGATTACGCCGCCCCAATTGGCACACCCGTGTTTAGCGTTGCCAATGGTCGAGTGGCTCATATTGGCTATAGCGGGGCATTTGGCAATTTGATTGTTCTAGAGCACCCTGGCGGATATCACACCTACTACGCTCACTTAAGTAATTACAACGTAGAGCTTGAATTAGGCAATGAAGTGCGGCGTGGTTTGGAAATTGGCTATGTAGGCTCAACCGGCAGATCAACCGGCCCACATCTGCACTTTGAGTTGAGAAAGAATGGCATTTACGTAGATCCTTATGGCTCCAGGACTCAACTAGATTTATGGTCCATGCGCGATAACGAAAGCGGTCAACTGACTAGAGAGATGCTTCTGCTAGGCAGTCCCATCAAACACAATTAGGCAATGATTTAAATATTGCAAGACGTCCATCAAGAATCTAACTTCTTCTTACAGAAATAAAAAAGGGTCCCGTTGGACCCTTTTTCTTGGTATCGGATAATTACCCCAGCACTAATACTGGTAATGTGGAATGCACAATAACCTCATGAGTTTCGCTACCCAACAAAATCCCCTTGATACCTGTGCGCTTATGTGACGCCATCACAATCACATCCGCTTTAGCCTTTTTTGCGCCAGCCAAAATACCTTCAGATAGATTACTATTTTCAATATGAAGACTTTTTACTTTAGCGCCAGCTCCCAACGCAGTCGTTGACTTCTTAAGGACATCCCGCGCATAAGCAGCGCAAGCCTCTGTGTGCTGTTTCTTCGAAATCCCATAGCCCATAGTGCTATCTGAGTAAACCATCGGAGGCGTAGGATCAGATACATATACAAGGGTAACTGCAGCGCCATCCGATTTGGCTAGTGCGGCAACTTTCTTCAAGGATTTTTTGCTGACATCCGAACCATCTACCGGTACCAATAAATGCTTAAACATGTTGACTCCCTTTAAATTGAACTACTAATCTACTCTTTCCATCATAATGCTTATTATTGGCCTATAAAACCATAAAGGTAACTAAATTGCTCAAGAATTTTGCTATCTACCTCACATTTTTAATCGCCCTCATCGCAATCGATCTGGTATGGCTATTGGGTATTGCGAAAAACCTCTACCGCAACGAGATGGGCGACTTAATGGCCAGCGAACCCAAACTACTTGCTGGGCTCGCGTTTTATCTCCTTTATGCCTTGGGTGTCTGTATTTTCGTAATTGCACCAGCGCTATCAAAACAGTCTTGGCTATATGCACTGCAATATGGAGCTTTGTTTGGCTTTTTTTGCTACATGACGTACGACCTGACCAATTTAGCAGTTATCAGAAACTTTCCAACGCAACTGGCTTTTGTCGATATTGCGTGGGGTAGTTTTGTTACTGCTTTGTGCGCAGGATTTGCTTACTGGGTTGGAGATCGCATCTCTTAAGATTGTCACTCTCACATCATTAAAACAGATCACTGATGTTTTTTCGTCCTCGACTACTAGACTCATTTACAGGCTATAACCGCACCCTTTTCACTAGGGATGTTTTGGCGGGTCTCACGGTTGGCGTAGTTGCACTACCTCTAGCGATGGCTTTTGCAATAGCCAGTGGATTAAAGCCCGAAGCCGGAATCTTCACCGCCATTATTGCTGGCGGATTGATCTCGCTGCTTGGTGGTAGCAAGGTACAGATTGGTGGCCCAGCAGGTGCGTTCATCGTCATTGTCTACGGCATCGTCGAGCGTTATGGCGTTCCCAACCTATTGCTTGCCACTGCCATGTCGGGTGTATTTTTATTTCTGATGGGCGTGTTTCGCCTTGGAACATTAGTGCGCTTTATTCCAATCGCCGTCATTATTGGCTTTACCAATGGCATTGCCTTTCTGATTGGCCTATCTCAAATCAAAGATTTCTTTGGCCTCCAAATTGAAAAAATGCCGGCTCAATTTTTTCAACAAGTGCATATGCTCTATTTAGCGGCAGATACCTTTAATCCAATTGCACTAGGCTTAGCTTGCGGCCGTCTGGCCTTATTGATTCTCTGGAAGCTATTTCAGAATCGCCTAGGCTGGCTCTCGCACTTACCTGGCACAGTGGTAGCTATGGTGGTGGCAACGATTATTACTAGCGCTCTCAACTTGCCGGTAGATACCATTGGAAGCCGCTTTGGCGGTATCCCATTTGGGCTCCCCTCTTTTGAATGGATTCATATCAGCTGGGATAGCGCTCAATACATGGTGGCACCTGCATTAACGCTTGCCCTCTTAGGTGCAATCGAATCCTTGCTCTGCGCACGTATTGCCGATGGTCTTATTCATGATCGCCATGAATCCAATCAAGAGCTTATGGCTCAAGGTATTGCCAATTTCACGATTCCATTTTTTGGTGGCATGCCCGCTACTGGGACAATTGCCCGCACCGTTACGAACATAGAGAGTGGTGGAACTACACCCATTGCCGGACTTGTGCATGCGGCGACTTTATTGATCATCGTATTGTTTGCAGCGCCCCTTGCTAAAAATATTCCTCTGGCTAGTCTGGCTGCTATCTTGATGTATGTTGCCTGGAATATGGGTGAGTGGCAAAAGTTTATTGACCTCAAGCAGTTCCGCCTACCCTATCGCATCACTATCTTAAGCGTCTTTATTCTGACTGTTGTATTGGATCTCACTATTGCCGTTGAGGTAGGTTTATTGCTTGCCTTTATCACCTTCATTTATCGTATCTCCAGTCTGTCACGTTGTGAACCAGCTTCAGCTAGTGATTTTCCTGGGTTAAGCAATCAACAAGGTCGTATTGATGCCTATCGCATTCATGGCGCTATCTTCTTTGGCGCAGTAAAACTCCTAGAAAAGATTGAGGCGAACCTACCGTCACAAACTCTCTTACTCGATTTGAAGAATGTAATTTATATCGATACTTCAGGCATGGATACCATCATGGAGCTGGCCCACTTATGCAAGATTCGTAATATTCGCCTGATTATTTGCGGCTTAGCGCATCAACCATTAGAGATGGCAGAGCGCAGTGAGTTTATTGTTTCACTACCGCAAAACTCTCTATATCCAGATCTCATTTCTGGAATAGAAGCTGCAGTAGCTTAAAGGCTACCTAAGAAATACAGAAGCCGCCTTTTAATAAGGCTTCTGGCAAAACCCAAGCGCGATACAAACCAAAGCCACCTGCAATCAACAGCAGGGAGGCCGCCAAATACCGCACCCAAATATATTGTCCAAATTGAGTAAGCACTGCAGAAAATTTGGAGATCAGTAAGAGATTTGGCAATGTTCCTAAACCAAACGCCAACATCAGAGCAGCGCCAGTGAGTACATCACCAGATAAAAATGCGAGCGGCAAAACGCTGTAAACCAATCCACAAGGCACCAAACCCCACAGCATGCCGCTAAACCAACGTGATGGACCGCTAGCCATACGACCCAAATATTTAGCCCAGTAAGCTGCAATTTTGGAGCTCAGCCATTTACCGCCAAGCAAACCTTCCGACTTACCAAGCCTGAGTAGTCGCATACCCATCAGAATCAAGATCAAGGATGTCAAAGCAAACAGGGGGCGCTGAATAGGAACGAGATTTTGCTGCCAAACTACTACCCCCACGGCTGCAGCTAAGGCGCCCAATAAAACATAGGTAGTTATGCGACCCAAATGCATGATCAATTGCAGGTAAAAAAGCTCAGATCTGGCTCTTAAAGGGGTCTCCAAGGCGACGGGTCGCTCAATGGCAGCAGCTATCCCGCCGCACATCAAAGCGCAGTGCCAGCCGCTCACCAGGGCCCCCAGAAAGACTGCCAGGAGTAGACTTGTTGTTAGCATGAAATCGACAAAAAATAGGTGAAAGCGATAATTTTCATATTAATAGAATAAACTCCTCTTATAGATCCACTCAAATATGAATTACAAGCCAACCGACACCTCAACCAGCAAATGCTCAGTCTGCGTACTGGGCCAGTTTTGCCTTCCGGTAGGCCTTAATAGTAGTGAAGTTTCCAAAATAGACACCTTAGTCAAAGAGCGTGTTCACTTACAAAAAGGTGAGAGCCTCTACCGCCATGGTGACCAACTTAGCTCTGTCTATAGTGTTCGCTTTGGCACCCTCAAAACAGAGTTCTGCCTTCAAGATGGCCGCCAACAAGTGATCGGCTTTCATCTTCCCGGTGAAATCTTGGGTCTCGATGGCATTGGCGAAGGCCACTATCAATCCGATGCAATTGCGCTTGAAGAAAGTGAAGTCTGCATTATTCGTTACGATGCATTTGAAGATTTGGCACGCCAGATTCCAGTTCTACAAAATCAGTTCCATAAAATCATGAGTCGTGAACTGACTCAAGATCAACGCCACCTACTCTCTCTTGGCACAATGCGTGCGGAAGAAAGATTGGCTGCATTTTTATTAAGTCTTTCACAACGCTTAGCAGCACGTGGCTACCTCAATAATGAATTTGATCTGCGGATGAGCCGCAACGACATCGGCAGTTATCTCGGCATCCAAATTGAAACTGTGAGTCGCATGCTGTCACGTTTCGCAGAATCAGGTCTCATTCAAATCAAACAACGTCATATCAAACTCATTGATATGAATGGCTTATACGAACTAGCCGGCATCCCCAATCCAGATAGATCGGCCTGCGTCAGTGCAGACATCCCTGTAAAACACGCCTAAAGTAAGCCGCGGTCGATTTCTTTGCTGTCTGGCGACTCAATACCAGGCAGGATATAGGCTGTAAGTGCACTAGAGATCGCACAAAAAGTCCAAATTGCAAAGAATCCAATAGTGTAGATACCCTCATCAGCAATGTCAGGATGATGGCCAAAAAATAAGAGATCTTGAGGATGAATTACAGTAAACAGCAAGCCTTCTGCCATGCCAGCCACCAAAAAGGAAGGCCACAATATCCAGATCAGCAGGCGGTACTTCATTTTTGCGCCTGTGTATCTGATTGTGCATCTTTAATCTGCTCAACTTTTAAACCCTGCTTCACAACACCATCACGCAATGGTTTATCGGCATATAGATTAATAGCCAAGTAAATCGTAATAGCGCAGCCAATCATCGCAACCGCAGGGCCGCTGATTAATAACCATGGCCACAATTGCTTGAACCAAGGTTTGGTAGTTTGCTGTTCTGTCATATGCATTCTCTCCATTGCTCCTTGTTTAACGAGGAATAATAAAAGTCGATTTCTCATCGCGGGATCTCGTAATTAACTCGTCACCTGCCATCTCATGGGCAACTACATCAAAATGAATTGGGTAGTTACCAGCCTCATTCGCTCCAACATCGGCGCTCACCTTGATCGGCATCAGAAGATTGCTAGCTGGCCCAACCTCAATCTCGGTAACAATCTGCCCTTGTGAATTAAGCACTTTTAATCCATCCAAACCAAGCGCCTTCACTTGCACATTCATATTATTTTCAGATGCATTCATGATCTGGATTCGATAAATATTCTCGATACGGACGCCCTCAACTTCACGAGCCAAGGCGCCGCGATCGCGCATTACATCCACCCGCAATGGGTTACGCGTTGCTAAGGAAAAGAGGAAAGCTGAAGTAAGAACAGTAATAAAAGCGGTGTAAATCAGCACTCGCGGACGCAAGATATGGCGAATCGCACTTTGATTAGACTCCTTATCCTCAATAGCACGCTCTGTCGTATAGCGAATCAATCCCTTTGGATAATCGACTTTCTCCATCACCTGATCACAGGCGTCAATACAAGCGCCACATCCAATACACATGTATTGCAAGCCATCACGAATATCAATTCCAGTTGGGCAAACCTGCACACAAATACTGCAATCAACGCAATCACCTAAACCTAATGAAGCATGATCCGTAGACTTACTACGACTACCTCTTGGCTCACCACGCACTTTGTCGTATGTAACCAAGAATGTATCTTTATCTACCATCGCACTTTGGAAGCGTGCATAGGGACACATATATTTACAAACCTGCTCACGCATAAAGCCTGCGTTACCCCAAGTTGCAAAACTATAGAAGCACAACCAGAAGGTTTGCCATGGGCCCAGCGAGAGATGTAATAAGGATGCGCCTAAGGTCTCAATTGGCGTGAAGTAACCAATAAAAGTAAATCCCGTCCAGAAGGCGATCAATAACCATAGGAAATGCTTCGTGATCTTGAGGCGCCATTTTCTAAAGCCCCAAGGCCACTCTTCACCATCTAAACGAATACGAGCAAAACGGTCACCCTCTACCTTGCGCTCAATCCACATGAAGATTTCGGTATAGACGGTCTGCGGACAGGCATACCCACAAAATAAACGCCCGGCAACTGCAGTAAATAGAAATAAAGCGAGCGCGGAAAGAATCAATAACAGGGTAAGATAAATCACGTCTTGTGGCCATAACACGAGGCCAAAGATGTAAAACTTACGCTGAATTAAATCAAAAAGAACTGCTTGACGACCATTCCAGCTCACCCATGGCAAACCATAAAATAGTAACTGGGTTGCAAATACCAAGATGAAGCGCCAGCGGGCAAAGAGCCCTGATACTGAACGCGGATAAATCTTTCGCCGAACCTCGTAAAGAGACTCCTCAATAACTTCTATCGGAACAGGTTTCCCACCCGGCGAAATATATGGCACTAATTGCTATTCTTACTTAGCTGTTGCTGGTTGTTTATTGTTAGATAAACCCCAGACATAAGCTGCTAACAAATGAATCTTCTCAGGACTCAATACCTTATCTTGAGCAGGCATCATAGCCATACGACCCTTAGTTACCGTTTCAATAATCGTCGCTTCTGAGCCACCATATAACCAAGTTTTATCGGTTAAATTTGGTGCGCCAATAGCAATATTTCCTTTGGCATCAGGACCATGACAGGCTACGCAGTTTGCAGCGAATACTTGTGCGCCACGGGCTGCTTTAGCATCATCTGCTGATAAACCTGAGAGGCTACGTACATAGTTAGCGACATCCGCAATTTGATTGCTATCCAGTTGTGGGAATGGAGGCATCACACCGCCACGACCATAGGTAATGGATGCCTTGATATTTTCTGGTGAACCTCCATAGAGCCAGTCACCATCAGTCAAATTAGGGAAGCCTTTAGCACCTCCAGCATCAGAGCCATGACACTGCGCACAAGAATTCAGGAAGAGGCGTTGCCCCATTTCGCGGGCCTTAGGATCGGCCGCCACTTGCTCAATGTCCATCTTGACGTATTTCGCATAAACAGGCTTTAGCTCATCATTTGCTTCAGTCATAGAGCTCATCAAAGCACCATCAGTGGTGTAGCCCATAATCCCCGGAAATGATCCCAAACCTGGAAATAACACTAAGTAGACCAATGCAAAGATGCAAGAGAGCAAGAACATCCACATCCACCAACGTGGCAATGGATTGTTCAGCTCACGTAAATCACCATCCCAAACATGGCCAGTATCAGCAACTGCACCATCTGCCGTATGCACAACCTTAGCTTTCCTTTGGGAGAACAAAAGCCAGATACACCAGAAAATTCCAACTAATGCAACTAAGGCGATGTAAGCACTCCAACCGCTGCTAAAAAAGTCACTCATGATTTGTCCTTACTAAATTCATCCGGAAGATCAAATGGAAGTTCTGCTGATTCCTGATTTGCTTTCTTGCGACCAGGAGACCAAGCCCACAAAACAATTCCTACAAAAAAGACAAGGCCTATTACTGTAGAAAATGCCGAGAGGTAGGGAGTAATCTGTTCCATTTGATTTAGGTAGTTTTAATTAATAACCTTGTTAATTACTTCGCTACAACTTCTTCGACAGTAATATAGCGACGCGTAATACCTAAGCCTTGCAGGTAAGAAACTAATGCATCTAACTCAGTCTTGCCCTCTAATTCCTTAGGTGCGTTAGCGATATCCTCATCGGTATAAGGGACACCTAAGCGGCGCATGGCAACCATATGCGATTGAATAGATCCTGCGTCAGCAGCATTTTTTGCTAACCAAGGATATGCAGGCATATTGGACTCAGGCACAACATCACGAGGATTATTCAAGTGAATTTGATGCCAAGCATCTGAATAGCGCCCACCTACACGAGCTAAGTCTGGTCCAGTTCGCTTACTACCCCAGAGAAATGGATGATCAAAAACAGATTCACCAGCCAAAGAGTAAGGGCCATAACGCTCCACTTCAGAACGTAGTGTACGAATCTGTTGAGAATGACAGCCAACGCATCCTTCGCGCTGATAGATATCGCGACCAGCTAAACGCAAAGCTGTGTATGGAACAACGCCAGGACTAGGTTCAGTCGTAGTGTGTTGGAAAAAGAGCGGAACGATTTGAACTAAACCTGCAATCGACACAACTACGATCGTTGCAATAATTAACCAACCAACGTTTTTCTCAAGCGTTCCGTGGGAAAAGAATTTATTTTCGCTAGACATTTTCTTCTCCTTTTAGTGTTCAGCAACGGCCATTGGAATAGGCGCATTTACAAAAGTTTTACCTTGTACAGTTTTGAAGACGTTGAACGCCATCAAGAACATGCCACTCAGGTAGCACAAGCCGCCCATTAAACGAATGACATAAAAAGGATAGGTTGCTTTAACAGACTCAACAAAGCTATATGTCAATGTTCCATCCGGCTCAAAAGCTCTCCACATCAAGCCTTGCATTACACCGGCAATCCACATTGCGGCAATGTATAAAACCACGCCGATAGTAGCAATCCAGAAATGCAATTCAATCCACTTAGTGCTGTACATTTCTTTTTGACCAACCAAACGCGGGATCAAGTAGTAGAGGGAGCCAATAGTAATCATGGCAACCCAACCCAAAGCACCAGAGTGAACGTGTCCAATGGTCCAGTCAGTGTAGTGAGACAAGCTATTCACCGTCTTAATGGACATCATGGAACCTTCAAAGGTAGACATACCGTAGAAGGACAAAGCCACTACCAAGAATTTCAAGATTGGGTCACGGCGCAATTTATGCCATGCACCAGACAAAGTCATGATGCCGTTGATCATGCCGCCCCATGAAGGCGCTAACAAGATTAAAGAAAATACCGTACCAAGAGACTGTGTCCAGTCTGGCAAAGAAGTGTGTTGCAAGTGGTGAGGACCCGCCCACATATAAGTAAAGTTCAAAGCCCAGAAGTGAACGATAGACAAACGATATGAGTAAATTGGGCGCTCAGCTTGCTTTGGAATGAAGTAGTACATCATGCCTAAGAAGCTGGTTGTCAAGAAGAAGCCAACAGCATTATGGCCATACCACCACTGCACCATCGCATCTTGAACACCAGCATATGCAGAGTAAGACTTCCACATTGATGCAGGCATTTCCAAGTTATTAAAAATATGCAGAATAGCAATTGTCAGAATATATGCACCGAAAAACCAGTTAGAAACATAAATATGTTTCGTTTTACGCTTCATGATGGTTCCGAAGAACACCACTGCATAAGCTACCCAAACTACAGTAATCAACAAATCGATTGGCCACTCTAGCTCGGCGTACTCTTTAGAAGTAGAGATGCCTAATGGCAAAGTCACAGCCGCCAAAACAATTACTGCTTGCCAACCCCAAAAGGTAAAGGCTGCTAGCTTGTCACAAAATAAGCGTGCTTGGCATGTGCGCTGCACAATGTAGTACGAAGTCGCAAATAGCGCAGACCCGCCAAAAGCAAAAATCACCGCATTGGTATGCAAGGGACGCAAACGACCATAGCTAAGCCAAGGAATATTAAAAGTGATTTCAGGCCAGATCAGCTGGGCTGCGAGGATAACTCCCACGAGCATGCCAACAATTCCCCAAAGCACAGTAACGATGGCAAATTGGCTGACAACCTTGTAATTGAAGGTATCTTGATTACTCCCCACGGTAAGTCCCATGGTTTCTCCTTTTTTGTGACCAAACAGCGACATAATCCAAATAGACTGGATTGATTATCAAAGTAAGACTGACAAGGCAGTTTGATCTACATCAAAAAGGGTGGGGCAAATTCAGGCTGTACTTTTAAGGTAAACCCTGGATTTCAATAGCCATTTAGATATCAGGCTAATATTGATAGTGTTTACTAACTTATTTGGGTTCTGGGGTGTCATCATCCATCAAAATCGCGTGACCAGGACCATCCAAATCATCAAATTGGCCACTTTTAATGGACCAACGCAAAATCCAGACTAAGACGCCAACTAGGACCAGCGATAAAGGGATGAGAAGAAATAGACTTTCCATCCCTATAGTCTAAGCTTTTCGCAAACGCCAAGCATTCAAAGTGACGGCAAGCGAAGAAAGTGACATGCCAATACCAGCAACCCAAGGATTTACTAAACCCATCATTGCAGCAGGTATAGCCAATAAGTTATATGCCAAGGCCCACCATAAATTTTCCTTAATGATGGTTTGAGTCTTATCTGCTAAGCGTAAAGTTTTAGCCAGTGGTTCTAGCGAGACAGCCGTCAAAATTGCATCAGCTCCTGCAGCAGCCAGGGGTGCACCCGCACCAACGGCGATCGAGATATCGGCACGAGCAAGCAAAGGCGCATCATTCACGCCATCACCTATTGCCCAGACAAAACGATTTTCTTTTTGCAGGCGCTCGATGTAATCATATTTTTCTTCAGGCGTGCATCCGCCTTGATAGTGGTCGATACCAACATGCTTAGCCCACCATGCAACAGTGGCAAGATCATCGCCAGAAACTAAATGCACAGCAATGTTTCTGGACTTCACCACTTTTAAAAACTGCTCTAGTCCTGGCCTCGGAGTATCCAAGAAAACAAAACTGGCTATTAACCCTTGTGCATCTGCTAAATGCACTTGACCGTATTGCCCCAACTGAGCGCCCCGCTCTATACCCAGCCATGAGGCACTTCCCAAGCGATACGCGCCTGAACTTAAGCCTTTTCCCAACTGATTAATCACTGGCTCACTTAATAAGGGCAATGAAATATTCTCTACTTCAGCCGCCCGCATCAAAGAAAGTGCAAGAGGATGTCTTTGCCCCGCCTCCAAGGCTGCAGCTAAAGCCAACGCATCTTCACGACGATAGCCTGCGCGTAAATTGATGATCTCTTGTAGCTCAGGCTGGCCCATGGTTAATGTGCCAGTTTTATCGAGCACTAAGTCGGTAGCTTTAACCAAGCCCTCCATCACATGACCACGGACGATGAGCAAACCCAATTTAGTGACGGCACCTTGTGCAGCTGCCATCGCAGTAGGAACTGCTAACGATAAAGCGCACGGGCAACTAGCAACCAATACAGAAACTAAAACAGTCCAAGCACGGCCGGGGTCGAAGTATAACCAAAGAGCCGAAGAAGCAAACGCACCCAACAATAAGAAAGCAACAAAGTACGCCGTCCACTTTTCTGCAAGACCCACCATTACCGGCTTAGCTAGCAAGGCTTGATCTAATAAGGAGGCGATACCAGCAATACGCGTTGACTGACCTACTGCTTCAATTCTCATGAATAATGGATTGAGAATGTTGTGTGTTCCCGCGTAAATGCGATCGCCAATCTTTTTTTCGACAGGCTTCGATTCACCGGTTAACAGGGACTCATCTAAAGCGCTAGCGTTCTCAATCAAGAACCCATCGGCCGGCACTACTTCACCAGGGGAAACGCGCAATACCTGACCTGGGTTGCAATTAACTACAGGCACGACTTCAACCTCTTGTGAGGCCGGGTAGTTCAATGCGCGCTCACACGTTGCAGGCAATTGCTTTGCCAGAGCTTCTGCGCCACCTTGCGCATCTTGCCTTGCCAATAGCTCTACATATCTCGCCGCCAAGATAAACGCGACAAACATCGTGATGGAATCAAAATAACTATGGCCTGCGCCCGATATCAAATTGATGGTGCCTGCAATAAATGCCAAAGCAAGAGCCAAGGCAATGGGCACATCCATGCCCAACATATGCGTTTGCTTGAATGACTGAACGCTACGCCAAGCTGCCTGGAATATTGGTCCTGCTGAATACACCATCACTGGGACAGTCAAAGCCCAACTAGTCCATCCGAGAAGAATTTCAAACTCAGGAGTGATATCGGCACCGACATAAGTAGGCCAGGCATACATCATCACCTGCATCATGCCGAGCATAGCCACGCCTAGACGCAATAGAAGGCTACGTCTTTCCTTTTTAGCTAGATCTAAGGATTGAGATGGCTCAAATGGCCAGGCCTCATATCCAATACGCTCAATTTCAAAGAGCAATCTGGCTAGACTTGTTTTGTCTGGCGAAAAGCGCACCATCACTTTTTGGGTGACATAGTTAATTTGTACATCTTGGACACCCGCGTTACGACGTAAGTGTTGTTCGCACAACCAAACACATGCCGCACATCGAATTTTCTCTAAACGTAGAGTTGTCTCAAGATCACCAGTCTCACCATGAGGACGAGTAAAGCGACCTCGTAATGATGGATCATCATAAGGCTTCAGTTTTTCAGGAATTTCATTACTAGCAAGATAGGCTGCAGGCTTGTCGCCAGTCTGTGAGCGTCTGGCATAAAAGACTTCTAGACCTTCACCATGAATTGTTTGCGCAATCGCCATACAGCCCGGACAACAAAATGCTCGGGGCTCACCGCCTAATTTCGCCTCGATTAATTCACCCGGGAGAATCTTGCTCGAGCAGTGATAGCAAGCTAAAGAATGTTTCTGATCCATCTCATTCATTTAATTACTAGCAGACACTTTACTGCCCCAGCCCCTGCGACGCTCGTAAATGACAAATAGCACTCCCCATACCACTATGGCGGCATAAGCCCATACCCATGCCACTCGTGAAGTTTGGGAACCTGAGATGTCCAAGACAAAACCAAAAATAGCTGGGCCCAATAATCCTCCACCAAACCCCATTAATGAGTGCAAGCCCATCGCTGCACCTTTGATATTTTCTTGCGCGCTTATCACCAAGCCTGCAGTGAGCGTTGAAGAATCTGCCATGATGAATATGGCATGTCCGATAGCTAGAGCAACAATCAGCCACCAAGAGTGGCCTGTTGAGCAAGCAAATGCAACACCTAAAACCGCGCTTGCCAACATCACAATACACACCCATTTTTGACGCCCAATTCTTAAAGCAATTTCATTACCCAAAATTGAAGAAGGTACGCCAAAGAAATTAATCACCCCAGCTAAAGTCGTAGCTGTTAGCAAAAAATCTTCGCCGGAAGCAACTGCGCAAAAACCAAAGAAAGCAACAATCCAGCTTCTGGAGGCAAAGAGCTCTAGTGTGTGAGCGGTATATCCAAAAATAAATCCCGCGGCATTTTTGTCCTGCAAAACCAATTTCCACTTACCCACCGGGAAGATGTCATGCAGGCGAATATTGATTGGCCCCTTCCACTTCTCATGCCGTAAAGCCGGGATCAATAGCAAGACAATCAGAAATGCACAAAATGGCCCTAAGGCAATCAGACCAAATACATGCCGCCATCCAAACGCATTCAAAATCCAGCCAGAGCATAAGTAAGAAAAGCCCGTGCCGATGCCGAAAAAAGCGGTATAGAACGCAATGTGTCTTGTTAACTCACCAGACCGAATGCGATCAGACAAAATTTTGAGCCCAGGCATATAAGTCCCAGCAAGGCCAGCACCATTTAAAGCCATAAAGAAGAGCGCCGTCCAAAAGTTATAAGCCAATAAGCTCATACCCAAAAGACCACATGTAGCAGTGAGGCCACCTATTAAATAGACTTTACGAGCATCAACTCGGTCAGTTAATGCAGTAGCTAAAGGCACAGCAAGCATGTAACCAAAGAAAAATGCGCTGGCGATCAAACCCGATTGCAAATTACTCAAATGCCACTCTTCTTGCAACGTAGTTAAGACAACTGCGTAACAAGCAAAGCCCAATAAAGCACAGGTTTGTGCCATGAGCATGAGAGGGGTGTAGCCAACAGTACGAAAGCGCATAAGTAGTCAGTAGAAACGTGAATCCATTCTACTCGCCCAAAGGTGGTCAGACCCGCTACACTAATAGAAAAAAGACGGAGACACCATGAAAAGCAATTCTTTGGCAGTTCACTTATTGCAGATCGGGGCTAGCCTATTCCTTGGCTTTGCAAGCCCCCTAGTTATTGCCGATAACTATCCCTCTAAACCCATCAAAGCAATTGTTCCCTTTGCCCCCGGAAGTACAACCGATCAAATTGGACGTGCTTTTGCAGCCAAAATGTCAGAGTCCTTGGGCCAACCCGTTGTTATCGAAAATCGCCCCGGAGCAAACGGCCTCATTGGCGCAGATTTTGTAGCTAAGGCCCCCGCAGATGGATACACGATTTTAATTGGCACAAACAGCACTAACGCTGCTCTAAAAAGCTTGGTCAAAAATTTGCCTTATAACCAAGATACCGCTTTTACGCCGATTGGATTTTTTGGTTCAGCTCCATTAATCGTTGCTATTAATAATGATGTACCCGCCAAATCTCTGAATGGATTTGTATCTCTGGCAAAAGCCAATCCAGGAAAAATGACGTTTGCTTATGCGAGTACGTCGCAACGCGTTTCTTCTGAAATGTTGGCAAGCTTTGCTGACATCAAAATGATTGGCGTTTCATACAAGAGCGGACCCAATGCGATGACAGATTTGATTGGCGGACAAGTCAATATGTTTACGTCAGACTTTGGCGTTTCATTACCGCAGGTGCAGGCCGGTAAGATTCGCGGCCTTGCCGTCACTTCATTGAAGCGCTCACCGGTTATTCCAGAATTGCCTACCGTGAATGAAGCTTTAGGCATCAAAGGCTACGAACTGATTGCCTTCTTTGCGGCGTTTGGACCTGCAGGCATGCCCAAAGATGCCATTCTTAAACTGAATCAAGCCATTAACAATGCTGCTAAATCAAAAGATTTGGTTGAAAGACTCTCTGCAAATGGTTTTGAAACTCAACCGGGAACGCCTGAGGCTCTTGGTCAAAAAATCAAACTAGAAACTGCTAAGTGGGCAAAAGCCATTAAAGAAGCGGGGATGGAGCCAGAATAATTCAGCCGACTTATTGCTGACTAATGTTGGGAGAATCTTGGAAACCACTAGAGCGGTAAGTGAGAACTAAAGTATCGCGATAGCCATACTTTGCCAAAGGTTGAATCGGCGTAGATTCATGAATCATGCGCTGATCATTCATCAGCAATAGTGACCAAGGTTGCGTAAGGGTAAAGCGCAGACCTGCAGAACCAGAAGCATCAAAAATTCTGGTCTCGCCACCCTTAATACCAGATCGATCCAATAAGAAGACTGCCACAAAATCAACGCCATCTCGATGAGCGCCTTCAGGTGTGGGTCGTCCGATACCGTCAGTAGTATCTATCCGAAATTGATGGGCTTCCACAAACCAAGTATTGACAGGTTTAAGTCCATTCAAAATATGGGCAAGTCCAAGTAAGACAGATTGCCAGGCTGGATTGCTTAATAGCTCACCCTGAATAGGTTCAAACCAACGTTCAATACCACCATGCAGTGCGTTGTAATCCAGTGACTGCCAGTGGGCACGATGGGGAACCAAAGAAAGATCGTCGCCCTTGATCTGATAACTGGCATGACGACGGAAACGATAGCGACCGCCGTCCTTTAAATAAGGGTCACGCGGTAAATTACCCCAGAACTGATTGAGGTCCTGAAGGCTAGATAGCGCAACATGACTAAATTCTGCAACGGTTTCAGCAGAGACTACCGCATAACCATCATTACGCAAAGCCTCATCAATCTGCTTTAGGGGAGTCAGTGGAGGCGCAAGGCCGACAGTTGTCATGAGTCTATTTTAGGCGATACCGCAGAACTTGGCTTACTCGTTGGTGTACTCGACCGAGTTAATCCAGCTGAGCACCAGACGCCTTCACAATCTTTGCCCACTTTGCTAGCTCATCTTTTAATAAAGAACCTAATTTATTTGTTGGTACCGGAGCAAGATCCAAACCTTGTGCAATTAACTTGTCTCGCACGTCCGCTTTAGACATGGTCTTATCCATAGCCGTCTGAACCTTCTTCACAACTTCTGCATTGACACCAATGGGGGCAAAGATCGCTACCCAGACTTCACCCACACAATCAGGATAAGTTTCTGCAATAGTTGGAATTTCTGGGGCAGCGCTAGATCTCTTTGCAGAGCTAATGGCGATAGCCTGTAACTTTCCTGCCTTAATGTAATTCAGCGCCGATGGCAAGCTGGCAAATGCCAAAGGCACTTGACCACCCAAGACATCATTGATCGCCGGAGCTACGCCCTTATAGGGAATATGCTGCATATCAATGCCGGCACTAGCGTTTAGCATCGCGCCTAGTAAGTGACTGATAGTGCCATTACCAGCCGATGCATAAGACAGCTCACCTGGCTTCTTCTTGGCCGCTGCCACAACATCTGCGAGTGTTTTGTATGGTGAACCCGGCGGAGAAACGAATACATAAGGTGTGGCGCCAATGTAATACAAAGGCACAAAATCATTCACCGGATCAAAGCCAGGATTTTTATACAGAGAAGGATTAATCGCTTGCGCACTATTAATCGTCAGCAATAAGGTGTACCCATCCTTTGATGAACGGGCAACGCTTTGTGTACCAATATTACCGCCAGCTCCAGGCCTATTTTCCACCACAACGGAGGCGCCAATAGACTCGCCAAATGCAGGCGCAATGAGACGCCCAACAATGTCATTCGTGCCGCCTGCCGCTTGTGGAACCACTAGGGATATTGGCTTATTTGGATATGCTTGCGCCTGAACCCCGGCAGATAACATCAGACCCAAAGCTAGCAAGAGATGGTGCATATGCCTGCTCATATATTGACCTTTTTAGCGAACCAGATTTAAACGGTGACGAACTTCGCCCACATGTCCCTTGAGGTCATATAGCTCCTTAGCATCCAACATGGATACCTTAATGTTTCCAACTCGTCTTTCAATATCCTCAAGGTCTTTGAAGTTTCTCTCTTTTAGAGCGGGGTTTTGAGCATTTCTCTCGATCACTTTGAGCTCCTCATAAACCTGCGCCAACTTTAGCCGTAAGAAGAAATTCTTAGCCGATGGAATGTAGGTAAACAATGGGATCAAAATTACCAACAAAGGAATCACAATCTTCACAAAACGTCCCGCCCAAACTGCAGTCCAGAATGGTAGGTGGCGATGTAAGAAGGAAGGACCATCTTTTAAATAGATTTCAGCATCAACATGCAAAGGAAAATCTAAGCCAGAACTAGAGGGAAACTCACCTACTTTTTGCAAGCGGGAATAAGATTTCAAGATATCGTACGAAGCACCGAGCAAGAGTGAGACCAATGCTGGACTTACATCGTCATGAGCTACCAAAGTAGCAGTAGCAGCCATTACTTGAATATCCTGACGTGGCTGATCATGTTGAATACTTAATAGACCCCTAGGTACGGTGACCTTAGATAAATAAGTCAGGTTTCGAGTGTATGCATCTGCCTGGCCAAAATCCATCAATCGAATGCCGGGAATAGAGTAAAACTTTCTCAAAATAGGCGCCTCTGCGGCCGCAACAATAAATACCGCATCTAATTCACCATTACTTAACTTTGCTATGGCTTCATCAGGCTTTAACTTCTCCGCGCCAATCTCTTTGTCCGTAATGCCGCTAGTCTGCAATAAATTCTGAGCCAGAACTAATGTACCGCTCCCTTCATTACCAATAGATACACGTTTACCTTTTAACTGACTCAGTATCGTGAGTTGGCCAGCATTATTTTTGAAAGCACCATCTCGATACCAGACCCAAATCGGCTCATAAAACATTCCCGCTATTGATACCAAATTTGGGTATTCGTCAACATTAGCAACCCCACCCTGCACCATTGCAAAACCTACCCCAGATTGAGGATCATTCAAAAGCTTCAAGTTATCCAAAGTTCCACCGGTAGAACGCACCTGAAGATCCACGCCATCCTTAGATACCTCCGCCTTTAACCGCTCTCCGAACTGGTAGTAAAGCCCGGTAGGAAAACCTGTGGCCATTTCTATTGACTTTGGAGGGGGTGGAACCAAAATCCATAGAACACCAAAGAGGATAGTTAACACGGCGAAAAAGGCCACAACCAAAGCAATGGGATTGTAAATTTGTTTTTTGATGAAGTTCATGAAAGTCTCTATTGTTTTTTGCATTATGCCCCGAGCATAGCGTTTGGAAAAGGTTTCAAAACCAGACGTCTAAATCGAGATAAGATGGGGCTTTTAGATGCCTCAAAGGTCATTATGAATTCAACAAAAACCAAGGTAGCCCTAGTCACCGGCGCAGGAACCGGCATTGGCAAAGCTGCAGCTAAAGCCCTTCTTAAAGGTGGCTATCAAGTTGTCCTAACGGGTCGTAGCTTAGATAAGCTAGAAAAGGCCATTGCTGACATTGGTGGCACTAAAAATAACTGTCTTGCGGTAACTTGCGATGTAGGTAAACCTGATGAGGTAAAGAAGCTATTTGCAGCACTGAAGACTCAATTTGGTCGGATTGATGTGCTATTCAATAATGCTGGAATGGGCGCCCCCGCCATTCCGATGGAAGACCTCAGCTACGAACAATGGATGAATGTCGTCAATGCCAATCTCTGTGGCGCATTCTTATGCTCACAAGAAGCCATTCGTATGATGAAAGCGCAATCCCCGCAAGGCGGCAGAATTATTAATAATGGCTCAATTTCTGCACATGCTCCAAGACCAATGTCGGCGCCCTATACCGCTACAAAGCATGCTATCAGCGGCCTGACCAAGACGATTGCATTAGATGGTCGTCCTTTTAACATTGCCTGCGGTCAAATCGATATTGGCAATGCGGCTACAGAAATGACTGAACGAATGGCCGCTGGAATCATGCAAGCCGATCAATCGATCAAAGTAGAGCCACGCATGGATGTTGATCATGTAGGAGAGGCCGTACTGCATATGGCGCAGCTCCCACTGGAAAGCAATATTCTCTCGATGACGATTATGGCAACGAATATGCCATTTGTGGGTAGAGGCTAAAACCTTACTGATGCACCAGATTTACCAAAAGTCGAACATCTTTAGCGCCAACCTTAATGGTTTGCGCGGAAGAGATTAAATCTCCGGCTTCTGGCTTGGCCATGCCAGTCTTAGAGATCCGCACTTCGACACTGACCTCAGTTAATTGCGAGAGCGGCACACTTGGATTCATAGCCAAGGAATCATTCAGAGTAAAACTCATCGGAAAATCACTTACAGGCACTTTCAAGACCGCTACCGGCATACGCTCCCCAGGCTTGCGAGCAATCACCATCACAATGTCGCCGGGCTTTATTTTGGAATTCAGCTCGGCAGATAACGCAATCTTGCCGCTGATGTCTTTTCCAGAGGAAGCGATAGGAGTTGGAGTGGCTGCAGCCAAACCACCTTTAGAACGCGCCTCAGCAATCGATCCCTGAATAGCTCGCGCCTCATCGGTATCCGGTGGTATTTGTTTTGCTAGCTTTTCCCAAGTTTGAACTGCTGCCTTGTAATTATTTGCGTTATAAGAAGCAGTTCCAGATAGCCACAGCGCCATCAAGTTGTCAGGGTCTAGCTTTAAGGCTTGATTAATTAATTGCAGGGGCTTGCCAACAAAACTGCCATTTGCGTTTGTAGCCAAGACATCCGCGTAATCTGCTAATAACTGTGGATCAGAGTCAATAAAGTTGCCGGCGCGGGCATACGCCTTAGCAGCATCTTCATTGCGACCCAAGATACGATAAGAGCGCGCGAGCATCGCCCAACCTTTTAAGTTGCTCGGATCTTTTTCCATTTTGATGGCAAATTCCGCCACCATTTTTTCGACGCCCTCTTGCGTCACCGGCTTCTCAGAGCTTCTTTGGGCGATACGAACTACATCACCCAAAGAAAAATATAGTGCCGAGGAAAGCAAAACGATGAAGATGCAAAGTCCGATTGCTGTTTTCTTTGTCGAACCTGCGACTTCTTGGTCATCCTCTTCAATCGTGTCTTGGAAAAGACGTTGACGCATTTCTGCATGAGAAATCTCATAATCAGTAGATGAAATAATGCCAGCTGTATGCTCAGCCTCCAATTTATCTAACTCTTCTCGGTAAATGACGGCATTCATCTGGCGACGCGATGTAGATTTACCCTTCGCCGGAAAAATAAAAGGACGTAGCAGCAATACTAAGACCAATACCAAGAGCAAGAAAGCAGGAATCAAGAAGCTAGTCACTAAATTCATCCTTCTTTCTGATTGCTTGAGTTAAGTAATGCATCAATTTTCTGATTATCCGAATCAGTCAAGGTCACACTGGGAACACTATGATTTCTACGGCGCAAATAAGTTAATAGGCCTGCAATACCAATGCCCAAAATAACAAATGGCCCAATCCAAAGCAACCATGTTACTGGCTTGACTGGCGGACGATAGAGCACAAAGTCACCGTAGCGCTCAACCATAAAGTTTCGAATCTGATCATCACTCTTACCCTCTTTAATCAGAATCCGAATTTCACGACGCAAATCATTTGCTAGATCTGAACGTGAGCCAGCTAAAGATTCGTTTTGACATACCAAGCAACGCATTTCTTCAGAAATACTAATCAGGCGCTGTTCTGTTACGGGATCATCTGCCAAAGGAGCGGCCTCATTGGCAAAGGCGCCGCCAAGACTCAAAACACAAATAGTAGTTAAGAAAAGCTTTCTCATGATTTCTTCAGATCGCTCAACATGGGATAAATTTTTTGATTCAATAAATCCATGGTTAGAGGACCAATATGCTTAAAGCGTATTACTCCTGCCTTATCAATAATGTAGGTCTCCGGCACACCATAGACACCATAGTCGATACCTACTCGGCCATTGCCATCAAAAGCAGACAACATATAAGGATTGCCTTGTTTAGCCAACATCGCCAGTGCATCTTCACGCTTATCTTTGTAGTCCAAACCAATCACTGGTGCCATTTGAGATTTAGCAAGCTCAACCAATACAGGATGCTCTTCACGGCATGCTACACACCAGGATGCCCAAACATTCAGAATCCATACCTGGCCCTTCATGCTTGCTGGTGAAAATGTTTTACCAGCTTCAGCCAATTGAGGAACTTCAAATGATGGTGCTGCTTTGTTAATCAATGGAGAAGGCACTTCATGCGGATCACGATTTAATCCGATAGCCAAGAAGACTACTAAGCCAATAAACAATGCCAGTGGAATTAAAAATTTGGCTTTCATGAGAATTTGCTCTTCAACTTCAAGCGATAACGCTTATCTGACATGGCCAATACGCCGCCTAAAGCCATTAACAAGCAACCACCCCAAATCCAATCAACAAAAGGCTTGTAGTAAACACGTACAGCCCATGATTGGTCGCCCAATTCTTCGCCCAGAGAAACATAAATATCTCGTGTTAGGCCCGCATCAATCGCTGCCTCAGTCATGGGCATTGTTGATGAGAAGTAACTTCTCTTCTCGGGATAAAGGCTAATCTGATTGCTGCCATTTTTTGATAACAGGAATGTCCCGCGCATGGCTTGGTAGTTCGGGCCACGAGCAGCACTTACACCCTGCAGCTGAATTTGATAACCGCCAACACTGACCGTATCGCCCGCTGACATACGAACATCTTTTTCTTCTTGGTAAGCGCCCACCATCGTGACGCCAATAACAAATACTGCAATACCCAAATGCGCTACCTGCATGCCAATGAAAGAACGTGTTGGTTTGCCGGCTTTAGCCTGGCGAACGATTTGCATGCAACCAGAAGCGATCACCCAAAAAGCCAGCATGAAACCCATGCCTGCTAACCAGGTAAATTGACCCATAACAAGTGGAATGGATACACCCGCAACCATGGCAACTAAGCCGGCAAGCCACAAGCGCTTGATGATGGCGAGTAAATTACTCTGTTTCCAGCTCGCCCATGGCCCGATCCCCATGAGCACTAATAGAGGAACCATGATGGGAACAAAGACGCTATTGAAGTAAGGGGGGCCTACAGAAATCTTACCTAGGTGAAGCGCATCGATTAGCAACGGATAGAGCGTCCCTAACAAAACAGATCCAGCAGAGACAACGAGAAAGACATTGCCAAGCAAAATAAATGTTTCCCTTGAGCTTAAGCTGAATTTTCCACCCATTGAACTCTTCGGTGCGCGCCATGCGTAAAGCAAGAGTGATGAACCAACCACCAGTGATAAGAAGATCAATATAAAAATGCCGCGTCGTGGGTCAGTTGCAAACGCATGCACTGATGTCAATACACCAGAGCGAACTAAAAAAGTTCCTAGTAATGATAAGGAGAATGCTGTAATCGCCAAAAGCACAGTCCAACTCTTAAAGCCGCCACGCTTCTCAGTGACTGCTAAAGAATGTAATAAAGCAGTGCCGACTAGCCAGGGAATGAATGAGGCGTTCTCGACAGGGTCCCAGAACCACCAACCACCCCAACCTAATTCGTAGTAGGCCCACCAAGAACCCAGTGCAATACCCAAAGTCAGGAAGACCCACGCTGCAGTAGTCCAAGGACGCGACCAACGCGCCCAAGCAGCATCTAACCTACCAGACAATAGCGAGGCAATAGCAAAAGCGAATGCAACCGAGAAACCAACATAGCCCATGTACAGCATCGGAGGATGAAACACCAAGCCTGGATCTTGCAGCAATGGATTTAAGGAACGGCCATCTTGCGCAGCAGGCAATAAACGCTCAAATGGATTGGAGGTTGTTAAAACAAATAACAACAAACCACTAGTAACCAATCCCAATATGCCAATGACTCGCGCAACCATGAAATCATCTAATGCCTTAGAGAGCTGAGCAACCAAAATTGTCCAGGTTGCTAGCAAGAAAATCCATAACAAGAGTGAACCTTCGTGCCCACCCCATACAGCACCTAAGCGATAGATCATCGGCAGCTGTGAATTCGAGTGCTCGGCTACATAGAGCACAGAAAAATCATTGGCGTAAAAACTCCACGCCAATATCCCAAAGGCAATAGCAAGCAATAAGAAAACAGTTTGCGCAGCAGGCCGCGCCAAGACCAACCAGTCACGGCGACCGTAGTGTGCGCCCAACAAAGGCAATGCCCCTTGAATCAAAGCAATACAAAGTGCCAGAACTAATGCGTAATGCCCAAACTCAGGAATCATTTAGCGCTTCCATTGTTGCTGCCATTTTTTTGAGCTTGATCTAAAGCATGTTTAGCCTCAGGAGGCATGTAATTCTCATCATGTTTCGCAAGCACTTCACTAGCAATAAATTCGCCATTCGCATTCATGCGACCTTGAATCACTGCGCCCTTACCTTCTTTAAATAAATCAGGAAGAATGCCGGTGTATGCAACCGGAATATCTTTAGCGAGATCGGTAATCACAAAATGGACTGTTAAACCATCGCGCTTTAAAGAGCCGTCTTTAACCATGCCCCCAATTCGAAAGGCCTGACCCTGAGGGGCCTTTCCTGCTACCACCTCGCTTGGGGTCACATATAAAGCAATATTGCTATTGAGCGCATTCAAAATTAAGAGTGCAGCCACCCCAATAGCGATGAGTGCGGCAACAATAATCAATGCGCGTTTATGTCTAGGCTTCACTTACTAATCTCTTTATCAAACTGCTCTGCCAATTGCTCTTGCTTTAATCTGCGCACGATTGCCTTGAAACGAGCGCGCACTAGCAATGGCTCCAATATCAAAACCAAGGCACAAATACCAAAACTACTCCACACATAGAGTGCGTAGCCACCCATGGCAAAAAACTCGGAAGGGCTATTCCACATCAGCTTTTCACCTCAATTGATTGTCTCACCCAATCAGCATGGGCCTCACGCTCCAAAATAATTGCCCTTACTCGCATTAAGGTGACAGCAATGGTGTACATCCATAAGCACAAAGCCATCAAGAGCATTCCACAGAGCATGGTCTGAGCCATTGCCGGCGCTTTGGTCAATGAAACAGAAGCGCCTTGATGCAAGGTATTCCACCACTTCACTGAAAAATAAATAATGGGCACGTTCACAACACCTACCAAAGCCAAAATAGCGCTGGCTTTATCAGCACGGCGCGGATCATCAATAGAAGCCCTTAAAGCAATGAAACCCAAATACAGAAATAAGAGGATCAACTCTGAAGTGAGGCGCGCATCCCAAACCCACCAAGCACCCCACATTGGCTTGCCCCAGAATGCGCCAGTCCACAGAGATAAAAATGCCATCCATGCGCCGATTGGAGCAAGTGCTTGAGCCATCATGGCAGATAAGCGGGTATTAAAAATTAAACCCAGCCCTGCCCAAGTAGCCATCACCAAATAAATGAACATCGACATCCAAGAGGCGGGCACATGAATAAAGATAATGCGATAGCCCTGCCCTTGAACAGCATCTATAGGCGCAACAAAGAAGCTAACCCATAAACCAGCAGCGCCAAACACAAAAGTAAGAACCCAGAAGAATGGGATGAGCTTACCCGCCACCGGATAAAAGGTGCTCGGGCTAGATAACTTAAACCAGTTAACTACGCGGTGATTAGAAAAATTATTTATCTGACTCATTCAATTGCAATCTTTACAGCGGCACTACTTACCCAAGGGACAAATGCTAAAGCCAAAATCAATAATGCGCCAAGTAGTGAAAAATGACCTGATGCATCCAAGCCCACACTATTTGCATAAACAGCACCAGCACCAAAAATGAGTACGGGGATGTACAACGGCAGAATCAACAAGCTTAACAACACGCTTCCGCCTCTCACCCCCAGGGTCAATGCTGCCCCTATAGAGCCTACCAAGGATAGCACTGGTGTACCCAATAAAAGGGTTCCTATCAACACATACAAAGAGCTGATATCCAGATCAAACTGAATACCAATGATAGGAGCCAAAAGCACAAGGGGTAATCCGCACACAATCCAGTGAGCAATAATTTTTCCAGTAACAAGCAACACCATTGGCTGAGGCGATAAAGCAAGCTGCTCCAAAGAGCCATCTTGGTAGTCGGCAGCAAACATACGATGCAAGCCCAACAAAGTCGATAACAAAGCTGCAACCCAAAGAACGCCTGGTGCAATTTTGCGCAGCAAAGCAGCATCTGCACCAATACCCAATGGAAATAGACTGGTCACCACCACAAAAAAGAAGAGGGCCGTAAGTACTTCGCTCTTGCGTCGCAAAACCAAGAGCAAGTCACGACGAATAATTGCTAGCAAGGCATTCATAGATCTAGCACCCTTACCTGCGGAAGACTTACTTCTTGATGGCTCGTTAAGACCACCAACCCACCTTGCTCTGCATGCTCTGCAATGAGTCCCTGCAAAGCTTGTACTGCATGAGTATCCAGCGCATTGAATGGCTCATCCAAGATCCACAGTTTTGCTTGACGCGTCAGCATCCGGGCCATTAGTACGCGACGCTTTTGTCCGGCCGATAAGCAACTAACCGGCAAGTGCTCGCGCCCACGCAAACCAAAACGCCAGAGAGCAGCTAAAGCTTTATCTTCAGGTAATTGAATATCATCCAAGGCTGCATAAAGCTGTAAATTTTCTAGCGCTGTTAAGTCTTCTTTCAAGGCATCGCGATGTCCCAGAAATAAAAGTTCGCGATGATAGTGAGCTGGCTCTCGAGAAATAGCTAAGCCATTCCAAAGCACCTCTCCTAACTCAGGCTTAGATAATCCAGTTAAGAGTCTCAATAAGCTAGTCTTGCCAACGCCATTTTGACCGCGTACATGCAAACACTCGCCAGCAGAGACCGCTAGATTTAACCCAAAAAACAACTGCTTTTCACCCCGAATACAAGTTAGCTCACGAGCTTCGAGTGTCAAGAGCGGCTTATTGAAGGAGGAGTAAGTATCAGCAGTCATGAGGGTTTGTGGCTTGAATCACCACCCCTGGCATTGTCCAAGAGCCCCTGTGAGCTGTCAAACTAGCTAAAGTGGAATTTTGGGAATATTCTCTTTTAATTCAATTACTTATGTGATTATAAACCGAGATGACCGACAAAGAAAAAACCACCCGTAGGTGGTTTTTCAGACTAGATCGATCTAAGCGAGGGATTTACTCCTTTTTAGATGCCTCAATGGCGATCAAGATGGTTACGTCGTCACCTACGTGTGGCGCGTATTTACCCATATTGAATTCCGTACGCTTTACTTTAGTTTCTGCGTTAGCGCCGCAATAATCTACGCCAGACATTGGGTGTTTTTTGCACTCAAAGTTAGTAATTTTTAAAGTTACTGGCTTGCTTACACCCTTCAGAGTCAACACACCCTTCAAAGCAACTGGCTTATCGCCTTTGAAAATCATGTCGTTAGATTGAAAGCTGGCAGTTGGAAATTGTGTGGTTGATAAAAAATCTTCACCTTGGATATGCGTATTAAATAATGCAGATCCTGTATCAACAGATTTTGTATCAATCGTAATGTCCACACTACCTTTTTTAGCAGTTTGATCAATTGTTACGGTACCAGTAACGTTATTGAAACGGCTAGTTTGATTTGAAAAACCTAAGTGGTTGTATTCAAACTGTGCAAAAGTATGATTTGCATCTGTTGTATAGGTAGCTGGAGCAGCGAGAGCAGAGCTCAAACCAATTGCTGCAAATAAAGCGATAAGTAATTTTGATTTCATGTAATTCTCCTAATTAAAAATTGAATAAGTAAGTTAAGTTAAGTTAAGTAATGCTAAATAAATTTGTAAAGCTATTTTTGATTTAAGACCAAATGCACATTGACCGGAACCTCATTAGCGACTGCAGAGGTATCGGCCCAATTTCCAGCGCCCAAGCCAAAATCTAATCTCAACATCTGAAAGCTCGCATCAAAAACCATCTGCTTACCTTGAGACTGGTACTTCACGGCCATCAATAGCGGCACGGCTTTGCCTTTGATCGTCAGCGTTCCGCGGACATCTAGGCTATTCGGCCCAGTAGCCTTAACGGTTTCTGTTACATAACTAGCCGTAGGGAAAAGTTTGGCGCTAAACCAGTCCTTACCCTTTGCCTCTTCTTGCAACTCGTCGCCACCAGCATTGAAACTAGAAATTTCAATAACAAGATTGGCTTTGGCTTTTTCTGGCTCTTCTGGATTAAATGAAATCTTTCCGGAGAATTTTCCAAAACCTCCAGAAATCTTCGAGCCCATCAACTTGCTTGTAAAAGTTATCTTACTTTTAGTGGCATCAATAGAAGAGTACTCTGTAGCATAGGAGGAACTAGCAACACTCATTACAAAAGCAACAAACAGCACTCTTAATAGTGTTGGCATTTGAACCAAGGAATTATTTTTCATCAACAGAACCTCCAAATGTCATGCGACTCAACAAACCATCTTTATCGATGAACTGATGTTTCAATGCAGCCAGGATATGAAGTCCAACCAATACCATCAGCCCATTTGCTAAAATCTCATGAATTTCCTTTAGTTGATGACCCAAGGCCTTATCTTTATCAACTAAATCTGGCAACTCAAATAAACCAAAGTAGTTCACCGTATACCCCTTTGCGGAACTCATTAACCAGCCCACTACGGGGATCGCCAGCATCAACAAATAAAGAGTGAGATGAGTTAGCTGCATAGCCTTTTCTTGCCATGCGGGCATTTGTAGCTTGAGAGGTGGCACAGAATGTGTAGCTCGCCATAGCAAACGCAGTATCACCAAAAAGAAGATGGTGACGCCCAACCACTTATGCCAACTCAGCCCTGTGATTCTGGCGGGGCTCAAAGGCATGTCGTCGATGGCAATTGCAATTGACCATGTTGTAAAGATCAAGAGCGCCATCACCCAGTGAAGGATGATGGCAATAAAGGTATATCTGACCTTACGCATTAGCCGCGCAATTGCTTAGTGATTTTTGCAATACGCTCCCCATAAAGACGCGCTGTCTCTAGGTCGCCTACATTAACTTCATCAGCACTTGCATCGGATGGGGTTTGCATCATCGCACCGGCAAATGAACCAACATAGTTAACGTCGTCACGTTTAGCGGCTTTTGAATTTGAAGGCATCAACCCTGTACCAATCCATAATCCTGAATGCTGCATTGCCAGTGTAAAGAAGTAATGCAATGTGGAATGTTTATCGCCATTCATGGTTGCTGAATTCGTAAAACCTCCAAATACCTTGTCTTTCCATTGCTGCGAGAACCACTGTTTAGAGCTAGCATCCGCAAACTTCTTAAACTGCCAGCTCACAGTGCCCATGTAGGTTGGCGAGCCAAATACAATCGCATCCGCATCATTTAAAGTCACCCATTGTGCATCGGTAATATTACCTTCAGCATCAATGGCCACCAGAGTGCCATTAGCGCCCTTAGCAACAGCTTCAGCCTGTTTTACAGTGTGGCCATAACCACTATGAAATACCACAGCTACTTTGCTCATGTAATTCTCCTTGTCTTGCTCGGCTTGATTAAAAGATGTCTTTCAATAACTTAAGAGATTTCTCAAGCTGTTGCAATTCATCTGATGATAATTTTTTAAATGCCTTATTTAAAAACTCCAAATGCTCAGGAAATACTTTTTCAAATACAGATTGACCATCCGACGTTAATCCAATGAGCTGACTACGAGCATCCTCTGAATTCGCCTGTCTAAGAATGAGTCCTTTTGCTTCTAAGCGCTCCAATACACCTGTGAGCGTCCCTTTGGTAACCAAGGTCTTCTCCCCAAGCTCCTTACAGCTCATCGGCAACTGATTTCCCAAGGTTGCGATTACATCAAACTGTGTCATCGTCAGACCCAAGGATTTAATGTGGGGTGCGGAATAACGATCAAACGCTTGATAGGAAGAAACCAGGTTTCTTAGGGTTGGTAAAAAGTTCATTTCTCTCATTTAAAGTACTAATTAGGACTAGTTTAGTACTAACGCGAACTAA
Source organism: Polynucleobacter parvulilacunae (assembly GCF_018881715.1). Lineage (GTDB taxonomy): Bacteria > Pseudomonadota > Gammaproteobacteria > Burkholderiales > Burkholderiaceae > Polynucleobacter > Polynucleobacter parvulilacunae. The sequence goes on from NZ_JACVPW010000001.1 coordinate 57,739, forward strand.
ATGCAAGAACTACCAATAAAAAAACCCCACAGTTAATGTGGGGTTTAGGCCAAATCTCGTGCACACCTCAGAATTGGACCGTCTCACCTTCAGTCATAGGGATGATTTTGATATTGCTACCTTTCATTGCAGCCTGGAACTCTGCCAAGGTACCCTTAGTCATTGGATTTGAGTTGTAGTGCATTGGAATCACCATCTTTGGCTTGATCCAAGTTTTTAATGCATATGCAGCATCATCTGGAGCCATTGTGAAATTTCCACCAATTGGAATCATGACCAAGTCTGGCTTGTAGTGCTCGCTAATAAATTTCATGTCGCTAAATAATCCGGTGTCGCCCATGTGCCAAATCTTGAATCCATTCTCAAGCTCGATGATGTACCCCATCGGCTCGCCAGCAGGATGTGATTCCATTTTCTCGGTGGCAGGATTTTTCCAAACCAACAAAGAAGAATGCTCAGCCTGTACGGCAGTAACTTTAACTCCAGGCAAAGGAGTCACGCGACCGGTCTTATTGAAGCGATGGCCTAAATCTGCAGGCAATATTCCCAGTGTCGTGAGCGGGGTCACCATATCGGCAGGGCCATACAACTTAATATTGTTAGTCTTAGCAACCGTAGGCGCATCACCAATGTGATCCACGTGTGCATGAGTGACTAAAAGTAAATCAATTGGTCCAATAGCCGCTAAATCATTTTTGTACATTGGGGGCGTCTTTGGACCACCAGTAATCCAGGGGTCGATCAAAATCATTTTTCCCTGAGGAGATTTGATCCTAAATCCCGCCTGCCCAAACCAGAGCGCCTCTGTCTTGCCCTGTGCGCTAGGTGCAGTTGAATTCTGCGCACCACTCAATGAGGGTGCAGAAGCAAGCGCCACTGCAATCAATAAACCTAAGCCGCTTTTAGATGCAAAGCTCTTCATGAATGTGTCTCCTGATATTTGTATTCATCAGGAAACTATAGACCAAATTGAACCTTTAGGCTTATGACGCATTGCGTCATTTAGCAAACTACGACTTCCAGAAAAGAAAAATTTTTTGTGGTGAGTCAGACTTGATGGAGAAGGCCCTCTTCTGAACCACCCCCTGGTAGGCAGCCTCAATCACGTAATCCCCAGGCACAAGATTAACCAGCATGTAAGGTCCATCCGCTTGAGCATCAAAAATTACCCGCTTTTTTGCATCGATCATTTTGATAGTGGCCCCAAAGATCCAAACTCCTCTACCATTTTCAATTTGAGACATCTCCAGCAATAAGGGCCATTGCTTTGCCTCGCCAAGTATTGCAACAGTCTCGCCCTCACCAACGCCACCAGTGATGTACGAAATGCCCTGAGAGTGCTGCGTCTCCGGAATTTGTGACAAAGCCCAAGAACTCATTAAGAGTAATTGGATGGAGATAATCATTTTGAGAAGTGTTTTCATACTTTCATGTTACGACCGATTGAGATATAAAAAAAGCCCCGCTGCTAAAACAACGGGGCTTATGTTCGTCAGGACACTTAAATCTAAGGTGTCATCACAATCGCGCCTGAAACTTTTCGACCCTCTGCAGCACGGTGGGCATCAGCAGCCTGCTCCAAAGAAAACTTAGCACCAATTTGTACTTTAACCTGCCCTTTGGCAATTGCATCAAATACTGCTTTGGCATTTTCTTTTAACAATGCTGCAGTAGCGTTATGCGGGAACACAGAAGGTCTCGTTAAAAACAGGCAACCCTTCTTGTTTAGAATTTCTGGCTGAATCTCTGGAGCTGGTCCAGAAGCCGCACCAAACAAAGCGACCGTTCCAAAAGGGGCAGTGCAATCTAAGGAACCTAAGAAGGTAGTTTTAGCTACAGAGTCATAAACCACGTTAGCTTTTTTACCACCAGTGGCTTTAATTACCTCTTCAACCCAATTCGGCTGCGAGTAATCAACAACCGCATCGCAGCCAGCCTCTTTGGCTGCTGCAAACTTTGCTGGCGAACCCACGGTACCGACAACAAATGCGCCCAAGGCTTTTGCCCAGCCAGCCAAAATCTGCCCAACACCACCGGCTGCAGCATGCACTAGGACAACATCGCCTGCCTTAACCTTATATGTCTTCTGAACCAGATATTGCGCCGTCATCGCCTTAAAGAAAACAGCGGCAGCTACCTCATCAGAAATATTGCTCGGTATTAAAACCAATTTATCAGCAGCAACATTACGCGCACTTGCATACGCACCAATACCTGCATTCATATAGACGACGTGATCGCCAACCTTCAAATCAGCAACGCCATCACCAACTAACTCAACGACGCCGGCGGCCTCATGACCAAGGCCAGTAGGCATTTCCAAGGGATAAACACCAGAGCGTTGATACACATCAATGAAGTTGAATCCAATAGCAGTTTGACGAATCTGCACCTCACCTTTTGCCGGGGGTGGCAATTCTTTGTCGATTACTTTAATTACATCTGCGCTACCTAGCTCAGTAAGACTAACTACTCGTGCTTTTGTCACATGTCACCTATATAGTTTTTATCAAAAAATAATCATACAGTAAGGGCGCCTGAAGATTCCTCTTCAATTACTGCCCAAGTACTATCGCCCAATTTTTTTACCGCCATTGAATATGTCCAACCATCAGGAATGCCACAGCTCCATCCGCTTGGGCCATTCTGAATTAATACATTGACGCTATTTCTACTGTCGTAATACAGGTGATAAATCTTTCCGTGGATTGGGTTAAAGCTGAACTTAGCGCTATGCACCATCTCTGTAGCATCTAGTCTTGCTTGCAGGGCTTTAGCTTGCTTCATTAAGACTTCGGCCTGCTCCATGATGCGGTCGTACTCCAGCTTGGCATTCTGACGCGCTACATTGACGGCCTTATCTTTTTCTTCAGTAACTTTAATGGGCGCAAATACAGGGGCGCCCACTTCCATTGGATATTCAATCCCTGCGTGACGCGCCGGATCGGTATCTTCGATTCTCATGTAATGCCCTGTATCTTTAAATGTATTGAAATAGATTACTTAATCAAACCACATGCAATGCGTGGCCCAGAATTTCCAGCGGGCTGAGATTTGTAATCATCCGGATCGCGATGCACTACCACTGAGCGGCCAATAATCCCAGTTGGTCCAGTGTTGACTGAAAATCCATGTAACTTTGCTGTGTAAGTAGCGTTACCACTTGCATCAGATTTAATGTTGGGTAAATCACCAGCATGATTCATGCCGCTGTTAGGCATACCGTGGGATTTCGTTTCGGGATTAAAGTGGCCGCCTGCACTAGTTGCATCTGGAGCCGAGCAATCACCTTTTTCATGAACATGAAATCCCTGCTCTGAATTTGGCTTTAATCCAGAAAACTTACCATTGATCAGAACGTCGTTACCTTGCCATACAAAGTTAACTTCACCTTTGGCTTGTGAGCCTGAACGAGAATCTAAACTTGCACTGGCTTTTTGCCCTGTACCCTGTTCCATCGATTGACAGGCCACCAAAGATAAAATTCCTATGGTGGATAGAGCAATTGAAACCTGCTTAAATTTTAATTTCATTTAGATCTCCATGGGATGGGCGCTCAATGACGCCCTCCAAGAAAGTGTGACACAAATCCAGTGCTTTTGCTCAGCGCTTGTAGAAGCTCAAGGTCACCTCACCCAATTCAATGCCAAACTTACTCATCTTGGCCTTATTGAGCATTACTTTAGGGGTTACTAAGTACATCCAATCGTTAAATTGAACGTGGTAAATCGTGCCATCAACCGGTAAAGCGAGGGTATAAGTCCAATTCAGAGCATTACCAGCCGATTGGCCTAGTGCATCTCCTACGACATCATCTGCCCTGCCAATGTAATTACCTGGAGACTGCTCAGTTAGGGTCCAGATACGTTTTTGTTTTGTGCCATCAGAGTACTCAAAGCTTTCGTCCAATGTTCCTACTTTTTTCCCATCAACTACCGTCCAGTTTGATTTGATAAGAACGGTAAAGCGTTTCTTTACTTCGCCACTGCGATCCGTAAAGATGCCATAGGCATCAATCGTTCCAGAGAAATATTCACTCAGATCTAAGGTCGGTTTCTCAGCAGCATATTGAGAAACCTGAGGTGAGGCACAAGAAACTAAAAGTAATACACAAAATGCAATGGAGATGAAGCGAGTGAAGAGCGATTTCATAAATTAGCAAGTCTCATTAAAGAGCGGTGGTGGACAAGTTTGTCCTAGTAATTCTGTTCTGAGCTTTGGCGCGCTGGTTTTAGGGTCCAACCAGATGCCAAAAAATGCTTTAGAAAACTCGGCACCAGGAATTTGAGCGATCTGCTTACCTTCAAAATAAAAGGTTGTCCCTTGCTTTGGGGCGTAGATGGCAGTCAAAGTTTGTCCTGACTCCACATTAGGCAAAAAGCCAGTTAATTCCTTACCCCAAAGTGTCGCCTGAGCATCAGGAACGCCGATACGCTTCATTTCTTCAACACTCCGATTGGCAATGGAAGCCCCTGAGAAGGATTTCTGATAACGCATCTCCAACGCAAACTCAGGCGAAGATAGTGATCCGACTCGATAAAACGAGGCGTCATAAATATGCAAACCCCACCAAGTTAATCGTCCACTACCCTGAAGCTTGGCAGTGCTTAAATGCTGAGGTAGCTCTAAAGGCTCACGCGCAATGACAGCCGAAGTAGATACATTGAGCAGAACAAGCACGAGAAGATGACGCAGAATCTTCATTGTGATTTTGACTTTACCAAACGCAATGCCGCGGGCCCTAACAGACTTGAAATAGCGTGTCTATTCTTAGCGAAAAAGAGATAAGCCAGCTTCAAGAATGGTTGTAGCGGCTTTCTTGAGAAGAACCAAGCCATACGCGGCAAGTTTGCGCGCCGATAAGCCTCAGGAAATACCGAAACACCTTGAATTAATTTACCGCTAGCAAACTGTCCATACATTGCTGCCAATGCAGCCTCACATGAGACTCCCACTTTTTGCGGATCAAACTGTGCCGAGTTGATATCAACAAAGTCTAAAAGATTGGCCTGATTTCGCCCGGATAGGAAAAGAATCTCAGCCTGACACAAAGGGCAGGCGCCATCATAAAACAAGGTGAACTTTTCTAGCTGAGACATGGTTAAGCAAGTTTACGGCTTATTCAATAAACTGGCTGACACACGAACTTTAAGGTTGTTATGCAAAAAGAGATTGCGTTAAATGTATTTGGAGAGCCATTAATTCCCTGCTCTTTTGACCCTCTAACAGGCTTTTTTAGGGATGGTTGCTGCAAAACCAATGAAGAGGATGTGGGCAGCCATTTGGTATGTGCGATTGTGACAAACGAGTTTTTGCAATTTAGCCTACAAAAAGGGAACGATCTCATTACCCCAAGGCCAGAATATCAATTCCCAGGATTGGTAACAGGTGATCAATGGTGTTTATGCGTCAACCGCTGGGTAGAAGCATTCAACGCTAATTGCGCTCCATTCATCAAACTTGAAAGCACCCACATTAAGGCTCTAGAGACAGTACCCTTAAATATTCTTAAGGAATATGCGAGAGAGGTGTGAGTAAACCGTGAAGGCTTTTTACACAGATCACTTTGTATTACCTCTTCCGTCGGGCCATCGCTTCCCGATGGAGAAGTATTCCCGCTTACGTGATTTAGTTGGTAATCTTTATGACCTGGAGCTTGTGGAGGCGCCACCTGTAACAGATACACAAATTCTATATGCGCATGATCCAAGTTATCTCATTAAGGTAATTGAAGGGAGACTTTCCCCACAGGAACAAAAAGAAATTGGCTTCCCGTGGAGCGAGCAAATGGTAGAGCGCTCCCGCCGCTCTGCTGGTGCTACAGTCGCTGCAGCTAAAACTGCTTTGCGAGAAGGCATTGCCGCTAATCTAGCTGGTGGTACACATCATGCCTATCGAGATACTGGCAGTGGATTTTGCGTGTTCAATGATTCGGCTATCGCTGCGCGAACCCTCCAAAAAGAGGTAAGTCAAAATCTTAAAATTGCTGTAATTGATTTAGATGTACATCAGGGTAACGGAACGGCATCTATTTTGCAAAATGATGATTCTATTTTTACGCTCTCCATTCATGGGGAAAATAACTTCCCATTTAAAAAAGAAGAAAGCGATCTTGATATAGGTCTAGCGGATGGATGTAATGATGAAACCTATTTACAGTCCCTGGAGAATTGTCTAGATCAACTCGATGCACGGTTTAAAGCAAACTGCCTGATCTTCTTAGCGGGCGCTGACCCCCATGAAGGCGATCGACTGGGAAGGTTAAAAATCAGTAAAGATGGAATGCGCCTACGAGATGAAATGGTCTTTGAGTACGGACTAGGTCGACAGTTACCAATTGCATTTTCTATGGCGGGCGGTTACGGTAAAGAAATTGAATCCACAGTCGATATTCACTTCCAGACCATCAAAACCGCCCTGCAATTTCAGAAACAGTATTAACGAATTCATCGAATTAATACTGACAATCTTCAACCCTTCTTTTTAGAAGCGCCCTTTGGGCTGGTAAGGTTGCCGACATTCTCAACGCTCTTCTCAAAATTAGTAAATGAGTCTGCCATTGCAGCACGTATCAATTCAAAATTCTGTAGCGCATTATTAAATGAAGTTTTAAATACGGAAACGTAAGCCTCGCTACCAAGCGGTGCATTGTCAGTAGCGTCATTTACAAAATGAATTAAATCTGCCTTAGATTCCTGAATCATAGTCTCGGCAATATCAGCTAACTCCTGGTTGCCACTTTTAAGCACCTGGAGCAATTGATTGTGATACTGGGTCACTTCTTTAGCAGCATCCTGTAAAACTTCTGCATGGATAAATTCAAAGGCAGACTTAGGGTCTTGAGTTTTCATAAGCTCAGAAACACGCTTTTGAATCATGGAGGCTAATTCTTGGGTGGCTTGCTGATTGATCTGCGCAATCGCCTGCGCACTTTCGATTGCCACACGTCCGGCAGCCTTGGTCGCATCGATAGCTCTTTGTTGGCCTGGTATCGCACTCATATCAAACGATTTCTTACTCATATCAGCCTTTCAATTGGGTGAGGACAGATACCAATCTACTCTCGTTAAGGTGGGTTTCTATAGAGAAATACCAGTAGATACGCTCAGACCAAAAAAGGAAAAAGCCCCGGGTATTGCCACCCGGGGCTCTAAAACAATTAGAAACGGACTATTTCTTCTTGGGAAGACTATTTAAAGTCGCCGCATCATTGAGTTGTTGATCCACTAAATAGAGGGTTCCTCCATAGTTGGCTTGAAGGTCATAACCGGAAAGTCCCACAGTGTAAAAAGTGATCTCAGGATTGAACGAACGGATCGTGCCACCTGAGCCAGCAGAGAAATTGGCATCCACATCAATGCCACCGCGCTTGCCGTCAATAGACGTTAATAAAAACTGATCGATTGCAGCGGGTGTTTTAAAAATTGCCACTTGGTATTGGTCTTGATATCCAGCTCCTAGACCTTCACCCGTTTTAAGTGCCTGCATAAAAATGGGCTCTTTGCGTCGCTTATCGAATAAGACACCTTCGCCACGTGCTACCACTATCAAAACAATATTGACATTGGTGGTGGTAAAGACTGCATAGCCAGCAGCTTGATCAATCTCTTTTTGAACTTCTGGCTTTTGTTTAATCAAAGCATCAAGACCAGTCTTCGACATTTTCAAAGTGGCATCACGCTTTTGCAAGATTTCCGCGGTAGTAAGCGGCTTACCATCTTGGCCAGTAGATTGGCAGCCCGCTAGAAATATTGAAGCAAGCAAGGTAATAGAAATACATTTAGAAAGGATTTTGAATCGGTTAGTCATAGTGAAAGTATCTGGTTAAGTGAATGAATAAGGTTTATGCGGCTTGAACAGCACTAGGTATCAAAACCTTATTCAAGAAAGATACATCGGCCTCAGCAGGCTTAGTTAATATATAGGAAAAGATACAGGCAGCCAAAATAATAAGTGCCCCTGCTACTAGACTCCAAGTTCTGATGTTTGACCTCAATCTCAAATCCTCTGCTTTATTTTTGTTAAATCTATTTTAAAGGCATACTAGGGCCACTATGAAAGCATCCCCCTGGACACAATACTGGCACCAAATAGGCGCCATTCATAGACTGCTAATTGTTGCTTTCACTGGAATAGCGTCTTATTTCCTGCTTTCAGCCGATCAAAGCGCAATCGTCCGGCTAGCTCTTGCATGGGTGTTAGCGGGAGGACTCTACCTTACCCTGACTTACATCATGATGTATTTTTCCACCCCAGAAAATATTCTCGACCTCTCAAAGAAGGAGGATGATGGCGCAGCAATGATTCTCTTGATAATTGTGCTGGCAGCTGCAGCCAGCCTGGTAACCATTGTGATCATTCTTTCAGGCATCAAGGCACTTCCTACCAACCTTGCTATTCGTCATGTTGGGCTAGTTTTAGCGACTTATATTATTTCTTGGTTGTATGTACATAGCGCATTTGCCCTGCACTACGCGAACGTCTATTACCAAGAGCTTGAGAAAAACAGGGAGGCGCCTTTGCTGTTTGCCTCAAAGCCTAAACCTACATATGTAGACTTTCTGTACTTCTCCATAGTGATTGGCATGACCTGCCAAACCGCTGACGTCAATATTGCCAGCTCCAGAATACGATTCTTAGTCATGCTTCAAGGTATGGCTGCCTTTGTCTTTAATGCCTCATTACTAGCTTTAGCCATCAACTTAATTTCAGGAGTGGTCGCTCTTTCCTGAAAATAACTCGTAGCCATTGGTTGCTAAAGAAGCTCGACAAGCGAGCTTCTTTTCAATGCTTAGCGTCTTAACCTCACTCGATTAATTCACCGGAACCAAAATTTTTGGTTGAGCCAATTTAACGTACTTAATTTCTTTAGCATTCACATCCATTTTCTTCAGATCGAATGCATAGACATTACTGTTTTCAAACATCTTGACGTTGTAGACCATGGTTTTGTTGTTTGCCACGATAGTCCATTCAGTTACTTCGTAGCCACCCGTGCCGCCCCCGTAAGGATTGCTAGCCGGCAAGGTCACCGATCCTGGAGGAATATCAAAGCTTCCTAGGATATGCCAAGCAGCACCATCCATCTGAGCATTAGTAAAGTTGGTTGGTACTGAGTTGGATAAAAATAATGCGCGAATGAAACGACTAGGACTGAGGAAATCGCCAGGAAGGCCATGCAAGCCATTACCAGAGCTTGGGGCTGCATAAGTAGCGCCATTAATAACGAGGGGTGGCTTTTCTACTTTAGAGAGATTGGCATAATTTCCAATGCTATTGAGGTGATCCTGAAAAGGAGGATCGTTTGTCAATACAGTCGTTGGATTGTCGAAAATAGACAAGCCATTTTTAGAGTACTCAACCACAATACTTTTCCCATTGCTATCGTGAAATGTATAGTGCACTGGCGGAGTCTGATTTCCATAAACAGCCAACTTAGCGCCATTGACCTTAATCTTCGGTAGACCGGCCTTCACCTCGTCCACAGAAGCAAAATTTGTCAGGACATAAGTGAGTACCTGAACAGAATTGATACTGCTTCCTGAATCAGCTTGTGTAACCGCTGGATATACAGCACTATTTGGGAAGTTAAGCACTCCTCCAATGAGGCCTTTTTCATTCATACCATCTACAAACTCAGGCAAGCCCAGCGCATTCATGCCAGCTACTGCATATTTTGAAGTCCAATTTAGACCTGAGCCGTATTTACCATCAACACCAATTCCCTTGAGGGCATAAGCCCTTGGAATCGAAGTTAACTGAGAATTCAGGGGCAAACCAAACTCCATTGTGCGCCCATAAACATAGCCACCATCACTGCCCTTGAGCAAGAAACTAGTACAAGCATTGCTCGCTATTGGCGCAAATGCTAATGTCATTGAAACTGATGCAGCTAGTAATTTTTTTAAGGTCTTTTGATTCATTATTAACTCCCGATCATTTATAAGTACGTACTTGTAAAACGAATTATTTCAAAATGACTAATGTTGCCGTAGCACGCGCACCCCAACCAGATGGTCCACCTGGTGTATTGCTGACGTAATACATAGGACCCGCTCCAAAGGATATAGGCACACCATCAAATACGAATAATTTAGATACGCCAGCGTAAAGAGGATTAGAGGTACGGCGAGTATCGTAGTTATAAAGAGCCTCCATATTCACCGTATATGTCCAAGCTTCTTTATTGGTGTAGGCAACAAAAGGCTGCCCGTATAAATTATTTTGCGTACCAAAAGTTGGATTGCCGCCCACATTCCATGATTGATAGCCGAGCAAGCCATAGGTCCAGGGGCCTTCACGATTCAACACCACAGCAGTTACACCAGCACCTGTCTGTTGTGAACCAAACTTGCCACTATTGCCTGATGGTGATTGCGCATATGGGCCAATACCCCAAATCCAAGAAGAATTGGTATTCGGCGCATAGAAAGACTCGAGAGTTACGCTAGCAATACCGTACCCGGAAAATGTTTGGCCAGATCCGGTTTGTACACTAGTCTCTCTAACGCCCGCAACAATCGGACGCACAATGAAAGTGTCGCCGCCGCCCAAATTAAATGGCGCAACTGGCTGAAATAGAAGAGTTTGCTCAGAGCCACCCTGATTCAGGCCAACGCCGCGGCTAAATTGGTATTGCAGCGGCACCGAAATCATATTGGCGATTGGATTTGCCAATTTCTTAGCAATGCCCACAGTGTCTACTGCAGGTTTAACGGAAACGGATACAGCACCAGAATTTTCAGCAGCTACCGTGCCAGCGCGCGCAGGAATTTCTTGAGCGAAAGTTGCAAAAGAAGAGAATGATGTAGCTATTAAAGCAGTCGCTATTTGGAATTGAAGTTTCATAGATTTTCTTCTCTGAAGCAGTAATTAGAAGTGGAAAGTTGCCGATAATTGCGGGCCTTGAAAGGTAGTCTTTTGCAGAAGACCTGCACCGTTTGTCTTTGAGCTATTCATGTCATAGTAAAGACTGCGATAGACCAAGGAAACATCAACCCACTTCTCAATGGTTTTCCCAATACCCGCCATCGCCTGCCAAGTCACATTGGTTGTGCCACCACCACTACCGATATCAGCGTAGAAAGGAATATACCAATTAGATCCTGCTAGACGGTAGCGCCCCTTAAAGCCAGCAATCGGATCAACAGTACTTACAGTCTTTGAGTCGCTCAATGAATAATTCGTACCATCAAGCGCAAGATTCAAGGTAGCCGTCATGCTGATCCAACGAACTCCCAGCAAACCATCAACAGTAGCGTCTTGATTATTTATGAAGTTATAGGTAGCTGCTCCAGTCAAAATAGTTTGCTGAAGAGTAGGTTTATACGCTACCTTAAAGTTATAACCTGGTGCTGGAGTTACTGGCGCTGTGCCGCTATTTTGCAAAGTAGCACTTACCAAGTCAGCCATAATTCCCCAGCTACCATAACGAGCCTCTCCAGCAATCATTCCTCCTGATTTGAGGTTGCTGATGATATCGTTCATGGTCACGTCTGCAGTATTAAGATATTTGCCCTTGTAGTTGAGTGTAGAGTTAATATTTGACCCCCAAACATATGGCGTCACGTCAAAAGTCCACTCATTAACAATCTTGGGGATCGGAGTAAGAGCCTCCTCCGCATAAGCGCTGCAATTAGCAGAGAACATTGCATATGCAGTCAATAAAACTGCCAAAATTTTCTTGTTCATAAATAGATCGATTGAATATGGGGTTATGGAAGGGTAATTAATACTAAATTTGAGCGTAATTATAGCCCGCAGGGCTAATGGGATTCGGCTAAATCACTGATTTCTTAATGAGAAACGGGGGAAACAATCTCATAAAAGTAATGCCACCATAAGGTGGCATTACTTGCATCAATCTCATTAAATACTGTACGACTTATGGCGCCACAACATGCCATACATTATTCACGTTATCACCAGTCTTATCGCCAGGATTTTTGTCCTTAACGAAGAAGTACAGTGGCTTGCCTTTATAGGTCAATTGTTTTTGACCATCATTACGGCTGATGTAAGAAAAGTTGTCAGAGAGCTTAATACCAGGCTCTACATAGACTGGCGGCCAATTATCTGCACAAGTTGAAACGCATTCAGACTTACCCGAACCAGCCTGATCTTTATCAAAGGTATACATGGTCTTGCCATAACTGCTGGTCAAGATACCATTTGTCACTTTTACAAAATCTGCTGAGGATGTTTTTACATCCGGAGTATTAGAGCAGGCGACCAATGACATCGCCACAACTACTGCTGCGCAAAGCTTTAATAAATTTTTCATTCTCTATCCTTATATGGGCTATGAATTAATTACCTGGACCAACCAAGGTAACTTCGATACGACGATTTTGTGCACGGCCTTCTGGAGTTGCGTTAGAGGCTACTGGATTGGATTCACCCATGCCTTGCGCAGAAATCAAGCCCTGGCTTACACCCTTGCGAATGAGATAGTCGACAACGTTATCTGCACGCTTAGAAGACAAGTCAAGATTTGTTGTAATGCCTTGCTTGCGCAACTCAGGGCCAATTGAAAGATTGTCTGTGTAGCCACGAACCACAACCTTGGTGTTTTGAAAACCAGAAAGTGTTGGGGCCATTTTTGCCAACACTTGTTCCGCTTTTGCATTTAAACGATAGCCGCCCTCAGGAAACAAAATTTTGTCGCGGATCGTAATGCGTAACTCGCCTTGCAATTGACGAATTTCAACTTCATCACCCTGATAGGCCTGCTGAAGCTGGCTATATGCCTGGTCCAATTGGTTGTATTTGCCCTGAGAAACACAGGCGCCCAAAAGAGCCATCGCTGCAATAGATAAAGCCAAAAATCCTTGTTTAACTAAATTCATACTATTTCTCCGCACTATTAAAAAAATTAGCCATATAGACAATAGATCCACTATAGCCCAATGAAACAACTAAATCCTTCAAAAATCCAAAAATAAAGGGGACAAAAACAGCAATTGTTGGCTTCTAGGCACCCCATACGCCGTAAACAGTCAATTATCTATATTTTCGATAACAAGCATCAAATTTATTCATTAGACAAATAAACAAGTGAGGTTCAAAATTCGTTCAGTTGCATTAGTTACTAAAGAGATTGATTAACCAAAACAAGGAGCACAGTATGTCCATCATTAATACAGCAGTACAGCCATTTAAAACCGAAGCTTTCCACAATGGTAAGTTCGTAACCATTACTGACGAAACCCTTAAGGGCCACTGGTCAGTTCTCATTTTCATGCCAGCAGCATTTACATTTAACTGCCCTACTGAAATTGAAGATGCAGCAGAAAACTATGCTGAATTCCAAAAAATGGGTGCTGAGGTTTACATCGTAACAACTGATACTCATTTCTCACACAAAGTTTGGCATGAGACATCCCCTGCTGTTGGCAAAGCAAAGTTCCCACTCGTTGGCGACCCAACACATACTTTGACAAATGCATTCGGCGTTCACATCCCTGAAGCAGGTTTGGCATTGCGCGGCACATTCATTATTAACCCAGAAGGCATCATCAAAACTGCAGAGATTCATTCAAATGAAATCGCTCGTGACATTTCTGAAACATTGCGCAAGTTGAAAGCTGCTCAGTACACAGCCGCACACCCAGGTGAAGTTTGCCCAGCTAAGTGGAAAGAAGGCGCAGCAACGTTGACTCCTTCTTTGGATCTCGTAGGCAAGATCTAAGCTGCGAAGTTAAATAGCTAATCCATAGACTCTCTTTAAGAGAGTCTATTGGAGAGGACCAGCTCCTGCCCAATAGACTCACCTAAAAAATACCCAAGGAAATTACCATGCTCGATACCAATATCAAATCTCAATTGAAGGTTTATTTTGAAAAGATCGTAAGCCCTATCGTTTTAGTCGCTAGTGTTGATGACGGCGACAGCTCCAAGCAAATGCTTGAACTATTAAATGAAGTTGCTGAGCAATCAGACAAGATCACGGTTAAAACGGATGGTAAGGCTGAACATAAGCCAAGCTTTACGGTAAGTAAAGTAGATCAAGAGGCACGCATTACTTTTGCCGGCCTACCAATGGGCCATGAGATGACTTCTTTTATCCTGGCCATTTTGCAAGCAAGCGGCTATCCAGCCAAGGTAGAGCAAGAGGTAATTGATCGCATCATTAAGCTTGATAAAAAACTGAGTTTTCAGACTTTTATCTCTTTGTCATGCCACAACTGCCCTGATGTTGTGCAGGCTCTGAATTTAATGGCAGCCCTCAATCCAAACGTTACCCATGAAATGGTGGACGGCGCCCTTTACCAAGGCCTGGTTGATCAATACCAAATCATGGCTGTACCAACCGTTATCTTGAATGGCGAAGCATTTGGTCAAGGTCGCATGACTGTTGAAGAGATTGTTGCCAAACTCGATACCGCAAGCCCCAAAGATGAGGCTGCAAAACTCTCTGCCAAAGCGCCATATGATGTTTTGGTGATCGGCGGCGGACCCGCAGGTGCAGCTGCAGCTATCTATGCCGCGCGCAAAGGTATTCGCACTGGTATTGTGGCTGAACGTTTCGGCGGTCAAGTCATGGACACTATGGGCATTGAAAACTTCATCTCCGTCAAGGAGACGGAAGGACCTAAATTGGTTCAAGCACTTGAGCAGCATGTGAAGAGTTATGAAGTCGACATCATGAACCTGCAGCGCGCCAATGCCTTGCGCAAAACCACCAACGGCGTTGAAATTGAGCTAGCCAATGGCGCAGTCCTGAGCAGCAAGTCTGTGATTATCAGTACTGGCGCTCGCTGGAGAGAAATGAATGTTCCTGGCGAGCTAGAATACCGCGGGAAAGGTGTTGCGTATTGCCCTCACTGCGATGGCCCACTATTTAAAGGTAAGCGAGTAGCTGTTATTGGTGGTGGCAACTCTGGCGTTGAGGCTGCAATTGATTTGGCAGGTATCGTTAGTCACGTCACCTTAATTGAATTTGATAGCAAATTGCGTGCTGATGCGGTCTTACAAAAGAAGATGGCTAGCATGCCAAACGTGACTGTCATTATGAGCGCCCTTACTAAAGAGGTATTAGGCGCGAATGGTAAGGTAAATGGCTTACGCTACGAAGATCGCACCAACAAGACTGAGCACACGATTGAACTGGACGGCATCTTTGTACAAATCGGCTTGTTACCAAACACCGATTGGCTCAAAGGCAGTATTGATTTATCAAAGCATGGTGAAGTTATCGTTGATGCTAAAGGCGAAACTTCTGTCCCTGGTGTATTTGCAGCAGGTGACTGCACTACAGTTCCTTATAAGCAAATCATCATTGCGATGGGCGAAGGTGCCAAGGCTTCACTCGGAGCATTTGATTACTTGATACGCTCGTCGGTTGTAGAGACTGAAGAAGCGGTTGCTGCATAAGCAATAATTAGCATCACAAGCATTCAGCAGTAATACAAAAGGGAGTCGAAAGACTCCCTTATTCTTTTTGTGGAATAAACGCAAATTATTCAGTCTGGTCTGGCCTAGGCGCTTGCCAGGGCCAGCGACCATCAATCTCCAGAGTTAAGGACCAGCTCAAGAAACAACGAATTAAAACAATGGCACCTAGTACAGCCACACTTGTTAAGGTTGGGCTAATAGCAACAGTGCGAATCACATCCCCGGCAACCAAGACCTCAAGACCAAGAATGAGAGAGCGAACGATCTGAATGCGAAAGGTTTTGTAGGCAATAGCTGCCGTCTGGGTAATCAAACCCTTAGCGAAACAAAAGAGTCCCCATAAAACACCGATGGATACGACTGCTACCCCAAACGCGTCCATGACATCACTAACGTCGCGAATAATTTCAATTTGATTCATGTTGTAGTCTTCGTAGATTGAACGAGCCCATATTAACCCGTTTAGTAATATATCCCGTTATAAATTACACTGAATCATCTACTTTTTTATTAAATCCAAGGAAATCCGAATGAGCTTAATTGACAAACTTCAGTGGCGCTATGCAACCAAAAAAATGGATCCTTCAAAATCCGTATCCCTGGACAAGGTGGAGCAAATCTTAGAGGCGATTCGTTTGAGCGCCAGTTCTAGTGGTCTGCAACCCTATGAGATTCTAGTGATTACCAATAAAGCGATCCGTGAAAAGATCAAAGCAATATCCTGGGATCAAACCCAAGTAGTAGACTCTTCTCACTTGCTCGTTTTTGCTGCATGGGATACCTATACAGCAGACCGAATCAATCAATCATTCGATATGACAGAGAAGTTGCGAAACTTTAAAAGCGAAGCTGGTGACATCTATCGCCAAAAGCTCCTAGCAGGCTACACCGCAAGAGATGCTGAAACCAATTTCACCCATGCTGCAAAGCAAGCATACATCGGGCTAGGAACTGCACTCATTGCAGCTGCATATGAGCAGGTGGACTCTACGCCAATGGAAGGCTTTGATGCCGTAGCGCTTGATGAAATCCTAGAGCTAAAAGCAAAAGGTTTACGTAGCGTTGTGATGATGCCCCTCGGCTACAGAAAGACAGATGAGGACTGGTTAGTAAATCTGAAAAAAGTGAGAAGACCTAAGGAAAGCTTTATAACTTGGATTGAGTAAGTCATTCATGCAATCGGGAATGAAAAAGCCACCCGAAGGTGGCTTTTGTTAACACTAAAACTAAGTAGCTAATTAAGCAGCTTTACGGCTTTTAGCAGCTGGCTTAGCAACAGCGTATTGACCTTGAATGTTTGCCAAAGCAGCATCAACACTCTTTTCGAAGTTAGCAAATGCGTCAGTTGCAGTTGCACGAACTTGATCGAACTGTTGGAGTGAAGAATCAAAAGCAGTTTTGAATGCAGAAACAAATGCCTCAGAACCAGCAGGAGCTGTCTTAGTAGCTTCTTTAACAAACTTAACCAAATCAGCGCGTGCGTCATCAATAGAAGCGTCAACTACTTGAGCAACTTCTTTGTTACCGTTACGAACTACTTGGTTTACTTTAGCTTGGTAAGCAGCAGCGTATTTAGCAGCTTCTTGAGCAGCTTCTGGCTGAGCTAATTTAGCTAATTGTTGTGGATCCTTGATTGCCAACAATTGTGAGCTTGTATCTTGAGCAGCAACCAAAGCATCTTTAGCAGCAGCTTGGTTGATTTCAGCTAATTCTTGAGCGCTTTCAACAGCAACTTGTGCCAAATGTTTAGCGTTTTCGATAGCTTTAGCTTGAGCAGCAGCCAATTGGTCATTTAATTGAGTTTGGAACATGATTAATCCTTTATTTATTTAATGGGTTTTTTTATTGCGATGCACCATTTTAAAATCGCTATTTTGGAATTGCAAGATATTTTTTGTTGCAAAGCAGCATATATTTTCAAAAACTTCATTTTTAAGCTTTAAATGAGGTTTTTCAAGGACTTAACTCAGTCTTAAAATTAGGAAAATGCCCGGAAATTAGGCCAAAACCCTCCAAAAATGGCTGAAATTACCAACCTAGGAAAGCTACCTTACCCAGGTAGTAAAGTCCTCAGCACTCACCCTAGGGGTAATAAAGGTGTTCACAATCTCGCTTTTATCGGCATAACCCAGTGCCATACCGCACACAAGCATCTCATTCTCCTTGGCGCCAATAGATGGGAGGATGATCTTTGCAAAACCATTCCATGCCGCTTGCGGACAAGTATCTAAGCCCGCACCCCTGGCTGCAATCATCATATTCTGCAAGAACATGCCGTAGTCAAGCATTGAACCTTTGCCAAGATCTTTATCTATAGTAAAGAAGATACAAACTGGCGCACCAAAGGCCTCGAAGTTTTTACGATGCTGAGCATGCATCTTATCTTTGTCACCTTTAGTAATTCCAAGCAAGCCATATAAGCCCCAGCCATTTTCGCGGCGTCTATCAATGTAGGGGCTAAACCATTTGGCAGGGTAATAGTCATAAGCCGGTTGATATTCTTTTGCCAACTCAGGATTTACAGCAATTGCGTCATAAGCCGCGCAAACTTTGCCGCACAACTCTTCAAGCGCCTTACCTTCTACAACATATGCTTTCCAAGGTTGTGTATTTGTTCCTGATGGTGCGCGTGCAGAAATATTCAGTAATTTGAGAATAGTCTCTTTCGAGACGGCATCTTTGGTAAACGCCCGCACAGACATGCGAGAAGTAATTGCTTCAGCTGGAGTGAGTGATTTCATGACTTACCTCTTAATTTATAAATACAAAAACTATTAAGGCGCCTTACTGGCTCGCGCCTTATGCAGCTTTCTGTAGCTATCAATCAGGCGATGGTGCCTATCAAGGCCTTCCAGCTTCATGCTTGTTGGCGTTAAACCAAAGAAGCGGACGCTTCCATCAATTGAACCCAAAACAGCATCCATCCTTGCGTTGCCATACATGCGACGGAAGTTCACCTCATAATCAGCCATCTCCAGCTCGTCATCAAGAAGAACCTCAAGAGCAGCATCTAGAGCTTGATAAAACAATTTTCGCTCAACGGTATTGTCGTTGTACTGAAGAAAGGCGCCTACCAAATCATGCGCCTCGTCAAATTGCTTTAAAACCAAATTAATTAGTAACTTCAGCTCGAGAACGGTAAGCTGCCCCCAAACGGTATTCTCGTCAAATTCGATACCTATCAGTGTAGCGATGTCGCCATACTCATCAAGCTCGTTATTCTCTAGGCGCTCAAGTAAATGTGCCAGACTTGCGTCGTCAAGCTTAGATAAATTTAAAATGTCACTTCGGAATAGCAATGCTTTATTCGTGTTGTCCCAGATCAGATCTTCAATTGGGTAAACCTCAGAATATCCTGGCACCAAAATTCGGCAAGCGGTTGCGCCTAACTGATCATATTCAGCCGCATAGACTTCTTTACCCATCTCTTTCAAGATGCCAAACAAAGCCTCTGCTTCCTTAGCGTTTGAGTCAGGCCCTTGGCTGGTGAAATCCCAATCTACGAATTCATAATCTGACTTTGCACTAAAGAAGCGCCATGACACGATCCCACTGGAATCAATGAAGTGCTCAACAAAGTTATTAGGCTCGGTCACCGCTTCACTAGCAAAGGTAGGTGGAGGTAAATCGTTTAAACCTTCTAAGCTGCGGCCCTGCAATAACTCAGTCAGACTTCTCTCTAGTGCAACCTCAAGACTTGGATGCGCACCAAAGGAAGCAAATACACCGCCAGTGTGTGGGTTCATCAAAGTAACGCACATCACCGGGTAGATGCCACCAAGTGATGCATCTTTGACCAATACCGGAAAACCCTGCTCCTCTAGACTCTGAATACCAGCCAAGATACCAGGATATCTTGCTAACACTTCTTTAGGAACATCTGGCAAGGCAATTTCGCCTTCCAGAATTTCACGCTTGACTGCTCGCTCGAAAATCTCTGACAAGCATTGCACTTGCGCTTCTGCCAGCGTATTACCAGCACTCATTCCATTACTGACAAACAAGTTTTCAATGAGATTAGACGGGAAATATACTGTTGCGCCATCAGATTGACGGACATAAGGCAAAGAGCAGATGCCACGCTCTGCATTTCCAGAATTCGTATCAACCAAATGGGATGCACGTAACTCACCATCTGGGTTATATATTGCTAGACAGTAGTCATCCAGAATTTCTGTCGGCAATGCGTCTTTCTTGCCAGGCTTAAACCAGCGTTCATTCGGATAATGCACAAACTCTGCATTGGCAATATCTTCACCCCAATACGAGCCAGCATAAAAATGGTTATTACTTAGGCGCTCGATGTATTCGCCTAGCGCAGAAGCTAAAGCACTTTCTTTGGTAGCGCCCTTGCCATTGGTAAAACACATTGGTGAATGTGCATCACGAATATGTAAAGACCAGACATTCGGAATGAGATTGCGCCATGAGGCAATTTCAATCTTGATGCCCAGGTTTGCTAGTAAGGCAGACATATTGGCAATCGTCTGCTCTAAAGGGAGGTCCTTGCCAATAATGTGAGTGCTGGATCCAGCATCAGGCTTCAGAGTCAGCAGGCTTTGTGCATCAGCATCTAAATTGGCCACCTCTTCAATAACAAACTCTGGTCCAGCTTGAACTACCTTCTTGACAGTGCAACGCTCAATAGATCGCAGGATACCCTGACGGTCCGCAGCAGAAATATCTGCTGGTAATTCAACTTGAATCTTAAAAATCTGTTGGTAACGATTTTCTGGATCAACAATATTGTTTTGTGAGAGGCGAATATTCTCAGTAGATAAATTACGAGTCTCGCAGTACAGCTTCACAAAGTAAGCTGCACATAAAGCAGAAGAAGCTAAAAAGTAATCGAACGGTCCGGGCGCAGAACCATCACCTTTATAGCGGATGGGCTGGTCAGCAATGACAGTGAAGTCATCGAACTTTGCCTCTAGGCGAAGCTTATCGAGAAAGTTGACCTTGATTTCCATGGGGATGATTCCAAAATTGCGCAAATAATGATGTGGACACCATTATCCACCGCAAAGACAATGCTGTGTGTGCCAGCGCCTATCAGCCTAAGTGCGCACGTACAGAGGCAATAATGGGAATCTGCTGCTCAGGTCTCAAAAACTGGCCAAGCTCTACTCGGAGATTAGATTGACTTATGTGGAATACCTTAGATCCCGCCAGCGGCAATTCAATTTTTGCCCACTGCGTATTGAATTCATACATGGTTTCTTTGTAACCAATAAACTTTTTAATAGTGATGCGCTTACCGTCGACCTCTATAGTTTCACAGTCAAGCGCATGCCTGCAGTAAATTAAAAAACCTAGCGTTACCGCACTCAACTCTATAGCTGTAAAAATGGGGATCATCCAAACACCAGCCAAGAAGAAACCTGTCGCCACTATTAGCGAAAGACATACCAAAGCAATATAAAACTGCAGAAGCTGCTTCGGTGTCAGCGCGCAATTTCTTCGCATTTGCCAATGTTTCATTACTAAACCAATCAGGATTTACTCTTAACTACATCTTCACTGAGTTTTCCACCCACTTCAGGATTTAACTGTTTTGGCTTATTAAGATTTAAGCTTGGAGCAGCCATTTTTTCTCCATCCCAAACTTGCCCACACCAGCATTCGCCAGCATCATTGATGATGCATACACCGGATCCACAACAACGTTTATCTGGGGCTTTCATAAACCCACCTTATCAGAAATTGAAATTAAGACCATTCTAGGATCTTTACCAAACTGCTGCTTGAGGCGCTCTAGCGGTAGGGGCTACTTCCCTTGTTATCGACGCCCTCCAAAAGATGCCCCGTCTTCACAAAAATAGTGCAACCTTCTTTGCTAAATGGCTGATGCAAGCTCATATGAGGACTTCTGATCCAAGAGCCAGCGGGATACCGTCCATGCTCATCCTCAAATACACCATCAACAACAAAGATCTCTTCGCCACCGTAATGCTTATGGGGATTGAAATACGTTTGCGGCGCCCAACGAACTAAGGTTGAGCCACTACCCTGTTGCATTAGCGGCATCACATGAAGACCTGGCACCATACCTTGATACCAAGGGGCAGTTTTAGTATCGATTATCTCTCGCACCACTTGATCTGGACCCAGATGTCGCAACTTCACAAAAAGAGTGCAGCCAGATTTACTAAATGGCGCATGAGAAGATCCAGGGGGATTCATTAAATAGGTACCAGCAGGATAGTCGCCAGTCTCGTCACTAAAAACGCCATCCAAAACCAAGATCTCTTCACCGAATTTATGAGTGTGGGTTTTAAATTGGGAGCCTGGTGCGAAACGTACGATAGAAGTTGCCTTTGCAACTTCATCGCCCATGCGGTCAAGCATGCGCCTCTCAACCCCTGGTTCTGGACTAGAAACCCAAGGTAAATCATGGTGGTTAATGACGACTCGTTGGGTGTAATCGGAGTTAATATTCACTGGATATATTCGTATGTGCAAACAACCCCAAGCATAGCAAGCAAATAGAGTATCTGCTTAAGAGACAAATTCAGGAGCGTACGCTCAGAGCCATTCTGGGATAAAGTCTTTGAAAACCCTAACTTCATTAACACTCTTAAAAACTTTATGAGCTTACTTCCCAATCCATTTAAAGCGCTCATTATTGGGGCCTCGGGAACTATTGGATCGAATTTTGTGAAGCTCCTAGAAAGCAATCCATCTTGCTCGCAGGTAATTGGGATTCACCGCAACTCTCAACATGCGATTGACTACAGCCGCCCCGAAACTATTGAAGCATCTGCAAGTAGCCTGGCTGAATTGGGGCCATTTCAATTAATCATCAACACTATTGGGGTACTGCACTCTGAACAGTGGATGCCTGAAAAGAAACTGGATGATTTAAATCAGGATCAACTAACTGAAATGTTCAATACAAATACTATTGGCCCCGCTTTAACAATCAAGTACTTTTCAAAACTCTTAGATCCAAAGCATGGAGTCATGGCAACACTGTCTGCCAAGGTTGGCAGCATTGAAGACAACCGTCTTGGTGGCTGGTACAGCTATAGAGCTTCCAAGGCTGCGCTAAATATGATCATCAAAACCGCTTCAATCGAATTTGCAAGAACAAAGCCTAATATTGCTCTGATAGCACTTCATCCGGGTACGGTGAACTCTGGATTGTCACAACCTTTTCGTGGTCAACAAATCGGTAGAGACCCTCTAGAGGCTGTGACTGACATGTTTAATGTCCTTGCAAGCGTTAATAAAGAAGATTCGGGAAGCTTTCTGACTTACTCAGGTGAAAAGCTGCCTTGGTGAAATTTAATTACTAACGGTCTAAGAGAAAAGCCACTGGCGCTATGAACGCTAGTGGCTTTTTTGCTGGTGGGCCCACCAGGACTTGAACCTGGGACCAAAGGATTATGAGTCCTCTGCTCTAACCAACTGAGCTATGGGCCCGTTAGTCTTAGATCAATCTTCTTCGAGGAAGGTCTTGAGCTTGTCGCTACGGCTTGGATGACGCATCTTGCGCAGAGCTTTAGCCTCAATCTGACGAATACGCTCACGTGTAACGTCAAACTGCTTGCCGACTTCTTCAAGAGTGTGGTCTGTACTCATCTCAACACCGAAACGCATACGCAATACTTTTGCTTCGCGTGGTGTCAATGAATCGAGAACGTCTTTGACCACATCGCGCATAGAGTCATGCAATGCCGCTTCAGCTGGAGCCAATGTATTGTTATCCTCAATAAAGTCACCTAAATTGGAATCTGCATCATCTCCAATTGGAGTCTCCATGGAGATAGGCTCTTTAGCAATCTTCATAATCTTGCGAATCTTATCTTCAGGAATCTCCATCTTCAGCGCTAAAGTTGCAGCATCTGGCTCATGACCAGTTTCTTGCAAGATCTGACGGCTGATACGGTTCATCTTATTGATCGTCTCAATCATATGAACAGGGATACGGATCGTACGCGCCTGGTCAGCAATCGAACGAGTAATTGCCTGACGAATCCACCATGTTGCATAGGTAGAGAACTTATAGCCACGACGGTATTCAAACTTATCTACCGCCTTCATCAAACCGATATTGCCCTCTTGAATCAAATCCAAGAACTGCAAGCCACGGTTGGTGTATTTCTTAGCAATCGAGATTACCAAACGTAAGTTGGCTACTGTCATCTCACGTTTTGCTTCGCGAGCACGCTTCTCGCCAGCGATCATTTGCTTGTTTACTTCTTTTAACTCTGGAAGTGGAATAACAACATTCTTTTGAATATCAATTAACTTCTGTTGCAGCTCTTGAATCGCTGGAACGTTACGTTGCAAGAGTGCACTGTATGGCTTGTTCTCTTTGAGCAACTTCTCAGTCCAAGTTAAATTCATAGACATCTTAGGGAAGTCTTTTAACACTTCACCACGATTGACGCCTACTTTATCAACTAACAAGCTAACGATGCCGCGCTCAAGCTTCCAAACTTGATCTACCTGTGAACGCATGGTGTCGCATAACTTCTCAACACTCTTCGCGGTTAAGCGGAAGCCGAGCAACTCAGCACGAATCGCATCTTGCGCTTTTACATATGCAGGGCAGTTGTAACCTTCTTTATCAAAGGCGCGACGCATCTTGTCGGCTTGGGCACGAACAATTGCAAACTTCTCTAAAGAGATTTGCTTCAACTCTTCTAATTGCTTAGCGTTCGCTGTTGCAGCACCACCACCGCCGCCACCGCTTTCATCTTCCTCGCCGCCTTCTTCACCCTCTTCTGCATCCGGGTCAATCTCAGGCTCTTCAGGTCCAAGCTTAATATCTTCTGCATTTGGATCAACCAAGCCATCAACGAACTGGTCAATCTCCATTTCGCCACTTGTAATTTTGTCAACGTTGCTCAAAATCTCAGCAATCGTTACTGGGCAAGCAGCCAAAGCCATCACCATGTCTTTAAGGCCAGCTTCAATCTTCTTCGCAATCACGATCTCGCCTTCGCGAGTCAAGAGATCAACAGTACCCATCTCACGCATATACATACGGACTGGGTCAGTAGTGCGTCCGAACTCTGAATCCACTGTAGATAAAGCGGCTTCAGCCTCTTCTTCAGCCTCTTCCTCGGAAGCGGCAGCTGAAGCGTTGTCAGACAAAATCAATGTTTCTGCATCAGGAGCTTGTTCGTAAACAGTAATGCCGATGTCGTTGAGCAAACTGATCAAAGTTTCCAATGCATCAGCATCAGACAATTCGTCAGACATCACGTCATTCATCTCACCATGGGTTAAGTAGCCCTTGGACATACCCATCTTGATCAATGTCTTCAAGCGAGCGCGACGTAATTCTTGTTGCTCTTCAGTACCTAACTGTTGTGCAGCAAATTCTTTTAAGAGGGCCTTCTCTTTAGCCTTACGCTCACGTGCTTTTTGGCGATCCGTTAATACTGGCTCAGCCGCTTCAGCAGGAATATCTTTAGCCTTACGGCCGCGTTTCTTCTCTTCTTCAACTACTGGAACTTCAACTTCAGCAACTTTGGCTTTTTTGTCCTTAGTTTCTTTTACTTCTTTGGATTCTTTAATTGGCTCAGCTTTAGGTGCAGGAACGACCTTACCTTTTTTTACTGAATCTACCTTGACCTCTACCTTTGCAGATTTCGCAGGAACTTTTGCAACTGGCTTAGCGGGTGCTTTTGGAGCTGGCTTTGCAGCGGCCTTCACTGGCTTAACCGGAGTCTTTGCTTTTGGTGCTGGCTTTGCAGCAGCTTTCAGTGGCTTAGCAGGCGCCTTAGCAACTACCTTTGCTTTCGGAGCAGGTTTTGCTGGAGCTTTAGCTTTTGGTGCTGGCTTTGCAGCAGCTTTTACTGGTTTAGCAGGCGCCTTAGCAGCTACCTTTGCTTTCGGAGCAGGTTTTGCTAGAGCTTTAGCTTTCGGAGCTGGCTTTGCAGCTACTTTTACTGGTTTAGCTGGAGTCTTTACTTTAGCTGCAGGTTTTGCGGCTGGCTTAGCTGGTTTTGCTGGAGCTTTAGCTTTCGGAGCTGGTTTTTTGGTCTTGGTATTTGGCATTTATTAGCACTTACTCACATTACTGTTGTTGATATCGACTGATGAAACACACAGCCCCGTAACTCAATTACTCACTTACCCCAAATTTCATCAAAATAAAGCGCAAGTGGCTGAATTAAATCGGTTTTTTCTTGGGAACAGAGGATTATAGTCGATTGCGACTTTTTGGACCCTGCTCTCCCTAAAAATATGGGGTAATTTCAGGGGATTTCTAGGGGTGTTTAGGGAAATTCTTAAGAGAATTTCAGCTTTTCGCCCAATTCCCGATAACGGGCTTTATCTTGCTCGGAAGCAGTACTCCCAGCGATCTTTTGGGCAATTTCGGTCATCTCTTGTTTGAGATGGGTTAATTCCAACTTTTTGAATGCCCCATCAAGATCCGCGGAAGCACCATCCAGGTCTAAATCAGAACCCATCACTCGATTTCTCAGCACTTCATACAAAGGGGCCAGTTCACTACGCGAGAGTTGATCTTGGAACATTGCAAATGCACCAGCGCCTGCGATTGCTGGCTTATTGCCTTCTCCCGGAATTAAT
This sequence comes from Polynucleobacter parvulilacunae, assembly GCF_018881715.1. Taxonomy (GTDB): domain Bacteria; phylum Pseudomonadota; class Gammaproteobacteria; order Burkholderiales; family Burkholderiaceae; genus Polynucleobacter; species Polynucleobacter parvulilacunae. Next base: position 83,686 of record NZ_JACVPW010000001.1, read on the forward strand.
TCAACCAAATCACACTGCGACAAAAGATCTTTCATCAAAGCATAGGCTTTTTCTGATCTTTGCTGTGCTGCCTTTAATGCAAGTTCACGTTTATTCGAATCCAGCGCTTTACCCAAATGTGGAAACTGAATAATTACTCGTAACATTTGCTCCGCCAAATCCGTTGGCGCTTTAGGTGGCTCAATGTTTTGAGTAGCCACTCGCTTGGCTGATCCTTTGGATGCTTGCCAGGGAGCGCCCTGTCGATTTCCATTGCCCGCAAAATTATTCTGATTACTTGGATTACCTTGACCACCTTGCGCTCTTGCCTGCATTGGCTGATAAGTCGTTTGACGAACGGGAGCAGGCGCTACTGTTAATCCACAAAATGCTTCCAGCTCTGCCGGAGTCGTATTGGTACGAATTGCTAACTCACGCAAGATTTGTGTACGTAGCGCAATTGGTGGCATCGACAGCAACAGTGGCTTAGCTGCATGATGGGTATGGGCTCGACCCTCTGGGGTAGTCTGCTCATGGCCTTCGCTAACAACCTTAAAGAAGAAGCTCGAGATCGACATAGCTTCTTTAATCACCTTCTCAAAAGCTGGTGCGCCATAAGCGCGTACATAACTATCGGGGTCATGTTCGGTTGGCAAAAATAAGAAACGAATTTCTTTGTCGTCAGACATCAAAGGCAAACAAGCTTCGAGTGCGCGTTGTGCAGCACGCTGACCAGCAGAGTCGCCATCAAATGAAAACACAACTTTGTCAGTCTGGCGCAAAAGCATGCGTACATGGTTTGCAGTACAGGCCGTGCCTAATGTTGCAACCGCATTCGGAAACCCTAATTGCGCTAAGGCAACGACATCCATGTAGCCTTCACAAACCAGAACATATTCTTGTGCGCGAATCGCTTGTCTTGCTTCAAACAAGCCGTAGAGCGTATTACCTTTTGAGAAGAGTGGTGTCTCTGGAGAATTTAAGTACTTTGGTTCACCTTGATCTAGGATGCGTCCACCAAAGCCAATCGTTTGGCCTTTGGGATTGCGAATCGGGAACATGATGCGATCGCGAAAACGATCGTAGCGTTTAACAGGTTGACCGCCTTCCGCTTGCTCACCCTGAATCAATAGGCCACCCTCCACCAAGGTCTTTGCTATCTCATCATTGGCGTAGGTGCCAAATACCGCCTCCAAGCCTTGCCAACCATCGGGCGCGTAGCCCAAAGCATAGCGTTTAGCAATCTCACCAGTAAGACCGCGACCCTTCAGGTACTCCACCGCTCTGGTATTGCCTTTGAGTTGTTGACGATACCAATCAGCGGCTGTGCTCATCACTTCACTCAGCGCCATCGCTTGCTGCTGTCTTGCCACATCATTTGCAGTGCGCTCTTCACGAGGCACATCTAAACCTGCAGAACGCGCTAAGTCTTCAATGGCATCTACATAACCAAGACCCGAGTATTCCATGAGAAAGCTAATGGCAGAACCATGCGCTCCACAACCAAAGCAGTGATAAAACTGTTTAGTTGGCGACACTGAAAATGAAGGGGACTTCTCTGAATGAAAGGGGCACAAACCTTGAAAATTTGCACCCGCTTTTTTTAACTTAACGTGCTGCCCAACCACATCAACGATATCAACCCGATTTAAAAGATCGGCAATGAAGGATTGCGGGATGAGTGCCATATGGCGAGTATGAAACTATTTCTCTTTTTTGAATACTTACTTGGCGAGCGCGGCTTTTACCAAGCCAGAAACTTTACCCATATCCGCTTTACCAGCCAATTGACCTTTAAGCACACCAATGACTTTGCCCATATCTTGTGGGCCTGCAGCGCTAGTAGACGCAACAGCAGCAGCTACTGCAGCTTCAACTTCTGCGTCAGATAACTGAGCAGGCAGGTAAGCCTGCAAGATCACCATCTCAGCTGCCTCGATCGCAACCAAATCATCGCGCCCTGCTTTTTCAAACTGAGAGATAGAGTCTTTACGTTGCTTGATCATTTTTTCAACAGTAGCGATTACGCCAGCATCATCAACCACAATGCGCTCATCCACTTCACGCTGCTTGATAGCGGCCAACAAAAGACGAATGGTTCCAAGGCGCTCAACTTCTTTAGCGCGCATCGCGTTTTTCATATCTTCGGTAATTTGGTCTTTTAGTGTCATGGCTTGATTCCTGTTGTTGAATATATCTAGCTGTAGAGCTTTTACCGCATCGCTTCTATTAAGCAATTCAAAAAGCAAAAACCCGCTGCGTTTCACCGTCAGCGGGTTTCAAAGCTTCTCGGTGAAGAGAGCTTTTAAATTCTATTAGTAAAGCTTCTTAGGCAACATTTGGCTGCGAATACGCTTGTAATGGCGCTTTGCAGCTGCAGCCTTCTTGCGCTTACGCTCAGCTGTTGGCTTCTCGTAGAACTCGCGTGCACGCAAGTCTGTCAAAAGGCCATTCTTTTCAATGGTGCGCTTGAAACGGCGCAATGCCACTTCAAATGGTTCGTTTTCGCGGAGACGGACTGTAGTCATACTTATTTAACTCGTATATGCTCGATAGATATCGAAAAATTAACTGAATAGCGATTCTAGCACGGCTAAGTAAAAAAATGATTGTTTTAGGAATAGAAACTTCTTGTGACGAGACCGGAGTGGCTTTATACAACACCACGCCTTGGGAAGAGGGTAAACCGGCCTTCCAGGGCATACTGGGCCAGGGTTTGCACTCCCAAATCGCCATGCACCGGGACTATGGGGGCGTTGTCCCCGAATTAGCCTCTCGTGACCATATTCGCCGTGTTTTACCCCTTTTAGACCAGTCTTTGGCCCAATCCGGCCTGAAATTAGCCGATATTGACGCCGTAGCCTTCACCCAAGGACCCGGATTAGCTGGCGCCCTCCTCGTAGGTAGCGCTTTTGCTAAATCCCTCGCCCAGGGACTCAAATTGCCCTCCATTGGGGTGCACCACCTCGAAGGACACCTCCTTTCCCCGCTTTTGGGTCAAACAGTGCCGCAATTTCCATTTATTGCCCTTTTGGTGTCTGGTGGTCACACCCAGCTCATGAAAGTCTCCGGAATTGGTCAATACGAGCTACTGGGTGAAACTCTGGACGATGCAGCAGGAGAGGCATTCGACAAGACAGCCAAATTACTCGGCTTAGATTACCCAGGCGGTGCAGCTATTTCCAAAATAGCAGAGCAAGGTCGTCCAGGCATTTTCGATCTACCAAAACCCATGTTGCATTCGGGTGATCTTGATTTTTCCTTTTCAGGATTAAAGACTGCAGTCCTTAATCAGACTAAAAAGTTTGCAGAGAAAAATATAGTTGAAGCGAGTGAGGTTGCGCAGTTTCATGCAGATCTTGCTAGAAGCTTTGTCGATTCAATCGTGACTGTGTTAGTTAGCAAGTCCGAGAAAGCGCTCAAGCAAACCGGTTGTAAGCATTTGGTGCTCGCTGGTGGCGTCGGCGCCAATCTGCAACTCCGTAGCGCACTGCATGACAAAGCAAAGAAAAATGGTTTTGAAGTGCACTACCCACCACTTGAGTTATGTACTGATAACGGCGTCATGATTGCTTTTGCTGGAGCCTTACGCATGCTTGCCAAAAATAATGGCTCCACAACTTCTGGAGCCTTTGATGTCAAACCCCGCTGGGATTTGCAAAGCAATAATCTGAAATAACTGATTGCTTGTTTGTTATTGCCTGTAGTTATTAGTTGCTATTGCTCGTTATTTTTTATGGCTGATTCTGGCAAATGCGCTGTGATTGTGGATGGACTCAAAGTTCTCGGCCTCAACTACAAAAGACTGAATGCGCTTATCTGCCTTGAGGTTGCCGGCTACGTCGCGCACTAAGTCTTCAACAAATTTAGGATTGCTGTAAGAGCGCTCGGTCACCCACTTCTCATCAGGACGCTTAAGTAAGCCCCATAGCTCGCTAGAGGCTTCACTCTCAGCAGCAGCCACTAGATCCTCTACTGTCATTTTTGTTTCAGCGTCTAACACCACCGACATAGTGACATGCGAACGTTGGTTATGAGCGCCAAAATCAGAAATCTCTTTTGAACAAGGGCACAAACTCATCACTGGAACTTGTGCACGCAAACCTAATTCAATATCAGCGCTGCCAGTTAGATTTTGCTTCGCTGTTGCCATCCAAGTCACTTCGTAATCCATCAAGCTTTCCACACCAGACACCGGCGCAGCTTTTTTAACGAAATGCGTATACGTAAATTGAACGTGGCCTTCTTTAGCATCGAGCAAGGGCAACATTTCGCGCACCATCGCCACTACTGAAGTGCTATCAACTGCGACATCTTGTTTTTGCAGAAGCGCCATGAAGCGGGACATATGTGTACCCTTCACATGCGCAGGCAATGCAACATCCATCTCAAAAGTTCCAACCGATGGAAAATTGCCAGAATCGCTTCGAATCGTCAATGGATGACGCACGCCACGAATGCCAACCTGCTCAATTGGCAAAGCACGCTCATCACGCGTTGATTGCACGTCAGGCATTGCGCTAGGCTTGAGAAAGGCGGGGTTCATGTCATTCATGACTCTATTTTCAGGCAAAACCGGCTTATTTGCCTACAAGCGATGAATTTACGGTCAATATCGCTGGAAAACGTTGTTTGATGGACTTGGCAAGACCTTCTACATCCAGGCCACACTTGGTCATGAGCAAGCTATAGTCGCCATGCTCAATAAATTGATCGGGAAGACCTAACTGCAGGAGGGGTTTATTGATGCCAAGATTCGCAAGCGCTTCTAAACACGCGCTACCAGCACCACCAGCAATGGCTCCATCCTCAATCGTCACCAAATAATCATGATCAGCGGCCAGAGATTGAATTAAAGCTACATCAAGCGGTTTAACAAAACGCATATTGGCAACTGTTGCATTAATTCCCTCGGCAACTTCGAGCGCGGGATAAAGCAAAGTACCAAATGCCAAAATCGCGACCCGCTGCCCAGCAGGCGCCGTTGATTTTCGACGAATCTCACCCTTACCTATTGGCAAAGTGCGCAACTCTTTAGAGGGAATGGTGCCAACACCTGCGCCGCGTGGATAGCGCACTGCACTAGGGTGTGGCTGATGAAAGGCGGTAGTTAACAAGTCACGACACTCAGCCTCATCGGCCGGAGCAATCACCAACATATTAGGAACGCAACGTAAGAATGGAATGTCATATGCGCCAGCATGTGTAGCGCCATCGGCGCCAACTAGCCCAGCGCGATCGAGCGCAAATAAGACAGGCAAATCTTGCAAAGCCACATCATGAATAAGCTGATCGTAAGCGCGCTGCAAGAAGGTTGAGTAAATAGCAACAACGGGTTTCATGCCCTCGCATGCCATACCCGCTGCAAATGTGACGGCATGCTGTTCAGCAATACCTACATCGTAATAACGCTTTGGGAAATTCTTTTCAAACTCAACCAAGCCAGAGCCTTCGCGCATTGCTGGAGTAATGCCCACCAACAAAGGATCTGCATGTGCCATGTCGCATAACCACTCACCAAAGACTTGAGTAAAAGTTTTCTTGCTAGCAACAGCCTTTTTAACGCCCTCTTCAGGGTTGAATTTACTTGGGCCGTGGTACAGCACGGGATCGGCCTCAGCCAACTCATAGCCCTGACCTTTTTTGGTCACGACGTGCAAGAACTGTGGGCCACGACCTTCTAGAGCTAGGCGACGTACGTTCTGCAGCATTGGAATGAGTGCATCTAAATCATGCCCATCAATTGGACCAAAATAATTAAAGCCAAATTCTTGGAAGATAGTTGAAGGTGAAACCATACCCTTGGCATGATCCTCGAGTCGCTTTGCAAATTCGCGTAAGGGTGGCGCAATCGATAAGACGCTATCAATACCCTTCTTGGTTGCAGAATAAATATTGCCACTGAGTAATCTAGCGAGGTGACGATTCAGCGCGCCCACTGCTGGGGAGATCGACATATCGTTGTCGTTCAAAATCACCACCAATGGCAAGTCGTCATACACGCCGGCATTGTTCATTGCTTCAAATGCTTGACCACCGGTCATAGCGCTGTCACCAATGACTGCCACTGCTACATGTCGCTCACCTTTAGTTTGGAACGCACGCGCCATACCCATCGCCGCAGAAATACTGGTGGATGAATGGCCTGTACCAAAAGCGTCAAACTCACTCTCCAGGCGATGCGGAAAACCGGAAAGCCCCTTGTACTGACGCAAGGTGTTCATACGCTCGCGACGGCCAGTCAATATTTTGTGTGGGTAGCTTTGATGACCCACATCCCAAACAATACGATCGTCTGGTGTATCAAATACATAGTGCAGAGCAATGGATAGCTCTACTGTTCCTAGATTTGACGATAAATGCCCACCGGTTTTGGATACTGAATCTAAAACAAATTCGCGCAACTCATCGGCCAAAGCGGGTAGCTCTTCACGAGTAAGCTTTTTAAGATCGTCAGGGGAGTTGATGGAATGTAAAGTCATTGAATCTAAATAATTTGTACTAGTGTATTTCTCTTGTATTTTTCTTGCGTCTTTCTTACTTGCCGCGATTGACAACTAAGAGAGCCAAATCTTTTAATGCTTGTGCAGACGCACCAAAACTATCTAAGCTAGCGATTGCAGTTTCTTGCAACTCTTTGGCCTGCTTCTGTGCATAGTCTAAACCCATCAAGGTCACATAGGTCGGCTTATTGGCTGCAGCGTCTTTGCCGGCAGTCTTACCTAGTGTTTGACTATCGGCAGTCGCATCCAACACATCATCCACAATCTGAAACGCTAATCCAAGAGCTTTTGAATAAACATCGAGATGTGCCATTTGCGCTGGATGAAGTTGGGCTACGATCCCACCTAATTGAGTAGCGCATAACAACAACGCACCCGTCTTCATGGCATGCATTTGCTGTAAGCCAGCAAGATCTAACTTCTTACCAACACTCTCCAGGTCAATTGCTTGACCACCGGCCATGCCGCGCGAACCGGAGGCGGCCGCTAAAGCGGCAATCATTTTTAAACGGACTTGCGCATCACAATGAGCATTAGCCAAGATTTCAAAGGCACGGGTTTGTAACGCATCTCCAACTAGCAAGGCAGCAGCTTCATCAAAGGCTTTGTGTACTGTCGGACGACCACGACGTAAGTCGTCGTCATCCATGCATGGCAAGTCATCATGTACTAATGAGTAAGCATGAATACACTCAATCGCCACTGCGGCTGCATCCAATGCATCAGACTCGGTTGCGCTTGATTGATTGCCAAGTTGCCCGGCTGCATAAACCAAGAGCGGACGTATACGCTTGCCACCGCCCTGCGCTGCATAGCGCATTGCCTCATGCAAACGATGAGGGGTAGTTTGTGCGGAATCAAGTAAGCGATTTAACGCTGACTCAGTTCGCTCAGAGTGGGAAGTGACCCACTCCTGAAATTGAAAAACAGTACCCAATTAAGCCTCGAACACTCGAACCTGTTGCTCAACCTGCGCCAACATTCCTTGACAATGTTTTAGCAAGGCAGCGCCCCGTTGATAAGCTAACAAGGTTTCCTCTAGGGAAAATTTGCCGGACTCCATGTCGGAAATCAGCTTTTCGAGCTCTTTTACGGCCTGTTCATAACGAAGATCAGGATCGATTTCGACCTCTAAACCAGGTTTTTGACTCTCGGACTTCTTGGTTGCCATAAGCTTATTTCCTTCGTATTTCCCACACGGATAGCCCTACATATTAAAGCGAGAAACCCCTTGGATGGGTATAATCCATCCCTTCCTTTCCAATATCGATCCGTCGATGGTTGGATTGGTTATTCCGCTTAGCTTCGGCTGACGTTTTCGGGGGTGGGGAGAATGACTAATCTGGCTACCGCGCAGAAGCTTGCGCCGTCCAATCTGCAACTGCCAGTTTCGGCATATTTTGACGCTGACTTGTATCAGCGGGAAATTGCACTGCTTTTTAAGCAGGGGCCTGGCTATGTTGGCCACGAACTCATGGTGCCTGAAATGGGCTCCTATCAAACCCTTAGCGCAGAGAATGAAGGTCGCATTCTCGTTCGCAATGAATCTGGCGTAGAACTACTTTCCAACGTTTGTCGTCATCGTCAAGCACTCATGCTCAATGGCAGCGGCAAGGCCGACAATATTGTTTGCCCATTACATCGCTGGACTTATGACTTGGGCGGCAATTTATTAGGTGCCCCACACTTTGAAGATAAGCCTTGCTTAAATCTTGGCAAATCCCCCTTGCAAAATTGGCAGGGACTATTGTTTGAAGGTCCACGCGATGTTCGTGCCGACCTTGCGAAACTCGGCGTTGCTGAGGATCTGAAATTTGACGGTTATGTACTAGATCATGTTGAAGTACATGAATGTAATTACAACTGGAAAACATTCATCGAGGTATACCTCGAGGACTATCACGTTGTGCCTTTTCATCCTGGATTGGGAAAATTTGTTTCTTGCGAAGATCTCAATTGGGAATTCGGCGATTGGCATAGCGTACAAACTGTGGGCATTCATAAAGAATTACAAACCCCAGGCTCGCCAACCTATCGCAATTGGCACGAGGCAGTATTGCGTCAATTTGATGGCAAATCCCCACGCCATGGGGCTATCTGGCTTACCTACTACCCTAATGTCATGGTGGAGTGGTATCCAGGTGTACTGTGTGTATCTACATTGCATCCAATGGGCCCCGGTAAAACGCGTAACATTGTGGAGTTCTACTACCCAGAAGAAATTGCTTTGTTTGAACGCGAGTTTGTAGAAGCAGAACGTGCTGCTTACATGGAAACTTGCATTGAAGATGATGAAATTGCTGAGCGTATGGACCAAGGACGTGCAGCACTATTGGCACGCGGCATTAATGAAGTAGGTCCATACCAAAGCCCCATGGAAGACGGCATGCAACATTTCCATGAATGGTACCGCCGCGTCATGAACTTTGAAGGCGCATAATCAAAATAAGCTTTATCAATACACCCCGCCACTTATAAAGGAAGCATCATGACTCCTCTAATCTCAGCAAACCAGTTAGAAGAAATCATCAACAGTGGCGAGAATGTTTTGCTTTGTGATTGCCGCTTTGATTTAGTGGACCCACTGATCGGTAAAAAATCTTACGAAGAAAGCCATATTCCCGGCGCGATCTATGTTGATCTGGACAAGGATCTGTCAGGCCCAAAAACTGGAGCCAATGGTCGCCACCCCTTACCAAGCCCTGAAGCTTGGGCACAAACCAAGACTCGCCTAGGCATTAGCCCAAATACTTTAGTGGTTGCCTATGACAAGCAAGGCTCCGTCTATGCCAGCCGCTTGTGGTGGATGCTAAAAGCGACGGGGCATGCCAATGTACAAGTTCTCGACGGCGGTTTAGATTCCTGGAATGGCCCGATGGGTAACATTCCCAGAACCCCTACTCCTTGCACCCAAGCAATCGGGGTGTTGCCTTATGCTGGGCTCGTTCTGGTGGATGAGGTTGTAACCAATCTCCAGGCCCAGAAAAACAAAGTTGTCGATGCTCGTACTGAAGATCGCTTTCATGGTCAGAATGAAACACTCGATCCAGTTGGCGGGCATATTCCCGGCGCCATGAATCGCTTCTTTAAAAATAATCTCAATGCGACGGCATTTAAATCTCCAGAGCAATTATTCAAAGAGTTCTCAGAATTCCTTGGGCCTATTAAAGCTTCTGAGGTGATTCATCAATGCGGATCTGGCGTTACTGCTTGCCACAATCTTTTGGCAATGGAGCTTGCTGGATTTAAAGGTTCACGCCTATATGCCGGCAGTTGGAGTGAGTGGTGCGCAGATCCCAAAAGACCTGTTGAGCTTTAGACTTATCTCGGTTTTTTAATGGAGCAGGGATAGCAGGATCACAAATCCTACGCCACAAGCAATTAATACCGTCTGACGTAAAGACTCTACCCAGTGCGGGCGACGATGCATTTGCGGTATGAGATCACTCACCGCAATATAAATAAAACTACTAGAAGCAATCACGAGCAAGTACGGCATCGCTGCATGGGCGCGCTCCAAGAAGAAATATGCGAGCACGCCACCTACCACTGCTGATAAGCCACAAATAAAGTTATATAACAAGGCGCGTGCACGTGAGAAGCCAGCATTCAACAACACAATGAAATCGCCAATCTCTTGTGGGATCTCATGAGCAATGATAGCGATGGCAGTAAAGATGCCTACCTGATAATCTGCCATAAAGGCTGCTGCAATCAAGATGCCGTCTACGAAGTTGTGAATACCATCACCAACCAAAATCATCCAACCACTACGCCCAGCATTTTCAGCATCGTGCCCATGGTGGTGATGGTGACCATCACCTTCATGATGGTGATCATGGCGCAATAAGGCGATTTTCTCGAGCAGAAAGAAACCCAGTAAACCAGCCAACAAAGTAGCAAACAAGAACTGGGGGTTAGCACCCTCCATGCTGAAAGCTTCAGGTAAGGAGTGAAGTAAAGCCGTTGCCAACAAAATGCCAACAGACAAACTGACCATGTTATTGACCATTTTCGACAGCATGGCCAAAGAACAGCTTGCCGCCACTAAGACGCTAGCTGTACCTGCTAACGCAGTAACCAAAAGAATGCTTTGCAGAACACTCATTGCTATCAAACCACTCCGTTTTTCTTAAACCAAGCCAGGCATTTTTCCCAACCATCCCTTGCGGGACCTTCGCGATAGCTAGCGCGGTAATCGGCATGGAATGCATGAGGGGTATCTGGATACACTTCAAACTCACAAGCTTTAGCGGCTGGATTCTTTGGAGCCGCTTGCGCTAGGGCCGCACGCATTTGGTCAACACTCTCCAAAGATATGCCAGTATCTGCTGCGCCATATAAGCCAAGCACTGGAGCCTTTAAATCCATCGCAATATCTACGGGATGACGCGGATTACCTTCTGTTTTTTCTCCAATGAGACGACCATACCAGGCCACGCCTGCCCGCACTTGCGGCAAGGTAGCCGATAGCCAAGTAATACGCCCACCCCAACAAAAGCCGGTTACTCCAACTCGCTTGAGATCACCACCATTTTTACCAGCCCATACTAAAGCTGCCTGCAAATCGTTTAAGACCTGTGAGTCCGGAGTTTTGGCAACGATGTTTTGCTGAATCTCTGCAATTGTTCCGTAAGTGTTAGGATCGCCTACGCGCGTAAAGAATTCTGGGGCAATCGCAAGGTAGCCTAACTTCGCAAAACGCCTTGTAACATCGGCAATATATTCATGCACACCAAAAATTTCACTGGTCACAATAACGATAGGTAAAGAACCTTTTGCCTTTTCGGGGCGTGAGACATACGCCGGCAACTGAAAGCTACCCACTGGAATCATTTGCTCTCCGGCCTTAAGGCCCTTGAAATCCGTTTCAATCGCAGCCGCCATGACTGGCTCAGACGCCGCCACAAAACCAATACCAATAGCAGCAGTGCCCAGCGCAGATGTCTTAATAAAGTTGCGTCGACTATTTTGAATATCGTTACTCATTACCCTGCCTCCTAGCTTCGATTGCTAATTTCTCATTTTGTAATTAGTTAGTGCGCTTCTTCCCAATTATCGCCAATTCCAATACTCACCACCAAAGGTACTTTTAATTGGGCAACATTGCACATTAAACCGGGTAATGCCGCTTGTACTACCTCAAGCTCATCGAAAGGCACATCTAAGACCAGCTCATCATGCACCTGCAATAAAAGCTTGGTCTTGAGTTGATCTTTTTCAAGCCAATCCTCAACGGCAATCATGGCCAATTTGATTAAGTCAGCAGCAGTACCTTGCATTGGAGCATTAATCGCAGCCCGCTCGGCACCTTGGCGGCGCGGTCCATTCGAGCCCTTGATTTCCGGCAACCAGAGGCGTCTTCCAAAGACCGTCTCTACATAACCATTTTCCCTAGCCTCGAGACGCGTGCGCTCCATATATTGAGCGACTCCTGGATAGCGATCGAAGTATTTGGCAATGTAATTTTGCGCAGCAGAGCGTTCAATACCTAAATTACCAGCCAAGCCAAAAGCACTCATGCCATAGATGAGGCCGAAGTTAATCACCTTGGCATACCGGCGTTGCTCAGAACTTACATCACCCAATGGAATACCAAAGATCTCTGCTGCGGTAGCCTGGTGAACGTCTTTACCCTCTCTAAATGCAGTCAGTAAATTTTCATCTTCAGCAATATGCGCCATGATGCGTAATTCAATTTGCGAGTAATCCGCTGATAATAATTTGCATCCGTCTGCCGGGATAAATGCCTCACGAATACGGCGACCTTCTTCTGTGCGCACCGGAATATTTTGTAAATTTGGATCGCTTGAAGCCAGGCGACCCGTGACCGCAGTGGCTTGTGAGAAGTTTGTATGGACGCGGCCCGTCTTAGGATCAGCCATACGAGGAAGTTTCTCAATATAAGTCGACATCAATTTGGCTAAGCTGCGATAGTCCAGAATGCGTGCTGGCAATGGATAATCCTCGGCCAACTTCTGCAACACTTCTTCATCAGTAGATGGCGCGCCCGATGGCGTTTTTTTAATTACAGGTAACTCGAGTTGCCCAAATAAAATTTCTGCGATTTGCTTGGGCGACTGAATATTAAAAGGCTGACCTGCTAGCTTATGAATCTCGCCTTCCAACTCCAGAAGACGCTTGCCTACCTGCTGCCCCTGTTTTGCCAATAGCGCAGAATCAATTCGAATGCCATTACGCTCCATGATGCCAAGAACCCGCATAGCAGGCATCTCAACGTTTTCATAGATATAGAGCAGTCCAGGACTTTCCTGAATCTGCGGCCATAACTCCAGATGCAGGCGCAAGGTAATGTCAGCATCTTCTGCCGCATAGTCGGTTGCAATTTTCAGGTCTACCTGGTCAAAGCCAATCTGATGAACCCCCTTGCCACACACTTCTTCATAGCGAATGGTTTTCATGCCCAGATGGCGCTCAGCCAAGCTATCCATATTGTGTGGCATGTGTGACTCGAGTACATACGATTCCAGCAAGGTGTCAAATGCAACACCGTTTAAGGTAATGCCATAGTTAGCAAAAATATGGGCGTCGTACTTTAAGTTTTGACCTACCTTTAAATGCGTTTTACTTTCTAACCAAGGCTTAATGCGTTTGAGCACTAAGTCACGATCAAGCTGCGCCTCACCATTGCGATGTGCAACAGGAATGTAACAAGCCTCACCTGGCTTAACTGATAATGAAATGCCAACGAGCTCTGCAGCAAGTGCATCGAGACTAGTAGTTTCTGTATCAACTGCTGTTAGCGCAGAAGAATCTATCTTGCTTAACCACTTATCTAGGCCCACTTCATCAACCACGCACTCATAGTGACGTTCAATGGCATCTTGCGAGTCCCGAGTTTCTTGTGACAAATCTTTGGTTGGCGCACTAGCAATTGAACGAGTCTTTTTTTCTCCGTCTGCACTGCTTTCGACGGAGAAAATTGGACTGCCCGCTAAATCAAATACTGCCGCTTCGCCCTTATTCTCTGGGCTTGTAAGCTGTTTTTCGACATCTCTTAGCCAAGTTTTAAAGGCATAACGATCAAACAACTCGCGTAGCAATGGTGCATCCTCAGACTTCGCATGCAGATCATCCAAGCTAGGTAAATGTGGCGATAAATCACAATCCGTTTTTACCGTAATCAGTTGACGGGCTTGTGGCAGCCAAGGCAATGTGGCACGTAAGTTTTCACCAACGACACCTTTAACTTGATCAGCGTTTGCCATCAAGTTATCAAGATTGCCAAATTCCGCTAACCACTTATTTGCCGTCTTTGGCCCCGCCTTAGGAACGCCCGGTACGTTATCGACGGTATCTCCAATGATGGATAAATAATCCACAATCAATTCTGGTGGAACACCAAATTTTTCTTTTACGCCCTCGATGTCCAATTTTTCGTTTGTCATCGTATTAATGAGAGTGACCGAAGGATTTACCAATTGCGCTAAATCTTTATCGCCCGTGGAAATAATCGTTTCCCAGCCCGCTTGAGTTGCTTGGCAAGCTAAGGTTCCGATCACATCATCCGCCTCCACTCCGGAGACCATCAATACTGGCCAACCTAAAGCCTTGACCATGGCGTGGATAGGTTCAATCTGTTTGACCAAATCCTCGGGCATCGGGGATCGATGTGCCTTGTACTCTGAGTACATCTCGTCGCGAAAAGTCTTGCCTTTGGCATCAAAAACACAGGCGATATGGTCAGCCTTGAGCTCGGATCGCGCCCGACGCATCATATTGACCATGCCATAGATAGCCCCAGTGGGCTCTCCAGCCCCATTTCTGAGGTCTGGCATGGCGTGGAAGGCGCGATAGAGGTAGCTAGAGCCGTCTACCAACAAGAGTCTATGTTTAGTCATACCGCAATCGTACAATCTAGTTGTGAATTGCCTACCGGTCTGGTTAAGGAACCGTCCGAGAGTAGGCTTTAAAAGGTGAAAAAATGCATTATTTAACAAACTCAATTGGCCGTGCAATAAGCCGAAACTTTGCTCTTACGAGCATTTTGGTAGTTTTTGGTCTTTTTGCTACGAATTCAGCCCAAGCTCAGAATAACAGCCAGGCACTGAGCCCATCTGAATTGAATCGCATCAATAATCAACCGCTCGCTCCAACCGTCAGCCCCGCTGGAGCCATGAATACTCCTGAACAGCGTAAACCCAATTATCAGTACAAAGATAAAAATGGCACAACCGTTACCGAATACAAAGATGCCAACTCTCCAACTCAAGTCGATGTAAAAACACCTTACACCAGCTATGAAATGGCGCCCCCAACGTCAGTGATGCCAGGACCTCCAAAAGAAACTGATCTGATTAGCGTTCCTAGCATCAGCATTCCACTTAGATAACAAATCGTTTAATTAATTTAGTCAATTTAGTTCATGGCCGTATTTACTCCAATTAATCTTGAGGATATTTCTCAATGGATTTCTCAAGACTTTGATATTGGCCAAGCCAGTGAAATTCGCGGCATTCATGGCGGGATTGAAAACTCTAACTTTTTCTTAGACACTATAAAAGATGGCAAGAAACAGGAATATGTTTTAACCATCTTTGAAAGATTGTCTGCAGAGCAGCTGCCGTTCTATTTAGAGTTAATGCGCCACCTGGCAAATAAAGGTGTGCCGGTTCCCAAGCCTATTGAGAATAGACAAGGGCAGATCTTATTTGCCCTCAAAGGCAAGCCAGCAGCCATTGTTACAAAGTTGCCCGGCCTATCTAGACTTCAACCAGAAGCCAATCATTGCGCCCTCGTCGGCGAGATGCTGGCGAAGATGCATTTAGCTGGAAAAGATTTTCCCAAGTCACAAGAAAATCTTCGCAGCCTTGCATGGTGGCAAAAAACAATACCCCAAGTGCTATCGCATTTAAATACGTCTCAGAAAGAATTAATTTCTCATGAGTTAAAAACCCAAGAGGAATTCTTTTCTTCTAGTGCATACGATGGTTTACCGCAAGGGGCAAGTCATTGCGATCTATTTCGTGACAACGTCTTGTTTGACCCAAAAGGGTCGAATACAGCCGACGATCAACTTGGCGGCTTTTTTGATTTCTATTTTGCTGGCACTGATAAATGGCTGTTTGATGTCGCCGTTACAGCGAATGATTGGTGTCTTGCAGAAAATAAACAGGATTTAGATCCCGTCCGTCTAGATGCGTTCATGAAAGCCTATCAGTCAGCACGCCCCTTCACTAAAGAGGAGCAGGCTAGCTGGCCCTTGATGCTTCGCGCAGCTGCATTACGTTTCTGGGTATCAAGACTGTGGGATTTCTATTTACCACGGGATGCCCAAATGCTAACCCCGCATGATCCTACGCACTTTGAACGCATTCTTTTAAGTCGTCGCTCACTATGAAACTCAACTCCGTAGCACCTAAAGAGGGTTACACCTGGATTAGGCAAGGCATCTGGCTTTTTAAGCAGAATCCTTTGGGCTTCTTAATGCTGGTCTTTATGTATGTATTTGCCGCACAACTCGCAGTAATCATTCCGGTCATTGGCGTGTTTGCAGTGCTATTGCTTACACCAACTCTCTCCGTTGGCTTTATGACCGCCTGTCGCCAGGCCATTCAAAAAGAGCGTATCAGACCAACGGTGTACTTAATAGCACTCCGGTCTAGCCCCATTATTCGCAAAAGAATTTTGCAATTAGGCTTGGTGTATGCGGGTATGATTTTGTTGTTGAGTTTTATCTTAAGTCTCTTGGTTGACTTTGAATTACTACTCCCGTTGATGACGAGCGAAAAACCTATTACTCCTGAAGTATTGCGTCAGGTTTACTTAGTGCTTTTCTTTGGCGCGATGCTGTATATCCCAGTCGCTATGTTGATGTGGTTCTCGCCAGTCTTGGTGGCATGGGCCGACATGCCTGTACCTCAGGCACTCTTCTCCAGTTGCTTGGCATGCTGGACAAATAAAGCAGCATTCTTCTTGTATCTGTCTATTTGGAGCGCCATTCTGATTGCTATCCCACTAACCGTGGGAATGATTTTTGATGCGCTCGATCTTGGGCAAGCAGCCTCATTCATCATTGCCCCCATCTCCATGGCGGGTTTGACAATCATGCACTGCTCTTTTTATGCGACCTGGAAGGCTTGCTTTACTGAAGATGAAGTGATCTTAGCTGCGTAAGTTAACTGCATCAGCTACTTCAGTCGCGATTGATCAATCAATCGCAGCAAGCTTCGCAATACTCAGCTGTAACCACTTGATGCCGTGACGCTTGAAATTGACTTGCGCACGTGCATCCGCATCCACACCCTCTAGACCGGTCACGCGCCCTTCACCAAATTTGGTGTGGAACACATTCTGCCCAATCGTGAATGGATAATTTCCGCGTGGTGGCGAAGCTAATCTCTTGACTTCCATTGAAGCAGATCCAACTCGCTTAGCCGGTCTCTGACGCTCAGAGCCTGAATCAAAAAAGTCATTCGATTCATACTCGCGTTGACGGGTGTAACCATCTTGCCAAGTTGATCCCGATCTTGAATTACTGCCACCACCCCAGCGCGCATCTCTTGCTTTAGGTGTGAGCCATTTCAATGCATCTGATGGAAGCTCTTCCAAGAAACGGGAAGGCATGTTGTAGCGTACTTGGCCATGCAACATGCGTGATTGAGTGTGTGAAAGATATAAACGCTCTTTGGCACGAGTAATCGCCACATACATCAAGCGACGTTCTTCTTCCAAACCATTCTGCTCATTCACACTGTTCTCATGAGGAAATAAACCCTCCTCAAGACCAGTAATGAACACAGAGGTGAATTCCAGACCTTTAGCCGAGTGCACTGTCATCAGCTGTACCGCATCTTGACCGGCTTGAGCCTGGTTATCCCCTGCCTCTAATGAGGCATGGGACAGGAAGGCAGCTAAGGGTGACACTTCTACTACGCCCAGGGCATTCTCACCCGGCAGCATCGCGGCTGCAGCATCTTGCCCATAACCCTCTTCGGCAATAAATGCAGTGGCAGCATTAATCAATTCCTGCAAGTTCTCTACGCGATCTTGACCCTCACGCTCTGCAAGGTAGTGCTGAATCAAACCGCTATGCTGAATGACAAACTCAACCGTTTCCGGGAGAGTGTTGTGCCGGGTTGCCTCGCGCATATGATCCACTAATCGCACAAATCCACCGAGCGCTGCACCTGCTTTACCTTCTAAGGTGGAGGCCGCTAAATATAAAGAGCACTGCTGCGCTCTCGCTGCATCTTGCAATGCTTCAATCGATCTTGCGCCAATTCCACGCGTTGGGAAATTCACCACTCGAGAGAATGAAGTGTCGTCATTCGGGTTCTCGAGCAAGCGCAAGTAAGCCAGTGCATGTTTAATTTCAGCGCGCTCGAAGAATCGCAGACCACCATAGACGCGATACGGAATACCTGCAGAAAATAATGCGTGTTCAATGATGCGTGACTGTGCGTTGCTGCGATAGAGCAAAGCTACTTCAGTGCGTTTGATGCCGCTATTGACTAAAGCCTTGATCTCATCAACCAACCAAGCTGCTTCAGCATGATCGCTAGGCGCCTCGTAGATACGGACTGGCTCGCCATGACCAGCATCGGTCCGTAGGTTTTTACCCAGACGCTCAGAGTTGTTTGCAATGAGGTGATTTGCTGTATCGAGGATGTGGCCATGAGAGCGATAGTTCTGCTCTAGCTTCACCATCAAGGGGTGATATTGTTTTTCGTAGAGGCGCATATTTTCAACATCCGCACCACGGAATGCATAAATACTTTGGTCATCATCGCCTACTGCAAATACAGAACTACTACCCATGCCGCTGACATTGATGCGACTTGCGTCGTGACCGGATAACAATTTGAGCCATGCATACTGCAAAGCATTGGTATCTTGAAACTCATCAATCAAAATGTGACGGAAGCGCTCTTGATAGTGAGTACGGATCGCTTCACTATGTTTTAGCAATTCATAGCTACGCAATAAGAGCTCAGCAAAATCAACCACGCCTTCACGCTGGCACTGCTCATCATAAGCACCGTAGAGTTGCGCCATCTTGGCCTGGAAGTCATCGCCAACGGCTAAGTCTTTTGCACGCTGCCCACGTTCTTTGGCATGCGCAATAAAGTATTGCAATTGCTTAGCAGGGTACTTTTCATCGTCGACCTTTAAACCCTTCAAAAGGCGCTTAATCGCAGAGAGTTGATCCTGGGTATCCAAAATCTGGAAAGTCGATGGCAGACCTGCCTCTTTATGGTGGGCACGCAATAAACGGTTACACAAACCATGAAAGGTGCCAATCCACATACCCCGGGTATTAATCGGCAACATCGCGCTTAAGCGCAGCATCATCTCCTTGGCAGCCTTATTGGTGAAAGTCACCGCTAGGACGCCAATTGGGGATACCTGGCCGGTCTGAATCAACCAGGCTATACGGGTGGTGAGGACGCGGGTCTTGCCACTCCCTGCACCAGCCAAAATCAAGGCTGATTGGGCCTGGCCATTTTCATTTACGGGCGGGAGGGTCACTGCCTCGCGCTGTTCTGGATTGAGGTTCGCGAGCAAGTCTGAGTACATCAGCCCAATTATAATTTGCCTCTTATGCCAAATGCCTCAAATACCCCTAATTCTCCAGCGGCCAGCTCAGCGGACGAGCTCGCTAAATCCTATGAACCCGCCCCGATAGAGGCCTACTGGGGTCCTGAGTGGGAGCGCCGGGGTATTGCCGACTCCACCATGGATGAGGGTAAGGGTGATTTTTCTATTCAGCTACCACCACCGAATGTGACCGGCACCCTGCATATGGGGCACGCCTTCAATCAAACCATCATGGACGGCTTGGTACGTCACGCCCGCATGTCAGGCAAAAACACCTTATGGGTACCTGGTACCGATCACGCCGGTATTGCTACACAAATTGTTGTTGAGCGCCAACTCGACGCGCAAAAAGTATCTCGCCACGACTTAGGTCGTGAAAAGTTTTTAGAAAAAGTATGGGAATGGAAAGAAACTTCCGGCAATACCATTACTCGCCAAATTCGTCGTCTCGGTGCATCGATCGATTGGGGTAAAGAATATTTCACGATGGACAGCAAGATGTCCAAAGCTGTTGTGGAAGTGTTTGTACGCTTGCACGAGCAAGGTCTGATCTATCGCGGCAAACGTCTAGTGAACTGGGATCCAGTGTTAGGTACCGCAGTCTCCGATTTAGAAGTGGTGAGCGAAGAAGAGGATGGCTCAATGTGGCACATCCGCTATCCATTGACTGATGGCTCTGGCCACCTTACCGTTGCCACCACTCGCCCAGAGACCTTATTGGGTGACGTTGCTGTTATGGTGAATCCAGAAGACGAGCGCTACAAACACCTCATCGGCAAATCAGTCAACCTGCCTTTGTGCGACCGCCAGATCCCCATCATTGCAGATGACTATGTTGATTTGAACTTTGGTACTGGTGTTGTAAAGGTAACTCCTGCACATGACTTTAATGACTATGCAGTTAGTCAACGCCATCAACTACCAATGATCAATATCCTGACATTGGATGCCAAGATTAATGAGAATGCTCCCGCCGCTTATCAAGGCATGGAACGTTTTGCAGCCCGCAAACAAGTGGTTACCGACTTAGATGCCGTCGGACTGCTTGAAAAAGTTCAGCCCCATAAATTGATGGTGCCGCGCGGTGATCGCACTCAAACCATTATTGAGCCGATGCTTACAGACCAATGGTTCGTGGCGATGTCTAAACCAAGTCCAGATAATAAATATCAACCGGGCTCATCCATTGCTGGTGCAGCCTTAGATGCCGTTACCAAAGGTGATATCAAGCTCGTTCCAGAAAACTGGATCAATACTTACACCCAGTGGTTGGCCAATATTCAAGACTGGTGTATCTCGCGTCAACTCTGGTGGGGCCATCAAATCCCCGCTTGGTACGGCGATGATGGGCAAATTTTTGTAGGGCGCTCCGAAGAAGAGGCCAAGGCGAAAGCTGCAGCAGCTGGGTACACCGGCAAACTCAACCGTGACCCTGACGTTCTGGATACCTGGTTCAGCTCCGCCCTCGTTCCATTTAGCTCATTAGGTTGGCCTGAAGAAACGCCTGCTTTAAATCACTTCCTACCTTCATCCGTCCTCGTTACTGGTTTTGACATCATCTTCTTCTGGGTAGCCCGCATGGTCATGATGACTTGCCACTTCACTGGAAAGGTGCCGTTTCATACGGTCTATGTACATGGTCTAGTACGTGATGCCGAAGGTCAAAAGATGAGCAAGTCCAAGGGCAATACTTTGGACCCAATTGATTTGATTGACGGCATTCAGATTGAAGAGTTAGTAGGCAAGCGAACTACTGGTCTCATGAATCCAAAACAAGCTGAGAGCATTGGCAAGAAGACCAAGAAAGAGTTTCCGGACGGTATTCCAGCTTTTGGTACTGACGCCCTGCGCTTTACCTTTGCCTCCCTGGCTTCGCTTGGCCGCAATATCAACTTTGATCAAAAGCGTTGTGAAGGCTATCGTAATTTCTGTAACAAGTTATGGAATGCAACTCGCTTTGTTCTCATGAACTGTTCTGGCAGTGATGAAGACAATGGCTTAGCTCCTTGTGACAACCAGTGTGGGCCTGATGGTTATTTAGACTTCTCGCCTGCAGATAAGTGGATCGTGTCCCAACTCCAAAGAACTGAAGCTGATGTTGCTAAAGGCTTTGAAAACTATCGCTTTGACAATATTGCCAGCAGCATTTATCAATTTGTTTGGGATGAGTATTGCGATTGGTATCTAGAGCTCGCCAAGGTTCAGTTGCAAACTGGTACGCCAGCACAGCAACGCGCCACTCGCCGCACCCTATTGCGTGTTTTGGAAACTATTTTGCGTATGGCGCATCCTTTGATTCCATTCATCACCGAGACACTCTGGCAAACCGTCGGACCGAAGTCTGGAAAAGAACTAGCCAAACAAACAAAACAAACGATTGCACTTCAACCCTATCCAGTTTCTCAGCCCGAAAAAATTGATGAGCAAAGTGAAGCTTGGGTAGCACAGATCAAAGCAATTGTGGATGCATGCCGCAACCTGCGTGGCGAGATGCAAGTTCCCCCAGGTCAAAAAGTACCACTCTGGATTTTTGGGCCACAAGCATTCTTGGAAAAAGCGACGCCTTATTTAACGGCGCTGGCTAAGCTTGCTGAAGTCAAAATCTACAGCGATGAATCCGCCTTAGAAAAAGATGCGCCTGGCGCACCAATTGCTTTGGTAGGCGATATCAAACTCTTGCTCAAGATTGAGGTGGATGTGGCTGCTGAGCGCATTCGACTGGGTAAGGAAATTGAGCGTTTAGCTAACGAAATCAATAAAGCCAAAGGCAAATTGACCAATGAAAGCTTTGTGGCTCGCGCCCCAGCTGAGGTTGTTGCCCAAGAAAAACAACGCCTTGCCGGCTTTGAGCAAAATCATGAGAAGCTTGTTGCACAATTAGAGCGTCTTAAATAAATCATCCAGCAAAAAGAACGGATCATTCATGGCATTGAATTTCAGCTCCAAAAAAGTAACGAAAGCTGTATTTCCTGTTGCAGGATTTGGTACACGCTTTTTACCCGCTACTAAAGCCAGCCCAAAAGAAATGCTGAATGTCGTAGATAAGCCGCTGATTCAGTACGCAGTCGATGAAGCCATTGCAGCTGGTATTACTGAGTTAATTTTCGTTACAGGCCGCAGCAAGCGCGCGATTGAAGACCACTTTGATAAAGCGTATGAATTAGAAGCGGCATTAGAGGCCAAGAATAAGCAGGATCTCTTGCATCTCGTTAGAAGCGTGAAGCCAGACAATGTTGATTGTGTTTACATTAGGCAATCTGAACCCCTGGGGCTAGGCCATGCTGTTTTATGCGCTGAAAAATTAGTTGGCGATGAGCCCTTTGCAATTATTTTGGCCGATGACCTCCTAGATGGTCAGCCTCCAGTACTCTCACAAATGCTAAAGGTGCACGAAGAACAGCAGGGATCCGTCTTGGCAGTAGAGAAAATTGATCCTTCCAAAAGCAGCTCATACGGGATCATCTCAGGGGATGCAGTCAGCAAAGGCATCTATCGTCTCAACGGCATCGTTGAAAAACCAAAGCCAGCTGATGCCCCTTCTGACCTTGCAGTTGTTGGCCGCTACGTACTTTCATCCAAAATTTTTGATCACATTCGAAATGTAAAACCAGGTGCAGGCGGAGAAATTCAACTCACCGATGCCATTGCAGCCCTGCTAAAAGAAGATCCTGTATTTGGCTATGAATATGATGGTGTACGCTATGACTGCGGTAGCAAGCTTGGCTATCTCAAAGCTTCAGTAGATTTCGCTCTACGCCATCAAGAGGTAGGCGCTGAGTTCGCAGAATACTTAAGAAGCTGGTCTTTAAAGTAGCCACTCTTTTGAGGCAATAAAAAAGCAGAGATTGTTCTCTGCTTTTTTATTGATTGCTTACTTATTTTTTAGAAGCATGAACGTCAGACTTTTTCTTATCTACGCTTCATAAAGAAAACCAATACATCGCCTTCAGTAGTACTTGCGAGCAACTCGTTACCAGTTTGCTTAGCAAAGGCAGGAAAGTCATGAGCGGCGCCAGCATCTGTTGCCTTGATCTTCAAGACTTCGCCAGACTGCATAGTTGCCAACGCTTTTTTGGTTCGCAAGATAGGTAATGGGCAATTCATCCCAATCGCATCTACCTCTGCGTTAAAGGCAATATTCACTGACTCACTCATTTGCTGGCTATCCAGTTTTTAACGCCATCTAACGCTGCACCCAACTTACTAGGGTCGGTTCCGCCAGCCATCGCCATCTCTGGCTTACCACCGCCTTTACCGCCCACTTGCTGAGCTACAAAGTTCACGAGATCGCCTGCCTTCACTTTGCCAATCGAGTCAGACGTCACGCCAGCGATCAGACTTACCTTATCGCCTTGCACTGAGGCCAACACGATGGCTGCAGTCTTGAGCTTTGCCTTGAGGGCATCCATGGTTTCGCGAAGCACGCCAGCATCTGCCCCATCAAGTCGAGCAGCAAGT
The DNA here is from genome assembly GCF_018881715.1 of Polynucleobacter parvulilacunae. GTDB lineage: Bacteria > Pseudomonadota > Gammaproteobacteria > Burkholderiales > Burkholderiaceae > Polynucleobacter > Polynucleobacter parvulilacunae. The sequence goes on from NZ_JACVPW010000001.1 coordinate 107,187, forward strand.
ACTTTAAGACCATTTACATCAATAGCTTGACCAGCCAATTCATCGCCTTGACTTGCGGCTAACTTGGAATTCACTTTTTCTAATTCACGTTCGGCTTGACGCAGACTATCTTGAAGTTGTGCAACACGATTTACCAAATCCCCTGGGTGGGTTTTCAGAATCGCTGCAGCTTCATTAATCTTATCTTCTAAGCCTTGCAAGAAATGCAGTGCATTACTTCCTGTAACCGCCTCAACACGACGAATGCCAGCGGCAACACCGCCTTCAGAAACAATCTTCAAGCTACCGATGTCGCCAGTTCGTCCAACGTGAGTTCCACCGCACAACTCTTTAGAAGAGCCGATTTCCAACACGCGCACTTCATCACCATATTTCTCGCCAAAGAGCATCATGGCGCCTGTCTTTTGCGCATCATCCAAAGACATCACTTTGCCTGAGGTTGCCGTGTTTTCCAAAATCTCCTGATTCACGATATCTTCAATGCGACGAATTTGTTCTGCTGTAATCGGCGCATTGTGCGTAAAGTCAAAACGGGTCTTAGTAGCATCTACTAAGGAACCTTTTTGCTGAACATGGTCACCTAATACTTCACGCAATGCTTTATGCAAGATGTGAGTAGCACTGTGGTTGCGCATCGTATCGGTTCTTTGTTGGGTATCAACCAATGCATTGATTGAGTCACCTACTTTGAGTTCGCCCTCAAGGACTTCGCCCTGGTGACCAAACACATCGGCCTGGATCTTGAAGGTATCTTCCACTGCAAAGCGGATGCTCTCGTTGCGTAACTCGCCCTTGTCACCAACCTGGCCACCAGATTCAGCATAGAAAGGGGTGTTATCCAAAACAATCACGGCAGCATCGCCCGCCTTCACTGACGGCACGGCAGAACCATCCACATAAAGTGCAGTCACTTTGGCGCCCTCATGCTTTAAGGTGTCATAACCATGAAACTGCGTAGGTTTGCCCTTGTAATCTAGACCCTGAGCCACCTTAAATTTGCCTGCAGCTCTTGCTTGATCGCGCTGCTTTTGCATCGCCACCTCAAAGCCTTCAGCGTCAACTGTTACACCACGCTCACGACAAACGTCAGCAGTTAAATCCAATGGGAAACCAAAAGTGTCATGTAAGCGGAACGCAGTCTCGCCATCAACCACTTTTGCACCACCAGCTAAAGCACCATCCAAAATCTCCATGCCATTAGCAATCGTTTGGAAGAAGCGCTCCTCTTCTTGCTTGATGACTTCACTGACTTTGTCTTGTGCTACACGTAACTCTGGATAGGCTTCACCCATCTCTTTAACAAGCGCAGGCACCAACTGATAGAAGAACGGTTTGCGTGCACCCAACTTGTAACCGTGACGAATCGCGCGACGCGCAATGCGACGCAATACATAACCACGACCGGCATTACCTGGAATGACACCATCAACGACAATGAAGCTACACGCACGAATGTGGTCAGCAATCACTTTCAGTGATGGGCTTTGTGGGTCACAGTTCTCACCACCAGCGGCATCTACCGCCTCCTTGGAAGCCCTAAGGAGATTGACGAAGAGGTCGATTTCATAATTAGAGTGCACATGCTGTAGAACAGCAGCAATACGCTCAAGACCCATACCGGTATCCACGCTAGGCTTCGGCAGCGGATGCATTACACCAGCTTCATCGCGGTTGTATTGCATGAATACGTTATTCCAAATTTCGATAAAACGATCGCCATCTTCATCCGGACTTCCAGGAGGGCCGCCAGGAATATGATCGCCGTGATCGTAAAAAATCTCAGTGCAGGGACCGCATGGTCCTGTATCGCCCATCATCCAAAAATTATCGGATGCGTAACGTGCACCTTTGTTATCACCAATGCGAATGATGCGATCTGCAGGCACGCCGATTTGTTTATTCCAAATTTCAAAAGCTTCATCGTCTTCCGCATAAACGGTTACCAAAAGCTTTTCTTTAGGCAACTCAAATACCTGGGTTAATAAATCCCAGGCAAATTGAATGGCATCTTTCTTGAAATAGTCCCCAAAGGAGAAATTTCCGAGCATTTCAAAAAAGGTGTGGTGACGGGCCGTATAGCCCACGTTATCCAAGTCATTGTGTTTTCCACCGGCCCGGATGCACTTCTGGGCAGTCGTAGCGCGGCTATAAGGGCGCTTATCAAATCCCAAAAACACGTCTTTGAACTGATTCATACCCGCATTCGTAAATAGCAGGGTTGGGTCATCCCCCGGCACTACTGGGCTGGATGGGACGATTTGATGGCCTTTTTGGGCGAAGAAATCCAGGTAAGCCTGGCGAATTTGGGAGACTTTCATGGCAATAATTATCGCATTGGCACCTCTCTAGGGCAAACCCTAGACAAGATCCCCATATCCTGCCTTACAATCGCTCAACATCAATAAATCGACAAATAAGTCGGTAAATAAGGAGCGCAACTTGGAAATCCGCAATCAAAAAGATTTTGGGGCCGGCCTAATGTATATGGTCATTGGTCTCTTTTTTACCTTCATGGCTACCCAGTACCCAATGGGAACTGCCGCCAAAATGGGGCCTGGATACTTTCCATTCTGGCTCGGCCTAGTAATGACAGCGCTGGGTTTACTCATCCTAGTGAAGTCGCTCAGCGCTAAAGCAGCGATTGAAAAAATCCCTCCTTTCAATTGGAAGGTTATTGGCCTCATTACTGGATCCGTCATTGCATACGGTATCCTCCTGCCAACGATGGGCTTTATCGTAGCCGTCTTTGTTTTGGTATTTATGTCAGCCAGCGCAAGCCATGAATTTCACTGGAAGGGCACTTTAGTTAATGCCATATTTCTAATTGTTTTCACTTACTCGGTATTCGTTATGGGTCTGAAATTACAGTTCCCATTACTGCCTTTCTTCTTACAATAACGAGCCGGGATACTAAAAAATGGATTTATTCGCTAACTTAGCTCTCGGTTTTGATACCGCGTTTACATTACAAAATCTTCTTTACTGTCTGATCGGCTGCGTATTGGGAACCCTGATTGGCGTATTGCCAGGCTTGGGTCCAATCGCGACGATTGCAATGTTGTTGCCAGCTACTTATGCCCTGCCTCCAATCGCTGCATTGATTATGTTGGCTGGTATTTACTACGGTTCACAGTACGGCGGCTCTACAACAGCGATTCTGTTGAATATCCCTGGAGAGACGTCCTCGGTGGTGACGGCGATCGATGGCTACCAAATGGCCAGAAATGGTCGAGCTGGTGTTGCACTGTTCACTGCCGGCATGGGTTCATTCTTTGCAGGTTGCGTGGCAACTTTAGTGTTGGCCGCTTTTGCTGCACCACTCTCACAGTTGGCATTTAAGTTTGGTCCAGCTGAGTACTTCTCTCTGATGATCCTGGGCTTGATCGGTGCGGTTGTATTGGCATCCGGCTCTTTGATCAAAGCGATTGGCATGATCGTCTTGGGTCTTCTAATGGGCTTGATCGGTACTGACGTTAACTCTGGTGTTTCGCGTTATGCGTTTGATATTCCTGAGTTAAGTGATGGTATTGGTTTCGTTGCTGTTGCTATGGGCGTATTCGGTTTCGCAGAAATCATGGGCAACCTTGAGAAGACGGATGAGGATGAAGGCTTTCTCAATAAGATGACCACCATGATTCCTACCAAGGAAGACGTCAAGCGCATGATTCCCTCCATCTTGCGCGGCACAACAATTGGTTCGATTCTAGGTATCCTGCCGGGCGGTGGCGCAGCACTTGCTGCTTTTGGCGCTTACTCGGTTGAGAAAAAATCCTCTAAGTACAGCCATGAGTTCGGTAAAGGCGCCATTGAAGGTGTTGCTGGTCCTGAATCAGCTAATAACGCTGCTGCTCAAACCTCATTTATTCCATTGTTGACTTTGGGTATTCCACCAAATGCAGTGATGGCCTTGATGGTTGGCGCGATGACTATTCACAACATTCAACCAGGTCCCCAGGTAATGACCAGCAACCCAGCCTTGTTCTGGGGTCTGATCGCTTCCATGTGGATTGGTAATGTGATGTTGATTCTCTTGAACTTGCCCTTGATTGGTATCTGGGTAAAGTTACTGAAGATTCCTTATCGCTTCATGTACCCAGCCATTCTGGTTTTCTGCTGTATCGGTGTCTACACCGTAAACAACACTGTGTTTGATGTGTATGTGACCGCTGCCTTTGGCATCATTGGTTACCTCTTCTTCAAACTGGGTTGTGAACCGCCTCCATTGCTTTTGGGCTTTGTGCTTGGACCAATGATGGAAGAGAACTTCCGCCGCGCGTTATTGTTGTCCCGCGGCGATTTCACTACCTTCCTGACTCGTCCACTTTCTTTGGGATTACTCATTGCATCAGCCCTTTTAGTGGTGATCGTAGCCCTGCCTGCGGTTAAGAAGACTCGCGAAGAGGCATTCGTCGAAGACTGATACTTTTACGCCGCACAGAAACGAGCCCGCAGCTGTTTGCGGGCTTTTTCTTTATGGGCGGGGGTTTTCTCTACAATATGGCTATGTCCCAAGATAGTAAATCCTCTAAAGCAGCCGCCAGCGCAATCGCTGAGCCCTCTAACTTTCTACGTCAGATAATTGATCATGACTTGGCAAGCGGCGCATTTTCGCAACGCATGAATTTGGCTGGGGAAGTTATCCCATCCATCATCACCCGTTTTCCGCCAGAGCCAAATGGCTACCTGCATATTGGTCACGCCAAAAGTATTTGCCTCAACTTCGGTTTAGCTGTTGATTACAACAATCAAGCTGGTGGTGCTCGTTGCAATATGCGTCTAGATGACACCAATCCAGTCAAAGAAGATGTGGAATACGCTGACAGTATTTTGGATGCAGTGAAGTGGTTGGGTTTTGATTGGGGAGCTCATCTGTATCACGCAAGTGACTACTTTGACAAACTCTATGAGTTTGCTGAGATCCTGATTCAACATGGTAAAGCATATGTGGATAGTCAAAGTGCTGATGACATTCATACCAATCGCGGCAACTTTGGCCAAGCTGGAAAAAATAGCCCTTATCGCGATCGCAGCCCAGAAGAAAATCTACAACTGTTCCGTGACATGCGCGATGGCAAGTTTAGAGATGGTGAACATGTTCTTCGCCTGAAGATTGATATGGCGCATCCGAACATCGTGATGCGCGATCCCGTGGTTTATCGCATCCGTCATACCGATCACCATCGCACAGGTAGCAAGTGGTGCATTTACCCGCTTTATGACTTCACGCATTGCATCTCGGATGCACTAGAAAATGTCTCTCACTCCATATGTACGCTGGAGTTCGAGAACAACCGTCCACTCTATGACTGGATTGTGAATTCCCTCAAAGAACTGGGCGTCTTTAAAGATCCAGTGCCACATCAATATGAATTCGCTCGTCTTAATCTGACTTACACCATCACCAGCAAGCGAAAACTCTTGCAGCTAGTGGAAGAAAAACACGTTGAGGGTTGGGATGATCCGCGCATGCCAACGATTGTTGGAATTCGTCGTCGTGGCTATACCCCGGAAAGTATTCGCTTGTTCTGCGAGCGCATTGGTGTCTCCAAAGCGGATAGCTGGATTGATATGAGCACGCTAGATCAAGCGCTTCGTGATGATCTTGAAGTGCGAGCACCACGCGCTACTGCGGTGTTAAAACCACTCAAGCTCGTTGTTGAAAATTTTGACGCTTCAGCAAAAGAGGCTTGCTCTGCGCCACGCCACCCTAATCATCCCGAGTGGGGTAATCGTGAATTTAATTTCACACGTGAGTTGTGGATTGAGGCGGATGACTTTATGCAAGAACCTATTAAGGGATTCTTCAGACTGCATCCACCGATCGGAGATCAACCCGGTAGCCGTGTACGTTTACGTCATGGCTTTGTGGTCGAGTGCACTGGTTTTGAAACCGATGCGCAAGGTAATGTCACTCAAGTCAATGTGACCCACTTCCCTGATAGCAAGAGCGGCACTGCTGGCTCCAATAACTATAAGGTTAAGGGCAATATTCACTGGATCAGCGCAGCTGAGGCCATCCCAGCAGAAATACGTTTATACGATCACCTCTTTAGCGATCCACATCCAGATAGCGGCGATAAAAATTTCCTTGATGCCATTAATCCAAACTCCATGCAAACGATTTCCGCATACTTGGAGCCTTGCATGAAAGATGTCAATCCTGAAGATCGCTTTCAGTTTGAGCGTCATGGCTACTTTGTTGCTGATAAGAATGACTCCAAACCTGGCAAGCCGGTGTTTAACCGCACGGTTGGCCTTAAGGATTCTTGGAAATAGTTTTCAGAAAATGTCCTACGCTGGGATAGCGTAGTGGTGTTTTCAGTTCATGCAAACGCGTGTTAGTCACTCTGCGTGATTCACGCATAAAAGACCAAAGCATTGGGCTAACGATTTTTTGCAACTCGTTACCAGGCAATCGAGTTGGTCTCTCCAAACCAAAAGCATCTGCAACTTCATCAAAGTAATCGCCCATCTTGGTTTCGCCGCCATCACAGGTATTAATCACGCGTTGAGGCTTACCGTGATAGATCGCTGCGCAAACTAATCTCGCCAAATCATCGCTGTGGATATGATTGGAATAGGCATCCTCTTCGGGGAGCAGTGCTGGTGTTTTAGCTTGCAGCCGCTCAATCGGCAGGCGGTCAAGAGCGTATATCCCAGGAACCCGCAAAATCGTTAGAGTCACTCCATGCGCAGGCGCCCATAAACGGAGCATCCTCTCGGCATCCGCCCTTCTTTGCGCGCGCTCACTTTGCGGGCTAACTGGGGTCACCTCACTCACTTTACCGCCCCTGTGGTCGCCATAGACCCCTGTAGTACTGACATAGATCAGGCGCCTGACGGCATCAGATCCTTGGGCTAAAATTCGGAGTAGGTTGCGGGTTCGGCAATCACGATTTCCACCATTTTGAGGTGGCGCCAAATGAATGACGGTTTGAGCCAAACCACTGAGGCGCCACAAAGACTCTGGATGATCCAGGTTACCCAAAATCGGAGTCGCGCCAACCTCCCTCAACTCCTGAAAGCGATTCTGTTGAGAAGTGAGTGCAAATACACGGTGACTTCGAGAAAGCTGTTTAGCTACCCGAAGACCTATATCTCCGCAGCCAATAATCAGGATTGAAGGTTTACCAAAAGATTGCATAAATGACATCGTAACGATTTATTGAAAGGAATGAGAGTGTCTTATCAAGTCACGCTCAAAACGAGCGGCAAACAATTTACCGTCAATCCAGATGAAAACCTCCTGGAGGCCGCTCTACGTCAGGGCATCAACCTACCTTATGGCTGCAAAAATGGTGCCTGCGGCTCCTGTAAAGGCAAAGTTTTAGAGGGTCAAGTGACGCATGGCCAGCATAGCGAAAGTGCTCTGAGCAAAGCCGATGAAACCGCCGGTGGAATTTTATTTTGCTGTTCTCACCCACAATCCGACCTCCTCATTGAAGCCCGTGAAGTACAAGGGGCAGGTGATATTGCTATTCGAAAAGTGCCCTGCCGAGTCAATGCCATTAACAAACCGAGCAACGATGTGGCTATCCTCAAACTCCAATTACCAGCCGCTGAACGCTTTCAGTTTCTGGCGGGGCAGTATTTAGAATTTCTACTAAAGGATGGCCAACGCCGCGCTTACTCTATTGCCAACGCGCCTGAGCAAGAAGGTCCGCTTGAGCTACATATTCGCCATTTACCTGGCGGCCTGTTCACCGACTTTGTATTTGGTGCTGTTACACCAGCATTGAAAGAAAAAGATATCTTGCGCTTTGAGGGTCCATTAGGTAGCTTCTTCTTGAGAGAGGATTCTAAAAAACCCATTATCTTTGTTGCTGCTGGTACAGGCTTTGCTCCGATCAAGTCGATCATTGAACAAATGCAAGCCAAGAAGATTGCAAGGCCAATTCACCTCTACTGGGGTGGCCGTCGCCCAAGCGATTTGTATTTGGACGAGCTATGCAAATCTTGGGAAAAAGAAATTGCTGACTTTAAGTACATCCCCGTGATTTCTGATGCATTAGCAGAAGACGCATGGCAAGGTCGCACTGGCTTTGTCCATCAAGCCGTGATGCAAGACCATCCCAATATGAAGGATTTCCAGGTGTACGCTTGCGGGGCTCCAGTGATGGTCAATGCAGCCAGAAATGACTTCTCAGCCAAGTGCCAGCTACCTGAAGAAGAATTCTTTGCCGACTCCTTTACCAGCGCAGCTGATTTAGCAACGGCTTAGAGACTGCAAACCCATTCAGTTAGATAATAGATACTTCTTTTGACCTTATTGACCACTAAATCAGCATGAATAAGCCAGCTCAAGCCATTGACACCCATTCAGTGATGTTCATTACCCCACGCCCTGAAGTGACTATGGTCGAAGGCAAGGGCTCATGGCTAACAGACAACAATGGCAAACGCTATTTAGACTTCCTGCAAGGTTGGGCAGTCAATTGCTTGGGTCATGGCAATCCAGGCATGATTGAGGCGCTCAATGCGCAAGCAAAGAAGCTCATCAATCCAAGTCCTGCGTTTTATAACGAACCCATGATTGGTTTATCTAATCTGCTCACAGAAAATAGCTGCTTTGACAAAGTCTTCTTTGCCAATAGCGGTGCTGAAGCAAATGAAGGTGCAATCAAGTTAGCCCGCAAATGGGGTCAACTCAATAAATCTGGTGCGTTTGAGATCATCACCTTTGATCACAGTTTTCATGGTCGCACATTGGCAACAATGAGTGCCTCCGGAAAGCCGAACTGGGATACGATGTTTGCCCCACAAGTTGCAGGCTTTCCTAAAGCAGACTTGAATGATTTAGATTCCGTTAAAAAGCTGGTAACTGACAAGACAGTCGCAGTAATGCTCGAGCCCGTGCAGGGTGAAGGCGGCGTCATTCCAGTCACCCAAGAATTTATGCGCGAGCTGCGCCAGTTCACTAAAGAAAATAATATTCTTTTGATTGCCGACGAAGTGCAAGCTGGCTGCGGCCGTACTGGCGCCCTCTTTGCTTACCAAAACTATGGTATTGAGCCAGACATCATGACCTTGGGTAAAGGTATTGGTGGTGGTGTCCCTTTAGCAGCACTATTGGCAACGGATGCAGTAGCCTGCTTTGTGCCAGGCGATCAAGGTGGCACCTATAACGGCAACCCACTCATGACTGCAGTAGGCATTAGCGTTATTGAGCAGCTATTAGCTCCAGGATTCTTAGATAGTGTTAAAGCCAAAGGTGAGTTACTCAAGTCTGAATTACTCAAACTGGCAACAGAGTTCAATCTTGAAGGAGAGCGCGGCGAAGGTTTATTGCGTGCACTGATGCTCGGAAAAGATATTGGTCCAAAACTGGTTGAATTAGCTCGCGATCGCAGCCCTGAAGGCTTGTTAATCAACTCCCCTAGACCAAATCTATTACGCTTTATGCCAGCCCTGAATGTGTCTGATGATGAAATTCGTCAGATGTGCAATATGCTGCGTGAGTTACTCAAAGAAGTGGCTTAAGAATTGTTGTTACCTACCGCCTACTTATTCTCCCAAGTAGGCTGCACGCACTCGGGGATCCTCCAGTAAATCTTTACCGGAGCCATTGAGAGTGATTAAACCGCTCTCCATGACATAAGCACGATCCGCCATTTGTAATGCTAGGCGCGCGTTCTGCTCCACTAGCAAAATAGTCATCCCGCTGGCAGATAAGCTACGCACTACATCAAAAATGGTTTCCACCATGATCGGCGATAGGCCCATTGAAGGCTCATCTAACAGCAGCAACTTAGGCTCGGCCATCATCGCTCTACCCATTGCAACCATTTGCTGCTCGCCACCAGAAAGCGTGCCTGCCAGCTGAGATAGACGCTCTTTGAGTCTTGGGAAATAGGAATACACCTCTTCAAGCTTGCGCTCAATTTCTTTAGGGTCTGACTTTAGGTAAGCACCCATTTGGAGGTTCTCCAAAATCGTCATGCGCTTAAAGACGCCTCGCCCTTCAGGCACCATACTCAATCCTAGGCGCACTAATTCATAAGCAGGTAGTTTTTTTGTCGCCTGATTTGCAAAATCAATTTCACCGGCAGAAGGGGTAAGTAAGCCTGCAATTGCTTTTAGACTTGAACTCTTACCAGCGCCATTAGCGCCAATTAATGCAACGAGCTCACCTTGATTGACATGTAGATCAATTCCTTTGACAGCATTAATGCCGCCATAAGACACCTTGAGATCTTTTACATTCAGCAAGGCACTCATTAAGCAGCTCCCTGGCCAAGATAAGCTCTGATCACTTCTGGGTGCACCCGAACATCAGCAGGCTTTCCGGCAGCAATTACTTTGCCGTAATCCAGCACTGTTAGGCTGTCGCAAATTCCCATAACCAAACTCACATCGTGCTCAATAAGTAAGATGGTTTTACCGTCAGCACGAATGCGTAATAGCAATTCACGAAGTTCTAATTTCTCGGTGGCATTCATGCCGGCAGCTGGTTCATCTAAGGCTAGGAGCTTAGGCTCAGTGGCTAAGGCTCTAGCAATCTCCAGACGACGCTGGTGGCCATAAGACAGATTGCGCGCTTCCATCTGCGCAAAGTCACTGAGACCAACGTAAGCCAGCAGCTGGTATGCCTTATCCCGTATGGCCTGCTCTTCACGCCTAGTTGATGGAAAGCGGAAGATCGCCCCCAACAATCCAGCCTTAGTGCGGCAATGACATCCCACCATCACATTTTCAAGAACAGTCATTTCACCAAAGAGACGGATATTTTGAAATGTTCTCGCCAAGCCAGATTTAGTCACTTCAGACACTGATTCTGGAAAATACGATTTGCCATTAAACAAAAATATTCCAGAATCTGCTGGATATAAACCAGTGATCACATTAAAGAAGGTGGTTTTACCAGCACCATTCGGGCCAATCAAGCCCACAATAGATCCTTGAGCAACTTGTAAGCCAACAGAGTCTAAGGCTTGCACGCCACCAAAGCGCTTAGAAACATCCGTCACATCTAGCAATAGAGGAGAACTCATCTACTACCCCCACGCTTTTGCCAAATACCACCTGGACGATAAAGCATGATCAAAATTAAAGCTAAGCCATAAATTAATTGGCGAATGATTTCAACATCAACAATCACATGACCAAATAAAAACTGTTGAACTGGCTGGGCAATGCCCCGCAAGACTTCCGGAAAGACTGCCAATAAAACTGCGCCCAATATCACCCCAGGAATATGACCAATGCCGCCCAGAACCACCATAGCAAGTACTACGATGGACTCCCACAGCGTAAATGACTCTGGAGAAACAAATCCTTGGAAAGCAGAAAACAACACGCCTGCGACTCCAGCAAAGGAAGCGCCAATCGCAAAAGCAAGCAACTTCATATTGCGGGTGTTGATACCCATCGCTTTAGCAGCAATCTCATCTTCACGAATCGCAATCCAAGCACGCCCAATACGCGAATCTTGCAAATGCAAACAGGTAATTGCCACTGCAATCGCCAGCAATAGAAATAAGTAAAAAACCAGATACAAACCTGGGATCTGAAAAAAACCTAAATCTAAGGGCTTGGTAAATGAGATACCAAACAACTGAATCGGATCAATTCCAGAAATTCCCTTAGGGCCATTAGTGAGATTCAAAGGACGATCAAGATTATTCATAAAAATGCGAATAATTTCACCGAAGCCTAAAGTAACAATTGCCAAATAATCACCGCGCAACTGCAATGTAGGTAAACCTAAGATCAACCCAAATAAAGCAGCCAAAATAATTGAGAACACGGCAACCATCCAAGGTGAAAAGTGCATACCCTCCGGAAAGGTTGCTGCAATCGTCTCAAACTGAGTTGGTAGATGCGGGGAAGCCAATAAGGCAAAGCTATAAGCGCCCAAGGCATAAAAGGCGATGTAGCCAAGATCCAAAAGGCCTGCAAAACCCACGACGACATTCAAGCCAAGAGCCAGAACGATATAGAGCAGAGCAAAGTCGAGCACCCGCACCCAATAGTTGCCACCACCAGCACCCACAACCCAAGGCAATAGAACCAATGCAATAACTCCAAGCCACAGATAGGAGGATCGATTAAGGTGAATAAGGCGATTAGCGAAAAGGCTTTTAAGCACGATCAGAAACTTTCTCACCCAATAAACCAGTAGGTCGCAAAACCAGAACCAAGATCAACACCAGAAACGCAAAGATATCTTGATAGTTAGAGCCAAAGACTCCACCAGTGAGTTCGCCAATATATCCAGCACCCAGTGATTCAATCAAACCTAAGAGCAGGCCGCCCAACATCGCACCTTGCAAATTTCCGATGCCACCCAGAACGGCGGCAGTAAACGCTTTAAGGCCCGGTATAAAGCCCATATAAAAATGTACGTTGCCATAGTTACTGGCAATCATGACGCCGGCAAGACCTGCTAATGCGCCACCCAACATAAACGTAATGGAGATCACGCGATTCGGATTAACGCCCATCAGTGCAGCAATTTGGGTTTGCTCAGCAGTAGCGCGCATTGCTCTACCGAGTTTTGTTTTTTCCACTAGGAACAATAAGCCCGCCATTACCACCAAGGCCACTACGATGATCACGACTTCTTTACCGGTAATCGTGGCACCACTGCCCCATAAATCAATTGGAGTGGATGGCAACAATTGCGGATAAGTCATGGGATTGCGCGACCAAATCATCATCGCAATCGTTTGCAACAGAATAGACATGCCAATTGCTGAGATCAGCGGGGCTAAACGAGGTGCGTTACGTAAGGGGCGATAAGCAATACGCTCAATCCAGTAACTCAACCCAGCGCAGACCGCCATCGTGACTGGCAGCACGATCAAGAGAGTGAGCCAACCTGGCAAATCACTGGTTAAGTTGAGGATTACGCGCAATAAAGAAAGCGAAACCATGGCACCAATCATCAGCACTTCGCCATGAGCAAAATTGATGATCCCAAGCACACCGTACACCATGGTGTAACCCAAAGCGATCAAGGCATAGATGCTGCCAAGCACTAAGCCATTAATGATCTGCTGAAGTAGGATATCCATGGGGCTGGGGATTTATTTGGTCTTGATAAAAAAATAGCACCGCAGTAGCGGCGCCAATTTTTATTGAAGCGTCATTACATTTTAATGACATCAAGCACTGTTTTCTTTTTATCCTTGAAGTCATACAGAGTAATTACGCCCTCTTTCATATCACCTTTGTTATCAAAAGCAATATTACCTACCAAGCCCTGCATTTTGGTATCTGGCATTGCGGCCAAAATCTTTGCAGGATCAGTTGAGTTTGAGCGCTTCATTGAATCCACCAAAACATAGACTGCATCGTAAGTGAAAGGCGCATAAATCTGCACATCAGAGTTAAAGCGCTCCTTGTAACGCTTCTGGAAGTCAGCACCTTGTGCCATCTTCGACAAAGCCATGCCAGCCTCAGAACAAGTCACGTTCACCACAGCCTCGCCCGCTAACTCAGCCAGCTTCTCAGTACACATGCCGTCACCACCAACTACCTTAGCCTTAATGCCGAGTTCAGAAGCTTGTTTGGTTAATGGGCCACCAGTAGCATCCATGCCGCCATACATAATGACGTCAGGCTTGCTACCTTTAATCTTCGTCAAGATAGCCTTAAAGTCAGTGGCTTTGTTATTGCTCGCTTCACGAGTAACTACTTTCATGCCAGCAGCTTTCACTGTTTTCTCAAACTCATCAGCCAAGCCTTTACCGTACTGAGTCGAGTCATCAATAATCGCAACAGTCTTTGCCTTCAAAGTATTGGCAACGTAATTAGCCAATGCCGGACCTTGCTGTGCATCAGTAGCTACCAAGCGATAAGTCGTCTTGAAGCCTTGCTTGGTGTAATCAGGATTAGTTGCAGATGGAGAAACCTGGGTAATACCTGCATCGCTATAAATACGTGAAGCTGGAATACTGGTTCCAGAGTTGAGGTGACCGACCACGCCCACCACCTTGGCATCTACTAATTTTTGCGCCACTTGTGTAGCGGTCTTTGGATCTTCAGCATCATCTTCGGGAACCAAAGTCAGAACCACTTTTTTTCCATCAATGGTTAGGCCTGCTTTATTAATTTCTTCAAGTGCAAGGCGGGCACCATTTTCATTATCTTTACCCAAGTGGGCAATCGGTCCAGTTAAGGGAGCAACGTGACCGATTTTTACCTCGACAGCATCCACTGGAACCGCAGCAGACTTATCGCCACCTTTGCCACAAGCGGCTAGCAGCAAAGCTGACGCCGCCAAAGCAAGAGCGCTTTTTGTAATGTGTGATTTGTTCATGTACAGCTCCTCTGTTATGAATTGATGCATAAATACTTTAATCAACTAAATTTTTAGGCAAAGAAAAAGTGACATCCTCAACCACGCCATCTAGTGGGCGCACGCTTCTTGGGCCAAACTTTTGAATCTGACTGACAATCGACTGCGCCAAACTTTCTGGTGCAGATGCCCCAGCCGTTAAACCCACTCGCCTCTTTCCGGCAAACCATTCTGGCTTTAGTTGCTCTGGTGAATCCACCATGTAAGCAGGAACACCAAGCTTTTCAGCCAGTTCGCGCAGGCGATTAGAGTTTGAGCTTGTCGCACTCCCCACCACAATCACCACCTCAACTTGAGGCGCCATAAATTTCACAGCATCTTGACGATTCTGAGTGGCATAACAAATATCTTGTTTACGAGGCTGAACAATATTGGGGAACTTTTTCGTTAATGCTTCGACAATTTCTTTTGTCTCGTCTACTGAGAGTGTTGTCTGGGTAACAAATGCGATCTTTTCATCAAACGGGAATGGAAGAGAGCTCACATCCCCGACTTTTTCGATTAAGAACACGCCTTCCTTAACTTGCCCCATAGTGCCCTCAACTTCTGGGTGCCCTGCATGACCAATCATCAATACAGTAAAGCCGTCTTTGCACATTTTGACAACTTCAAGATGGACCTTAGTTACCAAAGGGCAGGTTGCGTCATACACCTGCAGACCTCGCGCTTCTGCATCCTTACGAACTTCCTGAGAAACACCGTGCGCACTAAACACTACGATTCCACCCTTGGGTACTTCATCCAATTCGTCTACGAATACCGCACCCTTATCGCGCAATTCATTCACTACATAAGCGTTATGAACAATTTCATGGCGGACATATATAGGAGCACCAAAACGATTCAGCGCTTCATTGACGATATTGATCGCACGATCTACTCCCGCGCAAAAACCGCGCGGTTGAGCCATCAAAATTTCTGCGTTATCAGTAGTGCTCATGCTTTACAGAATCGCCACAATCTCTGCTTCAAATTTCACTGGCCTACCTGCCAAAGGATGATTGAAGTCAAACCAAGCGCCCTCATCATCAATGGATTGCAGTACACCGGCATATTGAGCGCCGCCCGGCGCATTGAACTCAATCACATCACCCGGATTAAATTCCACGTCATCATCGCGACCTTCTTTGAGTGCCTTGAGAGAAACCCATTGCACTAAATCTTCTTTGCGCTCGCCAAAGCTTTCTTCGGGAGCAAGCAACGCACTTTTTTTCTCGCCAACACCTAGACCCAACAAAACCTTTTCAAAGCAAGGAGCAAATTGTCCAGACCCCATCAAAACCGTCGCAGGACGATCGATAAACGTGTTGATGTAATCCTCCCCGCTGGGCAAAGTGAGCCGATAGTTGAGGGTCAAAAAGGAATTTGGCAAAACGGTAAGCTTAGTCATAAGGTGATTGTATCTAGGCCTGAGCTGGCTGTGCACTCCCCAATTACAAACTGGCCAAAAAATGAACAACCCAGGGAGAAGCTTCGTCTAAATGGTGCCGCAGCGCTTTCTGATGCGGAATTACTGGCGATCTTTTTGAGGGTTGGAGTCAAAGGCAAAAGTGCCGTTGCCTTAGCCAAGGACCTATTGCATCACTTTGGAAATCTGCCGCGACTCCTGGCCAGTACCCCCGAAGAATTCACCCGTATTCACGGCATGGGACTCTCCAAGTGGTCCCAAATACAAGCAGCTTATGAGCTGGTTAAGCGCAGCCTGGAGGATGGTCTTAGCCAAGACCCTATCTTTTCATCACCCAACCACGTAAGGGAGTTTCTACAGGCCAAAATTGGCCGCCTGCCCCATGAGGTCTTTCTATGCCTCTACTTAGACTCACGCCTCCACCTCATCGAATGCGATGAGCTGTTTAGGGGCTCCATTACCCAAACAGCCATTTATCCCCGCGAAATCCTGAAAGAAGCCTTAGCCAAGAATGCCAGCGCCCTGATCGTGGCCCATAACCACCCCAGCGGTAACCCATTACCCAGCGATGCAGACCAAGAGCTCACCATAGTGCTCTCAAACGCCCTGCAGCTCGTGGATATTCAGCTTCTGGATCACTGCATTGTGAGTGGCACTGGTTTTTTCTCTTTTTCCGACTCCGGGCTTATGAATAATGGCATTAAATGATAGTAAATACTAACTTATTAGCCTTTCATACCCCAGGGAGTACTTTTTATCAGGAATTCACACCCAAGAAAGTCATTTAGGGCTAGCCCAAAATAGGCTAGGACTGATACAATCTTCTTTTTTCGCAATTAATGGAGTTATGTCATGGCAAAAGTTTGCCAAGTCACTGGGAAGAAGCCGATGGTTGGCAACAATGTATCCCATGCAAACAATAAAACGAAGCGTCGCTTTTTGCCGAATTTGCAAAACCGTCGTTTCTGGGTTGAATCAGAAAACCGCTGGATTAGCTTGCGCTTAACCAATGCTGGTTTGCGCGTTATCGACAAGAACGGCATCGACGCTGTGCTGTCTGATCTACGTGCACGTGGCGAAATTTAAGGAGCGCACAAATGGCTAAAGGCGGCAGAGAAAAAATCAAGTTAGAGTCATCAGCAGGTACTGGTCACTTCTACACAACTTCAAAAAACAAGCGTACTAAGCCTGAGAAAATGGAGATCATGAAGTTCGATCCAACCATTCGCAAGCACGTTGCTTACAAAGAAACAAAGCTGAAGTAAGGTATTTATTCGGTATTCATTTAATACTTACTTTCAGTAAGTAAAAAACCCGCTACATCAGCGGGTTTTTTATTGTCTACAGTTTTGAACTGTATTGTTGAGAGCTTTATTTCTTTCGTTGTTTCTCTTTTGCTTAAGCGTAACGACGAAGCCTCAAAGAGAACTCACGCAAACTCGTTAAGCCGCTTTCTTCTGCGTGCTGACACCAAGTATGAAGCTGAGAAAGCAATTGCTCTTTAGTGGCACTAGAGCGACCCCAAATAGCCTGAAGATCACGGCGCATCTCAATCATTTTGCGTAACTGAGCATTACTCGCCATCAACTCTTCTAGCTTTGCTTTTTCTTGTTCCGTTAAACGAGACTCGTCCTTGGCTAACCATGTACGGGCATCGCCTAAATGAGACGCCAAGACCTGCATGTGCTGCACTTCATTGCTAAAGAAACTACGCAATGTTTTGCTGTAGCGAGCCATGATTTCATAGCGGTTTGCAATGATGGCTTCCAGAGTGTTTTGATCGGCTGGACGCAAATCACTCAACACTGGCTTAGGTGGTGTCTTCTTCACGGTAGCCAAACCAACTGCGCTCATGATTTGGATGTACATCCAACCAATATCAAACTCGTACCACTTGTTGGATAACTTCGCGCTCGTGGCAAAAGTATGGTGATTGTTATGCAGCTCCTCACCGCCAATCAAAATACCCCAAGGCACAATATTTCTGGAGGCATCTTCGCAATCGAAATTACGATAGCCCCAAAAGTGACCGATACCGTTAATTACTCCAGCAGCAGTAATTGGGATCCACAACATTTGCACTGCCCAAACAGTTAAACCAACTGCACCAAATAAAAATACATCGACGATGAGCATGATGGCAACACCCTGCCAAGAGAACTTGGAGTAGATGTTGTGCTCGACCCAGTCATCTGGAGTGCCATGACCAAATTTATCTAAAGTCTCTTGATTTGCCGCTTCTTTTTTATAGAGTTCAGCACCACGAGAGAGAACAGTATTGATACCCAAAACTTGTGGGCTATGTGGATCATCTACTGTTTCACATTTAGCGTGATGCTTACGATGAATCGCAGCCCACTCTTTAGTAACCATACCCGTTGTTAGCCAAAGCCATAAACGGAAAAAGTGAGAAACAATCGGATGCAGATCTAAAGCGCGATGCGCTTGGCAACGGTGCAAGAAGATGGTAACTGCAGCAATCGTAATGTGGGTAGCGATTAAGGTGAAAACAACTATCTTCCACCAAGACCAATCCAAATATCCATTCGCGAGCCAATGGAGGAACAAATCAAAACCTGAAGCTGTATTCAAAGGGGGTCCCTAAAGAGGTCTAAAACTCTATTTTAGTTCTTTAGGGGTCTTTTTGTTTTTGACCTTAATCTCTTTTTGATCGTCTTTTTCAGACTTGGGAACTGGAGCGGCAGCTTTCTTCTGGAATACCGCCCCAAAGAAACCATCTGTCCCATGAATATGTGGCCATAACTGCCACCAAGGATTGTCGAGGCTGCATCCTAAAGGTAATTTTTCCTTTGGAAACAAAGGCTTAAGAACCTCAGCCGCTGGGACAGCCTCAAATTGTGGGTGGTTTGCCAAAAATTCCTCGGCAATGGCCTGATTTTCTTGGGGTAATAGGCTACAGGTGGCATAAACCAAGCGACCGCCTGGCTTTAACAGGCGGGCTGCGGAGGCCAAGATGCTTCTTTGCTTTTGGTTTAGCTCCAACACCCCTTCCGGAGTCTGACGCCACTTCAAATCTGGATTGCGGCGCAAAGTACCCATTCCACTACAAGGGGCATCTACTAGGACACGGTCAATTTTTCCGGCTAAGCGCTTGATCTTGGCGTCGTTCTCGCTATCAATCCACACTGGATGGACATTTGAGAGGCCGCTACGAGCCTGTCTTGGCTTCAAATTGGCCAAGCGACGCTCTGATGTATCTAAAGCATACAAACGTCCTGTGGAGCGCATGATCGCTCCAATCGCCAAAGTCTTGCCGCCGGCACCAGCGCAAAAGTCGACAACCATCTCGCCGCGCTTAGGAGCGAGCAGATAAGCCAAGAGCTGACTGCCTTCATCTTGCACTTCAAACATGCCGGCTTTAAAGCCCGGGGTATTTTGCAAAGCAGGTTTACCCATAATGCGCACACCATCAGGCGCGTACGGAGTGGGGATTGCTTGATAGCGACCACCCAATGCATTCATCTGCGCGAGCAATTCTTCGCGATTGGTTTTCATGGTGTTCGCACGCAAGTCTAAAAGCGCTGGATACATCAATGACTTAGCGAGTTCTTCACGAGTTTCTTCACCGGGGTATTTACCAAATGCATCCCATAACCACTCAGGCAAATTGTTGCGCACGAGAGAATTTAAAGCGGCTGGATCTACAGTTGCAAAACGTTGCAACCATTCATATTCACCAGGCTTTAGTACGTGAGCCAAGTCAGCGATGGCACTCTCGGCACGGTTCGCAGAACCCAATCCGCCTTCTGATAGAGCAGACAGCAAACCCAATAGGGCTAAGCGTCTAGCTTGAGAGCCTTCACCGCTAGAAGCAAATTGAGAGAACTCATTTTTACGACGCAAAATAGCAAATGCACTCTCCGCAATCAAGGCACGATCACGATTTCCTAACTGCTTTTCTTCTCTGAAATAACGACTCACAACGCGGTCAGCCGGCTGTTCAAAACTCAGCAATTCGGGAAGTAAACGCTCAAGATGAATTGCATGTTGTGGCAATGCTTTTGCATTCGAAAAATTCTTTTGACCTTCAGGCGCAATTAAATTGCCGCTGGCATTTCTGCGCTCAGGGCGACGCAGCGGATCTTTTGATTTCGCTGCGTAACTTTTGTGTGGGGCTAGTCTGCTGCCAGATCTACGGGGTGGACGTTCTGCGCTCATAATTTAAAAAATTGCGACTCCGGGGGTTGTAACTTCACTTGATTACCTTCTATTCGCAATCGTCCATCGAGGAACCATTTTACGGCCCGCGGGTAAATTTGATGCTCAGCTGCCAAAACACGGGCAGCCAAGGTGTCGGCATTATCGCCTTCTAGCACTGGAACTGAGGCCTGACAAATAATGGGGCCCTCGTCCACGCCCTCGTTCACAAAATGAACGGTGGCGCCGTGCTCCTTCACTCCGGCCTCTAAAGCACGCTCATGGGTATGTAAACCGGGGAAAGCAGGCAGTAAGGCTGGATGAATATTAATCAATCGACCCTCGAAATGACGAATAAAGCTTGGGGTCAAAATCCTCATAAAGCCAGCGAGAACCACCAAATCAGCCCCCAAGGCGTCGATCTGCTCAATTAAGGCCGTATCAAAGGACTCACGAGTAGCGTGCTCTTTATGTTCAATGGCAAAGGCAGGAATACCCTGCGAGCGAGCAAAATCAAGGCCCTTAGCCGCTGAGTGATTCGCTATGACCCCAGCAAAAGTGACTGGCCACCGCTCTTTTTGGGCCGTTTTGACGATGGCCTCGAAATTAGATCCGCGGCCGGAGATTAAGGTGACGATAGAAGGCATGCCCACAATATAATTGATGGCTACCCTGAAAGCGATTTTGTGAACGTATTCCGTGGCCCCACCCAGTTTTCTGCAGGACCAGCTTGTGCCCTAACCATCGGCAATTTCGATGGCGTGCACAGGGGTCATCGCGCCCTGCTCAAAGAACTCGTTGATGGCGCCAAGGATCGTGGCCTGGTCAGTTGCGTCATGACCTTTGAACCACATCCAAAAGAATTCTTTTCTCCAGATCAAGCACCACCCCGCATTCTGAATTTGCGCGACAAATTAGCGGCGCTTGCTAATCTCGGAATTGATCGGGTAGTGGTAGAACATTTCAACTCAGCATTTGCCAAACTCTCACCCGAAGAATTTGTTTCAGAAATTATTGTCAAACGGTTAAACACAAAGTGGATCTTGATTGGTGATGATTTTTGCTATGGCGCAAAACGCGCAGGAAACTTTGCTAGCTTGAAAGCTGCTGGTGAGAAATATGGTTTTGAAGTTTCTAGCATTCAAACCATTCAAGAAAATGGTGCACGAATTTCCAGCTCTGCGTTGCGTGCTGCGCTTGCTAGTGGCGACATGCAACAAGCTGAAAAATTATTAGGTCGTCCATATGGAATCTCTGGCCATGTGATTCATGGTCAAAAACTAGGGCGTCAACTTGGCTTTCCTACTTTGAACTTAGCGGTCGCCAATCATCTTCATCATCGCAAACCAGCTAGCACCGGCATCTTCACTGCGCAGGTTCTCGGCCTATCCGATAAACCGCTACCAGCGGTTGCCAGCTTGGGCGTGAGACCCACAGTAGAAGATGAAGGCCGAGTATTACTTGAGACACACATCTTTGATTACAACGCAGATTTTTACGGAAAAATTATCACCGTAGAACTATTAGAAAAAATTCGTGACGAGGCGAAGTACTCGGACCTCGAAACCCTTACAAAAGCGATTGCAGCTGATGCAGCGCATGCCAGAAATTATTTCCAGAAAAAAGCTTATGTCTGAAAAAGAAAACTCTTATCCCGTCAATCTACTAGATACCTCTTTCCCAATGCGAGGAGATCTAGCCAAGCGTGAACCACAATGGGTAGCGGGATGGCAAAAGAATAAGCTCTACGAAAAGATTCGTGCAGCCCATGCTAATCAGCCAAAGTTCATTCTGCATGACGGCCCTCCATATGCCAACGGCGATATTCATATTGGTCACGCGGTTAATAAGATTCTGAAAGACATGATCGTCAAGTCTCGCTGGCTCATGGGCTTTGACTCTGTATATGTACCTGGCTGGGACTGCCACGGCATGCCAATTGAGATTCAGATTGAAAAAGAGTTTGGCAAAAACCTGCCGACCGCTGAAGTGCAATCTAAAGCACGTGCTTATGCACACGTCCAAGTCGAGAAGCAGAAGAAAGACTTTGAGCGTCTAGGTGTTCTGGGAGACTGGAACAACCCTTACCTCACCATGAACTTCCGCAACGAAGCCGATGAAATCCGCGCTCTTGGAAAGATCTGGGAGAAGGGTTATGTCTTCCGAGGCTTAAAGCCTGTGAACTGGTGTTTTGATTGCGGCTCCGCCCTTGCCGAAGCCGAAGTGGAATATCAAGACAAGACTGACCCCACAGTTGACGTTGGCTTTGCGTTTGATGGTGCGCAGCGTCCACAACTGGCAAAAGTATTTGGACTTCCTGAGCTACCAAATAAACCAGGGCAGATTGTCATCTGGACAACTACTCCTTGGACTATTCCAGCTAACCAGGCAATGAACGTTCACCCAGAGCTTACTTATGCACTGGTAGATGTTGGCGATAAATTATTAATTCTCGCAAAAGACCGTGTTGAAACTTGCCTTCAAGACTATGGCCTAGAAGGCAAAGTACTTGCCACATGCCTAGGTGCGCAATTAGCCAATATTTCTTTCTGGCACCCATTAGCACCTTTGCATGAAGGTTACAAACGCCTCTCACCAATCTACCCGGCCGAATACGTCACGCTTGATACTGGTACTGGCATCGTTCACTCTGCACCTGCTTATGGTGAGGAAGACTTTAAATCCTGCAAAGCAAACAAACTTGCTGACAAAGACATCTTGAACCCAGTCATGGGCAATGGTGTGTATGCCTCATGGTTGCCACTCTTTGCCAATGAATATATCTGGAAAGCAAATCCAAAGATTGTCGAAGCTATGCGTGAAGCAGGTAGCCTACTGCGCGATAAAACTTATACCCACTCATACATGCATTGCTGGCGCCATAAGTCACCCATCATTTACCGCGCAACCTCACAATGGTTTGCGAGCATGGATAAAAAACCATCTGATGGTAAAGCCAGTTTGCGTGAAACCGCACTAGCAGGCATTGAAAGCACCGAGTTCTTCCCAGCCTGGGGCAAGCAACGTCTCAACAGCATGATTGCCAATCGTCCCGACTGGACTTTGTCACGTCAGCGCCAATGGGGTGTACCAATGGCTTTCTTTGTGCACAAAGAAAGTGGTGAGCCACATCCACGTACTGTCGAACTTCTGGAAGAAATTGCTAAGCGCGTAGAAAAAGAAGGTATCGAGGCTTGGCAAAAATTGGAGGCTGCTGAACTGCTTGGCGAAGAAGCTGCGCAATACGAAAAGAACCGTGACACCTTAGACGTCTGGTTTGACTCTGGCACAACGCACTGGCACGTCATTCGCGGCTCACACCGTGACGAATTACTTACCGCGGATACAGCAACACCAAACGGTCGCTTGGCTGATTTATACCTTGAGGGCTCAGACCAACATCGAGGCTGGTTCCACTCCTCCTTGCTGACGGGCGCCATGCTGGATGGCAAGCCGCCATACAAAGCATTATTGACTCACGGCTTTACTGTTGATGGTCAAGGCCGCAAGATGAGCAAGTCCGTAGGGAATGTCATTGCTCCACAACAAGTTGCAGATAAGTTGGGTGCTGAGATCATCCGCCTCTGGGTTGCTTCAACAGACTACTCTGGTGAGATGACCATCTCTGATGAAATTCTCAAACGCGTTACTGAGAGCTATCGCCGTATTCGTAACACCCTGCGCTTCTTATTGGCCAATCTCTCTGATTTTGATCCTAGCAAGCACACGATGTCAGCTGATCAATGGCTTGAGATTGATCGCTATGCGGTTGCTCTTGCTAATCAATTACAGAGCGATGTTGAAGCGCATTACAAGGCATATGAATTCCAGCCAGCAGTAGCTCGCATGTTGACTTTCTGCTCTGAAGATTTAGGCGGCTTCTATCTGGATATCCTTAAGGACCGCCTCTATACGAGTGCGCCCGATTCTCCTGATCGCCGCGCTGCACAGAACGCTCTCTTCCACATCACTCGCAATCTCTTGAAGTGGCTATCACCATTCCTCTCCTTCACTGCAGAAGAAGCCTGGAAGGATTTCCCGCACGGATCAGGAATCAAGCCTGCTGAATCTATCTTTATGGAAGAGTTTGGCGACTTCCCACAAATCGCTCATGCTGATGAGTTGCTCGCAAAGTGGGAGCGTATTCGCGAAATTCGCTCTGAAGTAACCAAGGCCATTGAAGTTGAGCGCGAAGCAGGTAATGTTGGCTCATCATTGCAGGCTGAACTCACTATCAAATTAGGTGACGTGGACTTTGCGATTTTGCATTCATTAGAAGATGATCTGCGTTTTGTCACCATCACCTCTAGCGCCAATATTGAACTCAGCAACGAGGGTCTAGAAGTATTGGTAAGGGGTAGTCAATATAAGAAGTGTGGTCGCTGCTGGCATCACACCAAAGATGTTGGTAGCAACACCGAACATGTAGAGTTGTGTGGTCGTTGTATTAGCAACTTATTCGGTGATGGCGATCATCGCCTCTTTGCCTAAGACACCCATGAAAAGCCTTGCTCTACTTCGTTATCTCGCAATTGCGATCATCGTGCTATTGCTAGATCAACTCAGCAAGTGGTCAGCGCTGAGTAATTTACAAATGGGCGTGCCTGAACCAGTTGTGCCATTTTTAAACTGGTTGTTACTATTTAATCCAGGGGCAGCATTTTCATTTCTAGCGCAAGGCACTGGTTGGCAACGCTGGTTCTTCACTAGTCTTGGCTTAGTAGCATCTATTTATATTATCTGGCTGCTATATAAAAGCCGAAGTGACAAACTCCTCTGCGTTGCCCTGAGCTTGATCTTGGGTGGTGCTTTAGGGAATGTCTTAGATCGCGTAACGTATGGTGCGGTTGTCGACTTTATTGACGTGTATTACGGCAACTGGCATTGGCCTGCATTTAATATTGCTGATAGCGCCATCTGTATTGGTGCCGCCCTCATCATTTGCGGTGAATTACGCAAGTCATTTGGCAAATCTGCCCAATCCCATTAAGCTGGCGCCATGCAATCACTTTTAAATAAGAAGATCGTTCTTGGCATCTCGGGTGGCATAGCAGCCTATAAAGCCCCTGAGCTCGCACGCCAACTAATGCAAGAAGGCGCATCAGTGCAAGTGGTGATGACTGAAGCCGCCCAGCAATTTGTGACGCCAGTCACGATGCAGGCGCTTACTGGCAACCCGGTTTATTTAAGCCAATGGGATAGCAGCATTCCAAACAATATGGCGCACATTGAGTTGTCTCGCTCAGCAGATGCTATTTTGATTGCACCAGCAAGTGCTGATCTAATGGCCAAGCTTTCGTTAGGTTTGGCAGACGATCTATTGACTACGCTTTGCCTCGCAAGAGATTGCCCTCTCTTGCTAACCCCAGCCATGAACAAGCAAATGTGGGAGCATGCCGCGACCCAGAGAAGCGCAAAACGACTTGCTGATGATGGCGTTACCCTTCTTGGCCCCGCTAGCGGTTTCCAAGCCTGTGGCGAAGTAGGCATGGGCAGAATGCTCGAGCCTACTGAAATTACTGAACAAGTGATTGCCTTCTTTCAGAAAAAATCTTTAGCCGGCAAAAAAGTCTTGATTACTGCTGGCCCCACATTTGAAGCAATTGATCCAGTACGCGGCATCACCAATCACAGTTCCGGCAAGATGGGTTTTGCCATTGCAAGAGCGGCTATTGAAGCTGGCGCCCAAGTGCATTTAATTGCAGGACCATGCGCCCTTTCAACGCCACTTGAAGCTACCGGAAAAGTTACACGCACTAATGTCATTAGCGCCAAGGAAATGCATGCAGCTACCTTAAGCGCAATAGACTGCGATGTCTTCTTTGCAGTAGCTGCCGTTGCTGACTGGGGTATTGCTAAGCCAGCCAAAGAAAAGATCAAGCGCCAAGGAAAAGAGGCACCAAGCATCGAATTTTCAGCTAACCCAGATATTCTGCTTGACGTTGCCAAGACTGTAAAAACCAAGGGCGGTAAACCTCACCCTTACTGTGTAGGCTTTGCAGCCGAATCTACCGATCTAGAGAAGCACGCCGATGAAAAGCGCAAGCGTAAAGACATTCCGATGATTGTTGGCAATATTGGTCCAGATACCTTTGGAAGTGATCTAAATCAGTTACTTGTCATTGATGCCAGCGGCAGCAAAAAAATTGCTAAAGCAGAAAAGATTCAATTAGCACGCCAGCTTATTCAAATCGTAGCCAAGAAAATCTAAACTCAATTCTTTGTAGTTTTTTACTCTCTATACCCACTGCTTTAGGAAATTTCATGCAATCCCTTCAAGTCAAAATTCTCGATGAACGCATGCGCGATCAGTTGCCTGCTTATGGCACCCCTGGAAGCGCTGGACTAGATCTGCGTGCCTGCATTGATCAAGCAATTGAGATTGCCCCTGGTCAAACCGTACTGGTACCTACTGGCCTAGCAATCTATGTTGAAGATCCACGCTATGCTGCATTTATTCTTCCGCGCTCTGGCTTAGGTCACAAGCATGGCATCGTTCTTGGTAACTTAGTTGGTCTGATTGATTCCGACTATCAAGGCCAACTGATGGTGAGCACCTGGAACCGTGGCTCTACCGCATTCAAGCTAGAGCCTATGGAGCGCCTTGCTCAATTGGTAGTGATGCCCGTGCAACAGGTTGAACTCAAAGTTGTAGAGGAGTTCACCGAGAGCAGTCGTGGTGCTGGTGGTTTTGGCAGCACCGGTAGAGCCTAAGTCAAATACCTCTAGTGTCCAGATTTTTGGGCAAACAAAAAGCCACTCTTGAGTGGCTTTTCTTTTTAAGCAAGAATGCTTACTTACGAATATGCGCTTTACGAGCAGCATCTTGTGACATGCCAGCACCAGCGCCTTCGCGAGACTCTTTCTCAGCCGTAATTTCTTTACGGCGCTCTTTGCAAGAACCAGCAATCTCTTGCAAAGCCTTACGAGCACGAGCTGCAGAAGCCTTAATACCTTTACCTTGAAACTTTTCGTTCTCAGCTTTGTAGTTTTCAAAAGCTTCTAGTAATTTATCGTGATGAGACATATCTTCCTTTTTTGGATTGTTTTAGTTTAAAAATGAGTTAATTAAATTTCTTCAGCAGGCGCTACATCGGCTTTAGAACGCTTTCCTGGCAATACCGGGACTTCAAAGTTCAGCAGCACTTTACCGTCAGCATCGATATCGACATCCACATGGCCACCTTGAGCCAACTTACCAAATAACAGCTCGTCGGCAAGGGCTTTGCGCACGGTATCTTGAATAATGCGCTGCATTGGACGTGCGCCCATCAACGGATCAAAGCCATGCTTCGCCAAATGCGCCCTTAATGCTGGGCTAAAGGTAGCGTCAACCTTCTTCTCATGCAACTGCTCTTCAAGCTGCATTAAGAACTTATCGACAACGCGCATGATGATAGATTCATCAAGTGCCTTGAAGGAGACGATGGCATCCAAACGGTTGCGGAACTCCGGTGTGAAGAATTTCTTGATATCCGCCATCTCATCGCCAGACTCGCGTGCATTGGTAAAGCCAATGGTTGATTTCTGCATCGCCTCAGCACCAGCATTCGTAGTCATAATGATGATCACGTTACGGAAATCTGTCTTACGACCATTGTTATCCGTCAAAGTGCCGTGATCCATCACCTGCAACAAGATATTGAAGATATCTGGATGGGCCTTTTCGATTTCATCAAGCAGGAGTACGCAATGCGGCTTCTTATTCACAGCCTCAGTAAGCAAGCCGCCTTGATCAAATCCCACATAACCCGGAGGCGCGCCAATTAAACGACTTACTGCATGGCGCTCCATGTACTCAGACATATCGAAACGCAAGAGTTCAATGCCAAGAATGTAAGCAAGCTGCTTAGCCACCTCAGTTTTACCAACACCTGTTGGACCAGAGAATAAGAATGAACCAATCGGTCTATCAATCTTGCCAAGGCCCGCACGTGTCATCTTAATGGCGCTAGCCAAGGCTTCAATCGCAGGATCTTGACCAAAGACTACGCTCTTAATATCGCGATCTAAAGTCTGCAACTTACTACGATCGTCCACAGTGACTGATTGTGGCGGTATGCGTGCAATCTTTGCCACAATCTCTTCAATCTCTGGACGACCAATGGTTTTCTTCTGCTTAGACTTCGGCAAAATACGTTGCGCAGCACCAGCTTCGTCGATCACATCAATCGCCTTATCGGGCAAATGACGATCATTGATATAGCGCGCAGAAAGCTCTGCAGCAGCAACCAAGGCACCGGCCGCATATTTCACGCTATGGTGCTCTTCAAAACGAGACTTCAAGCCACGCAGAATTTGTACGGTTTGATCTACTGTTGGCTCAACAACATCTACCTTCTGGAAACGACGTGATAGAGCTGCATCCTTTTCAAAGATGCCACGATATTCTGTAAAGGTAGTT
Organism: Polynucleobacter parvulilacunae; assembly: GCF_018881715.1. Classification (GTDB taxonomy): domain Bacteria; phylum Pseudomonadota; class Gammaproteobacteria; order Burkholderiales; family Burkholderiaceae; genus Polynucleobacter; species Polynucleobacter parvulilacunae. The sequence continues at coordinate 135,459 of NZ_JACVPW010000001.1, forward strand.
GCACCGATACATTTGAGTTGGCCATTTGATAAAGCAGGCTTTAGTAAATTGCTTGCATCTAATGTGCCACCAGATGCGGCACCAGCACCGATCAGTGTATGAATCTCATCAATAAACAAAACGCCGTGTGCGTGATCTTTTAATGATTTAAGAACACTCTTTAAGCGTTGCTCAAAATCACCACGGTATTTAGTGCCCGCCAAAAGCGCACCCATATCTAATGAATAGACAGTTGCATCGGCCAAGATATCGGGCACATCGCCCTTAACAATTCTCCAGGCTAAGCCCTCAGCAATCGCTGTTTTACCAACACCGGCTTCACCAACCAATAATGGATTGTTCTTACGGCGACGGCATAACACCTGAATTACACGCTCAACCTCGCTCTCGCGCCCAATCAATGGGTCGATCTTGCCCTGGCGAGCCATGACATTTAGGTTTTGGGTGTACTGCTCAAGAGGACTTTCTTTGCCAGATGAGGCAGATTCTTCGGCCTCTTGGGTAGGCTCAGCAGGCTTAACATGCTCAGATTGATCCTTGCGCACGCCATGACTAATGAAGTTCACTACGTCTAAGCGTGTAACACCTTGCTGCTGCAAGAAATAAACCGCATGAGAATCTTTTTCACCAAAGATGGCAACCAATACATTTGCACCAGTCACTTCTTTCTTACCATTTGATGTCGATTGCACATGCATGATGGCGCGCTGAATAACGCGCTGAAATCCTAGCGTAGGTTGCGTATCTACTTCATCATTACCCGGCACCACAGGTGTGTTGTCGTTAATAAAGTTTTTAAGTTGGGCACGCAGCTCTGCAATATTGACTGCGCAAGCCTTTAAGACCTCAACCGCAGTAGCGTTATCCAGTAAGGCTGCGAGCAAATGCTCGACCGTAATGAACTCATGTCGCGATGCCCTTGCGTCAACAAACGCCATGTGCAAACTCACTTCTAATTCTTGGGCAATCATGCTTCCTCCATAGTGCACTGTAGTGGGTGACCCGCTTCACGGGAGAGTTCAATAACTTGATGCACTTTCGTGGCAGCGACGTCGCGAGTAAATACCCCGCAAATGCCTTTGCCAACTAAATGTACTTGCAACATGATGCGTGTAGCTGTTTCATGATCTTTATTAAAATACTCCTGAATGACCATCACCACAAATTCCATTGGCGTGTAATCGTCATTCAATAGTAAAACTTTATACATCGATGGTGCCTTAACTTGCTCGACCTGTTTTTCGAGAAGAATGGTGTCCTCAACATAAGGATTGCTGGGGTTGCCAGTAGTGGGATTTTTTGGTGCGCGACTCATGAGAAACATTCTAAACACAGATATTGAAACTTTAATTTACTGGGGTCTTGTTGCAAAAACCACGCAAAAATCCCCTTTAAACCCATATTGGGGCATTTTTCGATAAAAAAAGGGGTATTTACTAGGGGGTAGGGGCATATAACTCCTTGACACCCCTCCAAAAAGGGCAAACAATCAGGGGGTAGGCTTCAAGAGAGGTTCTATTTAGGCGTGTTGTGGATTGAGACTGATTAAAAAGTATTTACCCTCATCACGGTTGTTTTAAGTTTATGTAATGGAGTTCGCATGGCGACCGGAATTGTTAAGTGGTTCAATGATGCAAAAGGTTTTGGCTTTATCAAACCTGATGATGGTGAAGAAGAGTTGTTCGCGCATTTCAGCGCAATTACTATGCCTGGGTTCAAAACCCTCAAGGAAAACCAAAAGGTAACGTTTGACATTACCCAAGGTCCTAAAGGCAAGCAAGCTACCAATATCCAAGCGGCTTAATAGTCCTTAGATCATTATTAAAAACCCAGGATTCGTTCCTGGGTTTTTTTTCGTCTGCAATTTGCCTCACTTAAAATGTAACTCATGCTTATTTCAAAAAATCCATTTAGCCATCTCATTGCCGCCATTCTCTTTATTTGCTCAAGCGCCGCTCTTGCTCAAGTCAACGTCGGCCTCCCCACTATTGAATTAAAAACAGGCATCTACCGCATACAAGCTGAACTCGCCGATACCCCTAAGGCTAGAGAAGTTGGCCTCATGAATCGCACTAGCATGCCAACTAATGCTGGGATGCTATTTGTCTTTGAACAAAAAGCAGGCCACTGCTTCTGGATGAACAACACCAAGATTCCACTTTCCATTGCATTCATTGCGGATGATGGCAAGATTGTGAACATCGAAGAGATGCAAGCAGAAACCACTAACAATCACTGCCCTAAAGCAGCTGTGCGTTATGCGTTGGAAATGAACAAGCAATGGTTCGCAGAAAGAGTAATCGTACCGGGCACAGTTGTTACTGGCTTACCAAAAAGATAAAAGTGGGTGTTGAGAAATAAAAAACGCAGACCTCGGTCTGCGTTTTGCTTTAGTACTCTGTTGTTTTATTCAAAGTGGCAAACGTAATGAACTGGTTGTTCAGCACGGATAATGAAGTAACCACCCTTCTCCACTTCCCAACTCTGGCCTGCCTTGAACTCTTGTTCAGGGGAGCCGTTGATGCTAACAAAAGCATTGCCATCAACCACTTCCATGATTTCTTTAGTGCTTAGGTCAAAACGTAAGGTGCTTGGCAAAACAACGCCCACTGACTTACGCACGCCATTAGGCAATGTCACAGTGTGTGAAACGCACTTGCCATCAAAAAATACATTGGCTTTCTTGCCTACGGAAACTTGATCAAATTGCATGCTCATTCTTTCTTTTCTGCTTGGTTCAAATGTTTTACTTGCTTTTCTTTGTGTTATTTCTTGGCACGCTTACGTCTAGCTGTTTCAGCAATACGCATGCGTAAAGCATTGAGCTTAATAAAGCCACCAGCATCCGCCTGGTTGTAAGCGCCACCATCATCATCAAAGGTCGCGATGTTCTGATCAAACAAGGTATTGGCTGAATCACGTGAAATTACGGATACAGAACCCTTGTAGAGCTTCAAGCGAACAACGCCGTTTACTGCCTGCTGCGTGTGGTCAATCAAAGTCTGGAGGGCCAGACGCTCTGGTGCCCACCACAAGCCGTTATAAATCAAGCTTGCATAGCGCGGCATCAAATCATCTTTCAAATGAGCCACTTCGCGATCCAAGGTAATACTCTCAATGCCGCGATGCGCCTTGAGCAAAATGGTGCCGCCAGGAGTCTCGTAACAACCACGGCTCTTCATACCCACAAAGCGGTTTTCTACCAAGTCGAGGCGTCCAATGCCATGCTTGCCGCCGATGTGATTTAACTCAGCCAACAGCTCATGTGGCTTATAGGCCTTGCCATCAATCGCTACTGGATCACCGGCCTTAAATTCGATCTCAATAATCTCTGGAGCGTCCGGAGCTTTTTCTGGAGAAACTGTCCAACGCCACATGGACTCTTCTGCTTCAGCATTTGGGTTTTCTAAATGACGGCCTTCGTAGCTGATGTGCAATAAGTTGGCATCCATAGAATATGGTGATCCACCTTGCTTGTGCTTCATCTCAACCGGAATGCCATGCTTTTCTGCATAAGCCATCAACTTCTCGCGTGAAAGAAGATCCCACTCACGCCAAGGAGCAATCACTTTAATGCCTGGCTCTAAAGCGTAGTAACCCAACTCAAAGCGAACCTGGTCATTGCCTTTACCGGTAGCGCCATGCGATACGGAGTCAGCACCAGTTAAGCGCGCGATCTCAATCTGACGCTTAGCAATTAATGGGCGAGCAATCGATGTGCCCAATAAATATTCGCCTTCATAAATCGTATTGGCACGAAACATCGGGAATACGAAATCACGTACAAACTCTTCGCGCAAGTCATCGATAAAAATATTTTCTGGCTTGATACCAAATTGCAAAGCCTTGGCACGTGCCGGCTCTAACTCTTCACCCTGACCCAAGTCAGCAGTAAAGGTCACGATCTCACAGCCGTAAGTATCTTGAAGCCACTTCAAGATCGCGCTGGTATCTAGACCGCCGGAATACGCTAGGACTGCTTTTTTAATATCGGACATTTTTTATTCAATCAATAATTAACTAAAAACTTACTAAAACAAAACTCAGACTAATGACTTCGTATTTTATTGCTGACGTTGCATTGTTTAATCCAAACGACCGCAGAGCAAATACTCCATCAAGGCCTTTTGAACGTGTAGACGATTTTCTGCTTCTTCCCAAACAATACTTTGAGGGCCATCAATCACTCCCGCAGAAACTTCTTCGCCGCGATGGGCTGGCAAGCAATGCATGAACAATGCATCAGGCTTAGCCAAAGACATCAACTCCTCGTCAACCATCCAGTCCTGGAATGCATTCATACGGGAAGTGTTTTCATCCTCATAACCCATGCTGGTCCATACATCAGTAGTAACTAAGTCAGCACCTTTACAAGCTTCTTTAGGGTCGGCACAAATCGTCAAATGTTTTGCTGCCTTTGCTGTCAAACGCGCTGGATCTAATTGGTATCCCTCTGGCGCAGAGAAGCGCAACTGGAAGTCCAAGCACTCAGCAGCCTGAAGCCAGGTGTAAGCCATATTATTGGCATCGCCCACCCAAGCCACTGTCTTACCTTGAATAGGGCCACGAGCCTCAACAAAGGTAAAAATATCCGCCAAGACTTGGCAAGGATGAAACTCATTGGTTAAACCATTGATCACAGGCACACGAGAGTTAGCCGCAAAGCGCTCAATAATCTCCTGACCAAAGGTGCGGATCATGATGATGTCCGTCATCCTAGAAATCACCTGAGCGGCGTCCTCTACAGGCTCACCACGGCCTAACTGGGTATCTCGGGTGTTTAGGTATACCGCGTGACCACCTAGCTGGTGAATGCCTGCCTCGAAGGATAGACGGGTACGAGTGGAGTGCTTCTCAAAAATCATTGCCAAAGTACGGTCATGCAGTGGGTGCCATGTCTCGTAACTCTTAAATTTGGCCTTGAGCCAAGCCGAACGCTTGAGCAAATAGTCATACTCATCACGAGTGAGATCAGAAAACTGCAGGTAGTGCTTTACCTTACCGGGCACTTGAGGCTTTGCCAGGGATGTCATAGTTGAGCTTTCTACTAAAGTTTTGGCTTGCATTTTTTTCTTCAAACATTCGGCTGCACGAAAATAGATCCTAAAGTCATCTTACGGCCAACTGGGGCTGTTAAGCTAGAGGGCTTAGTAATACTATTTCTTACAACCATCATTACGCGAACTTGAACCACAAAAAGCTTTTCATTCAAGGCATTACCACTTCTGGCAAACCATTTCGGCCCAGCGATTGGGCGGAGCGTCTGTGCGGGGTGATGGCTACTTTTCGCCCTCCCGGAGATTCCTGTGACCCTCGCTTCACTTATTCGCCCTATGTCAGACCAGTGCTTATTGCAAAAGTGAAATGCGTTGTTATCGATACCAGACTGAGGGACCTAGATCCTCGAGCGCTAGACTTTGTCATGAACTTTGCCAAAGACAACAGCCTACCGATCGAAGAGGCTTGTGAGTTCAACCCAATGACCCCTACCCAGCCTTAAAAACAAAAACCCGCTCTGATGAGGAGCGGGCCTAGGTCGAAACTACTTCGACCAGCCTAAAACTAAAACTGTATTACGCTGCCATCGCCTTGATAGCTGCAGACAAACGTGACTTCTGACGAGCTGCAGTATTTTTGTGAGCAATCTTTTTGTCAGCAATCTTGTCGATTGTTGCTTGAGTTGCTGAAAACACTTTAGCTGCAGCAGCTTTGTCACCAGTTTCAATCGCTTTACGAACTGCCTTAATGGAAGTGCGGAGCTTTGAACGCAAACTGGAGTTATGTTCGTTTTGTTTTACTGCTTGGCGTGCACGCTTGCGCGCTTGTGCTGTATTGGCCATCTTTAAACCTTGCCTCTATAAATTGCAAAATGCGATTAGTTAAAAATCTTGCGGACTTGCCAGATTCATAAGCAAGTTCGCCAAAACCCAAGATTTTACATTAAAGGGGCAAAAAAGCCCAGCCGACTGATAAATAGGTGAAAATCGGCTCATGAACCTGCTTTCTGCCGCCGCCAAGGTCAGCTCTCTAACCATGGTGTCCCGTATTACGGGATTACTCCGGGAGACCCTCATTGCCCGTAGTTTCGGGGCTTCCGAGTGGACCGATGCCTTTAATGTGGCTTTTAGGCTACCCAATTTGCTGCGTCGATTATTTGCCGAAGGGGCCTTTTCCCAGGCATTTGTTCCTATTTTGGGGGAAATTTCCAGCAAAGGGAATCAAAAACAGGCCCAAATCCTCGTAAATGCAGTCTCTACCCTCTTATTTTGGGCTTTGCTGCTCACGGTATTGGCTGGCGTGATTGGCGCCCCAGCGCTCATTTTGGCCATTGCTACCGGATTTAAGGGTGGGCCAGCCTATGAGGCCAGCGTTGTCATGACAAGGATTATGTTTCCTTACATTGGCCTGATTTCACTGGTTTCTCTATCAGCCGGCATTTTGAACACATTCCAGCGCTTTGCGATTCCAGCCTTCACTCCGGTTTTACTTAATTTGGCATTAATCGGTAGCGCACTATTTTTAGCGCCGCATCTTGAGCAGCCTATTTATGCCCTCAGTATTGGCGTTCTCATCGGCGGCATTTTGCAGCTAGCGATTCAAATTCCTGCGCTTAAACGCATTGGCTTATTACCTCGCATTGGCTTATTACCGGGCGCCATAAAAACAGCCCTTACCAATCCCGATGCAAGACGTGTGTTGCGTTTAATGGGGCCCGCAGTATTTGCGGTCTCGGTTGCGCAGATCTCTCTCATTATTAATACCAACATTGCTTCACGCCTGCAGGCAGGAAGTGTTTCTTGGTTGTCATATGCCGATCGCTTGATGGAGTTTCCAACCGCACTGCTTGGCGTTGCACTAGGCACCGTACTTCTGCCCAGCTTGAGCAAAGCGAATGCAAAGAATGATGTAGCGCATGCTGGAGAGTTGCTTGTTTGGGGATTGCAACTGACATTTCTACTAGCCGCGCCTTGTGCGTTAGCGCTCTTTATTTTTGGCGAACCACTGGCAGCAGTGTTATATCACTACGGAAAATTCAATGCGCTAGATGTCCTCATGACGCAACGCGCATTAGCGGCTTATGGGGTTGGACTCATTGGCTTGATTCTGGTGAAGATTTTGGCGCCCGGTTTTTATTCTCGCCAAGATATTCGCACCCCGGTCAAAATTGGCTTGCTCGTTTTAGTTGCTACACAGTTAGCCAACCTCGTCTTTGTACCCTGGCTTGGTCATGCTGGACTTGCTCTTTCTATAGGGGCCGGCGCCTGCCTTAATGCCTCCCTACTGTGGGTTGGACTACATCGACGCGGCGCTCTACCAAGCTCGGCCTGGGCTAAGTATTTAGGTCAATTACTCCTGGCTCTTATCCCTTTCGCGGCGGTACTTTTTTATGCTGCGGGTGCGCATAACTGGATTGAACTGCAGGCACAGCCATGGCTCCGGATTGGCTTGCTAGCCGCATGGCTAGCTGTTGCTGCGATTGTTTACTTTGCTGCCCTAGGTTTAGTTGGAATTCGCTGGCAAAAATTCTTGCGTCATGCAAAATAGCCTTTATGCCAACACAACAACTCGACTATTTCACTTCCTTAGTTGCTGAAGACGAACACTTCCCATTAACGGAAGCAGCAATTGCCGTCGCACAACATGCCTACCCCGATTTAGATGTTCAAGGTGTCTTGGATAAGCTCGATCAATTGGGGAATAAATTAAAGTCGCGCGTGACTCCAGATACATCCCCAATTCAACGGCTACAAATTCTGAAGCATTTCTTTTATACCGAGCTGGGCTTTGGCCCAAATCCAAATGATTTTTACGCCCCCGAAAATTCATACTTGCACTACGTGCTTGAAAATCGCAGAGGCATTCCAATCTCATTAGCCATTCTCATGATGGAGCTAGGAAATCAAATTGGTTTAAAAATTCGGGGCGTCTCATTTCCGAATCACTTCATGATGCGTATCTCGCTTCAGCAGGGCGAGGTGATCATGGATCCTTTAACTGGTGAATCACTCTCCAAGACTCAGCTTCAAGAAATGCTTGATCCTTACTTGGATGCCAAGGGTTATCGTGGTGAACTCAGTCTGCCACTCAATATCTTCCTGCGCGCCTCTAGCTCAAGGGAGATTTTGTCGCGCTACCTGAGAAACCTCAAAATGATTTATTCAGAGCATGAGCGCTGGGAGCGTTTGCTAGGCATACAAGAGCGCCTAGTCATTCTTCTGCCTGATTCAATTGAAGAGATTCGAGACCGCGGCCTAATCTTTGCTCAACTGGAGTATTTGCGTCCAGCCTTAGAAGACATGCATCGCTACCTTAGCGAAATGCCAGAAGCAGAAGATGCAAGCGATATTCGTGAGCATATCGCTACGCTCGAAAGCCAAACTAAACTCCACTAAAACCAAATAACGTTGGTTTTAGTTGTTTTGCTTTATTGGATTTCTTTTTAGCTTTTCTGACGCTGAAAAATTTTGTAGATTGCAGCGAATGCGACCGGAATTGCAGCAGCGCCAACACCAACCAGTACGATCACATTCAAGTTCTGGCGAATGATAGGAATATTGCCAAAGAAGTAGCCGGCAATCACCAAGCCAAATACCCACAGGGCAGCGCCCGTGATATTAAATAACTGAAAGCGCGAGAAATTCATTTCGGATACACCGGCAATAAAAGGTGCAAAGGTACGAATGATCGGCAAGAAGCGTGCAAGGATAATGGTCTTGCCGCCGTGCTTTTCATAAAAAGATTGGGTTTTTAATAAAGCACCTTGATCAATCCAGCGCGATTTGCTGCTAAAGACGCGTTTGCCAATCCAGCGACCAATGAAGTAATTCACGGTATTGCCGGCAACTGCAGCAATTAGTAAGCCAATACATAAAGTCCAGATATTGAAATGCTCAGTAGCGCAATAAGCGCCAGCAATAAATAAAAGGGAGTCGCCAGGCAAGAATGGTGCAACAACTAAACCCGTCTCTGCAAATACAATCGCAAATAGCAAGCCATAGGCCCAAGGACCATATTGCTGAATCACCACATCGAGATGTTTATCAATATGTAGCAATAAATCACTAATTTGCAAAAGGGTATCCATCGAATCGCTCTCTAACTTACAGGTTGTTGCGGATATTAACAGGCTCTTATAATCAGGTATGCCAACTGAACCCTACATTCAGCCTATGCATGCTCCAAACAATGCCCCAACTCTTTGTATTGTTGGGCCTACCGGTGCAGGCAAAACCCATCTCGCCATGTCCTTGGCTGAGTATGCAAAATCGATTGGCCAAACCATTGAGCTCATCAGCATGGACTCGGCATTGGTATATCGTGGTTTGGACATTGGTAGCGCTAAGCCAACGAAAGCAGAACAAGCAGCTGTCATTCATCATCTGATTGACATCATCGAACCCACCGAGGTTTACTCGGCTGCTCGTTTTGCAAACGATACAAAACGTCTTTGCGCAGAAATTCGCGAACGGGGAAATGTTCCGGTCGTCGTTGGCGGCACCATGCTGTACTGGCGCGCTTGGGTACATGGTCTCTCCTCACTCCCGCCAGCCAATCCAGAAATTCGCGCCCGCTTAGATGAAGAAGGTAAAGCCATCGGCTGGCCAGCCATGCATGACAAGCTTGCCACAGTAGATCCCGAAACTGCCGCCCGCCTACAACCCAATGACTCTCAGCGAGTACAGCGTGCTTTAGAAGTTTTTGAAATTACTGGTAAGCCCATGTCAGAGTTACTCGCAAACTCACCCAGCGAAGATGGCAGAGAAGGCTCGGAAATTCCACCATGGATTAATTTAGTTTCACTTGAGCCTAGCGATCGCAAGAGATTGCATCTCAACCTAGAAAAACGTTTTGATGAAATGCTTGCTGCAGGTTTTCTGGATGAAGTGAAAACGCTGAGAGCAAATACTGGATTGCATGCAGACTTGCCAGCAATTCGCTCCGTTGGCTATCGCCAAGCCTGGGAATTTCTCAATGGAGAAATTGACGCTGAAGAGATGCGCTACAAAGCATTGGCAGCCACACGTCAGCTTGGCAAGCGCCAGCTCACCTGGCTACGTGCAATTGAGGGGAGAAAAACTTTTGACCCCTTCAACCCAGCAGAATTGAAGGCGGCCCTAGATTACTGCAAAGCCAACTTAAAAAAATAAGTTCGCTGCTATCGCTTTAGATAACGATAGTTTGTGGCGCATCCTTTGGACGCTCAACTACTTCGCCAACCGTCCAAGCCTTGAGGCCTTGCGCAGTTAATGACTTGATCGCAGTATCCGCTTGATCAGGGGATACGATCACTACCATGCCAATACCACAGTTAAATACGCGAACCATTTCTGCATCAGCAACGCCACCCTTCATTTGCAACCAACGGAAGAGTTCTGGCATTTGCCAGCTATCGCGATGCAATACTGCTTGCGTATTTTCTGGCAGCACGCGCGGAACGTTATCTACCAAGCCACCGCCAGTAATGTGCGCCATTCCTTTTACATTGATTTCAGAAATCAATTTCAACAGTGGCTTCACATAAATCTCCGTTGGCGCCATCACAACATCAGCCAATGAGCGGCCACCTAAATCATCAGTTGGCTTTGCGCCAGCACGTTCAATAATTTTGCGTACTAAGGAGTAGCCGTTCGAATGTGCACCGCTTGAACCAATCGCTAACACCACATCGCCCGGCACAATTGTTGCGCCAGTAATGATTTTAGATTTTTCAACTGCACCCACTGCAAATCCAGCGAGGTCATATTCACCTGGTGGATACATGCCTGGCATTTCTGCGGTTTCACCACCGATTAATGCGCAGCCAGATAATTCGCAACCTTTGGCAATGCCGCCAACAACTGTTGCTGCCGTATCGACAGTCAATTTTCCGCAAGCAAAATAATCTAAGAAGAAGAGTGGTTCGGCACCCTGAACCAAAATGTCGTTCACGCTCATGGCCACCAAGTCTTGACCAATGGTTTCGTGACGATTCCACTCAAAAGCCAATCTAAGCTTGGTACCCACACCATCGGTACCAGAGACCAATACTGGCTCTTTATAGCGCTTAGGCACCTCAAAAAGAGCTCCAAAACCACCAATTCCAGCTAAAACACCCTCTCGCATGGTTTTCTTGGCAAGCGGCTTAATACGGTCAACCAAGTCGTCCCCAGCGTCAATATCAACGCCAGCGTCACGGTAGGAAAGGCCTTTTGAGGAAGAATTAGTAGATGAGGTCATGTGAGCGCTGGAATATTAGTAAAAAATGCTTGTAGATCAGTAGAATCATTGAATTCTAGAGGATTACTCGTAATGGCTGAAATTTTTACCCCTTTTCTGGCTGCATTCATCCTAGCCTACATCCTGAGGCCTGCTTTTCTATGGCTGGAAAGACGGCGAGTGCCTTCGCCCTTGGCAGCAGGATTGACTGTAGTTCTCGGCTTAGCTGTCGTAATAGCGATTTTGAGCCTTTTTATTGGGCTCCTGAAAACAGAGATCCCCCTAATTAAAGCCCAGTTACCAACCTGGATCGCAAATACACAAGCCTGGCTTGGGCCTAAATTAGCTGAGTTTCATCTTGATGTGGATTGGGGTGCCTTAAAAAATTCAGCCTCACAAAAAATTTCGGAGCATATTAGCGATAACGCAGACTCACTCATGAGTAGCACCATTGACACCGTACTGATGTCCGGTAGCTCAGTGATTACTGGATTTGTAAATTCCGTATTAATTCTTTTTGTGATGTTTTATTTGCTGCTCGATTGGAATCAATTTTTTCAGTACGTTAAAAATATAGTGCCTCAGCGCGCCCAAGAAACTGTTCATCACCTTGCAATGCACACAGATGGCCTTCTATCACAGTATCTCAATGGCATGGTCATCGTTGTTTCCATCATGACCGCTTTTTACAGCATTTGCTTAAGTCTGATTGGCATTAAAGGTGCGGTGGCTTTAGGCGTATTCACTGCACTCATGATTGTGATCCCTTATATTGGCATCGCGTTGGGATTCACTCTTGCCGTCATTTCGGCGCTGCTTCAGTTTGGCCCAGGCCCAGAAATCATCGGCGTGCTCTTGGTATATGGGATAGGGCAGTTTCTCGAGGGCTTCTTTCTTACGCCTCGCCTAGTAGGCGAGCGCATTGGCCTCCATCCGGTTGCAGTGCTATTTGCCTTGCTCTTTTTTGGCAAGATATTTGGTTTCTTTGGCGTACTTCTAGCATTACCTATCAGCGCTGTTAGCTTAGTGTTAGTGCAATATCTCTGGTCCGTGTACTCGCAAAGCTCTTGGTATCAAAAGTAAATTCGGCAGCAATGAATAAATCCTCTCTTCCAAAACAATTTGCACTTGATATCAGCCACGCTCCTAAAGCGAGTTTAGAAAACTATCTGCCCGGCAAAGACCTTGCTTTGATTTCTGCTCTGCAGGATATTGAAAAGACCTGGGTGAAGGTGAATGCTTCTGGCTCTGAGAATCCATTAAATCAACGCTGGATTTACTGGTGGGGACCGGAAGGTTCTGGGCGTACCCATCTACTTCATGCCCTTGAGAATGCAGCTGAAAAATGTGGTCTTGAACACACCGCTCTTACTCCAAGCGAACCGACCGCATGGGTTCGTCTAGAAGAAAAGATGGCGACCCTAACGGAAAGTACAACCCCTTCCGTCATTACCGTAGATGATGTTGATCGCTTGGATGATCGTCTTGTTGGGTCACTTTTCAGAATACTGAATGGCGTTCAAGCAAGTAAGGCGATCTACGTTTTTATGGCCGGCAATGCTGCCCCAGCCAATTTAAAGCTTCGAGAAGACCTGCGGACCCGCCTGGGCTGGGGTTTGATCTTTCAGACCCAGCTTTTGGACGATGATGAGAAAATACAAGCATTAGAGGGGGCAGCCAAAGCGCGAGGACTTGTTTTATCTCACGATGTGTTGCCTTGGCTCTTAAGTCGTTTTTACCGAGATATGCCCAGCTTAATGGCTTTAATTGACGCATTGGATGCTTACTCGCTAGAAACAAAACGTGCTGTAACCTTGCCTCTTGTTCGTGAGCTCTTACAGCCCAAATAATTTACTCGATATTTCATTCGTGACTCAGTTAGCCCTCTTCGATTTAGACCACACTCTTTTGCCCTGCGATAGTGATTACGAATGGGGTCAATTTTTGGCTCGCATTGGTGTTGTGGATAGCGAATATTACGCACGACAAAATGAGCGTTTCTATCAAGACTACAAAGATGGCAAGCTCGATATTCATGAATTTTTACGCTTTGCCTTAAAGCCGCTTTCAGAGCATTCACGCGCGCAGCTTAAAGAGTGGCACGATGCCTTCATGAAAGAGGTCATCAACGGCCAACTACGCCAACAAGCGATTGATCTTGTAAAGCGCCATCAGGATGCTGGCGACCTTTGCTGCGTTATTACAGCTACTAATAGTTTTGTGACACGCCCGATAGTCGAAAGTTTTGGTATCGAACACCTCATTGCGACTGAGCCAGCCACCAAAGACAATCAACCACTAGCCAACTACACTGGCGAAGTCAGGGGGATCCCAAACTTTCGTGAAGGCAAGATTCAAAATTTGCATGACTGGCTGGCATCTCAACACTTATCTTTAGACACCCTGCCTTATAGCTACTTTTATTCCGACTCGATGAATGATCTTCCCCTACTTGAAAAGGTAAGCCATCCTGTTGCTACTAATCCAGATGAGCGTCTTCGCAACGAAGCCAAGCAGCGCAACTGGCCCATTCTTGAATTGTTTGCATGATCACTAAATTTATTAAACGTATTTTGCGGCGTGACCCAATGGTCAAGCACACCCAGGCCAATAACTCTGGTGCACCAAAACGCATTCCCAAAAAAGCGCACCGCATCGACCCACATTTACTTTCAAAAAATGCCGTTAAGGTAACCCACACATTGCAGCAAGCGGGATATGAAGCATTTATTGTTGGTGGCGCTGTCCGAGATCTTGCACTTGGCATCAGCCCCAAAGATTTTGACGTTGCCACCAATGCAACACCAGATCAAGTTCAAAGACTCTTTCGCAAGGCACGTCTCATTGGTCGCCGCTTTCAGATTGTGCATGTGACTTTTTTTGGCAAGGGTCATCCTGAAATTATTGAGGTATCGACCTTTAGAGCCCTGCTGGATAACGCTGGGGATCACGTAGCCGAGAGTGGTCGCATTTTGCGCGACAACGTTTGGGGGTCACAAGGTGAAGATGCTGCGAGACGTGACTTCACAATCAATGCGATGTATTACGACCCTTCATCAGAAACAGTGCTCGACTATCACGGCGGCATGGCCGACATGCAAAAGAAAACCTTGCGCATGATTGGCGATCCAGCAAAGCGTTATCGCGAAGACCCAGTTCGTATGCTCAGAGCAGTTCGTTTCGCCGCTAAGACGGGTTTTGAATTAGATAATGCAACACGCGCACCGATTGCAAAGCTAGGCAAACTCTTAAACGATGTTCCCTCGGCCAGACTGTTTGATGAAATTCTGAAACTCTTGATGTCGGGCTACTCTTGGAAAGCCATCCAAGGACTAAAGGATGCAGGACTGCATCATGGCCTACTTCCGCTGCTAGATCACATTCTAGATAAAGGCGAAGACTCCAAAGGGGCTAATAATTTTGTAAAGCTTGCTTTAGCCAATACCGATGACCGCATTCAATCTGGCAAAAGTGTTTCTGCTGGATTTTTATTTGCCACCCTACTTTGGCCTGACCTACTCAAGAATTGGAAGGCTTACTCTGCTAAAGGTATGGCCAATATTCCAGCCCTGCATGATGCGATGGATGACACGATTGCCACCCAAAGTAGCGGCATGACCATTCAACGCCGCTTTGAGAGCGATATGCGTGAGATTTGGTCTATGCAGCCCCGTTTTGAAAGGCGTGTAGGTCGCTACCCCTACCGCTTGATCGAATCCCCGCGCTTGAGAGCAGGTTATGACTTTATGTTGCTACGCTGCGCCACCGGGGAGCTAAACCCTGCGATCGGTCAATGGTGGACAGACTTCATTGCAGCCGACCCTACCGGGCAAGAAGAACTCATGGCGGCAATCAAAAATGAATCCGGCAATAGCCTCAGCCCGACTAAACGGCGGCGGCGCAGAAAGCCCAAGTCAGCAGTGCCCCCTGAGAGTGCAGCGAGCTAAGCAAACTTAGAGAAATTTCAGTAAAGTAGTTTCATCTCTTGTTTGGAAAACTATGGCACGGGCATTTATCGGATTTGGCGGCAATATCGGCGACACGCGTCAGCTCATTACTGATGCCATCGTTTGCTTGGCATTACGCTCCGAACTCCAAATTCTTGCAAAAAGCTGTTTTTATCAAAGTGCGCCAGTTGAGGCTACAGGCGGCGACTACATTAATGCTGTCATTGAAGTTGAAACTGAACTAAGCCCCTACGGCCTTTTACATGTATGCCAAACCATTGAGCAGGAGTTTGGTCGTGAGCGACCCTATGCAAATGCTCCGCGAACTCTAGATTTAGATATCCTTTGTTTTGAAGGGGTCACTCAGAGTGAAACAGAGTTAATGCTTCCGCACCCCAGAATCATTGAGCGCTCATTTGTATTGCTACCTCTGCTAGAAATAGCGCCAGATATCTTTCTACCCAATTGGGGCGAACTCAAAGCCTATTTACCTAATGTAACCCACCAAAGAATTGAAAAACTCGCCTGCAGGAACTGCAATTGCGGGGAAAAAGACGTTTATAGCCAAACGGCACATTAATTCATTAAACTCTCGCCATGGGTTACTTACAAGGCGACAAGCCAATCACGATTACTAAGCTCCTCGCAATGCACGCTGAGGGTGAAAAGATTTCTATGCTCACCGCATATGACTCCACCATGTCAGCGCTTCTCAATCGCTGTGGGGTAGAAACCATTTTGATTGGTGATTCATTGGGCAATGTGATTCAAGGACACTCAAGCACTACACCAGTCACCATTGAACAAGTGGCTTATCACACTGAATGTGTAGCTCGCGCCAATACCCATGCTTTTGTTATTGCTGATCTCCCATTTGCAAGCTACGGCGATACCGTACAAGCCTTAGATTCAGCGGCCACTCTCATGCGTGCTGGTGCTGATATGGTGAAGCTAGAAGGTGGTGGTGACTGGCAAGTAGACATCATCCAATATTTAGTTGAACGTAGTGTTCCTGTCTGTGCACACTTAGGCTTGTTACCGCAATCCGTTCATGTTTTGGGTGGCTACAAAGTACAAGGCAAATCCAAAGATGCTGCTAGTGTCATGCTTGAGCAAGCGCTGGCATGCGAAGCAGCTGGAGCCCAAATGTTGGTACTAGAAGCTATCCCCTCTTCGCTAGGCGAAAAGATTACTGCTGAACTGCACATTCCAACGATTGGTATTGGTGCTGGCCCAGATTGTTCTGGCCAAGTATTGGTTCTGCAAGATATGTTGGGCATTAGCCCAGGAAAGCCGCCAAAGTTTGTTAAAAACTTTATGGATGGTCACTCTTCCGTTGAGGCCGCTATCAAGGCTTATGTACGCGAAGTGAAGTCCGTGAAATTCCCCGGACCTGAGCATGGCTTTGCTGGCTGATTGCCAGCTAGCCTGCCCACCAGCAATTAACTAAAGAAACTCTTTACGCCGTCAAACCAGCCTTTTTGTTGGGGGCTATGCTTATCACCGCCAGACTTTAAGCTGTCATCAAACTTTTGCAACAATTGCTTTTGTTCATCAGTTAACTTAACCGGCGTTTCCACTAGAACGTGCACAAAGAGGTCGCCCACTAAGGTCGAGCGCAGGCCCTTGATGCCTTTGTTGCGCAAGCGGAATGTTTTACCAGTTTGCGTACCCTCCGGAATCAGAAACTCAACGCGCCCAGCAAGGGTTGGCACTTCGATGTCTCCGCCAATCGTTGCTGTCGCAAAAGAGATTGGCATCTGCACGTGCAAATCACTACCGTCACGCTCAAATACTTTATGCGGTTTAACCCGCACCTCTACATAGAGATCGCCAGCTGGTCCACCATTAATGCCGGGTTCGCCGTTACCGACTGAGCGAACGCGCATACCATCATCGATACCTGCTGGGATTTTGATCTCCAGCGTTTTTTGTTCTTTGTGTTTTCCACTGCCATGACATGTTTTGCAAGGCTTGGGAATGTACTCGCCAGTACCGCGGCATTTAGGGCAAGTTTGCTGCATGGAGAAGAAACCTTGCTGAACACGTACTTGGCCGTGTCCGCCGCAAGTTGTACAAGTTTCCGCTTTTGTTCCTGGTTCTGCGCCAGTGCCATGACATGGCTTGCAATTACTCCAACTAGGCACGCGAATTTGGGTTGTATAGCCCTCAGCCGCTTGCTCAAGGGTGATGTCCATGTTGTAGCGCAAATCTGCGCCTTTGTAGACTTGCGGACCAGCCTGACGGCCACCACCTTGACCAAAGATGTCGCCGAAGATATCTCCAAACGCATCAGCAAATCCGCCGCCGCCGAAACCACCACCGCCAAATCCGCCACCCATGGATGGATCAACGCCTGCGTGACCATATTGGTCATAAGCAGCGCGCTTATTGGGGTCGGTTAGTGTTTCGTAAGCTTCTTTAACTTCTTTAAATTGAGCTTCAGCCGTTTTGCTATCGGGATTGCGATCTGGATGATGTTTCATCGCCATCTTGCGATAAGCTTTTTTTAACTCATCATCACTGGCACCTTTTGCTACACCAAGCACTTCATAAAAATCGCGTTTACTTTTAGGCACGGCCTATTCCTCTCAACAACCTGAATGACACAAGTCGGCACGAGGCCGACTTGTTATTTAAGTACATCAAAACTACGTTAATGAATGTCTGATTTCAGAATTACTTCTTGTCATCAACCTCTTTAAAGTCAGCGTCAACAACATCTGCATCAGGAGCAGCGCCTGGAGCTGCGCCACCAGGAGCCGCACCAGCAGCACCGCCACCAGCTTTCGCTTGTTCAGCAGCCATGACTTTTTCGCCCAGCTTCTGACTTGCTTTACCCAAAGCTTCAGTTTTAGCTTCAATTGCCTCTTTGTCGCTACCTTTGATAGCCTCATCCAAGTCTTTCAAAGCCGCTTCAATCGCTTCTTTTTCGGAGGCTTCTAAGCTAGCGCCGTGTTCTTCCAAGGCCTTCTTGGTTGAGTGAGCCAAGGCATCCGCAGTATTACGTGCAGTCACCAACTCCAGTGCCTTCTTATCTTCAGCGGCATTAGCTTCTGCATCTTTCACCATGCGTTGAATTTCTTCTTCGGTCAAGCCAGAGTTGGCCTTGATAGTGATCTTGTTCTCTTTACCAGTGGTTTTGTCTTTTGCTGTTACATGCAAAATACCGTTGGCATCAATATCAAAGGTCACTTCAATTTGCGGCATGCCACGTTGTGCTGGAGCGATACCCTCAAGGTTAAATTCACCAAGCAACTTGTTTGCAGCAGCCATCTCGCGCTCACCTTGGAAACACTTGATAGTTACGGCAGGCTGGTTATCTTCCGCAGTGGAATAAACCTGTGAATGCTTGGTAGGAATCGTTGTGTTCTTAGGAATCATCTTAGTCATCACACCACCAAGAGTCTCGATACCCAATGACAACGGGGTAACGTCCAAGAGCAATACGTCTTTACGATCGCCAGACAATACGGAACCCTGAATCGCAGCACCAACGGCTACGGCTTCGTCTGGGTTAACGTCTTTACGTGGCTCTTTGCCAAAGATTTCTTTAACTTTGTCTTGAACCGCAGGCATACGTGTTTGACCGCCGACCAAAATCACGTCGTCAATGTCAGCTACGTTCACACCAGCATCTTTAATCGCAGTTAAGCAAGGACCAGCGGTGCGCTTAATCAATTCCTCAACCAAAGACTCCAACTTGGCACGGGTCAACTTCAAGTTCAAATGCTTAGGACCGCTAGCGTCAGCTGTCACGTATGGCAAGTTGATCTCAGTTTGCTGCGCAGATGACAATTCGATCTTGGCTTTTTCTGCAGCATCTTTCAAACGCTGTAATGCCAATACGTCTTTGCTCAAATCCACGCCTTGTTCTTTCTTGAACTCATCAATGATCCAGTCAATGATGCGCTGGTCAAAGTCTTCACCACCCAAGAAGGTATCGCCGTTAGTGGAGAGCACTTCAAACTGCTTCTCACCGTCAACGTTAGCAATCTCAATGATGGAAACGTCGAATGTACCGCCGCCCAAGTCATACACAGCGATCTTGCGATCTACTTTGTCTTGCTTGTCCAGACCAAAAGCCAATGCTGCAGCAGTTGGCTCATTGATGATGCGCTTCACATCCAAACCAGCAATACGGCCAGCATCCTTAGTCGCTTGACGTTGGCTGTCATTGAAGTAAGCAGGAACAGTAATCACTGCCTCTGTTACTTCTTCGCCGAGATAGTCTTCGGCTGTTTTTTTCATTTTGCGCAGAATTTCAGCGGACACTTGTTGTGGCGCCATTTTCTTGTCGCGTGCTTGAACCCAAGCATCGCCGTTATCAGCAGCAATAATTGAATAAGGCATCAAGCTGATGTCTTTTTGTACTTCAGGATCTGTAAATTTACGGCCCATCAAACGCTTCACTGCGTAGATAGTATTTTTAGGATTCGTCACTGATTGACGTTTTGCTGGTGCGCCAACCAATACTTCACCATCCTCAACGTAAGCGATGATGGATGGAGTTGTGCGACCGCCTTCGGCGTTTTCGACAACTTTAGGTGCATTGTTTTCAACGACTGAAACGCATGAATTCGTGGTTCCTAAGTCGATTCCGATAATCTTTCCCATAATTGCTCCAAAAAATTAAATTGTTTGTTGTACTAATGAATATTTCGATACCCATTAAATGGGGTCTAAAAAAGGGATTTCAAGGGGATAAAGAGCAAAAAAGGCAGAAATCTGCCTTTTTTATGCTTTTTAGGGGTTTAAGCCCTCTTTTTGGCCTATTTCGGGGCGCTAACCGTCACCAAAGCCGGTCTGAGAACCCGATCCGCTACGGTATAGCCACGTTGCAGCACTGAAACCACGGTATTAGGCTCTTGCTCAGAAGGAACTGAAGCGATGGCCTGATGGTGGTGAGGATCAAATTTATCCCCAACCGCTGGGTTAATTTCAGTCATGCGGCCTTTTTCAAAGGCGGAAAGCAACTGCTTGAGAGTAATCTCCAGGCCTTCTTTAAATGCTTTGGCATCGCCAGCATCAGTACTCAATGCTGCGTAGAGACTATCAGTCACTGGCACCAAATGCTCTGCAAAACTTTCAATGGCGAACTTATGCGCCTTGGCAATATCTTCTACGGCACGACGGCGAATATTTTCACCCTCAGCCTTGGCGCGCAAGAAGTTATCTTGCAATTCACCAACCTTTTGATTGAGCTCGGCAATTTCTTGCTCAGGCGTTTTTACAGCAGGAGTTTCAGATGCAGTTTCCGCAGCAGGATTAACCACTGAATCTACCGTAGGATTTTCTTGCTCAGAAGATGGGTTTTGATTTTCTTGTGTCATGGACGCTATTTTACTTTTCTATAAAGAATGGCTATTACTTTGCAATATGGGGTCAATTCATTCAATTTCAAGACTTCATTCTTTCGGCGATTTCAGCTCTTTCATTACGCTTCACCAATTCAGCCTCAGACTCCATTCCTAAAGACCAACCTTGAAGATGGTGATGGGCAATGTCGCCCAGAGCCTCTATCCACTTAGGGTTGTTGTTTAGGCAGGGAATATAACGATAGTCTTTGCCGCCATGTTCTAAGAAGATTTCGCGAGCTTCCATCGCAATCTCTTCAAGAGTTTCCAAGCAATCCGCCGGAAATCCAGGGCAAAAAATATCGATGCGCTGACAACCTTCTTTAGCTAACTTTTCAATGGTTGGGGCTGTGTAAGGCTTTAACCACTCAGCTTTACCAAAGCGTGATTGAAAGGTCACAATATATTGACCCGGCTCCAAACCTAGCGACTCACCAAGCAAGCGCCCAGATTTAAGACACTCGCAATGATAGGGGTCGCCCTTCATGAGGTTGCGTTTTGGTAAACCATGAAACGACATTACCAAACGATCGCCTTTTGCAAAATCAGGTCGACCGTCTTTATCCCAACTACTTAAGACCTGATCACGCAAAGCATTAATGTAAGCCGGGTTGTCATGATAGTGCTTCACTAAACGCAGTTCTGGTTGATCTCGCCAAGTGCTGAGAACACGGAACACCTCGTCAAAGCTAGAGGCTGTTGTTGTAGCGGAATACTGGGGATACAAAGGCAATAGTAATAAACGCTCCATACCTTGTGCCTTGAGGCCTTCAAGTACAGCCTGAGTTGACGGCTCACCATAGCGCATTGCTAAATCTACTAAAACGGCATGGCCCTCGTTAGCAAATTTTTCACCCAGCTCTTTAGCTTGCAAGCGGGAGTAATGCATCAAGGGAGAACCAAGTTTCGGCAGCCAAATAGAGGCGTATTTTTTAGCAGATGCACTACTGCGGATTGGCAAAATAATGCCGTTCAAAATACACCACCAAATGATGCGCGGAATTTCTACTACGCGCGGATCAGAAAGAAATTCTTTTAAATAGGCGCGAACTGCTTTTGGCGTTGGAGCAGATGGCGTTCCCAAATTAAGTAGTAAGACTGCTGTTTTGGAAGCGCGTAGGTGCGGGTTCTGATTCAAGATATTGTGTCTCTAGTAAATAAATATATGGATTGATGATCAGGGGTGTAATTACGAACTTAGGGCACCCGACAATAATTTTGAGGTGATGTCTACGATTGGAATAACTCTGTCATATGCCATACGGGTTGGGCCAATCACGCCAAGCGTACCAACTACTTGGCCGTCTACGCTATATGGGGCGCTGATTACAGCCAGATCTTCATAGGGCAATAAGTCACTCTCGCCCCCAATAAAGATCTGAATTCCGTCAGCATGACTCGACACATCAAGCAATTGCATGAGCACTGATTTTTGTTCCAACATGTCAAACATCTTGCGTAACTTGTCTAGGTTAGAACTGAGATCACCAACATTTAGCAAGCGTCGTTCGCCAGACAAGACCATATCGCCACGACCCATATCGTAATCAGCAACACCGGTTTGCAAGGCCAATGCCATCAATCCAGAAATATCGGCGCGCAAATTATCCAGATCGGATTTGAGGTGCATGCGAACTTGATCAAAGCTTTTTCCAGCAAACTGGGCATTAATAAAATTGCCAGCTTCAATCAATTGACTCGGTGTGTAATCCTGAGTTGTCGGTAATATGCGATTCTGCACATCGCCCTCTGGAGTTACCATAATCAGCAAAATCTTGCCTTCGCCCAAACGCAAGAACTCAATATGCTTAAAAACCTGAGCTCGCTTGGGAGTCATCACAACCCCAGCAAAATGGGTCAAGTTCGACAAAATCTGCGCAGCTGAGTTCAGCACCCTTTGCGGGGAATCTGGCAAAAGGCCTTTTTCAACCTCCCGAGCAGCCATTGCCTCTAAGGGGCGAACTGTCACCATAGTGTCCACAAATAGGCGATAACCCCGTGGAGTTGGAATACGGCCGGCAGAAGTATGGGGACTGGTAACCAACCCCATATCCTCCAAATCAGCCATCACATTGCGAATGGTGGCTGCAGAGAGGTCCAAACCCGAGAATCTAGAGAGCGTGCGCGAGCCAATAGGCTGACCCTCCTCGATATAGCGCTCGATGAGGGTTTTGAGTAGGGCGCGGGAACGTTCATCCATGGTGGAAGGGATTTTATGCCTATGGTTTAATCGTTATATGTTAAGCCCATCCCCAAATTCCAGCAAAAAGGCATTTAGCCGCGTTGCGCTTGTCGGCAAATTTCATGCCGATGGCATTGAGGAGCACTTAAAAGACCTAGCCAAACTAGTGACAGGATTGGGTTGTGAAGTCTTTATTGAGTCTGAGACAGCCACTCACCTTGGTTTAAACAGCTTCCCCACAAAAACTGCGCAAGACTTTGCTGGGGCAATTGATCTTGTTGTTGTTCTAGGAGGCGATGGCACCATGCTTGGTATCGCCCGTCAATTAGCAGGCAGTAACGTTCCGCTGGTTGGAATCAATATGGGTCGCCTTGGCTATATGACGGATATTCCGATTCAGTCAGTCCAAACTACGCTACCCAAAATTATTGCTGGCGAATATGAGGCGGATACGCGCACTTTGCTCGATGCCGTAGTTCTGCGTAATAACAAAGAAATTAATCGTGCGTTAGCGCTCAATGACGTAGTTGTAAATCGTTCTGGCATTTCTGGAATGGTTGAGTTGGCAGTGCATGTCAACGGCTCCTTTATGTACAACCAACGCTCTGACGGTCTAATCGTATCGACTCCGACTGGCTCAACAGCTTATGCACTCTCAGCTGGTGGTCCAATTTTGCATCCGCACGTTGCAGGCATTTTGTTAGTACCCATTGCACCACACTCACTTTCGAATCGGCCGATTGTGTTGCCACAAGATAGTGTTACTGTGATTGAAGTGGTGAATGGACTTGAGGTGATTGTGAATTTTGATATGCAATCACAAACCAATTTACAGAGCGGAGACAAAATAGAAGTACGTCAATCCGATAAAACGATCGCCCTTTTACACCCCAGCAATCACAGCGACTACAAAACTTTGCGTGAGAAATTGCATTGGAATGAATACCCATCGACTTTCTGATGTCGAGTTTTTTGCTACGCTAATACATGCTTCAAACCATCTCACTTCGTGACTTCGTCATTGTCGATCAATTAGAGCTAGATTTTTCTAGCGGCTTTACTGTACTTACCGGCGAAACTGGTGCCGGCAAGTCGATTCTGCTTGATGCCCTTGGTTTAGTCCTGGGTGAACGCGCAGATAGTAGCCAAATACGTGAAGGTAGCAACCGCGCAGAAATCTCCGCACTCTTTCGGATTGAATCAGAACTAGTCCAATCCTTTAGTCAATGGCTGGACGCCCAAGGCTTCCCACTGGAAGACGATGGTCAAAGTTTATTACTCAAAAGAACCGTGGAAAGTAATGGACGTAGTCGCGCCTTTATCAATGGTAGCGTCGCTACGCTAGTGCAATTGCGCGAAGCGGGCGATCAACTGGTAGATATTCACGGGCAACATGCACACCAACTCTTGCTTAAGGGTGGCGCTCAACGCGAACTCTTAGATCGTCATGCTGGCTTATTGCCCCTCGCTACAGAAGTAGCGCAAGCGTTCAAAACGCTAGCTGACTCTCGTCGTCGCCTTGAGCAGGCAGAAAATGCTGGCCAAGATGTCGAGCGTGAGCGTGAGCGCCTGGAATGGCAGCTCGAAGAACTTACTGAGCTTTCTCCGCAAGAAGGCGAATGGACCAGCATTCAAAGTGAACATGCACGCTTAGCAAATGGTGCAAAGTTAATAGGCGGCTGCCAAGAAGCCATTGAGATTTTGAGTGATGCTGATAACTCTCTTGAATCCACCCTCTCAAAAGTTTGCACTTCTGTAGGTGCCTTGGCAGAACATGATCCAGCGCTAGGCGATATCAATCAAGCCTTAGAGTCCGCCAGCATTCAGCTTGATGAAGCGATCCATGGACTTAATCGTTACTTGCAAAAGATTGACTTAGATCCTGCAAGACTTGCTCAAGTAGAAGAGCGTATGCAAGCATTACACAGCACAGCCAAAAAATATCGCGCCGATGTCGATGAGCTGCCAGCATTACTACAAACTACCCATGAGCGGCTTGATGCCTTAACTGCATCACAAAATATTGAAGCGCTGCGAGAGCAGGTCAAGCAGGAAGAAACAGCTTACTTAAAGCTGGCTAAACAGCTTTCACAAAAACGTGGCAAAGCAGCATCCGATCTTGGGCAATTGGTAACGGATGCAATGCAAGACTTATCTATGGCCGGTGGTCGTCTTGAAATTGCGCTGACACCCCTTAGCGAAGGCGGATCCCACGGTCTTGAGCAAATAGAATTCTTGGTAGCAGGACATGCTGGCAGCACTCCGCGTTCGCTTGCAAAGGTGGCTTCTGGTGGTGAGTTAGCGCGTATTAGCCTAGCAATCAGCGTGATCACCAGCAAGGCCTCATTCACGCCAACACTGATATTCGACGAGGTGGATGCTGGTATTGGCGGCGCAGTTGCCGAAACTGTTGGCAAACTCTTGCATCAACTGGGTCAATCCCATCAAATCTTGTGCGTAACCCATCTACCGCAGGTAGCCGCTCAAGGCAACCATCACCTCAAAGTCAGCAAGTCACAAGCCGGAGAGAAGACGGTTTCACAAGTACAAATCTTAGGTAGATCTGAGCGTGTTGAGGAAGTGGCACGCATGCTTGGTGGCGCTACGATTACCGACACTACTCGCCGTCATGCGCGCGAGTTGCTAGAACAAAACTAAATTTAGTAAGTTTCTTATAGGCTGCGTTACTTTCAAACTAGCCCCTAACTAAGATTAGAAGGCGCTTGAAAGATCTCCAACCAAAGCGCTTCTACCGTATCTTTTACCGCAACGAGCTCTGGCTCATTTTCTAGATTGATGCGGAGTTTTTCTACACCATCCAAACGCAAGCGATGCTGACGAGCCCTTAAGAGACGATAGGCATCCCCAACGGATTGGGCTGCCTCTTGCGAAATTAAGCCCACATCACCAGCAATCCGTAACAAAGCAATATTACCTAGATTACCAATGAGTTGTGGATGCTTGTGGGCATAAGCCAGCACTAAAAACTGCACAATAAACTCGATATCGACCATACCACCAGCATCATGCTTTAAGTCAAACTCGAGGTTAGTGTTGGGATGACCTGCGTGCACCTTACGACGCATCTCTAAAATCTCGATCCGAAGATAGTCGATGTCTCGCGACTGACTCAACACCTCGGAGCGAATAGAGTCAAAAAATACGCCCACACCGGGATTGCCTGCGGAGAAACGCGCCCGAGTCAGAGCCTGATGCTCCCAAACCCAGGCGGCATTATCACCTTCACGCAATTGATATTTTTTAAACGCATCAGCATTAGTTACTAAGAATCCGGCAGATCCATTTGGACGAAGACGAGTGTCAATTTCAAACAAACTACCGGTTGAAGTAAATGCTGTTAGCCAATTAATCATCCGCTTCGCTAAGAGCGCATAAATCTCTTGCGCAGCATAATCAGACTCATCCGCTTGGTATAAAAATACGATGTCCAGATCAGACGCGTAACCTAATTCTTTCCCACCTAACTTGCCATAAGAAATGATGGCAAAGGGTGGATGAATCTCATGGGGAAGATCAAATTTTTTCACTACGCTCGGCCATACGCGCTCAAAAGTAGTCTGCAAAATTAAATCTGCCAGCGCAGATAGATGGTCGCTCACCCGCTCTACGGGAAGCGCCTGCTGCACACCAATACCCAAGTCCGTTAATAAGGTAATAAATGTTTCGTTGTGGTGAGTGACTCGCAAAATATCCATCGCCTGCTCAGAGCCATCCTCCTCAGTCATCACGTCATCCAGTCGCATATTGAGGTTAGCGCGCACCTCCGTCCAATATTTTTCTGGGTCCTCTATTAATGCTCTCTCTGATTGCGCATTCAGCAGGTGGTCCAAGAGATGGGGGTGGCGTGTTAAATATTGCGCGCCCCATTGGGATGCTTTAAGCAAATTAAGCACATTGGATAAGGCCCTAGGATACTCAGCCAGAATGGATAGATAGGCGCTACGTCTTGCAATTGCCTCAAGTAAATCAAAGAAACGTAATAGCGTTTGATCGGCAAGGGAGGATGCTGCGCCATCATTTTGCAAACGCTCTGCCGCCTTGCACATTAAGTTATCAAAAATTAATCGACTTTTTTCGGGTAACAGTTTTTGCTTGGGGCTATCTACCCATGCCTGCCAACGAAGATAGGAATCAGGGAAGGCGGCTAGATCCGGGGCCCAGTCCTGAGCTAAAGGTGCGATCTCAAGACGTGCACTACCATCCAATAGAAATGCTTTCTCAAATAACTGCGCAACATTATTTTGATGGCGATCTAGTTCAGCCATAAAGTCATTTGCCACAAGGTCTTGACCTTGCATCGAAATCGCCAAACGCGAGCGCGCCGCTTCATCCTCAGGCAAATAATGTGTTTGCTGGTCATCCCACACCTGAATACGATGCTCTAAACGCCTTAAATAAACGTAAGCTGCTCGCAAAGATTCCACTTCGCCAGCAGGCAAAATGCCACACTGCTTAATAAGCTCTAAAACTTCTAGACTTGGACGGACCCTAAAGCGGGGATCTGTACCACCCCGCATGAGCTGAAACATTTGCACTAGAAACTCAATTTCTCGAATACCGCCCCGTCCTAACTTAATATCGCGAGAACGACCTTGATGACCAGAGGATCTCTTTTCTGCTTCCGCCTGTATCTGTGCGTGCAACTCTCGAATAGAGGCAATCACACCGTAATCCAAATGCCGGCGATAGACAAAAGGACGAATCAGTTGCTCCAGCTCTTTTTGACAATGTGCAAAAGCCGGGGATTCTGGTAGCGGAGCAATTAATCTGCCCTTAATCCAGGCGTAACGCTCCCACTCTCTACCCTGCACCAATAGATATTCTTCCAACATATCGAGACTGCACACCAAAGGTCCAGAATCACCATTCGGTCGGAGGCGCATATCTACCCGAAATACAAAGCCATTAGCATCATGTTCGGCAAGTAGCTTAATCAAGCGCTTACCCATGCGTGCAAACCACTCGTGATTAGACAATCTTTTGGGACCGCCGGCGGTCTCACCCTCATGCTCATATAAAAAGATGAGATCAATATCAGATGAGAGATTTAACTCCAACCCACCCAGCTTGCCCATTCCAACAACCATGAGGGGCATCTCAGATTGCGTTGAATTACTCCAAGGTAAACCAAAACGATTTTTGAGATCTTCGCGAATAAAGGCAATTGAAGCAGAAACGGCTAGCTCGGCAAAATGGCTAAGTGCATGGGTAACCTCTTGTAAGTCAGCCATCCCGTTTAAATCCCGAAATGCTATCCAGAGCATCAGGCGCTGCCTTGCTAAACGCAGATTAGCCATCCATAGGGCCTCATCCTGATCATCGGTCAGGCATTCGACGCCACAGTCTTTTAGCAGGTCCCTAATACCCTGAATATCGACTTTTTTCTGCCCCTGAGTACGGAGCCACTCAAGCCATTCGGGGCGAGCATTTAGCCAGCGCCGCGCATAAGTGGAGTGTTGCTGCAGAAAATCGATTTGTCGGGAAAAATCATCCATTCCCCCATCTTAATCCGACCCTAAGGCCCAGGCCAGAAGCTTGGCGATCAAGCCAAGGCTGACGGATAATAGAGTCCATGCTGCAAAAGATCATCCCGCCTCGCCTCAAGAGCGTGCTTGCTAAACGTCCTCAAGGTTTGGGTAGGGCTTGGCGTAAGCGTGCCCTGATTTTGGCTGTGGTTATTACAGCCCTTTTTGTGCTCGGGCATGTAGGCGTGCGTTTTGTCCTTTGGCCACAAATTGAGAAATCCAAAGCCTCAGTTGAAAAACTGATTAGTGCTCGAATTGGTGCAGATGTTTCGATGGATGCTCTACAAGTCTCATGGACAGGCATCAGACCCAATTTTGAAATTGAAGGTTTACGATTCAACAGCCCAGACAAATCAAAACCCGTTTTATTCATTCAGAAAATTAATGGGCAACTGAGCTGGGCATCTTTTTACCATCTCACGCCATTTTTTCACGAGCTCAATATTGAAAACGCAGAAATTTATGCGCAACGCAATAGCAAAGGCATTGTTACTGTTGCTGGGATTTTGATTGATGGTAAACCAAATGACTATTCCGCAGAAAATTGGCTCTTCTCACAAAATGAAATCCACGTTAGTAATGTCAAACTATTTTGGGATGATCAACTCAAGAAAAAAACAAGCATCTCAATTGACATTCAAAGCCTCACTCTGAGTAACGGCATTCGCAGCCACCAAGGCTCACTGAGTGCCACCACACCATGGAACAAAGGTCCTCTCACGCTAAATATTGATTTAGTACATCATATCGGCGGCCAAGCTGGTAATTGGCGCGACTGGATTGGCAACATCTCCTGGAATCTAAATGAACTGCAGCTCAGCCAAATAGCCAATGACTTTTCCCTCCCTCTGAATACGCTTGAGGGAGTCCTGAATTCCAACGGAAAACTAAAAATAGATAACGGCAATCCTGATGGTGGAGAAATTTATCTTGCAGCCGATAATTTAACTATTCAGCTATCTAAGGATGAAGATGCCATTGCACTGGGAAGACTAGAAACAAATCTATCTCAAGAAACCGACAGCGGGTTGATATCAGTCACCACTCAAACATTTGCTTGGCGAGATATTGACAGCCCAAAATCAACTCCGCTAGAAAATTTAAGTCCGATGACCTTTCGCTGGAGACCTCCGGCCGGAGGTGGGGAGATTAAAGAATTTGGATTTTCTTCGCCAAAGATTTCTGTAGAAGATATTGCTTTATTTGCCCTGAATCTGCCGCTATCTAAAAAAGTTCATCAATGGATTAAAGCCTCGAAAGCGGATGGTGAACTACAAGATTTGGATATTAATTGGTCGGAAAGTAAGTCACCCCTATCCGCCCTCAATATTCCCGGTGGATGGTTTAAGTCAAATAAGCTGGACTTTACCGTTAGCGGAAAATTGATTGACTTAAGTTTTGTCGGCATCAATAAATCAATGCCTTCCGTATCAAAACTTTCTGGCTTTCTGACTGCGGACCAAAATAAAGGCAACTTCTCAATCAAATCAAATGATCTTGAGCTTGAGGTAAATGACTTATTGGTCGATCCCAAAATCAAACTGGATCAAGCGACCGGTCAAATTTCTTGGTCAAAGCAAAAAGGTAATTGGGTTGTTAATGCAAAGCAGTTAGAGCTTAGCAATCCTGATATATCAACAACGCTCAACCTAAATTACGTCATCGGTGAAGTTAAAAAGCCTGACTTCATGACTTTAGATATGGATTTTGCGCGCGCTAATTTAATAACTGCATACCGATATTTACCGGTTGGCATGGGAGGCGAAGCGAAAACGTATTTGAGCAAAGCCTTTGATGCTGGAACCATTCAGAAGGGCAACTTGCACATTAAGGGCGACCCTAGTGATGTGCCCTTCGCAAAATCGGGCTCTGGAGAATTCACACTCAATCTGCCCATTACAGGCGCCACTTTTAGCCCTGTTCCGAGCTCATCTACCGCACAAGGAGTTTGGCCCGCCTTCAATAAAGTCAATGGCGTTATTAATATGCAAAATGCCAACCTCACGGTAGATATTAACCAGGCAAGTTACAAGCAAGTAGCTCTAAGTAAGTTTCATGCAGAAATCCCAAGTGTTAGCGCAAAACAACTTTTACTAACAGTCAGCGGTGAAGCACAGGGTGATGCCCCACAACTTCTCGACTATCTATTTGCCTCACCCGTCGGCAAGAAGCAGATCGCACTTGAGCGAAACCTAAAGGTAACAGGACCCACCAACCTCAGCCTGGGTCTGAAAATTCCACTATCCGGGAACGGGGACGCCGCCACCGATATTCAGTTGAGCTTTCCAGGAAACAGGGTTCAATGGGCTGACTTGCCTCCATTTGAAAATCTCAAGGGGAAAATTCGGATTACCGAAGTGAATCCAGAGTTTGAAGATATCACTGCCAACTTTCTAGGTGGCGCAATTAAGATTTCTAGCGCGACCCCTAATCAAGGCGGTCAAACCTACAATATTTCAGGCGACATCGGCGCCAGCTTTATTAAAGACTACTTTGCAACTAATCCAGCAGTTCAAGCCTTCCCCATATTGCAGGCAATGAGCGGCGTTGCAAAATATGAAGGTGCAATTAATTTCAATAAAGGAAATAGCGAAACCAATTTAAAGATTGATATGCGCGATTGGGCGAGTACCGCACCCGCTCCTATAAAAAAACAAATGGGCACCCCTTTATCTGGACAGCTAAATCTAAAAACGTTTGCAAAAAATAAATCGAATACAAGCCGTTTTTCCTGGGATGGAAAAATTGGAGATGGCTACTATGTTCAAGGCGAACTGACCGGTGATGACACCCTTCGCCATGCGGTAGGCATAGGAACACCAGCCATCCCTCCACAACAAGGCTTCCAGTTAAACCTCGCAAGTAATGAGCTGAACCTGGATCATTGGTTGGAGTTTTTAGGCCATCAAAATCGGAAAAATTTTGCGCCAAACTCCAATGCAAACGGCATAAATAATATCCAGGTTGCAGCGCAGGTTAAGCAGCTCACTGTATTTGACCGTATGTGGCAAGACCTCAATCTAGCGGCAAGCAATAAAAATGCTATATGGCAGATTCGCTTAAGAGGCTCGCCTCAAATTGCTGGAAATATTCAATATCAACCAGCAAGTCAATCACAAGCCAGTGGCCTGATTAGCGGTCGCCTGGTGCGCCTGAAGATTCCGGAAGCACTAGCGCTCCCGGCAGTCCCAACAAAAGCAACTCAAAAACCCCAGGCAAGCAAAAGTGCGATTGAGCCAAGCTCAATACCGAGTATTGACTTAACAATTGATGACCTTGATTGGAATAAAGCTCAGCTTGGCCAAGCAAAAATTCAGACCAAAACTAATGGCAATACTCTAAGTGTTGATTCCATTCAATTTAATAACCCGCAAGGAAGCTCGACTCTTGGTGGGCGCTGGGTTGGTGGAGCGCAAAACTCCCCGGCACATACCAACTTAAATGTCGCGTTAGATATTAAAGATGCCGGCCAAATTATTAGTCACTGGACTAGCCAAAAGTCCGTAGAAGGTGGTCGAGGCAAATTAAGCAGCACCGTTGAATGGGATGGATCACCTTTTGACCCTAAATATGAAACGCTCGCTGGCAAGGTAAGCTTAAACCTTGAAAAAGGACGACTACTGGAGGTCAACACCAGCGGCGCCAAAATACTCGATGTACTGAGTCTGCAAAGTTTGTTTAGATTTGCCACATTAGATCTTCAAGGAAGTCTTGGCAATATCGTCACCAAAGGTACTCCGTTTAATACTATTGATGCCTCTTTCGATATTAGTGCTGGCGTAGCACAAACCAAGCAATTCACAATGGGCCTAGATCAAGCTCGTGTTGCTATGAATGGGCAAATCAATATCCCTAAACAAACCCAAGATTTACGCGTCACCATCTTCCCAACAATTGATGCTACTGCTGGGTCTCTTGCTGCATTTGCCATCAACCCTATTGTTGGGCTTGGTGCATTAGTTGGGCAGTACCTGATTACCAGTCAAATAAACCGCAATCTTCAATCCGACTATTTGGTGCAGGGCTCTTGGGATAATCCAGAGGTAATTCCTTTAGATCAAAAGGGTCAGCCAATCGACTCTAAAACTTTAGATACGATTCGTAGCAAAGAATTGCTTAAAGAGCAAAGCAAGCCAAGCGGCAACAACTCAGGACCACAGAGCAATCCAAGCAATTCTGATGTCCCCAACAAATCCCCTAACTAAGCATAACTAGGCGCAACTAATACAGTATGAGTACATCAGTAAAAAGTGTGGAACTCAAGATTGCATCTATACAGATGGTCTCAACTCCTGATTTGCAGGAGAATCTATCTACAGCGAGCAGACTCATTTCCGCTGCTGCAGCAGATGGTGCGCAGTTAGCGGTCTTGCCAGAATATTTTTGTCTGATGGGCCTCAAAGATACGGATAAAGTGCGTGCTCGAGAGGGGTTTGGTAGCGGACCCATACAAGATCAGCTCTCCCAAATTGCCAAAGAGAACAAAATTCATCTTGTAGCAGGCACCATTCCATTGGAGGCCAAAGATCCCAATAAAGTGCTCAATACAACTTTGGTTTTTGATCCAACTGGCCTGCAAATTTGTCGTTACGACAAAATTCATTTATTTGGTTTTCAAACTGCAACCGAGCGCTATCAAGAATCTGAAACCATTGAAGCCGGCAATGAACCGGGTCTATTAAAGATTTCAGCCAGTGGAACTGAGTGGACCTTTGGCTTGAGTATTTGTTATGACCTGCGCTTCCCTGAGCTCTATCGCGCACTAGGCCAGGTTGACTGCCACATCATCCCGGCCGCATTTACCTACACCACAGGCAAGGATCATTGGGAAATCCTATTGCGCGCTCGTGCCATTGAAAATCAATGCTACGTATTAGCTTCTGCACAGGGTGGTAAACATCAAAATCAACGCCGCACCTGGGGCAATAGCATGTTGATTGATCCTTGGGGTGAGGTTTTGGCCAATCTACCAGAGGGCGAAGGCTTTATTTCTGGAGTCTTGTGCAAAGATAAATTAAACGAGGTACGCTCTAAGTTACCTGCACTTGCGCATCGCAAGCTTTAAAGAAAGATCTGCCGAATCACATGAATGCACCAGAAGCACTATTCCATGCCAATTGGACTAAAGCCAAGAAGCAAGCAGACCTGATTAAATTAGCTAAATCTATCTTGCTAGAGCCAACTGGACTATCCGAGCAAGACCTTCACCACACCTTTGGCAATCTATTTACCCACCGCCTTGATGATGCTGACTTGTACTTCCAACACACACGCAGCGAAAGTTGGAGTCTTGAAGAAGGCATCGTTAAATCCGGCAGCTTTAACATTGATCAAGGCGTTGGTGTTCGTGCTATCTATGGCGATAAGACTGCCTTTGCATACTCAGATGAAATTAATTTAGAAGCTTTAAATAAAGCAGCGAAAGCTACTCGGGTGATTGGTCCTGAGGGCGGTAAGCAGGCGGTTGCGAGCAAACTATTTAATCCTGTTTCTAACAAGCTTTACTCAGACATTAACCCTTTAGACTCTTTGCAGCCCAAAGAAAAGATTGCACTACTAGAAAGTATTGAGCGTCGCGCCAAAGCACGTGATCCGAGAATCATTCAAGTGATGGCAAGCCTAGCCGGTGAGTTTGATGTTGTTTTAGTTGTCCGTGCAGATGGATTATTGGCTGCCGATGTTCGCCCACTGGTGCGCGTTTCAGTACACGTTATCGCCGAACAAAATGGTCGCCGTGAATCTGGCTCCTCAGGCGGTGGCGCCCGCCACGACTACCTTTACTTTGATGAGGAACTAATCAACCGCTATGTCGATGAAGCGGTTGATGGCGCACTGGTTAATCTTGAATCTCGTCCAGCACCTGCCGGTCCAATGACCGTAGTGATGGGGCCTGGTTGGCCTGGCGTTCTATTACATGAGGCTGTAGGTCATGGCCTCGAGGGTGACTTTAATCGCAAAGGATCTTCTGCTTTTGCGGGACGTATTGGGCAACGCGTTGCCGCTAAAGGTGTCACTGTAGTTGATGATGGCACCCTATCTGGACGCAGAGGCTCTTTAAATATTGACGATGAAGGTACGCCTACGCAATGCACCACCTTAATTGAAGATGGTATTTTGAAGGGCTATATTCAAGACAGTCTCAATGCACGTCTGATGAATATGCCGCTCACTGGTAACGGACGTCGCGAAAGCTTTGCCTCCCTACCAATGCCACGCATGACCAATACCTATATGTTGGCCGGTAAAGATGATCCCCAAGAAATTGTGGCGAGCATTAAGCGCGGTTTGTATGCAGTCAATTTTGGCGGTGGCCAGGTCGACATTACTAGCGGCAAATTTGTTTTTTCTGCATCAGAAGCCTATTGGGTTGAAAACGGCAAAATCCAATACCCAGTTAAAGGTGCCACCATTATTGGCAGTGGTCCAGAATCCCTAAAACAGGTTTCTATGATCGGAAATGACCTCAAACTCGATGGTGGGGTGGGCGTTTGCGGCAAGGAAGGACAAAGCGTTCCAGTCGGGGTTGGGCAGCCTACCCTGAGGATTGATAGCCTGACTGTAGGTGGCACTGCCTGATATCGACTAATTACGGCTTAAAATAGCCGGATGAGCCAACAAAATACGAATCCCGCTAATTGGTACTCTGCTGTCGACAAGACTTCAGATACTGACGATCAACGCATTGACAATATTTCTGTTCTGCCTCCGCCAGAGCATTTAATCCGCTTCTTTCCGATTTCTGGAACACCAACTGAAGCGTTGATCAGCACAACCCGCAAAAAAATCCGTGACATTATTCATGGCAAAGATGATCGCTTATTAGTCATCATCGGACCATGCTCTATTCATGACCCAAAAGCAGCATTGGAATATTGCCAGCGCCTCTTAGTTGAGCGTGAGCGTTTTTCTGGGGAATTAGAAATTGTGATGCGCGTGTATTTTGAAAAGCCACGCACTACAGTTGGTTGGAAAGGTTTGATCAACGACCCTTACTTGGATGAAAGCTATCGCATCGAAGAAGGTCTTCGTCTTGCTCGCCAAGTGCTGATGGAAATCAATCGCCTTGGTATGCCAGCCGGCAGTGAATTCTTAGACGTGATTTCTCCGCAATACATTGCTGATCTGATTTCTTGGGGCGCAATTGGTGCACGCACTACTGAGAGCCAAGTTCATCGCGAACTCGCATCTGGTTTATCTGCGCCAATCGGATTCAAGAATGGCACTGATGGCAATATCAAAATTGCTACTGATGCTATTCAAGCAGCAGGTCGTCCACACCACTTCTTATCTGTTCATAAGAATGGTCAGGTATCCGTTGTAGAAACAAAGGGCAATAAAGATTGCCACGTGATTTTGCGCGGCGGCAAAGAGCCAAACTACGAAGCTAAATTTGTACAAGCAGCCTGCTCCGAGCTAGAAGCAGCAAAGCTCCCAGCTAGTTTGATGGTTGACTTGTCACACGCCAATTCAAGCAAGAAACATGAGCGTCAAATCGTGGTTGCAGATGACGTAGCCCAGCAAATTGAATCTGGATCACATCAGATTTTTGGTGTAATGGTTGAAAGCCACTTAAATGATGGTGCTCAGAAGTTCACGCCAGGCAAAGATGACCCTAGTAAATTGGAATACGGTCGCAGTATCACTGATGCATGTATTAACTGGGATGATTCTGTAAAAGTATTGGAGCGTCTTGCTACTGCCGTTAAGAATCGTAGAAGCAAGAAAAAGTAATGTAGATTTCTAAAATCTGAGCTTTGGGTAATGCAGCTAAAAGAGACTAATTTATTTAGTCTCTTTTTTTTCGTGCTTCCAAAGCACATCAGAACCACCGGCAGCGCGATTCAGAATACGTGAAAGCACAAAGAGTAGGTCAGATAAACGATTGACGTATTGACGTGGAGAATCGTATAGAGGCTCTTCCCAGCCCAAACGCACAATCGAACGCTCTGCTCTGCGACATACGGTTCGACAAACATGCGCTTGTGCTGCAGCACGAGTGCCACCCGGCAAAATGAATTCAGTCAAAGGTGGCAATTCTTTGTTGTACTTTTCAAGCCAAACATCGAGTTGTGCCACATGCTCTGGATTGAGCAGCTTGTAGTTGGGGATGCAAAGCTCGCCACCCAAATCAAATAAATCATGTTGCACCTGCAGAAAAAGCTCATGTAATTCAGGGGCAATAGCCGTGGGAATGTCTTCAGTCATCAAAACACCGATTTCTGAGTTCAACTCGTCAATATCGCCCATGGCGCAGATTCGCAGATGATCCTTCTCTACGCGACTCCCATCGCCCAAGCCTGTCATTCCTGCATCACCCGTTCTAGTGGCGATTTTTGATAGTCGATTTCCCATAAGCTTAATTATAGGTAAATGGCTAAAATGATTCTTATGAATATGGTGACCCCGCCCCCTGATTTAGCCGCTATTAGCGCCCTACAGTCCAAATTGGTGAAGGCATTACGCCCCATCCTGCCGGAACACGCCCTTTTATGGGAGCCGGAAGACACCATTCCCTACGAATGTGATGGTTTAGCAGCCTATAGGCGCATGCCTTTGGCGGTAGCTTTGCCTGAAACAGAAGAGCAAGTCGCTCAAATTTTGAAGATTTGCTATGCAATGGAAATCCCGATTGTCCCTCGTGGATCAGGAACAGGCCTTTCGGGTGGTGCCATGCCACTTTCTCAGGGGCTGGTCTTGTCTCTGGCAAAGCTAAAGAAAATTATTAGCATTGACCCATTTACTCGCACTGCAGTTGTTCAACCTGGTGTCCGCAATCTTGCCATCTCCGAAGCAGTTGCTCATCTTGGCTTGTACTATGCGCCTGACCCCTCTTCTCAAATTGCTTGCTCCATTGGTGGCAACGTTAATGAAAACTCTGGTGGCGTCCACTGTCTGAAATATGGCCTGACTTTACATAATGTTCTGCGCGTGCGCGCAATTCTGATGAATGGTGAGATCGTCGAATTTGGTGGTCTAGCGCCTGATGCACCGGGCCTCGATTTATTGGCAATCATGATGGGTAGCGAAGGCATGCTTGCAGTTGTGACTGAAGTCACCGTTAAATTAGTTGCTAAACCAAAATTGGCACGCGTCATCATGGCGAGTTTTGATGACATTGAAAAAGGTGGCAATGCTGTTGCTGCCATTATTGCTGCCGGCATTATTCCTGCTGGTTTAGAAATGATGGACAAGGCAACTACTCGCGCTGTAGAAGAGTTTGTGCACGCAGGCTATGACTTAGATGCTGCAGCCATTTTGCTTTGCGAATCCGACGGTACACCAGAAGAAGTTGCCGAAGAAATCGAGCGCATGACCAAAGTGCTGGAAGAAGCTGGCGCAAGCGGTATTCAGATTTCTAAAGATGAGAGCGAACGCTTAAAGTTTTGGAGTGGGCGTAAGAATGCTTTCCCAGCTGCAGGTCGCTTAGCGCCTGATTACTACTGCATGGATGGCACTATTCCGCGTCGCCATATCGCAACCCTATTGAAGCGCATTCAGGGGATGGAAGAGAAGTATGGCCTTGGCTGCTTGAATGTGTTTCATGCGGGTGATGGCAATATGCATCCACTAATTTTGTTTAATGGTGCCGATCAAGAAGAGTGGCATCGTGCAGAAGAATTCGGTACAGAAATTTTGGAAGCCTGTGTAGAGTTAGGCGGCACTATTACTGGTGAACATGGTGTTGGAATCGAGAAAATTAACTCCATGTGTGTGCAATTTGGTGAAGGCGAACGCGAATCTTTTTGGGGCGTGAAGAGTGCTTTTGATCCAGAGAAGTTGCTCAACCCTGATAAAGCTATTCCAACCTTAAGTCGGTGTGCAGAATATGGCCGCATGCGCATTAGCGGTGGTCAATTACCTCACCCAGAATTGGAGCGCTTCTAATGAGTCACTCCAATCCGCAAATCAACGCCTTTCGCGAGCAAATTCTGAATGCAGCCAAGAACAAAACGCCTCTCTCAATTGAAGGTGGCGGCACTAAATCTTGGTACGGCAACCCTAATCAATACGGTAAGCTCGATACACGCTCCTACTCAGGCATCTTGGAATACCAGCCAGAAGAACTCGTGATCACCGCTTGCGCAGGTACTCCGCTAAAAGAAATTGAAGCAGCCCTCAAAGAAAAAAATCAGGTGCTCGCATTTGAGCCGCCACACTTTGGTGAAAACGCAACTTTTGGTGGCGCTATTGCTGCTGGTCTTGCTGGCCCAGGACGCATCACGGTTGGCAACTTCCGCGACTTCGTTTTAGGCGCCCGTATTATTGACGGCAAGGGACAAGATCTTTCCTTTGGTGGCAAGGTGATGAAGAACGTTGCAGGCTATGACGTTTCACGCTTAATACCTGGCTCCCTAGGAACGCTATCCCTTTTACTAGAAGCCTCAGTCAAGGTATTGCCTAAGCCCGCAGCCACAGCAACATTGCGCTGCCAAATCTCCCAAGAGAATGCGCTCAAGGCTCTGAATGAGTGGGCTGGACAACCACTACCCCTATCAGCAAGTTGCTGGATTGGTTCAGGCAAGGGCGGTGATGGTGAACTCACCTTCCGTCTCGCTGGTGCGGCGGCAGCTGTAAAAGCTGCCATTCCACTCATGAGTTCCTTGGTGAATGCCACAGAACTCAATAGTGAAGCTGCAGAACATTTCTGGAATGACTTGCGCGAGCAAAAACTCAGCGCATTTAATAAGCTTGGTGCAGACCAAACACTCTATCGCTTAGCACTACCTGCTGCCTGCGGACCAATTTCCATTCCTGGCGCTGCTGATGAAATTATTTTGGAATGGCACGGTCAACAGCGCTGGATTAAAGCGCCTGGGGATGAGGCCACCTTTAAAACAATCAAAGCACTAACAACTTCACACGGAGGACACGCGACCCGCTTTAAACAAGGTGAAAACGTAGATCCCTCTTATCAGCGCTTTACTCTGTTATCTGAGCAAGCACATTCAAAAGCCCTTGAGGCTGTGCAAGAACGCCTGCGATCAGCCTTTGATCCTGCAGGTGTATTCGCCACTAAACGTCTTCCATAAGTCTTTCTATGCAAACTCAACTCGCCCCTCAATTTGCCAACACGCCGGAAGGTATCGAGGCAGCCCGTATTCTGGGTAAATGTGTTCACTGCGGTTTTTGTACTGCCACCTGCCCTACTTATCAGCTACTTGGTGATGAGTTAGATGGTCCGCGTGGGCGCATCTATCTGATTAAGCAAATTGCTGAAGGTCAAGCGCCTACTGAAAAGACTCGCCTACATTTAGATCGCTGCTTAACTTGCCGTAATTGTGAGAGCACGTGCCCGAGTGGCGTGCAATACGGTAACTTGATTGATATTGGTCGTAAGTGGGCCGAAGAAAATACGCCTGAGCGTCCAATCTCTCAGCGCCTCACACGTTGGGCATTAAAGGAAGGGTTAACTAAGCCGGCCTTATTTAATTCAGCAATGGCCTTGGGTCGCTTAGTGCGCCCACTGTTGCCAAGTGGCATTCAACGCAAGATCCCGTTAACCATTAATAAAGCCTTAGCCAACTCCACAGATGCCTATGCAAGACCTACCGCAGCCCATCAGCGCAAAATGGTATTGCTTGAGGGTTGTGTACAGCCTGGCATGTTGCCAAATATCAACTCAGCAACAGCCCGCGTACTCAACGCACTAAAGATTCAACTCATTAGCGCTCCTAGCGCTACTTGCTGTGGAGCCTTACGCTACCACCTCAACGATCAAGCGGGCGGCTTAGAGAATGCCAAACAAAATATGGATGCGTGGTGGCCTTTAGTTGAAAGTGGCATTGAAGCTATTGTGATGACAGCTTCTGGATGTGGCGTTATGGTGAAAGATTATGGTCATCTCTTTGCAAATGATCCTGTATACGCAGCTAAAGCGAAGAAGATTTCAGAGTTAACAAAAGATATTTCTGAGATTCTGCCGTCACTAGAAAATGAACTGGTGCAACTCGTAGGCACCGATCCTAAGCAGGGTGTGGTGTATCACCCCCCGTGCACCCTACAACATGGCCAGCAGATTCGTGGCAAGGTTGAGGGGTTGCTGTCTAGTATTGGTGTTGGCGTTCGTTTATGTGCCGACAGCCATCTTTGCTGCGGCTCTGCAGGTACTTATTCAGTTACCCAGCCAGAGCTATCTGAGCAACTTCGTAAAAATAAGTTAAACCACTTAAATGCTGCTTGTGAAGAGTCTGGTGCGGAAGTGATTGTTTCCGGCAATATTGGCTGCATCACACACCTACAGCAAGATGACACTCCAGTGGTTCATTGGATCGAGATCGTAGACCAATTACTCAGCAAATCTACTAAGGCCGCATGAATTCCATTGTTGTTAATCTGATGCAAGTCAGAGAGCGAATTGAACTTGCTGCATTCGCAGCAAAGCGTGAGCCTGAGGAAATTGAACTCCTCGCGGTCAGCAAAACCTTTCCCGCTTCAGCAGTGGAAGAAGCAATGCATGCTGGTCAATCTGCTTTTGGCGAAAACTATGTTCAAGAGGCGGTGGAAAAGATTGAAAAACTTGCCAAATTACGCCCTTGGTTGATTTGGCATTTCATTGGGCCACTTCAAAGCAATAAAACCCGAGAAGTAGCGCAGCACTTTGATTGGGTTCATAGCGTGGATCGCCTTAAGATCGCTGAGCGCCTATCTGCTCAACGCGGCGAATTTCCTGACCTGCCACCTTTACAGGTTTGCGTGCAAATCAACGTGAGCGAGGAAGATAGCAAAAGCGGTGTTTCTCTAGCGGAAGTGGAAGAGCTATGCAATGCCATCGCTTCTTTACCAAATCTAGTGCTCCGGGGCTTGATGGCTATTCCGGCACCCAATCCAGATCAAGCAAGGCAACGCCAAGCTTTTGCAGCAGTGCAAGACTGTTTTAGGCAAATCCAAACTGCTCACTCGATTGAGCTGGGTTATCAGTTCTTTGACACGCTATCGATGGGCATGTCCGATGATTTAGAGGCTGCTATTGCCGAGGGCAGCACCATGATTCGTGTTGGGACAGCTATTTTTGGGAAGCGCGATAAGATTAGCAAATGATTACAAACAAAACTGCACAAAACTCAATACAAAAAAACAGTAACGCCCACATTACTTTTATCGGTGGCGGCAATATGGGGCGCGCCCTCATCAGTGGCTTACTAGCTAGTGGATTTGAACCAAATCAAATTTCCGTTGTTGAGGCCAATGCAGTAACCGCTCTAAAGTTACATGAAGATTTTGGTGTGCAGGGGATTGCTGCTCTAGAGCAAATTGCTTTTGACTTCTCCAAAAATAATGTCGTTGTGATGGCGATCAAACCTCAAGATTTCAATATCGTTGCTAAAGGTTTGGCATCTAAGCTAAAACATGCCAGCGCACCAGGCCCATTGATTCTGAGCATTGCCGCTGGCATTCGCCTAAAAGATATGAGCCGCTGGTTAGATCACACCCGTTGTGTGCGCGCCATGCCCAATACCCCCGCCTTAATTGGTAAAGGCATCACTGGCCTATTTGCAGATGCTGCGGTTGATCAACCTGATCGCGCTTTAGCTGAAACAATTTGCAATGCAGTGGGTCAAGCAGTCTGGGTATCTGAAGAAAAACTGATGGATGCCGTGACCGCTGTTTCCGGTAGTGGCCCTGCATATGTCTTTGCCTTCTTAGAAGCAATGCAGTCTGCTGGTGAGAAACTCGGCCTGGATACGGAGACAGCACGCAAACTGGCTTATGCCACTCTTGAGGGCGCTACGCAGCTAGCCCATAACTCTGATGAACATGCTGGCGTCCTACGTGAAAGAGTTACCTCTAAAGGCGGCACTACTGCAGCAGCTCTTGAGGTCATGAAACAACAAGGCTGGCATGAGATTTTAGAAAAAGCGATTGATGCTGCCAGTCAGCGTGGCAAAGCCATGGGTGATGAATTGGGTCAGAACTAGGAAAAACTAGCTCAGAAAAACTAATTCAACTTCAAACCCAATACAATTCCCAGAAATAAAAATCCGCCCAGCCAGTTGTTGTGGCGGAATGCTTTAAAGCAATTCTCTCGGCTGCGAGTCGATACCAACTTCACATGATAGATAGCGCAAGCTAGTGCTGGGAACCAACCTAATAAAAAATAGTTACTCAAGCTAGCCAATTGCGCTACCCACAGCTGACTTAAAAAGAGCATCCCATAGCTAATTGCAATTGCGATGACATCGTACTGACCGAAAGTAATGGCGGATGTTCTGAGACCTAAGCGCAAGTCATCATCTCGATCAACCATGGCATAGGCAGTGTCATAGGCAATCGCCCAAAAGATATTCCCAATAAATAGGAACCAAGCCTCTAAAGGAATGAAATCCAAAATAGCGGCGTAGGCCATGGGGATACCAAAGCCAAAGGCAATGCCTAAGACAGCTTGAGGCATGGCAAAAAAGCGCTTTGTAAAGGGGTAGATAAAGGCCACTAACAATGCAAGCACCGACAGTTGCTTTGTAAATGCATTCAAAGGCTGAATCAGTAAAAAAGCAATGAAAGCCAATATGCCAGCAATAGCGATAGCCTCTTTGCCAGAAATTTTTCCACTGGTAATCGGACGTCCTTGCGTTCTTTTCACATGGCGATCAAAGTCACGATCGGCATAATCATTAATTGCACAGCCAGCACTGCGCATTAAAAAGGTACCAAGAGTAAAGATCAGCAGAATAGATAAATCGGGTGTTCCACTGCTTGCCAACCATAAGGCCCAAAGCGTAGGCCACAGCAATAAGAGCGTACCAATCGGCTTATCCAGCCTAATAAGGTAGCCATAAGAAATGAAACGCTCTTTTAAATTCATAAGGTAATTATCAAGCTTTTAGAAATTCCGCCCTTGATCCAAGCCAGCGCTCTAAATGACGCTCTACTAGATCGGTATGCTCAGCAAGCAAACGATCAGCCGCTTGCTGAGCTAACTCAATCAACCAGGCATCACGCTGCAAATCCACAAAGCGCAACATAGCATCACCTGATTGCTTGGCACCAAGTAACTCACCGGGTCCACGTAGCGATAGATCTCGCTCAGCAATCACAAAGCCGTCTGAAGTCTCGCGCAAGGTCTGTAAGCGTTCCTTGGCAGCCATTGAGAGTGGCTCAGCGTACATCAAAATACAAACAGAATCCGCAGAACCCCTGCCGACACGCCCACGAAGTTGATGAATCTGGGCATAACCAAAACGCTCAGCGTGCTCAATAACCATTAATGCCGCATTAGGTACATCAACACCGACTTCAATGACGGTAGTGGCCACCAAAAGTTGAATCTCATTTGCTTTGAAGGCCGCCATCACTGCGGCCTTTTCTTCAGCTTTTAATCGACCATGCACTAAGCCAACCTTAAAGTCAGGAAGCGCTTGTGTAAGCTGCTCAAAACTCTCTACTGCTGTTTGCAATTGCAACACTTCGGATTCTTCAATTAACGGGCAAACCCAATAGGCTTGCAATCCTTTAGATAGCCAACTTTGCAAACCACCAATCACCTCATCACGCCGACTGGCTTTAACCACCTTAGTAGCAATTGGCTTTCTTCCTGGAGGCAACTCATCAATCACGGAAACATCTAAGTCTGCGTA
Source organism: Polynucleobacter parvulilacunae (assembly GCF_018881715.1). GTDB lineage: Bacteria > Pseudomonadota > Gammaproteobacteria > Burkholderiales > Burkholderiaceae > Polynucleobacter > Polynucleobacter parvulilacunae. The sequence goes on from NZ_JACVPW010000001.1 coordinate 179,259, forward strand.
ATAGGTCATTGCTAAGGTCCGTGGAATCGGCGTAGCTGACATCATGAGCTGATGACAGTAAAACAATTCTGATCCAACCCGCTGCTGAATCTCTAAACGCTGTCTCACACCAAAACGATGTTGCTCATCAATCACAGCGAGACCAAGTTTTGCAAAGCTCACACTCTCCTGAATGAGGGCATGCGTACCAACAATTAGTTGAGCTTGCCCATTCTCAATCATCTCTTGAGCAAGTCTTTTGTCCTTGGCTTTCAAACTTCCTGACAACCAAGCAATCTGAACTCCTAAGGGCTCAAACCACTCCTTCATCTTAAGGTAGTGCTGCTCAGCCAAGATCTCAGTAGGCGCCATGATGGCAGCTTGATAGCCATGATCCATGACGCGGGCCGCTGCCAAGGCGGCCACTACAGTCTTACCACTACCGACATCCCCTTGTAGGAGTCGGTTCATCGGAAAAGATTTAGAAAGGTCATTGCTAATTTCTGACCAAACACGCTCTTGTGCATTTGTTAACTTAAACGGCAAAACTTTCAGTAAGCCCTCTTCAAGATTTGGCTTTTTATTCTTATTTTTTTCTTCGCTTTTACTTTTTACAAAGCTTGGTGCCTGTCGCTCACGACGGATTGCATGTGCGCGCTTTAATGAGATTTGTTGCGCTAGCAGTTCTTCAAACTGAACGCGCCTCCATGCCGGGTGAGTCCGCTCTAGTAAAGATTGTGTATTAGCGTCAGCAGGCGGCTGATGTAAGTAGGTGATTGCTGCTTGTAAATTTGGCCAATCATTACTTGGCAACAACTCTGCCATCAATTGTTTAGGCAAAAACTCTGTCAAGCCGTCTTGCAAGCTAGGGTCACGTAAGGCCTGTGTCACTGCTTTACGAATAATGGTCTGTGATACCCCAACACTAGCCGGGTAGACCGGAGTCAAACTGGCTGGCAAAGGAGCATCTGGAGCCACAGCTCGCACAGTAGGGTGAACCATTTCTGGCCCCTGAAAACCTTCACGTACATCACCACGAACCCGAATATTGACTCCGACAGCCATTTGTTTTTGCTGACTTGGGTAGAAATTCAGAAAGCGCAGATTTAAGGTCTCAGTCTCATCCTCTATAGTGACGACCATCTGCCTTCTAGGCCGAAATAAGACCTGATTACGGATAACGATGCCCTGGGTCTGCGCCGATGCAAATCGCCCTTGATGAAGCGCCTCCTCAATGGTAAGCAACTCCGTCTCGTCCTCATAGCGGGATGGCAAGTGCAAAGCAAGGGCCATAGGGCTGTCTAAACCCATCTTTTGGAGTGTGCTTGGCGCTTGTTTAGTAGTCATCGTTAAAATCTAATACCTGATGGTAATGCTATGCAACTTTCCGACTTCAATTACGAACTCCCACCCGACCTAATCGCCCAACATCCTTTGGCGAACAGGACTGATAGCCGCCTCCTAGAGGTTAGGGCTGACGGGCCGAATCACGCCCAACTGCTAGACCGACAGTTTAAGGACATTCTTAACCTTGTAAGGCCAGGGGACTTATTAGTCTTCAATGACACCAAAGTGATTCCAGCGCGCCTACATGGCAAAAAAGAGACTGGTGGAATCGTTGAATTACTCATCGAACGGATTAGCGGCGAGAAACAGGCGTGGGTACAGATCAGGGCATCTAAGGTACCCAAGACCGGCAGCATCGTGCATATCCATAATCAAGCAGGAGAAACATTTCCTGTTGAGATGATTGGCTATGACGGACGTTTTTATGAAGTTCGCTTTCCCGAAAATATTTTTTCTTTGCTTGAGCGTTTTGGCGAGCTACCTTTGCCTCCTTATATTGAGCATCAACCCGATGGCGAGGATGCTCAGCGCTACCAAACCGTGGTTGCAAAAAATCCAGGGGCAGTAGCAGCTCCGACTGCTGGCTTACATTTTGATGAAGCGATTTTGCAAAAGCTAAAGGAGTTGGGCGTCAACCAAGCTTCGGTCACACTGCATGTAGGCGCTGGAACATTTACACCAGTGCGCGAAGAAGATCTCTCAAAACACAAGATGCACTACGAGTGGTACTCAATACCCCAAGAAACTTTACAAGCGATTGAGACCACTAAGAAAAGCGGCGGCAGAGTGATTGCGGTAGGTACAACCAGCCTACGCGCCCTAGAGAGCCATGCAGCAAGTGGTCAAAGCAGCGGTGAGACCAATCTCTTTATTACCCCGGGCTATCAATTTAAAACGGTGGATTGTTTGTTGACTAACTTTCATCTGCCAAAATCTACCCTATTGATGTTGGTTAGCGCCTTTGCAGGAATGGAAAATATTCGTGCTGCTTATCAACATGCCATTCATCAGAAGTATCGTTTCTTTAGTTATGGAGATGCGATGTTTCTTTGCCGACTCGAGAATATAAAGTTATGACCAAACCAGTTCACTTCAATATCCTAGCGCGGGACTCACAAAGCCCTGCTCGCCTTGGTCAACTTGATCTTCCACATGGTAGCGTGCAAACGCCCATCTTTATGCCAGTAGGAACTTATGGCACCGTAAAGGCCATGACTCCGCGTGACCTCAACGAAGCTAAAGCACAAATTATTTTAGGCAATACTTTTCATCTTTGGCTACGACCAGGATTAGATGTCATTAAGAAACATGGTGGCTTACATCGTTTCATGGGCTGGGATAAACCCATCCTGACAGACTCGGGCGGTTTTCAGGTATTCAGCTTGGGCGCACTGCGAAAGATCTCTGAAGAAGGCGTAACTTTTGCATCACCCATCAATGGCGATAAATTATTTATGTCGCCAGAAGTATCGATGGAAATTCAGGCGGTACTCAATAGCGATATTGCTATGCAGTTTGATGAATGCACTCCATACGAGATCAAAGGTCAACCCACCTCTGAAAAAACTGCGCGCGCCTCGCTAGAGATGTCGCTACGTTGGGGTGATCGCTCCCTCAAACGTTTTCGCGAACTGAACACGGGTAACGGTCTCTTTGGCATTGTCCAAGGCGGCATGTTCGAAAATCTTCGTGAGTTTTCTTTGGATGCGGTTAGTCAACAAGGTTTTGATGGCATTGCGATTGGCGGCCTTTCTGTTGGCGAACCAAAGCCCGAGTTTGAGCGGATCCTGAATTTCACCGCACCAAAACTGCCGGAGCATATGCCCCATTACCTGATGGGGGTTGGCACACCAGAAGATCTCATTTTAGGTGTCAGTTTAGGTATTGATATGTTCGATTGCGTGATGCCCACCCGTAATGCCCGAAATGGCTGGCTCTTTACCCGCTTTGGCGACCTAAAGCTCCGTAATTCTGGCTACAAGGATGATGATCGCCCGGTTGACCCTACCTGCGCCTGCTACACCTGCCAAAACTTCACCAGATCCTACCTAAATCACCTCCAAAAGGCCAATGAGATCCTGGGATCCCAGCTCAACACTATCCACAACCTGTCTTACTACCTCCAGCTCATGACTGAGGTTCGTGAAGCGCTTGGCAAAGACCGCTTTAGCGCTTATCGCGAGGAATTTCATAGCAATCGCCAGCGTGGCGTAGAACCTGGACAGGACTAATAGCCCTACAGGGGGCAAAACCCCCTGTAAGTCACCTCCAAAGCCCCACACAGTTTAGAATTGCGGGTTACGACCTTAGGTTTATTGGTCGAAAAATTCAGCAGTTTTTAATTGGTAATTAATGGAGGTTTTGTATGTGGATTAGTAACGCTTTTGCCCAAGCTCCTGCAGCGGGCGTAGATTCTGGTGGCTTGATGAGCTTCCTCCCTTTGATTTTGATGTTTGCAGTTTTGTACTTCATCATGATTCGCCCACAAATGAAGCGTCAAAAAGAAACTAAAGCCATGCTTGAGTCCTTAGGCGTTGGTGATGAAGTAGTTACAGTTGGCGGCATCATGGGCAAAGTAACTGCATTGAAAGACCAAGTTGTTACTGTTGAAATTTCTGCCGGCACTGAAGTGCAAATGCAAAAAGGTGCTATCACTACAGTATTGCCAAAAGGCACACTGAAGTCTGCTTAATTCATCTGTTTAAAAGTATCTCAATATGAATCGCTATCCTCTCTGGAAATATCTAGTCATCGCCGTTGCATTGCTAATCGGCGGACTATATTCATTACCCAATTTCTATGGTGAGGCTCCAGCGGTTCAAGTCTCGTCTGCCAAACCAACCATCAAGGTTGATTTGGCAACGCAGGCTCGTGTAGAAAAAATTCTGACTGAAGCCAACATTAACAACACCGGTATCTTCTTTGAGCTTGCCGGAAATGTGGGCTCAATCAAAGTTCGTTTCAATAACACCGATATTCAATTACGTGCACGCGATCTTTTGCAGCAAAAATTAAATACTGATCAAAACGAACCTAGCTATACCGTTGCACTAAATCTTCTATCCAATACTCCAGGGTGGCTTAATGCAATCAATGCATTGCCAATGCCTTTGGGTCTTGACCTGCGTGGCGGCGTTTACTTCCTGCTTCAAGTAGATATGAAGGGCGCAGTACAGAAGAAGGTTACCTCTTTGGCAACTGATATTCGTGGTCAATTACGCGATAAGAGCATTCGCCATCAAGGTATTGAGCGTGGCGCTGATTTCATCTCCATTAATTTTGGCAGCACTGCCGATGCTGAAGCAGCCCGTACAGTATTGATGACTTCCCAGCCAGAGCTGATCTGGCAAGTAAAGCCTACCGGACTCTCGCCAAAATTAGTTGGGGAATTTAAGCCAACTGCATTAAAAGCAATTCAAGATAACGCTGTTAAACAAAACATCATCACCCTAAATAAGCGCGTGAATGAATTAGCAGTTAAAGAGCCAGTAATTCAGCAACAAGGTGCTGAGCGCATTGTGGTGCAATTACCAGGCGTTCAAGATACAGCTCGCGCCAAAGACATCATTGGCCGCACAGCAACCCTAGAATCACGCTTAGCCGATCCTTTAGTTTCGACTATCGGTTTAGGTGAAACACCTCCGCCGGGCATGGACACCTTCCGCTTTGGTGAAAATCGTTTAGGTGTATTTAAAAAGTCAGTGATCTTCAGTGGTGATCGCATTACCGATGCAAGCGCCGGCTTTGATCAAAACCAACATCCTGCCGTAAACATCTCCTTAGATGCTGCTGGTGGTCGCGTGATGCAAGAGGTCACCCGTGAAAATATTGGCAAGCCCATGGGCATGATCTTGTTTGAAAAAGGTAAAGGTGAGGTACTCACAATTGCCACCATTCAAAGTGAGTTTGGTTCCAAGTTTCAAATTACTGGTCAACCAACTACAGAGAGCGCGAATGACTTAGCCCTCCTCCTGCGTGCAGGCTCATTGGCAGCGCCAATGGAAATCATTGAAGAACGTACGATTGGACCAAGCCTTGGCGCTGAAAACATTGAGAAAGGCTTCAAATCCCTCTTAATTGGTTTTAGTGCAATCGCTATTTTCATGATGGTTTACTACTTATTGTTTGGCACATTCTCTGTTGTGGCATTGGCAGTGAACTTGCTCTTGCTCATTTCGGTGCTGTCCATGCTGCAAGCAACACTCACATTGCCGGGTATTGCCGCGATGGCCTTAGCTCTGGGTATGGCGATTGACTCGAACGTATTGATCAACGAACGCATTCGTGAAGAGTTGCGTAATGGCGCCTCTCCACAAACGGCAATCGCAGTAGGTTTCGATAAGGCCTGGGCAACTATTTTGGACTCTAACGTAACAACTTTGATTGCTGGTCTCGCTTTGTTGGCGTTTGGATCGGGTCCCATCAAGGGCTTCGCAGTAGTTCACTGCTTAGGCATTCTGACTTCAATGTTCTCGGCTGTCTTCTTCTCACGTGGCCTTGTCAACCTCTGGTACGGCAGACATAAGAAGATTCAAAAACTCGCTATCGGCCAAGTTTGGCGCCCACAGGAGAAATAAGCCATGGAATTTTTCAGAATCAAAAAAGACATTCCATTTATGCGCCATGCATTGGTGCTCAATGCAATTTCTTTAATTACATTTTTAGCAGCAGTCTTTTTCCTCTGGCATAACGGCCTGCATCTTTCCATTGAATTTACCGGTGGTACGGTGATGGAGGTTAGCTATCCACAGACAGCGCCTCTAGACTCTATTCGCGCCAAGGTTGAGAAGCTCGGCTATGCAGATACCCAGATTCAGAACTTTGGTAGCTCACGCGATGTCATGATCCGCCTGCCATTGCAAAAAGATGCTGAAGGCAAGTTGATTTCCTCTGCAGACCAAAGCACTGCAGTAATGCAAGCCTTGGATACAGCCACAACTGGCGTAAAACTACAGCGTGTGGAGTTTGTTGGACCACAGGTTGGGCGTGAATTGGCAATGGACGGATTGATGGCCCTGCTATTTGTGATCATCGGTATCGTGGTTTACCTCTCCTTCCGCTTTGAGTGGAAGTTTGCGGTTGCAGGCATCATCGCGAACTTGCATGACATCGTGATCATTCTGGGTTTCTTCGCATTCTTCCAGTGGGAGTTCTCCCTCTCCGTTCTGGCGGCTGTTCTGGCAGTTCTAGGCTACTCAGTCAATGAATCCGTGGTGATCTTTGACCGTATTCGTGAGAACTTCCGCAAGTACCGCAAGATGAACACTCGCGAAATCATTGATAACGCGATCACTAGCACCATTAGTCGTACCGTCATTACCCACGGCAGTACTGAGATGATGGTTTTGGCAATGCTGGTCTTTGGCGGTCCAACGCTCTTCTATTTCGCCTTGGCACTAACCATTGGTATTTTGTTTGGTATCTACTCCTCAGTCTTCGTTGCTGCAGCACTTGCTATGTGGCTTGGTGTTACACGAGAAGATTTAGTCAAGGGCGATAAAAAGCCAGATGACAATGCCCGTAACGATGACCCCAACTTCGGGGCGCGGGTTTAATGAAGTGATGTAGTTTGATGATCAAGGGCAGCTAAGATTCTGTTAGTTGCACCTTGATGTTCAATTGAGTAGGCCGTAGCTGCTGAACTCATCTTTGCCAACTCGGCAGCATTCAAAAGTAATTCTTTCAAAGCCTCCATTAAGGCTATTGGCTCGCTCAAGATGAGCTCCCCACGAATACGCTTTGCAGCGCCAGCATTAATAGCATCAAGAGCTGCCTGCTGGAAGTTGTAGGTATGCTCACCCAATAAGACAGGGCAGCCAGCAGCGCACGCTTCGATAAGATTCTGACCACCAAAGGGAAGCAAGCTTCCACCCATCAATACCAATTCAGAGGCGCTGTAATACATCGGCATCTCACCCATGGAATCACCCAAAACAACATCTAGTCCAGCGCAATCACTGGGAATACCAGACCACTCGCTGCGGCGGCGGAACTTTAAATCAGTACTATTTATTTGCTCTGCTACTTCCGTGAAACGCTCTGGGTGCCTAGGCACCAAGCAAAGCAAAGGGGGAATTGGAAAAGCATTATTTGCAAGTAAATCTTTCCATGCTTTGAGAACAATCGCTTCTTCGCCGTCACGGGTACTGGCCGCACAGACCATCACTCGATTGCCTGCATGCAAATCTTGTCGCCACTGTTTACCCTGCTCCACTAAGACTTGATCTAGAGCTACATCAAACTTCACATTACCCACAATCTGGATATTCTCAACACCTAAACTGCGATAACGCTGGGCATCAAATTGGGTTTGCGCCAAGATGCCAGCAAAGGCTTGAAACAATGAGCGCCCCGCTTGGCCAAATTGATTAACGCGACGAGCGCTTCTCTCAGACAGACGAGCATTCACCAAAAATAAAGGTAAGCCAATTTCTTTACAGCGAAAGACTACGGTAGGCCAAGCTTCCGTTTCCATAAAGAGTCCAAACCTAGGTTTAAACGTCTTTAAAAAATGCTCTACTGACCAACAAAGGTCATACGGCAAATAGACTTGTCGAATTTTCCCAGCGGCAATCTCTTTAGCAAACAACTGCTTACCTGTGCGGCGACCATTCAAAGTCATATGGGTAAGCAAAATAGATTCGCCCTTGGCCAAATAAGCTTCGATTAAGGGTTGGGCTGCACGAGTCTCACCAACGGATACCGCATGAATCCAAATAGAGCCTTGGGTAATAGGCTTGCTATAGCCAAAACCCAAACGCTCGGGAATGTGATGTAAATAGGAAAAGGCATGGCGTGCACGCCAAGCTAGACGAATGAAAGCCAATGGCAATAAAAGATGCCACAACAGTTGGTAAGCAGCAAACCAGATCCGGGGACGCGCCCCGTATTCTGAATTGGTCGTCAAGCTCACTTTTTGAGACGTTCGGTCAGCTCGACCGCCTTACCTAAATAGGAAGATGGAGTCATCTCCAGTAAACGTGCTTTTGCATCTTCAGGAATCTTTAAACCACGAATAAAGGTTTGAAGATCTGCCTGATTGATGCCTTTGCCACGAGTCAATTCTTTTAACTGCTCGTAGGGATTCTCGATACCATAGCGACGCATGACCGTTTGCACTGGCTCAGCCAATACTTCCCAGCAAGCATCTAAATCAGCAGCAATCGCTGCAAGATTCACCTCTAGCTTGCCAAGTCCACGTAATGCGCTGTCGTATGCCAAGACACTGTGACCAAATGCAGGGCCTAAGTTACGTAATACGGTGGAATCAGTCAGGTCACGCTGCCAACGAGAGATTGGTAACTTTTCCGCGAGGTGACGTAGCAGTGCGTTAGCTACACCCAAGTTACCTTCAGAGTTTTCAAAGTCAATAGGATTTACTTTATGCGGCATCGTGGATGAACCGATCTCACCTGCCTTGGTACGCTGCTTGAAATAACCAACAGAGATATAAGCCCAGAAGTCACGGTCCATATCCAAAAGGATCGTATTGGCACGAGCAATCGCATCAAAGAGTTGCGCCATACCATCATGCGGCTCAATCTGAATCGTATACGGATTGAAGGTGAGGCCTAAACGCTTTTCGACAACACTCTTAGAAAAGTTTTCCCAATCAAAATCAGGGTAAGCAGACATATGGGCGTTGTAGTTACCAACCGCGCCATTCATCTTGCCGAGTAATGGAACGGCGGCAATCGAATCAATCGCACGCTCTAAACGCTTAGCAATATTGGCAATCTCTTTACCAAGAGTGCTTGGTGATGCAGGCTGTCCATGGGTACGAGATAACAAAGGCACCTTTGCGTGCTCAAGCGCCAAATCAGTGAGAACGGAAAGAACTTTTCTCAACTGGGGCAAGAGTACTTCATCACGAGCGCCACGCAACATCAAACCATGCGAAGTATTGTTAATGTCTTCTGAAGTACAAGCAAAGTGAATGAACTCACTTGCCTTTAATAAGTCAGGGCGTCCAGCAACTTTTTCTTTTAAGAAGTACTCAACCGCTTTAACGTCGTGGTTTGTTACTGCTTCAATGTCTTTAATGCGCTGCGCATCTGCATCAGAGAAGTTTTCTGGGAGTGAAAGTAGAAAGGCTTCGTCAGCTGCGTTAATTTTGGGCACGTCTGGAAGACCAGCAGCAGCCAATGCCAAGAGCCAATGAATTTCCACAAAAACTCGTTGGCGCATAAAAGCGGCTTCGGAAAGCCATGGACGCAAAGCATCTAGTTTTTCGGCATAACGACCGTCAAGAGGGGAAAGGGCATTTAAGGTAGAAAGCGGCTGACTCACGAATATTGCCTTTGCATTGAATATGTCAATAAAGGCTAATTTTAATGTGTTTGGGAGCCCTGCAAGAGGTAATTAGGATAGCTATACTTAGACCTATGAAACTTATCGGATCCCTCACTAGCCCCTACGTACGCAAGGTACGTATTGTTTTTAACGAGAAAAAGGTCGATGTAGACCTCGAATTAGAGAATGTCTGGGCTACAGACACCAAAATCAGCTCTACAAACCCCTTGGGGAAGGTCCCCTGCCTGATTGCTGACGATGGAGAGGCCATCTATGACTCCCGTGTCATCGCTGAATATGCCGACGGCCTAAGCCCAGTTAGCAAGCTTATCCCTGCGGATAACCGCGAGCGTGCAGCCGTCAAAACCTGGGAAGCTCTGGCCGATGGAATTATGGATGCCGGTATTTTGGCTCGTTTAGAGCGCACCTTGCGTCCAGCTGAGCAACAAAGCCAAACTTGGTATGACCGCCAAATGGGCAAAATTGATGCAGCCCTTCGTCAAATGTCTGAACAACTTGGTGAGAATGCCTGGTGTCAAAGCAACCAAATGACATTGGCCGACATCGCCGTAGGTTGCGCAATTGGTTATTTATTGTTTCGCTTTCCGGAAGTGAAATGGCAAACGCAATATCCAAACTTAGACCGCTTGTATCAAAAGTTATTACAACGACCTTCGTTTATTGAAACTGAACCACCTGCTGCCTAGTCAAGCTGCAGCTTCATTAAAAAAGCCAATCAGTTTTGATTGGCTTTTTTGTATTCACTATCAGAAAATTTAAATTTGATTATGCGGAAATAATTCCGCCACCCAAACAAATATCACCGTCATAAAGAACGGCAGATTGTCCGGGAGTAACAGCCCACTGCGCGTCCGGAAAACTTAAATCAAAACTCAGTGCTTCATTACCTGCACTTAAGACGCAAGCAGAGTCAGCTTGACGATAACGTGTCTTCGCTGAATAACTTCCAGGTGTTGGAGCTTGACCAGATACCCAACTTGCGTCCATAGCAGCTAGCTTGTTAGCCAATAACCACGGGTGTTCGTGGCCTTGCGCTACATATAGAGTGTTATTCGGAATATCCTTGCGCGCAACATACCAAGCATCACCATTGCCGTCTTGGCTGCCGCCCAAACCAATACCTTTGCGTTGACCTAAGGTAAAGAATGCCAATCCCATATGCTCGCCAACAGTCTTTCCCTCTGGCGTTTTAATCGGGCCTGGTACTCGCGGTAAATAACGATTTAAGAATTCTCTAAAAGGACGCTCGCCAATAAAACAGATTCCGGTGGAGTCTTTCTTTTTAGCATTATGCAAACCAATTTGCTCTGCGATTTTTCTGACTTCTGTCTTTGGAATTTCTCCAAGTGGGAACATCACATTAGCTAATTGTTGCTGCGTTAAGCGATGCAAGAAATAACTTTGATCTTTGCTTGCATCAACTGCTTTCAATAACTGGACTTTGCCACCTTCATGACGGACACGCGCATAGTGCCCTGTTGCAATAGCATCGGCGCCCAAACTCATGGCGTGATCTAAGAAGGCCTTAAATTTAATTTCAGCGTTACATAAAACATCGGGATTGGGTGTTCGCCCTGCAGCGTATTCACGCAAGAAATCAGCAAATACGCGTTCACGATACTCAGCAGCGAAATTGACTGCCTCGACGTCGATTCCGATCATATCGGCCACGGAGACAACATCCAACCAATCCTGTCGAGCCGAACAGTACTCGTCGTTATCGTCATCCTCCCAATTTTTCATAAAAAGGCCAATAACTTCAAAGCCTTGCTCCTTGAGCATCCAGGCAGCAACCGACGAATCTACCCCTCCAGACATGCCAATAACGACTTTCTTGGTCTGGGAAGACGGGATTGCGGAAGAATTGAGCGGGATCATCAAAAAATGCGAGAATTCAATATAAGCTTACAGACCATATTGTAGAAGTCTTAGCCTGAATTCACAGGATTTTGGGCAAAAACCAAGCAAACGGACTTAGGGGTAAGTAAATAGGCGCAATGAGCCCTATTTAACTAAAATAGATTTTTTATAAATTTTGCTTTTGGAGACATGCCATGCGCATAGGAGTACCACTGGAAACAAGGCCTGGGGAAACTCGAGTAGCCGCCACACCAGAAACCGTTAAAAAATTCATCGGTCAAGGTCATACCGTCGTCATCCAAAAAGACGCCGGATTAAAAGCAAGTCAACCTGACTCCGCATATGAAGCTGTAGGCGCAACCATTGGTAGCGCTGCAGATGCATTCGGCGCAGAGATTGTTCTTAAGGTACGCGCTCCTGAAGCAGCAGAACTGAAGCAAATTAAATCGGGTGCCGTTCTCCTGGGAATGTTGGACCCATTTGATAACGACATGATTGCAGCAATGGCTGCTCAAGGTGTTACTGCTTTCTCCTTAGAGGCTGCACCACGCACAACGCGTGCGCAAAGCATGGACGTATTGTCATCCCAAGCAAACATTGCTGGATACAAAGCAGTTATGGTTGCTGCAAATGAATATCAACGCTTTATGCCAATGCTGATGACTGCTGCTGGCACTGTTAAAGCAGCACGTGTATTGATCTTGGGTGCTGGCGTTGCAGGCTTGCAAGCAATTGCTACGGCAAAACGTCTTGGTGCCGTGATTGAAGCATCTGATGTGCGTCCGGCCGCTAAAGAACAAATCGAATCTTTAGGCGCTAAGTTTGTTGACGTTCCTTATGAAACTGACGAAGAGCGCGAGATTGCTCAAGGCGTTGGTGGCTATGCCCGCCCAATGCCTGAAGCTTGGATGAAGCGCCAAGCAGCCTTGGTTGCAGAACGCGCCCAACAAGCTGACATCGTCATTACTACTGCATTAATTCCGGGACGTAAGCCACCAGTACTGCTGCATAGCGACACTGTTGCCAATATGAAGCCAGGCTCGATCGTGATCGACTTAGCTGCAGGCAAAGGTGATAACGGTTCAGGTAACTGCCCATTAACGCAAGCAGACAAAGTGGTTGATGTGAATGGCGTGAAGATTGTTGGCTATACCAATTTAGCCAGCATGGTTGGTGCTGATGCTTCTGCGCTCTACTCACGTAACTTGCTCGACTTCATGAAACTCATTATCGATAAAGATGCGAAGTTGGTTATCCCAAGTGATGATGACATCGTTACCGCTTGCTTAATGTGTCGTGATGGCCAAGCCATCCGCAAAAACTAATAGTAAAAATACTAAGGAAACACTATGGATCTCGCTGCCTTTCAAAGCATCCTCACCGTTCAAAACATTACCGTGTTTGTATTGGCCATTTTTGTTGGCTACCACGTTGTTTGGAACGTAACCCCAGCATTGCATACGCCTTTGATGGCTGTTACTAATGCGATCTCCGGAATCATCATTGTTGGCGCCTTACTGCAAACCGAAGTGATCGGTGGCGATGAAATCACCCTCACCAGCATCATTGGTGCAGTTGCGGTATTCCTAGCCTCTATTAATATTTTTGGTGGCTTTATGGTCACCCGTCGCATGCTTGAGATGTTCAAGAAAAAAGCGCCTAAGGCTGATGCGGCTGGAACTAAATAAACCTAGAATAAGACCAATACAGAAACCAAAACTATGTCAAACATAACCGCTATTTCTTATCTCATTTCATCGGTGTTGTTCATTCTCGCTTTGCGTGGATTGTCCTCACCAACTACATCGCGCCAAGGCAATACCTTCGGCATGATTGGTATGTTGCTAGCAGTCATCACTACTTTCTTCATTCCTGATTTCAAACCCGCTATCTCTTTGATTGGTGTTGCCATTGTTGGCGGCGCGATCATTGGTACGCTTGCCGCTAAACGCGTGCAAATGACAAAGATGCCTGAGTTGGTTGCTTTGATGCACTCCTTCGTAGGTTTATCAGCCGTGTTAATTGCGATTGCTGCTGTATTTAATCCAGCACATGACCACACTGGCGCGCAAAAGATTGAACTCTTTATCGGCGCGTTCATTGGCGCCATTACCTTCACTGCATCTGTGATTGCTTTCGGCAAATTGTCAGGCAAGGTCAGTGGTAAGCCAGTTACTTTTGCTGGTCAACATTTACTCAACCTCCTCCTAGCAATCACCATGGTTGGTGGCGGCGTAATGTACTTCATGACTGGTAGTCATGAAGCATTCCTAGTAATGTGTGCGGTCGCTCTAGTGTTGGGTGTAACTTTGATCATCCCTATCGGCGGTGCCGATATGCCAGTGGTTGTATCAATGCTCAATAGTTATTCTGGTTGGGCTGCAGCAGGTATTGGCTTTACCTTGAACAACCCAGTGTTGATTATTGCTGGTGCTTGCGTAGGCTCTTCTGGCGCGATTCTGTCCTACATCATGTGTAAAGCGATGAATCGCTCTATCTTGGCCGTATTGCTCGGCGGCTTTGGCGCTGAAGCTGCTGCTGGCGGTGGTGATGATGGCGGCCCTAAGAACTACAAAACAGGATCACCTGAAGATGCTGCTTTCCTCATGGAAAATGCTGACACTGTGATCATCGTTCCAGGTTACGGCTTGGCAGTGGCTCGCGCGCAACATGCATTGAAAGAACTGACTGAAAAGTTAACTCATCATGGCGTGACTGTGAAATACGCGATTCACCCAGTGGCTGGTCGTATGCCTGGTCACATGAACGTACTCTTGGCTGAAGCTGAAGTTCCGTACGATCAAGTATTTGAGATGGAAGACATCAATAGCGACTTTGGTCAGGCTGACGTAGTTCTGGTGCTTGGCGCGAATGACGTGGTGAACCCAGCAGCCCGCACTCCAGGCAGCCCAATCTTTGGCATGCCAATCTTGGAAGCATTTAAAGCTAAAACCATCATCGTCAATAAGCGTTCGATGGCAGCTGGTTACGCTGGCTTAGATAACGAGCTCTTCTACATGGATAAAACCATGATGGTCTTCGGTGATGCGAAGAAAGTGGTTGAAGAGATGGTTAAAGCGGTTGAATAAGACCGGCTCTCGAGCCTTTAAATAAAAGACCGCCTTCGGGCGGTTTTTTATTACACTAAGCAAACTCCTCAATAAAGCAATACCACCTTACAAGAGCTTGCTATGCCAAATTTCATTGGGAATCACCTCAACATAGTTAAATATGCGCCGCTAATATTTTTTGCCTCAATCCTCACATTCTTATTGGTAGGTTGGCTCCTCGGAAAATACCGCCTACGTAACTCAAATCAGGTAATCGTTCGAGATTCTTTGGCGACTGCTATCTTTGGATTATCGGCGCTGGTTCTCGGTTTTACATTCTCGGGTGCAAATGAACATTTTGATAAACGCGTTAGCCTCATGCGCGCCCAAGCTGATGCCATTACCCAACTCTATCAATCTAGTAAGTACCTTGGTCCAAAAGATCAAATTGAGGTACGCAACTCTTTAAAAGAAATTCTTGAAGACCGTCTTGAGCTATATAAAGAGGTCAATACATTCGTTGCCCTAAATACAAATATAGCTCGCCTAGGCAACAAGTTAAATGAGTTTAATGAATTAATGATGTTGAGCATTCCACGTGCACCAATTGGCAGTAGAGAATTGGCCGACAAGATCTTAAGGCCCCAAACTGATCACCTCATGGAAGTTTTGCGTGATGGGATGTTAAATGCTAGACATCATCCTCCCCCGATTCTTGAACGCTTCTTATTTGCTCTACTATCGATTGGTGCGCTTTTAAGCGGCTATGCTATGGCAGTGAAGAATGAAGAGGATTGGTTTTTAACTGCTCTTTACCTAGGGCTGATGGGGTTTGCGCTTTATGTGATCTTTGCCCTAGAGTTTCCAAATCAACTATTCCCATACGAATCTTTCAACGCAGACTTATTGCGAACACAAAAACTCTTTCAATAATCCGCTGATAAAGATCTATCTTCTTTGATAGCTATTGGATAAATTGTCCTGCAGTACATAGGCAATTCCATTAGCTACTAAAGAAAGGTCTTGATCAAGCACTCGGCTTCGATACGTCCAGCCAGCGGGTAATTTCAGCTGCTCACCCAATACTGGCAAGTCTTTCATATTGAGCGCAGGATTCACAATCTGTGAGTAAGACTGCATCACATACACGTCACCTCCAGGAGAAGTGAGTTCATATACAGCGCTACCCACCCTATATATAAAATTAGTGGTGCGGACTATTTCATTTGGGGTGTATTGTTTGCTACCCATCAATTGCTTTAGCAAACTTAACTGGATTGTTGCCCGTAAGTTCATTTCGATGCCGCCAAAAGATTCTTTTACGTCATTGATGGTATTACCCGCCGCCTGAATTTCATCCATCGTCCAATAGCGCGGTCCATTGAGGATAGCAAAAGAGGCATCGAAACTCTTTTCAATAGATTCTTTGGTTAAGGTCTTCCACTGCGCTTCAGGACAAAGATTAAGTCCTTGCGTATTAAATACCTTGACTTCCAAATTGAGCCAAGCTCGCTTGCCCACTAGTACTTCGCAATAACGCTGATTACGCAGGTTTGAAACACTTTTCTGAAATACTGGCTGAGCGTCAACTGATTGAGCGATTGCAGTCTCACAAAGAAAGGTGGCGCCCAAAAAGAGCAAGCCCATTGATATAAAGGAATTTGCTTGATTGCGACTAGTCATTTTGACGCCTGCTCCAGTGGTAATGGTGGATACAGCTTACTCCTATAAAGAAAAAGCGCCCGGTCTTTTGAACCAGGCGCTCTTATTTCTACAGCTTGGTAGCTGAGGAAATTAACGGCAATTACATCATGCCGCCCATTCCACCCATTCCACCCATGCCACCCATATCAGGCATACCACCAGCACCAGACTCATCTTTTGGTGCTTCAGAGATAGCGCAATCGGTAGTCAATAACAAGCCAGCAACAGATGCTGCATTTACCAATGCAGTTTTTGTTACTTTAGTTGGGTCAATAACACCTTGAGCAACGAGGTCACCGTATTCACCAGTAGCTGCGTTGTAGCCGTTATTACCTGTACTTGCTTGTACAGCGTTAACAACTACACCAGCATCTTCGCCGGCATTGCTAACGATCGTACGCAATGGCTCTTGCATAGCGCGCAATACGATGCTGATGCCAGCGTCTTGATCAGCGTTATCGCCTTTCAAGCCCTTGATGCCCTGCATCGCACGAATCAACGCTACGCCACCGCCAGGAACAATGCCTTCTTCAACGGCTGCACGAGTTGCATGCAATGCGTCGTCAACGCGAGCTTTCTTCTCTTTCATTTCGACTTCAGTAGCAGCACCAACACGAATCACTGCAACACCGCCTGCCAACTTAGCAACACGCTCTTGCAACTTCTCTTTGTCGTAGTCGCTAGTAGCTTCTTCGATCTGAACACGAATGTTCTTCACACGAGCTTCAATCGCTTTAGCATCGCCAGCACCGTCAATGATGATGGTGTTTTCTTTGCCTACTTCGATGCGCTTCGCTTGACCTAAATGCTCAAGAGTTGTTTTCTCGAGTGTGAGTCCGATTTCTTCAGCGATTACTGTACCGCCAGTCAAAATCGCGATGTCTTCCAACATCGCTTTACGACGATCGCCAAAGCCTGGAGCCTTAACAGCACAGGTCTTGATGATGCCGCGGATGTTATTCACAACTAAAGTTGCCAAGGCTTCGCCTTCAACATCTTCCGCAATGATCAACAAAGGACGGCCAGATTTTGCTACTT
This sequence comes from Polynucleobacter parvulilacunae, assembly GCF_018881715.1. Lineage (GTDB taxonomy): Bacteria > Pseudomonadota > Gammaproteobacteria > Burkholderiales > Burkholderiaceae > Polynucleobacter > Polynucleobacter parvulilacunae. The sequence continues at coordinate 196,550 of NZ_JACVPW010000001.1, forward strand.
GCTCGAGTACCGGGAGCAAATCACGGATGTTGGCAATCTTCTTGTCAAACAAGAGAACGTATGGGCTTTCCAATACGGCAACTTGTTTTTCTGGTTGATTGATGAAGTATGGAGAGAGGTAGCCGCGGTCAAACTGCATACCTTCAACTACTTCGAGTTCGTCTTCCAAAGACTTGCCATCTTCAACAGTGATAACGCCTTCTTTTCCTACTTTTTCCATCGCTTCTGCAATGCGCTGACCAATGCTGTGGTCGCTGTTTGCAGAGATAGAACCTACTTGAGCGATTTCTTTAGTAGTAGTGCAAGGCTTGCTGATTTTTGCGAGCTCTTCGATTGCAGCTGTAACAGCCTTGTCGATACCGCGCTTCAAGTCCATTGGGTTGTGGCCTGAAACAACATATTTCATACCTTCGCGAACGATAGACTGAGCCAAAACAGTAGCGGTAGTCGTACCGTCACCTGCGATGTCAGCAGTTTTGGAAGCAACTTCCTTAACCATCTGCGCGCCCATATTCTGGAGCTTGTCTTTGAGTTCGATTTCTTTTGCTACGGATACGCCGTCTTTAGTGATTGTTGGTCCACCGAATGAACGCTCGATCACCACATTGCGACCTTTTGGTCCCAAAGTTGTTTTCACTGCATTAGCAAGAATATTTACGCCTTCGACCATCTTGGTGCGGGCGCTATCTCCAAATACAACGTCTTTTGCTGCCATGATTAAATTCCTCTCTTAAATACCGAAATTACTTCTGTACAACAGCCATGATGTCGTCTTCACGCATCACGATGAGTTCTTCGCTGTCAACTTTTACTGTTTGACCTGCATATTTACCAAACAACACGCGATCGCCTACTTTGACGTCAGGTGCGTTTAATTTGCCGCTGTCATCGCGCTTGCCTGGGCCTACTGCCAAAACTTCACCTTGATCAGGCTTTTCTGCAGCAGCGTCAGGAATGATGATTCCGGAAGCAGTTTTTGATTCTTGATCTAAACGCTTGATGATTACGCGATCATGTAAGGGACGCAAATTCATCTCTTCTCCTATGTTAGTAAGTGTTAACTATTTAAATAAACTATATAAATCAATGCTTTATAATCTCTCACACGCAAACTAAGGCTGATTTATCTAAAAACCCGCTGTTTTAGCACTCGCGTGTAGGGAGTGCTGATTATATAGGTCTGATTCCTGGTATTTCAAGGGCGGATCACCATAAATTCTTTAAGGATTTAGCCCCTTTTTATAATGGGGACAGGTTGGTAGGTCGATTCCTACAGATAAATCAGCCTAAAGCCCTTACCGCTCCAATCCGTCCTGCCTAGACTGGACAGTCACCGATTGGAGAATGCTGATGAGCCCGAAATTATGGCTCGCAGTCTAACTTGGGACTTTCGCAGCTTAAATTGGTACTTAACCCCCAATAGGTATATGGCTCGAGCCTCTCCAGGCGATTAATAATCCAAATTTTGAGCAAATTTACTACTTATTGATAATTTTGAAATCAACGGTCAGATTTAAATTTAGAATCTGAAATTTTTATCTGCGGGATTTTCTGCAAGTGATTGATTTTACTGAAATACAGAGTCCCAACTTAAGCTACGAGAAATACAAGACTCCAAGCCGGACCCTTTAAGAATAAGGGTTTGCAAGCCATCAGAATAGAAAGGGGGGAAATAAGCTGATATTTGCGATTTTACAGCCAACTTATGCAATAGGCAGACAGCCTATCTAGAAAGAAGTAGTCGATCCCGTAAGGCATCAAATACAAAATATCGCTCTTTCCCGTCAAGGAGCGAACCATACTTATTAAGCATCTCATCATCCAAAGCGCTAAAGGCATCCATCTCGGCTTTGCGCAAATCAATTTGCGAAGGACTAGCTAATAGCCTATTGCCTGTTACCAAGTAAACCGCGTCAGCACCAATCTTGGAGGCTAGGTCAAAGTATGAGGCCCTGGGCTCTCTTCGCCCACCTTCATAGGCACCTTGCGCCAACACCTTCACCCCAACACGCTCCGCAAACTCTGCCTGAGTAAGGCCTAAACGCTTACGCTCTTCGCGAATTCGCTCACCTAACTTATAGGAAAAATCTGGGGTGTTGTTCATGTAGTGTTAAAATATATGATTTTGAATATTTTTAACTATTTATAGACTATTTTTTAGCCTTAATTAAAGATAATTGATTTATTAATATTCGCAATGATATACAGATAGCAACAAATTAGCAAGCAGTTCAAAACTAAACACCTAGAGCTATTAGGTCACAAGGAAAACAAAATGAGCCCATAAAAAAACCAGATTCACCCTCTCAGGCTATCTGGTCAAGCTTTTTATTTGAGACAAAACTATTGGTATGTTTATTTTCTCGAATTTAGAACGCTAGGTCAAGCCTTTTGCAACCTAAATTTTGAGGCGCTGACACTAATTATATTCATTTGAATGTAATTAATAGCCCCTAGCGAGAAAATTCATGAAAAAAATACAACGTCGTAAGCCCAAAGGTCGATTTGGAAAAAAGGCTAAAAATCTTTCGGAAGCCAAAGATCTGATTAAGTCCTCCCCCTGGCGAACTACAGGTGGAGCATTCATAAGGGGCCTAACCCCTCTCCCCGCTCAATGGGAATCCTATCTGGAGAGGTTTTGCGTCACAACACTTGCGCTGTGTTCGGATGTCATCTCGATTGCTTCACAACCATTTACCGAGGAGTATCTGGACTCCCAAGGGATAAAGCGCCGCTACACCCCTGACTACTTGGTAGTGCTGACAGATCGCTCTGAATTACTACTTGAGGTCAAAAGCCTTAGGCACTTAGTGATTGATGAATCTATGTCCAAATACATTGATATCGCAAACCACTTAAAGCCAAAGAAGAAGTTTCGATTTTTAGTCGACACACAACTAGAAGAATGTCCACGCTTCAAAACAATTAAGTTGCTCTTCAGGTATGCAACTAGCAACATTCGTGGGGATGCCTATCTGAAAGTTGAGGCCATTCTATCTTCCGCTAATACGGGCATCTCAATTCATGAGTTGATGGCAAAAGCTGAAGTTGAGTTAGTCGATATCTACACCCTAATCGCGAAAAGAAAGCTGTGTATCGATTGGAATGCATCACTAGATGATCAAGCCGAAGTAAGTCTGCCAAACAAACCATTCAAGGGACTCTCAATTGAAACAATTCTTGCCTCAGGTCAACATGGTGATTTTTTGGAAAAATTGGCTTTGGGTTATCGGCCCGAAGATAAACGACTCATATCACTTGCGAAGATTGGGCGACAGTACGATCATCCGCCAAACCCATTTAGAGTTATATGCGGATTTTCTCAGCCAACACCTCTTGATGGTGTCCAAAAATCTGAGCGCCCCACTCGAAAATCTTGGGAACGCCGAGATGAGGCAATTGGTAGCAATCCTCCTACAAAAAAAGAAAATGATGATGAGGAGGAAGTATGAATAGCTTCCTACTTGAGCCTGGCCTGGTGATTTCACGCATAGGAGAGGAGCTCAGATTAACTTCTCATATTGGCAATGCGATTGAATTTGCAGATCTTGAGACAGGGGAAATTATCTCCATCGCAGAAAATCAATTCTGGGAGGAATACGTTTCCAAAAAACTAAAAATCATAAAAAGCTTCTCGTCGGATAAAGAAATCATCACCTTTGGAGAGGCTGAGCCAATTAAACCAAGTGAGTTTATTGATAATCTCTCAGAAAAAAATCGGGCAAATGCGCTTAGGAAAAGCCTCTACATCTCAGGCCTGATAAAAAGAAAGTTTACGCGGGGTAAGAAAAAATACCTTATAGAAGCGATCAAAGAAATAGCTCAAGAAATTTTTGATAAGAAGCCTCCGAGCCCAACTTCGATTCACAGATGGTGGCAAAAATTCGATGAGTCAAACCAAAGGATGCATTCTCTTATATCAATGAATTCGTATAGGCGGAGAAAAAAAAGGATTGATCGCGAAAGCGAGCAATTTATGCAAGATCAGATCGAGGCCAAATACCTAGTAAAAACTAGACCTGGAATTGCAAGCGCCTACCGAGGGTATCTAGAGGCACTAGAAATTGAAAATAATAGTCGAGCCTTAAGCAACAAGCCACAACTAACCATTGTTTCCGATCGTACCTTCTATGAACGCATCAAGGTAAAAAATAAATATGATGTCATGGTTGCAAGACATGGAAAACAATACGCCGACAACCATTTTCGAATGATTAAAGGCCACCTTCCTTCGGAGTACCCGCTAGATGTCATCGAGGTTGACCATACTCTCTTAGATATTATGGTTGTAGATGATGAACTGCATTTGTGCATTGGCAGGCCTTGGTTAACAACGATGAAAGATCGCTACTCAGGAATCATTGTCGGATTCTCATTCTCCTTCCAAAAAACAGGTGTTGAAAGTATTGCCGAGTGCTTTAAACACTCTATGACAGCACATCTTGATGTTCAAAAAAGATGGCCTGACATAAAAAACCCATGGCCTTCATTTGGATTTGCCCAATATTACGAGTTTGATAGGGGAAGCGACTATCTAGCCGAACAATGCCGAAGAATGGTCGAAAGGACAGGCGCACATTATGAGTATTGCGCGACGAGAGCTCCATGGCATAAGGCATCCATTGAGCGATTCTTTGGAACTATCAATGAGACTCTATTTGAGACCTTGCCGGGAAGGACATTTCCAAGCTTATTAAAACGGGGGGATTACGATCCTGAAGTAGATTCAGTAATAAAAATTTCCACCTTCACATACTTAATGCACCTTTGGATTTGTGATTTTCACAATGTACTTCCCAATGCTGACAATCAGGCAACTCCACTGGATCTCTGGAATGCCGGAATAAAACTTGCGCCCCCACGCTATGCGGCCAATCTCGACGATATTGACATCATGGTGGGAAAACATGTTGAGGGGACACTCACTAATGAAGGCCTGAGATACAAATGGATTAATTATGCTAGCGATGAACTAAGTGAACTGATGAGGACTATTGGGAAGGGTCAGAAAGTTGAGTTTGTCATCAATCGAGAAGACCTTGGATCCGCCCAAGTCAAAAACCCGATCACAGATGAATATTTCGAGGTTCAATCTACGAGACCCGAATACAGTAGCGGCCTTAGTGAATATCAACATCGATATTTGCGAAAAGAAGGGGAAATAAAGCTCAATAAAAAAAATGCAATCTATGAGCTTATGAAAACTCGAAGAAAAGTTGATAAAGCTGTAGAAGACTCCATAACAGGCCAAAATAAATTTCATCGCTCTGAAGCTGCAAGACTAGCTGGAATCAACTCTAACTCAGTGATTGAGGGGAAAAATAAGTCGATCGGCAATGTATTTGCAAATCAACATTTAGGCGCCGAGGAATCTTCTGCCGAAGTTATTCAATTTCCCGCATATGTTCGTAAGAAATTGACGTGGGGTACATGATGAATTCCACCGACTTTAATACGGGGAACTTATTTGCATCAATTACTCCTGAGATACGCGAAGAAATTACTGCAGAGCGGTTGCGCGACCAGATAATGGCTCGACATAATTCCTGGGAGATGCATAAATTTGTCCGAAATGTTCCCATTGCTCACGATCAATTTAAGGAGGCAATGGAATTTGCTGATCACCTATTGTTGCGGTCCAAGGAAGGGGGCGAGCGCCCTGGTGGAGTCTGGCTCCTAGGAGATGGTGGCTGTGGCAAGAGCTTCTTGCTAGAGCAGATCATGAAAAAATATATACCCCAAGAAACTATCCATGCACGAATATGCCCAATTGTGAAAGTTTCGTTTTCAGCTCAGCCAAGCCAAAGAGATTTCTTGCGAACATTGTTAAAACAATTGGGACAAAACATGGCTCTTTTGAACGACCGCAGCATAGCGGATCTTCAAAAAATCTTGCTCGCCGCGCTTGTTGCTGCCAAAACAATAGCAATCATCTGTGATGAGGCTCAGCATCTCTGGCTAAATGTATTGGCAACACGGGTTGCCGATCGAATTGGAGGGAAGGTTGGAGATCTCATAAAAGATATTTATAACTCATCAAATGTTGCTTTTATTTTTTCTGGGACTCCAGGCCTGCAAAAGATATTGGATATTGACTCCCAGGTTCGAACTCGCTGGAAGGGGGTATTCCTATTGAGATGTTTTAGCAATGGCCCTGAGTTTGAAGATGTTCTCAGTGCAATTGATGAAGCCATTCCCTTGCCAGAAAGATCCAATCTTGAGAGATATGCCTCAAAAATACATCTCATAACCGAGGGCAATATTCGAGATGTGAAAGACTTTGTCGCTCAAGCAGTCTGGTTTGCCGCTCAAGCTAAATCACCCAGCGCTGAGGGTCACCTTTACCAAGCATGCCAAAAGACCTTTGGGCAAAGTAGGCCCAATCCGTTTGAACCTAATCATGGATAGGCTATTTCATCGAGTACAACCTCATCCAGGAGAAGATGGCTATGGATTTTTAGTTAGAGTAATTCATGCAAACTACTTAAAAGGGGGTCCCGCCAATTTAATAGAACTTATTTGCGAAGACACTAAAGAAATTCGCATGCAAGATATACCAAGGATTGCCAACTATTGCCTTAATTCAGTTGCAGAACTTTCGCAACTCTCTGGTATTGAGGTTTCTCGAACCGGAGGGGAATATATTTGGCAAATTAATGGTGAGCTCATTACAAAATCAGCATTCTTAGCCAGTAGGTATTCCAAAGTTTGCCCAAAGTGTTTAGAAGAGTCCAATTATTTACGTGGTTCTTGGTCCCTGACTTTTTATACTGCATGTCCTACCCATAAAACCTCTTTAATAGATAGTTGCGGTGGCTGCGGAAAGCGCCTTAAGTGGAATCGTCGATTTATAGATTATTGTGGATGTGGCCACCCTTTAAAAGAATCTCAATCCTATACCGCATCTCCTGGGTCTCTTTTTATAGCCAGCCTGATAGAAAATCGATTTAATCAAGAAACTTCGCCAACTAGGGGCCTTCTTGCGGATAGGGAGATAGATAGACTGGCCAATCTATCCCTAGATGGGCTATGCAAAACCCTGTGGTTCCTAGGTCACTGCATATTTAACTTGGGGAGCTATGGCCCCGGGCATGGCAGAAAAATATTGACTATTGATGAGGCGAATCAAATGATCAATCAAGCTATTGAACTTTTGCATCAGTGGCCCCACAATCTCGGAAATCGCCTATCTAAACTGTCAATGCGCCAACCATCCAAGAGTAGCGCCTCTCTGATTGAGCGTCTTTTTGGTCCCGCACAATCGTACTTGCAATCCGAAATTACCGCTGACGAACTGTTTTATGTTCGCACTGCTTATGAGCAGCACATAAGAAAAGTTTGGCGCCAATTTGATACCCGAAATCAAAGCACGCTATCTACCAGACAAATGGAGCTGGATGCAACATGGTAAAGCGATTCTTCGATATTGGACCCATAGAAACAGGAACCTTTAGAGGGCTTGAACAGCTTGGTGGGAATTGGTTACCAAAGTATCAACGCATTTATGGGATATCCCCAATCCAAGAAGGTGAAGCGTTTAGCTCATGGGTGGCACGCGCTTCCCTAGATAATGTAATTTCGCTTAAATTATTAATGAAGTCAATTGGTTGCGAAACCCCCGGTCACTTAATTGATATTGGTCATGTCCAGATCGATTTAATAAAAATTGGCAGTATTTTAGGCTTTGAGGACCCCTCCTTAAGTCAGATTAATTTCCCAGTTAGCTCAATCCTCTCTGAGCCAGATTTTCTGTTTCTAACCATTGATAAAAATCACTCACCAATTTATAAATATTGTCCTGCCTGCCTTACATCAGATGTAACTCCATTTTTTCGAGATTCATGGCGCTGGATTTCGACGCGAATCTGCCCTATTCACAATATTGTATTAATTAATAATTGCTATAAATGCAAAAGAAAAATTAATTTGAGTAGGATCAGTAAGAGAAGGAAAAATGGGGTATTTTGCAAAAGGCCATCATTATTAGTTTGCAATTCATGCATGACAAATTTAGGAGAGGCTCCTGTGGAGTCTGTTAAGGAAAACATCTTGATTATTGCCCTGAAGCAACAAGAAGAAATAACAAATTTGATTAGAAGCACCTTCTGCAAAGATATTGGCAATAGTCATCCACCAGGCATTCTAAAAGATAGTTGCATTATCCAAAATGAGCCGAGAAAAAAAGTTGCTAATTTAGTTCGTGAATACTTAGATGTAGTGCTGATTGAGGATCTCAACGCTTGTAATAGATTGAAAAGTTTCACTTGGGACGACATACGATGAAAATTGATTTCAAATACCATCTTTCCTATTCGAGCATCCTCAAGTACTTAAAGCCCTTTATTACAGTATCTTGACTTGAGGTATTTCCGCCTTCAATTTCAGTATATTTACGGTAACCCAAACTTCTGAATACTAGCAACTATTAAATATTTGACTTTACTAGTCTAATTAGCCCCTTGTATTAATAACTTATTAGTCGCCCTCATGAAAAATGGAACCTAAGTAACTCATCGAATTAAAGTCGATTACGGCCATGCTTTAGCCCCTAATTAAGAAAAATAAGTGCACCACCTTAAAATATTCGTCCTGATTAGTTACCAAGGGCACAACATCATCAAGCACAAGATATGGAATCTATGGAAAATTTAATCTTTAAAAAATAAGTTGTGACAAGTAATATTACATCCTTAGCCAAAAAATACTTGATTATCCTCGAGGACTTTGCTTATGAATTATGAATTCAATTCCAGTCTGATACATTCGAATGAACTCCTCAAACGATTGGCCAACACGGTACCATGCGGACTATATGAATATACTCGTACCGCAGATGAGATTGGCAATTACCATTTTCTAAATAGCAAAGCACTGGAAATATTTGAAATAACAGAAAATGAAATTCCCATATTTGCAAATCTAATACTTAAAATGTTCTCTGAGGATGACATCGATAGAATTCGAAAATTAGACCAAGAAGTTCACAGAACTCAATCACCATTTTTTTTTGAAGGGAAAATTAAAACCCGTAGCAATGCCATCAAATGGGTGCGATTTTCGTCACAACCAAGCAATTCATATCTTAACGGCTCCCTTATATGGTCTGGTTATATTCTTGATATTACAACCGAAAAAGATTTATCAACCAAAACAATAAATCAAGAGATTGAGCTCTCGATTGCCTCGATTAAATTAAGCAAATTGGAGAAAATTGAATCCCTAAACAGACAATTAGAAATTCTCTTAGAAGAAAAAAGCCTTTTGCTTAAATCAACAGCAGCGTACGCAAAGGCAAATAAACTTGGCACTGTAATTAGTTCTGTTGCCCATGAAATCAATAGCCCCCTAGGAGCTATAAGCATTAATAGTGAAAGCCTAGGAATTGAGATTGCGTCCATTGAGAACCATGGAATAACGGCCGAAAATATCACCAACCTAAAAGATATTGCCTACGGATTGATGAAGGCAACTCGTAGGGCTACAAAAATAATTGTTAACCTAAGAGGTCTTTTTGTAGCTGGTGAGGTTGGGTATGAAAATTTCAACCTGAGTGATACCTTAAAAGAAGTTTTTGAACTCATGAATCGAGAAATTACAAGTGTCAATATTGATTTGAAAAAATTTATCAATCCAAATATTCATTTTTACGGGGATAAGGGACAAATTCAGATGGTTTTGTTAAATGCCATTAACAATGCTATTGATGCACTGCGGGAATATGATGGACCAAGAATCATTGAGGTATCCCTCATCGAGGGTGATGAAAGGATACAGCTGGATGTAAAAGACAGTGGCTATGGCTTTAAGCCCGGCTTCTTAAAAAAGGCATTTGACTTATTTCAAACAACCAAAACAAAGGGTATGGGTATAGGGTTGTGGCTTTCTCGCTCAATTATAGAAAACCATAACGGCTCCATCAATGCGAGCAATAACGAGACTGGGGGAGCTACGCTATGTATTCAGCTAAGAAAATCCAACTCATCGGCAAAAGCAACTACCCAGGTCGATTAACTCGCCTGCTTTAATTGGCTAATTTCATTGAATATTCAGTGCTTTGTAAAAATTAGCCAAAGCCTGTAGTGATTTAGCCCCCAACTTTTTCATTGCCTGAGCCTTATGTAACTTAATTACAGATTCAGATACCCCTCTATCCAAGGCTATTTGCTTCACTAAACGCCCCTTCGCCAGCTCAATAAAAACTTCCTTTTCTCTAGGTGTCAATTTGGCGTATGCGGTATCTAGCCTATCCCTACCCTCATCCATGGCCATAGCACCATCTATGAAGTCCTTAAGCTCATGTAATTCAAATGGCTTGAGCAAAAAACGATACGCTCCGTTATGTAACCCATCAATAATCTGCTGTGGATGACTTTGCCCGCTAATAAAAATAATTGGTGTCTGGCAATTATTGGACATCAACCATTCTTGAAGTTGAATGCCACTCATTTGAGGCATTTGCATATCTAGCAGTATTACAGAAGGTGACTTAGGGAATCGAACGCTTTCAATAAAGTCATTTGCAGATGAAAAGCTAGTAACTGAATAATGCATTCTTTTTAAAGCTCCAGACAGAGAATCACGCATCTCATCGTCGTCGTCAATAAGATAAATCACACTCCACCTCATTTAATTTTTCAACTTCTTTTATCTTAATACATAAAAAATCACAAAAATACCATCCCATGAGACAGATTACAAAATCATCATAAAAACGCAAAATGACAACTATCAATACCAAATTAAAGAATAGGGATTTCAAATGAACAAAATGGGAACCATTAAAAAAATAGGTGAACGTGAGTTTTATACAACAGGCGAATGCGCAAAGGCTCTTGGACTTTCCCGTGGAACTATTCAAAAATTAGTGAATATTGGCGTTTTAAGGGCCTATGTCACTATCGGTAAACATCGACGTATAGAAACGCAATCATTAAAAGATATGGAAAACCATATCAGAGCGCAGCTTCATAACAACCAACCTGACCTACGACCCTTGGAGAGCGAAACTCAAGAGGGAATTAATGCTCCTTCAGGAGTAAATTGATTATTTTTTTAATTGGTACTATCTTAAAAGATAGTTGTAGAAATTAATAAATATGCCTAAAGTGGTATTGATTCACATTAAGGATATCTTATGAAATACCCCCAGCCCTCACCAATACAGCGATCAGATCTTGTGATTCTATTGGCTTATAAACTCTCCCCATTCGCTCTAGTAGCAGGCTTGCTATTGAGTCAAGGGGCGATGGGGCAAACTAATATTAACTGCTCCATCAACGCGAATGGGCAGTACTCAGCAACAAGTAGTGGAGCGGTTTGCGTTCACACCCCACCAGTAACACCCCCTACTTGGACCAATCTAGGGACGGGCTTAAACTCTTACTGGATGAGCACTAACGGCAAAAGTGAGGTGCAATTGATTAATAATTCTGCTTTTAACGATATTGGTGGTCCCATCGCTGTTTACGGAATGCTCATCAATGGCAATAATGCAACCGTAACAAACAACTCCCAAATCCTTGTATCAAGTGTTGGTATTCAGCTAAATACAGCCGCAGCAACTGGGGCTACCATTACCAATGGCGTAGATGGAAAAATTCAAGCGGATTACGGGGTATACCTTGGCAGCTCAAATCTAAGCATTAGCCTATTGAATAATTTTGGCTCCATTGTGGCAACAAAACTCGGGGGGACCGCAATATATAACCAGGGGGCTATAGGTGAAATTTACAACGGCGAATCAGGCTTAATTACTGCTACATCTACAAGCGGTGGTACAGCGATTGGCAATGGTGGAGCCATTTCTTTATTGAATAATTATGGGCAGATTAATAGCGTTTCATCCTCAGCTATAAGCAATAACAGAGGGACTATTGGAACAATTAATAACTATGGGTCAGGATCAATCGCCGGCATTTCCCAAACCTCCTCCGGCAGCATCGGGGTGATTAATAACCTCGGCGATATTAGCGGTTCCGGTCAAGGAGGTGATGCGATTCGCATCCTGTTTGGGGGCGAAATAGGAACCATCAATAACTCCGGGAGAATTTACACCAATGGAACAGGAATTTTGGGGTCTGGCATTAATAATGGGGTTAACGGCAGCGGCCCTACCAGCGCCACTATAGGTGAAATTAATAATCTTGCCGGTGGTTTAATTGCTGGCACTATTGGCATCAATAATAGCTCCCTTGCATCCATAGGAACCATCAATAACTCTGGATCAATCTCCTCTACAACTGGTGGCACTGCACTTAAAAATGCTGGTCAAATTGATACCATCACCAACAATGGCAGCATTTACTCTACTGGTGGTGGCACTGCAATAGCCAATAACGCTGGTGGCTCCATTACCACCATCACCAACAATGGCAGCATGTACTCCACTGGTGGTGGGTTTGGCATTAACAATACTAGCGGCACCATTACAACTCTGGCCAACTTGCAAGGTGTTGGTAACCCTAATGGCCCCCTCACCTATACCGGCAACTTACCCACTACCTATACCACCTTGGTTAATGGCACGCAATACGGTCAATTAGCAGTGAGTAATGGGGTTGGTAGCGTCAGCACCTACAACATTGAGTTTCTTGGCCCCATCCAAGATAAAAGCCTGACCAATGTTGTCTCTGGCACAGTGTTGCCTAGCGCGCTAAACATCATCGATAACAATAAAAACTCTATCTCTGCTACTACTGGTATTTCTGGATCTTTGATGGGTCAATACGCTGGCATTAACTATCACTTTGTTCAAAATGCTGATGGCACTTATGATTTGCTCTTAAGTGGCGCTACCGTACCTGATACGGATGCCTCTATTACCTTGTCTGCCCAGCAAGTGCAAAGCATCCTCACTTCCCAATCATCGGCTTTAATTAATAGCCTATCCTATGATTGCAACACCTTTGGTGAGAACGGCATTTGCTTATCAACTGGTGGACGCTATCAAACCGTAGATGCCACCACCGGCATGAACTCGACTAGCGCTTTAATTATTGCAGCTGTAAAAGCAGCCAAACAAGTGCGTATTGGTGCCTATGCTGACCAAAACCTTTCAAATAACACTAACAATGGCAGCGTAAAGCTTGATAACGGCACTCCAATGGTTGGTATCTTTGCCGCTTGGTCGGAAAATGATAATGGCACCGGTGCAGAAGTGAAAGTTTCTGCCGGTTTAGGGCAGAAGAGCGCCACTATTACACGCCCAGTAGTCAACAGTGCAGAGCCAGGCCAGGGATCAACCAACATTTATACCCAATCAGTTCAACTGGTGGGCAAGTACGGCTTTGCCGTAACTGATAATCTGATTATCTCCCCTTACGCTGGCATTCGGTATCTATCCCAAAAGGTCAATGGTTATAGCGAAGGTGCCAATGCTAACGTTACCCTGCCGCTAAGCTATAGCGCGATTAATGCCAATGCCACTACCGCATTAGCTGGAGTTGGCATAACAACCAAAGCTACACCCGAACTCACACTGATGGCTAGCGCTGGTCTTGAGACTAATTTGAGTAGCAACTATGGCACTTGGACTGTTACCGGCGCCTATGGTGGAGCTACAGACACTGTGCAAGTGAATCCTAATCAGGTTAATACTCGCGCAACAGCGTCGATTGGTGCTTACTATGCGATTGAAAAGAACCAAACCATTGGCATTACTGGTATTTACCGCCAAGAGCCGTTTCAGAACATTAATACTACAAATGTGATGATGACTTATACGATTGGCTTGTAAAGGGGATTGATACGCGAGGAGGATTACCCTCCTCACATTAGGCGTTAGCAATACCCTGGAAGTATTTAAGCAATATTTGGTATTTCTCAGTGCCATGTATTGCATAAAAAACATCATAAATGAGATATCAAACTCTATACCTATCTTAAAAGGTAGCTATCGTTTACTCCCATATATCGAGAAAATATGGTGTTATCGGAAGAAAATTAGAAATTAATTTTTGATAGCCTTCTAACACCATGACATTAAAGAGAACTCTAAAAGCACGCCATATTCGCATAATGGCGCTAGGATCAACAATTGGTGTTGGTTTATTTTTAGGCTCAGCAACCTCTATCAAGCTTGCAGGCCCGTCGATCATTCTTGCATATGCAATAACAGGGTTAATTACTTTTATTGTTGCCCGTGCTCTCGGTGAAATGACGGTGCGCCAGCCAATATCTGGATCTTTTGCAGTTTATGCCCGCAATTACATTGGACCCTTAGCAGGCTATTTGGTGGGATGGACTTACTTGGCCTACTGGATAGCTCTCATCATTGCCGAAGTAACAGCTGTTGGAATTTATATGAATTTATGGTTTCCAGATTCACCCCAATGGGTATGGGCCTGCATGTCTATTTTAGTGATGAGTACAATTAATTTAGCGGCAGTTAAATTTTTTGGTGAATTTGAGTTTTGGTTTGCCATTATCAAAATTGTTGCCATTCTGGCAATGATTGCTTTGGGCGCAGCTGTAATTATTTTTGGCTTTACAAACAATTGGGAGCCAATTGGACTCAAAAATCTTTGGATTCATGGGGGATTTTTTCCAAACGGCCTATATGGCTTTGCCTCTTCCCTTCAATTGGCCTTGTTTTCATATCTAGGGGTTGAAATGATTGGATTAACTGCAGGAGAGGCAGAGGATCCGGAGAGGACTATTCCCAAAGCCATTGATAGTCTGCTGTACCGTATTTTTTTCTTTTACGTCGGGGCAATTTTTGTAATTCTCGCCATATTTCCATGGCATGAAATATCCAACATCGGCAGCCCATTCGTTGCAATGCTTGAAAGGCTTGACTTAAAAAATGCTGCTGGCATTCTTAATTTTGTTGTCATTACAGCAGCACTCTCCTCTTGCAATGCAGGAATTTATAGTGGCGCAAGATTACTATATGGGCAATCACTAAGTGGATCAACTAACAAATATTTTTCAAAAATATCCATCAATGGAATACCAGTTAGGGCAATAATATTTACAGCCATTATTTGTCTGTTTGGGGTAAGCATTAATTTCTTTGTGCCAAATAAAGCTTTTGAATACTTAATGTCCAGCAACGCTTTGTTAGGCTTGATTGTGTGGTTTTTTATTATTTGGTCTCAAATAAATTTTAGAAGATCATTATCCACCTCAGAGGCAGGCAACCTCAAGTACAAAACCCCGCTATGGCCCATTTCATCTTATTTAGCCCTTATGTTTATGGCGGCTGTACTAGTAATTATGGGAATAAACGAAGAATCTAGGATTTTCATTCTCTATGCATTAATTTTGATTTTGATTTTTACTGCTTGGTTTTATGCCTTTGAGTACCGCCGAGCTAGTGGCAATAACACTAAAGATGAATGGAGAATAAAATGAGAAAAATCGTCGTGGTTGGTGCGGGCATAACGGGCGTTACGACTGCCTATGCATTAGCTAAAAAAGGATTTTGTGTAACACTTCTAGAGCGACATCGCTACCCAGCAATGGAAACATCCTTTGCTAACGGCGGCCAGCTTTCTGCTTCAAATTCGGAAGTTTGGAATAGCTGGTCAACGATTTCCAAGGGGATAAAGTGGGCCTTCAAAAATAATGCACCCTTATTGGTTCATCCGCATCCAACTTGGCACAAGATCTCTTGGATTAAAGATTTTATTTCGGAGATTGGTAATTATGAAAAAAATACTATTGCAACCGTAAAAATGGCAATTGCAGCAAGGGAGCTATTATTTTCATGGGCTGAGGAAGGCAATATTGATTTTGATTTAAAAAAAATGGGCATCTTACACATTTATAAAAACAAGAATGACTTTCAGGATGCAGAATATATCACTGCACTACTTTTAAGAGGCGGCCTAAAAAGATGCCCAGTCTCACCTTCAGAAATAAAAAATATTGAACCGACTCTTGCGGGAAATTATTATGGGGGCTTTTATACAAAAAGTGATTCTACTGGCGATATACATAAATTTACATGTGGCCTAGAGCAAGCTGCGGTCAAATTTGGGGTTAATACCATCTATGAGGCTGACATTTATGGAATTACATCAAATGGCAAGCAAGCTTTAATTAAATTTACGGTGAATGGTGATAAAAGGGAATTAAATTGTGATGATGTGGTTATTTGTGCGGGGGTTAAGAGTCGGGAGCTAGCCTCTCAATTAGGTGATGCCGTAAATATATACCCAGTAAAAGGTTACTCAATTACCGTCAATTTAAATGATGAAATTAGTCAACTTGCTGCGCCAAATATTAGCCTTCTCGATGATGATGCAAAGATAGTAACCAGTAGGCTTGGATTGGATCGTTTTAGAGTTGCAGGAACAGCTGAATTTAATGGCTTTAACAAAGATATTAGAGCGGACAGAATACAACCCCTAATTGAGTGGACAAATGCTCACTTTCCACAGGTGAGCACAAAAGATGTAGTTCCTTGGGCCGGACTACGCCCAATGATGCCAAATATGCTTCCAGTAGTTGGGCGCGGACGAAAAGAAAATATTTTTTACAACACAGGTCATGGACATTTAGGCTGGACACTATCGGCCGTTACCGCTGAAATGGCGGCTTCCATTCTGAGCAACAAGCAATAGCCTCCCCATGAGTGCCTTGTACAAACCTTATCAGTCTATCTAAAAATGACTTTAATACCAACATGAATACGTGCATCAGCTGTACCTTTATCTATCAATATTGTCTGAGATATAGAAAGAAGGGGCATGGATTGGATTGGGAAAATTCAATCGCTTATTTAGTTGCAAAAAATTATAAATTTTTAGATCTCATTGAGAATGATGTTAAAAATATCAAAGCATGAGGCAGCCTCATCAAAAAAATTAAAAATTACCTCATGTCACCATCGTTTGAGAGCCCTATAACGCAAGGCGCTGTAATCGGCTCCTCCGGCGCAATACTAAATAGGCTGGCAGTGATGTTTGGCAATCAATATGCTTGGAGCCCATTCAAAACAACCATGATTATTGAGCTGGTAATACCATTTATATGCACGTTTCTAATTGGCGCGATGTTAAGGCAAAAATTATCGAGCTGCATATTAATGAGTGTCTTTGCAAGTGTTATAGGAGGACTAACTACAGCGCTAACCATTGGATGGGATTAGAAGAGCCTATCTCATAAGCTAGTTATCAATAACCCTTATTTGCAATAAATTAACAGCAATGTTTATAAGAGGTTATCAAATGCGCACATATCCTGAATTTATTAAAAAAATGTATCGGATAGACGCCGAATATGGGCTTAAATTTCATGAATCACAGCTACTCGATATTGCCTCAATCGCTCATCTTCAAGATGAATTGATTCGCGTAGGAGATTTAATCGGCCAAAAGTCAATTGCATCACAAGCAACGCTACACAATTCGTTGAAACAGTTAATTAAAAAAGGATTTTTACAGACAAAACCTGATGCAATTGACAGGAGATCTAGAATTGTTGTCCTTACAAAAGATGCATTAAAACGCCATAAAATTTTACAACTTGAGTTCTCAAAATCTCGTTAATAAAAAACGGATTTACTGTGATTAAAGCCTACTTAATCTATTTGGCAAAACCCCTACTAATATTTTTTCTCTTTTTAGGCTACGCATATATTTTCGGCCTTAGTCAAATAGCAACAGATTGTATAAGTTAAAAAATCTCTATCGCCAAATTAGGGCATGCAATATTTCCTGTTAGTTTTTACGGCCAACCCACCTTACATCTGCATTTATGAATAATGAAGTACCTAATTTTTTTGCTAGCGGTTTATAGCAAACTTTCTTATTGCTTTGGGCAAAACGAAGTACATCACTTGGCTGATAGCACATCAAAATTTAACGAGTTAACCCTCTTAATTGAGTTTGAAGACCGAAGCCTTCATGGTCAGGCAACTTATATTACCCAACAAAGAAATAATTTTGATTCACCTTACCATGGTGAAAATAGTCTATTGAATAAAAATGATGGCCCAAATCATGTGAGCTACTCATTAAGTGCAACTGCATATTTTGGCCAAAAACTTTGGCAGAACGCTGAGTTTTATATCAATCCTGAAATGTTTGAGGGAACCTCTTTTGGAAATGAGCTGGTTGGCTTGGGTGGATTTTTTAATGGAGAGCTTCAAAAAGGTACATATATTCCGCCTACATACTTTATTGGAAGAGCCTTCTTAAGGCAAACCATTGGACTGGGCGGTGGTGATATCCAAATTCAATCCGCCAAAAATCAATTAGCAGGTATTGCAAATAAAAATCGCCTGGTATTAACATACGGAAAATTTAGTGCTTTAGATTTTTTTGATTCCAATGCTTACAGCTCAGATCCACGGGTTCAATTTCAAAATTTTTCCATAGCATCTATGGGCGCTTATGGTTATGCCGCCGACAATAAAGGATTTACCTACGGCATTGTTTCTGAGTGGCACCAAGATGACTGGATATTGAAAATCGGAAGGATGGCAATGCCAACATCCCCAAATACTGCCCAATTGGATTACACGCTCAGCAAAGATTACGTTAATCAGTTTGAAATTGCGCACGATTTAAACCTTCTCAATAAAGCAGGTGCAATTAGAGGGCTCTTTTTTCAACAGCGTGGCTATATGGCAAACTATAACGACGCTATAAATAATGCAGGTGTTACCAAAAGTACACCTGATATTTTTAACTCACGTTATACGCAAAACTCCTGGGGATATGGCTTCAGCTTAGAACAAAGCATTAACGACTCAATTGGAATTTTTGCTCGCTGGAGTTGGAGCCCAGGAAAGACAGAAACCCAAACACTAGATATCAGCAGATCTCTATCGGGCGGGATGTCAGTTCAAGGCGAAATTTGGTCCAGACCAAAGGACACCCTAGGAATAGGTTTTGCAATTAATCAAATTAGTAGCTCCCAGATCTCTTATTTGGGCTTAGGTGGAATGACAATGTTTATAGGAGATGGAAACATCACCTATAAACCAGAGAGAGTCATTGAAACCTATTACAGCGCTCATATATATGATCATCTATATGGCTCCATTAACTATCAGAGAATCGAAAATCCGGCCTATAACTCAGCTCGCGGTCCTATTAATTTTTGGGGTGTCAGAGCACATTTTGAATTTTGATCTTCTATTTTCAAATTTGCTAATTCAGTCGAAAAAATCGAGTCTGAAGTATTTGATAATTCCCCTCTCCTCTTTTCACGGATCGCAGATATCCTGGGGATAGCTGAACCCATAAAGGTACCCTCCCATTAATATTGAACCATGAAAGTAACTTTTTCCTAGGCCAATAGAGGGTTTATTGATCCACTTAATTGACTAATTTTTTGAGTCCTCTCCAAACCCCCAACTTAAGCTTCAGAAAATCAGCAAACTCCCAACTTAGACTGCGAATACGCTCCAAATCGGCATTTCGGCATTCTTTTTAAGTCATTGAATTTAATGGAATCTAGAGTACCAACTTAAACTGCGAGCGATAGAAATCCCGGCTGTACACGCTTGTAAAGGCATGGAAGAACAAACCCTTCCAAGAAGTACGAGACGCCTGTGGCGACCCCTGGCTTGGCCTTAGTAGCCAGGCCCTCGAAGAACACCAATCCTGGTCCAAGCGACAAGCGATTAGTCATGAACCCATTTTTAATTGCAAGGGAACAAAACTGACAGGATCTTTATTTAGACCATTACTCACTGCATCTGACATGCAATTACTGCGCCTTTTCATGGAAGGCTTAGACACGATTGCCTATTGGTATCGCAGTGGTCGATTTATTCCTGGAATTTTGCCAGTGCCTTCACATGCCATCGCCTCAAGTGGCTATGTGGATGCTATGAGTGAATTGATCCTGAATTCACGTCTACCAGTTGGCTTGGTATCTATCGGCATTCAATCCATTCCTGAGTCCGATATTGCCGATGCATGCAAAGAAGGATTACTTCGTTTGCGACGACTAGGTGTCCTGCTTCACTTTTTAAAATTCTCTGGCAGCGCCGAAGAATTGCATTGGATTACAGAGATGCAATTAGAGGGCGTACATATTGACATGAGTCAGATTCGTGAGCACGAACTGGCAAGCGATGTTCTATCTCAATTAAGAAAATCGCCTTACGCACCTACGCAAATCTATGCAAGCAATATTGGCTTGGTCAAAGATTTAGAAAATGCCACCACCCTGATTGCCGACCACTCGTATGGCGGTCTCATGATGTCACCCGTAAGCCGTCATCAAATGCTTCAAATTAATGATAGCCGTATCGCAAAAGCTATTTTTTCGCTGCACCCTCATCCACACCCAAACCAAAACGGAGACAAGTAATGAGAAAACGCGTGATGTTAGTAGATGACCATCCAGCAATGCTGATGGCTCTTAAAAGTATGTTGCAAGACCAGTTGTTATTTGAGATTGCAGGACAAGCCCAAAATGGCGAGGAGTGCCTCAGATCCATGAAAGAGGTTAATCCAAACATGGTGATTTTGGATCTGGATATGCCCAAGACCGATGGCTTTGATGTCATTCGCCGCATTGGTCTCATGTATCCCGACGTTCGAATGCTAGTTCTCTCCAGTATGGACGAGGCAGTCTATGGCGGGAGGGTTCGATCATTAGGTGGGCATGGGTTTGTAAATAAAACTGCAGGTGCGGACGTCATCCTAGCGGCTTGCGTTGCGATCTCTCAAGGTTATAACTTTTTCACCCATGGCAAAAATGGTAATAGCTCATTAAGTGATAACGATAAGTTAGCGCTGATTTCGGACCGCGAGCTCCAGGTCATGAAATACCTTGGCAAAGGCAATACAAATCAACAGATATCTGACATGTTGCATATCAGCAATAAGACAGTAGCAACTTACAAGACCAGAGTCTTTGACAAGCTAGGAATCAACAATATTGCTGACCTCATTTTGTTCTGTCGCATGAATAACATTATCGAAAGTTAAGTAGGCATGCGTCGATCCATCATTCGCATCACCTTTTTTGCTCTTTTCTTCCTGCTCAATGGATTATTGGGCAATGCTTATGCGAATCTATTTAGCCCAAGAGAGCAGAGATGGATCGACGCCCATCCCGTAGTGCGTTTTAGTATTCACGAAAAATACGCTCCTTATTTGGGAGTTAATGAAAGGGGTGAGCCTGGAGTCTTTCATAACCTTCTAAGCAAGCTCGGTGAATTTACCCAACAAGAGTTTTTACCGAAGTGGCGCAAGTCTGATCGAGAAGGGCTTCGGCAACTTGCTAATGGTGAGGTGGACTTCATTATTGATCCACCTACCTGGGATGATGAACACCTTAAGTTCGGCTCCTTATCGGAGGCTATTTTTTGGGGTCACGATGCAGTTATAACCAAAAAGATAAAAGGCGATTCGCCAATTGAGCCCATTAATATCGCCTACTTCGATCGCGGCTATGAAAACCCGCCAATACCATCTCACCCACAAGCCAATGTTTCTAGCTCTGTTGAGAAGCTGATTATTGATCTTCTCAAGAATGATATTGAGGCGCTGGTCTTACCACTTCGTCTAGCGCAGCAGCTCATCCAAAAGCCAAGCAAAGAACAGTTACAAGTTGATGGCTTATATAGTCGAGAACCTTTTGAATACCGCTGGCTTATTGCCCATCAAGATGATGCTCTGCATGACGTACTTGAAAACTTTCTCAGCAATCTAGACCCTGTTTCCTCGCGCCAACTGTTTAGCCTGACGCCCTCGACCCTTGAAACCAGGCCAGCATCATTAGGAAATCTTGTGCCATGGATTTCTACTTTGGCAATCATGATGCTTGGCTCTCTCTTGATCTGGCGCATGTATCAGAAACAGTTTCTTCAAAAACAAGAGGCAGAGCACCTGATGTCATCCAAAGAACAGGCTGAAAATGCAAATGCGGCAAAGTCTGCTTTCTTAGCCACCATGAGCCATGAGATCCGCACCCCCATGAATGCCATTTTGGGAGTGCAAGAACTATTACTTAGCAGTCCTCTACCTGCGAATGAAAAGGTATTACTCAAAAGTGCACATTCATCTACCGAATCTCTATTGGGCATCCTCAATCAAGTCTTGGATCTCTCAAAAATAGAAGCTGGCAAGCTCACACTCAATATTGAACCTTGTAATCTCAACATCTTGATTGACAACATTGATTCGGCATTTTCAACGGTTGCCCAAATGCAAAACCTCAAACTGCATACCTCTAAGGATCCGAGAATTGCAGAGGTACTCATGCTCGATTCCTTACGCTTGCGTCAAATACTGCAGAACCTCATTAGTAACGCGATTAAATTCACCAACCATGGCGAAATTTACTTTTCAGTTAGCGTCCTAGCAGATGACCATGCAGGGCAGCTTATTGAATTTAGGGTGATTGATACTGGTGTTGGCATGGGCACTGAAGAGATTGCTATTGCGCTTGAGGCTTTCGAGCAAATACCGGGCAATATAGAGCAATCCAACGGTACTGGTCTAGGTCTAACTATTGCTAACCACTTAGTCACTTCCATGAATGGTCAACTCTATTTTGAAAGTGCGCCCGGCCTTGGTAGCAATATTCATTTTTGCCTGGCATTCCCACGTACCACCGTTGCTGCAACTGGGACCTTAACCTCAGAGCATGCCAATATATCCAGAAAGTTAGTATCAAAGCATGCTCAAAATAATGAGCTCCCATTACAAGCCTTGGTAGTTGAAGATCATCCGGCTAGCCGTCAAATTATTTCATTACAGCTACAAGCATTGGGCATTGAAGCATCGGTTTGTGATAACGCCAATACTGCACTTGATCTCATCAGCCAAAAACATTTTGATCTACTACTAACAGACCAATCCATTCCAGGCATGCAAGGTTCAGAGCTGGCTAAGCATATACGTAATAAAGGCAATAAAAATCTCATCATCATTGGTATTACTGCAGATATCTATGCCCTAGAATCACGCCATCAATTCTTGAAGGCCGGCATGAATGGCGTCTTAATCAAACCATTAAGCCTCATGACTTTAGAGAATGAGCTCTCTCGCTATTTCCAGATCAAGGATTCCACAGATTTAGTGGAGGCCAACAAACTTCAAGAAGAATACTCTTTTGGAGCTTTTGAAAATCTCCTTAGACAAAGTCCAGAATATATTCTGGTGATCCTGGAAGAAATTAAAAAGGTACATGATGAGACCCTGCTCATTCTCAAAAGTGAAGTAGTCGATGAAGCTAGCTTTAGGAGTATGGTCCATAAGGTCAAGGGAGGAGCGCAGCTCCTCAATGCCAAAAACTTTACTAAAGCCTGCGAAGCCTTAGAGCAAGAAGGTCATCTCAACGAAAGAATAGAAAACTTCATTCAATTACTAAATGAACAAAATCAAATCATTGGGAGCTATCAAGAAAAATATCGAAATTCTTCAACAATTTAGCCAAATAAAAAACCCGCTCACATCTCTGTGGCGGGTCTTTTATTAAAGCAGGAGTTTTTCTTAGAAACCGACTGTGTATGTTGCCATTACAGTGGTTGTAGAAACTGCCTGATAAGACTCTTGTCGGTAAATACCAGTAACACCTAAACGTTGATTCTTTTCAACATCATAAGTAGCACCAACTGTTGCTGTTGGGCGTGTCTTTACTGGATTTGCATTGAAGTTCACTGGGGTTAAGCCAGCAATCGTAGTGCTTGTTGCATTCACAGAACCACTCGCTGTGTTGGTGTCAGACTCCACACCTGCGCTAGCGAATAAATTGGTCTTCGGAATCGCTCTGAATGAAGCGCCTACGCCTGCTAATGCAGTTGTAGCGTTGGTATTAACAGCACCATAAGTCAATGGCGCAGTTACACCAGCAGAAGCACCTTCTGTATAGCCACCCATATTGTTCTGGCTATAACGCATACCAATATATGGAGAAACAATGAAGGAGTTTGCAAAACCAAAGCCGTATTTAGCAGTTACTTGAGCGCCTTGACTGTTCAAAGTAGAAGAACCAGAGCCAGCTTGCGAAGTGCCAACAACTTGACGGTTAATAGCAGTGTTCTTCTGACCATAAGCGATCGAAGCACGCACCTCAGTGCCGGTGTCATCTTGATTTTGATTCCAGGCAGTGAACAAGCCAATTAATGGTGTGTTGTTACCCAAATTCACAGTAGAACCGCCGTTGTTAACTGACAAGTTCTGGTCAGCATAAGCACCAACGCGAACTGAAGGAATCGGACGATAAGCCGCAATTAACAATGCGCTTGTGTTGTTCAAGCCATTAGCAGCTTGCACTGCAGTGTTACGACCACCAGCAGATACGCAAATATTGTTCTTATCAAACAAAGTGCAATCGTAAGTAAAGCTGTTAGCCAATACAGAGTTCTGCAAAGCGTAAGTACCTTGCAATGCTTGAGCTGTGTTTACTACAGACTGTTGTGTTGAGGCTTGTAAAAGAGCGGCAGATCTAGCTGCGGCTGCGGCCGCTTCAGCAGCAGCGGCTGCAGCAATTTCTTCAGCTGTTGGGCCGGACGGTGTTGGAGAACCAACGTATAACAGAACATCCGTAAGATTAAGAGCGGAACTAGGATTAAAAAGGAACCGATTAAAGTTGCTAGTAGCAGTGTAAGTATAACTATTGGAGCCAACTGTAATTGCAGGAAAAGTAAATCCATACGTGGTGGGACCATTATTGAGCTTAAATTCCATCATATTTCGATTGGCTGCTAATGCAGATGCACTGTTGTAACTAATTGTGAAAGTGGTGCCTGAATTTATTGTCGACGTTAAGGATTGATAGTTACTATTATTGACAGTGAATGTTACAGATGGGCTTGTGTATAAAGTTTGCGCACCAACATTTGACGACAAGAGCTCGCCTACTAGCAAAGCAGAAGTAAAAGCGATTTTTTTAATATTTAACAATTTCATAATTCTTTACTGGTTGATTAAACGAATTCGCTCTAAGGCGAATTTTTTCAACCGAAATTATGCCAAAAATTTCACATTACTTCGACGTTTTATAAGAAAAATCCATTAAGAATCAACGCTTTGTTGTTTTATTTACATCTCTGATGTTAGCCCTAGAGCTAATTACTAACAGGGGTTTATCCTACAGGTCATGCCTTTCATTAAATTGACCAAACTTTCTGCCTTCCTGCTCTTGAGCTTTTTGCTGACATCTCTCGCGCTCGCTGAGGAAGCTAAGTTGGTAAATATTCCAGCTGTAGTTCTCACAAGCCTAGAGCGTAATCAGATTCCTCTGGATGCCGTAAGCATTTCTGTTGTGGAGGTTGAGCCTGGTCGCCCCGGAAAGAATGTTGCCAAGAAAGTTTTAGATTGGCGTGGTAGCGATCCAATGAACCCCGCTTCAACGATGAAGTTATTAACAACACTTTCGGGCTTAGATATCTTGGGTCCGCAATATCGTTGGCGTACCAATGTATATACCGATGGCGTCATTCGTCAAGGAGTCTTGAAGGGTAATTTGTATTTGCAAGGTACTGGTGATCCCAAGCTCGTTCCCGAAGAACTTGCCAAAATGATGAAAGACCTGCAAGGCCTAGGTATTCAAAAGATTGATGGTAATTTATTTTTTGATCGTAGCGCTTATGCACCTAGTGTCATGGAGCACAACACGATTGATGGTGAATCTTTGCGCGCCTACAACGTTCCTCCCGATCCCTTGCTGTATGCCTTTAGGACGCTCTCGTTTCAGCTAGGTAAGTCACGCACCGCTGACTTTATTGATATCAGCTACACGCCGCCACTTTCACAACTTAAGGTATCTAACCAAATGCAGTTGGTAGATCGCTCATGTGATAACTGGAAAAATAATATTCGCTTCAACCTAGACCCTGAAGGCATCAGCAATACCGATCAGCCTTTGACCGCACAATTCTCTGGCGCATTTCCAAGCGCGTGTAAGAGCGTGAACTTTAATGTTGTTGCTTTGGATGCCAACACTTTCCTCACCCAGGGGTTTGCAGCTTCTTGGGAAATGGCTGGTGGCAGCTGGGCACAAGCTCCTATCGGCAAAGATGGCTCAGTTCCTTTGGCCGCTAGACTGCTATTGCAATTTGAAGGCAGCAAACTTGCCGATGATGTTATGGATATCAATAAGTACTCCAATAATGTCATGGCCCGCCAAGTTCTTTTAACCATGGCCCTAGATAAAATGGGCAAACCCGCAACCACGGCTAATGGTGAACTCGTTATTCAGAGTTGGCTCAAACAAAATGGCTTAGATTTTCAGGGGCTAGTAATCGAGAACGGCTCTGGGCTATCTCGCAACGAAGCAATCTCTGCCAGTCAAATGAATCAACTCTTATTGACCGCACGCAATCTCCCAGTGGGTGATCTTTTTTATAACAGTCTGCCGATTGCTGGCACTGATGGCACGATGCGTAATCGATTGATGAGTCAATTACGCAAGTTTTTACACCTAAAGAAAAAGCCTGAGGCCAGAATTAAGACAGGTTCTCTTGCCGATGTACGAGCCATTTCAGGCTATGTCCTAAGTAAATCTGGAAAAATGTATGCAGTAACTTCATTCATTAACCACCCCAATGCTTGGAGAGGTTTAGAGGCGCACGATCAGTTGCTATCGTGGCTACTTGAAGATGGACCAGAACCAAAGCATGCTCGCTGAAGTCGGTCTCTAACACCATCCCACTCTTCGCCTGCTGGGGGCTCTGGGAACAATATGAGATCCCATCCCTGCTGATCTAAATCACGTAAAGAGCGATACAGTAGACTTGCAAAAGCACTGCTATCACTAGGAACCTCTACCTCTTCAAAGTGCGCAGATGGGTGTCCATCCTCGCTTAAAGAGGATTCTGAATCCCACACGGCTACTGCAACTCTAGATTTAATATCTGGGAACTCACTCAAAGCATCCAAGACTCGACCCGGGGCATATAAACGCAAAGGGGTAGTTGGTGCGTAATGGGCTTTTAGGCTTCCGGAAACTCTAGGTAAATCTTCCATTGCTTCACTGCCCGCTTGATTTCCTTTTAGCTCCCCAGGCAGGTAGACCTTCACACCAGTTTTAGCAAAGATCTCACTTGGAGTAATAGCGCCAGGTCTAAGTAGCACTGCTTTATCGCCTGACGACAAATCAATAATGGTTGACTCGATGCCGACTTCACAATCGCCACCATCTAAGACCATCAAATCCAGCATACCTTCGAATTCACTACGAACATCGGCAGCGCTAGTAGGGGAAACTTTGCCAAACCGATTGGCTGATGGTGCAACGACCCCGCCTTTAAATTTACGTAATAGCTCTTGAGCAATCGGGTGAGCAGGCGCACGAATTGCCACGGTATCTTGACCACCAGTCAGCTCATCTAATACGCTTTTATCTTTCTTGAAGACTAGCGTTAGTGGGCCAGGCCAAAATGTATTAACAAGCTTTAGCGCTTCTTCAGATAAATCTCTTACCCATGGTGCCAACAACGCAACCCAATCAATTTGGGCCTGATCAAATACATCTGGCGCGGCTAAGTGAACGATTAAAGGATGATTTGAAGGGCGACCTTTAGCGGTAAATATTTTCTTGATAGCTTCAGCATTCTTAGCATCTGCACCTAGGCCATAAACGGTCTCAGTAGGGAACGCAACTAATCCGCCATCACGCAAAGTTTGCACTGCTTCATTAATCACTGCAGAAGATTGCAGCAGGGTACTGTCTGAGGACATATTTCTAGGGCTCGATCCCTAATTCGGTAGCAACAGCTGCACAGTTTTTACGAGCTTCATTGAGAGTCTCGCCTAAGCAATTAATGTGACCCATTTTTCTACCAATACGGGGCTCAGACTTTCCATACAAATGCAACTTCGCATCTGGATGGGCAAGAACTTGATTCCAGGCGGGCTCTTTTGGCTGGTCTTCACTACCCTCAAACCAAAGGTCGCCCAACAAGTTCAACATCGATACAGGTGCTAGCTGACGGGTATCGCCCAAAGGTAATCTTGCCATAGCTCTTACTTGCTGCTCAAACTGACTGCTCACACAAGCATCCATGGTGTAGTGACCAGAGTTGTGCGGACGTGGCGCGATTTCATTAGCAACGATGTCGCCGCTCTTGAGCACAAAGAATTCCACACAAAGAACGCCAACATAATCAATCTTACGAATGAGCGCTTTTGCTGCATCAATAATTTTCTTTTCTTGAGCGGACTTGAGTGATGGGGCTGGCACAGTAGAGGTATGCAAAATACCATCGCGATGAATGTTTTGGGCTACTGGGTAAGCCACCACTGCATCGTCATAACCACGCGCCACCAAAGCTGATACTTCAAAATCCAATTCCATGCGCTTTTCTAAAACGCATGGCACACGTCCAAACTCATACCACGCAGTAGTGAGCCCTTCTACGTCATAAACAGTGGCCTGACCTTTGCCGTCATAACCCATACGGGCAGTCTTCAAAATTCCTGGAAATAGATCGGCTGGGGTATGGGCAATATCTGCCTCATGCTCAATCACAAAATTGGGGGCTGGGCCGATATTGGTTTCTGATTTCCAAGTGGCTAAGAAATTTTTTTCAGCGATACGGTTTTGGGCTAAAGAAACGCAACTACTACGCGGCGCCACAAAGACACCCAAGGATTCAAGCTCATCTAAGGCTTGTGCAGGAACGTTTTCAAATTCGGTGCTGACGGATGCACATAAAGCTGCCATTTCTTTTAAAGCAGCAGAGTCGGTGTAGTCAGCCTGGATAAATTTTTCAGCAATTGAGCCCGCTGGACTATCTGAGCCGGGATCGAGCACACAAACTTTGTAACCCATCGCCTGAGCAGCCTGAGTAAACATCCGCCCTAACTGACCGCCACCTAAAATTCCTAAATACGAACCCGGCAAAATGGGTTCCATACGATCTGCCATGTAATTAATATCCCGGCAAATTCATTGAACGTGCGGTATCAGACTGTTTCGCACGGAAATCTTCTAAGCGCTTAGCCAAGTCAGCATCATGTAAAGCTAAACCTGCAATCACATGCAAGGCAGCATTTGCTGCACCGGCTTCACCAATCGCAAAAGTAGCAACCGGAATACCTTTTGGCATCTGCACAATAGAGTAAAGAGAGTCTTCACCACGCAAATATTTGCTTGCAACAGGAACACCATAAACAGGAACAATCGTTTTTGAGGCAAGCATGCCTGGTAAATGGGCTGCGCCACCTGCACCAGCAATGATGGCTTGCAAACCATTCGCTTGCGCTTTTTCAGCATACTGAAACATGTCATCAGGCATGCGATGTGCTGAGAGCACTTTAGCTTCGTGAGCAATACCAAACTGCTCGAGCATTTGAGCGGCGTGCTGCATGGTGTCCCAATCTGAATTGGATCCCATCACTATTCCGACGATTGGCTTCTTGCTCATTTACCTCTCCAAATACCCTAAATATTCACTTACATTTATTAAGGACTCTATTATCCTCGAGATACACCTATACGTTAAGCAGTCTCAGTAAGCCGGGTAAGGGCTTCACGATACTTTTGAGCAGTCTTTTCAATCACATCAGCGGGCAATTGTGGTGCAGGGGCTGTTTTAGGCCATAACTTGCCATCCACCATCGCCGTTTCAAGCCAATCTCGGACAAACTGCTTGTCATAAGACGGCGGGTTTGAACCTACATAGTAGGTCTCAGCAGGCCAGAAACGTGATGAGTCGGCAGTGAGGATCTCATCCATCAACACCAATTGACCATTAGCATCTAAACCAAACTCAAACTTGGTATCAGCAATGATGATTCCGCGAGTAGCGGCGTATTCAGAAGCTTCTTTGTACAAACGAATACTCACTTCACGAATTTGATTGGCCAATTTCTCACCAATCATTTCAATCACTTTCTCAAAGGAGATATTTTCATCATGCTCACCGACTTCAGCTTTAGCAGCTGGAGTAAAAATAGGCTCTGGTAATTTTTGCGCATTCTCCAAGCCTTCTGGCAAAGCGATGCCGCAAACCTTACCAGTCTCTTTGTAGTCTTTCCAACCACTACCGGCCAAATAACCACGAACTACAGCCTCGACCAAAATTGGCTTCAAGCGCTTAGCCACTACCGCACGACCCTTTACTTGACTCACCTCATCCGCCGCTACAACGGTGGCTGGATCAATGCCAGTCAAATGGTTAGGAATAACGGATGCTAATTTATCAAACCAAAAATTAGCCATTTGATTGAGAACTACACCCTTCTCAGGAATCGGCTCACCCATCACCACATCAAATGCAGAAAGACGGTCGGTAGTAATCATCAATAACTTGTCGTCATCTAATGCATAAACATCGCGCACCTTACCTTTGGATAGCAAAGGTAATGACTTAATAGAAGTAGCGTACAAAGCAGGCATATTTAAATCACTTCACAATTTGAGTTAATTTGCCGCTCTTATATAGCTCAGCCATCTTCTCTAAAGAAATCGGTTTAATTTTGGAGGCTTGACCAGCAGAACCAAAAGCTTGGAAGCGTGCAATACATACCCGCTTAGCTGCTTCACGAGCTGGCTTGAGGTAATCACGTGGATCAAACTTTGTTGGGTTCTCGATAAAGTAACGACGGATAGCACCAGTCATTGCCAAACGGATATCGGTATCGATATTGATCTTACGCACGCCATTCTTAATACCCTCTTGAATCTCTTCAACAGGAACGCCGTAAGTTTCTTTCATATCACCGCCGAATTCACGAATCTCAGCGAGTAATTCTTGTGGAACGCTAGAAGAGCCGTGCATTACCAAATGCGTGTTTGGGATACGTGCATGAATTTCTTTAATACGATCAATGGCCAAGATGTCGCCTGTAGGCTTCTTGCTAAATTTGTATGCGCCATGGCTGGTGCCAATTGCAATCGCTAAAGCATCGCACTGAGTTGCTTTCACAAAATCAGCTGCTTGCTCGACATCAGTGAGCAACTGCTCACGAGTCATCTTGCCATCAGCACCATGACCGTCTTCTTTATCACCCTGCATAGTCTCGAGAGAACCTAATACACCCAATTCAGCCTCAACCGTAACTCCGATAGAGTGAGAAAACTTCACTACTTCTTTAGATACGTCAACGTTGTACTCATAGCTAGCAACGGTCTTTCCGTCTGCTTCTAATGAACCATCCATCATCACACTAGTAAAGCCACTCTTGATCGCAGCCATACATACTGCTGGACTCTGACCATGGTCTTGGTGCATTACTACAGGAATATGCGGATAAGCCTCAACTGCCGCAGAAATGAGGTGGCGCAAGAAAGCTTCACCAGCATATTTACGCGCACCAGCAGAAGCCTGCATGATGACTGGAGAATCAGCTTCATTTGCCGCTTCCATAATCGCCGTTACTTGCTCCAAGTTGTTCACGTTAAATGCTGGTAGGCCGTAACCGTTTTCAGCAGCATGATCCAAGAGTTGTCTTAAAGATACTAAAGCCATGATGTTCTCTTAATAAATAGTAATGAGGTTAAAAATAAATCTGTTTTGAATCTTTTTCAATGTGAATTACTTCACATGAATAATCTTGAGGGTATTGGTACCACCAGGCTCACCCATGGGCTCTCCTGAAGTAAGCACAACGGTATCGCCCTTTTTAACCGCGCCCGATTTTTTTAAGCAAGTCTCTACCTCTTGCAAAGCAGTATCACGATCTTTGGTGTAATCCAATCCTATCGGCGTGACATTACGATACGTGCTTAAAGCGCGCTGGGTTGCGATCTTAGAAGTGAGCGCAAAGATTGGCACATGAATATTGTGACGACTCATCCAAATGGCTGTTGAGCCAGAATCAGTTAAGGCGGCGATAGCATCAGCGTTCAAATGATGGGCTGTAAATAAAGCACCCAAAGCAATCGTTTGATCGATACGGGTAAATGTCTGATCCAAGAAGTCAGTATCGAGTTTTACGCGATCAGATTTTTCCGCCTCGACACAAATCTCTGCCATCGCTTTGATGGTCTGCACTGGATACATACCAGCAGCAGATTCAGCAGATAACATCACCGCATCAGTGCCATCCAATACGGCATTAGCAACGTCACTCACTTCAGCACGCGTTGGCACTGGAGCATTAATCATCGACTCCATCATTTGTGTAGCAGTAATCGTAAATTTGTCCGCCTCACGCGCCCAGGCAATCATGCGCTTTTGCAGCGCAGGCACTGCAGCATTGCCAACTTCAATGGCGAGATCACCACGAGCAACCATGATGCCATCACTCTCAGCAATAATGCTTTTAAGGGCTTCAGGCTCAATCGCTTCTGCACGCTCTACTTTTGCAATTGTTCTGACTTTGCCAACACCATACTTGGCGCTCGCAGTATCTGCCAGCTTGCGGGCATAGGCCATATCAGCACCGTCTTTAGGAAAGCTAATCGCTAAAAAATCAACGCCCATTGCAATGGCAGCATCTAAATCAGCAATATCTTTCTCTGTCAGCGCGGGAGCAGTTAAGCCACCGCCAGCACGATTAATACCTTTGTTATTAGAGAGTGGTCCGCCCTGCTCAACGATAGTAAAAATCTCGCCGCCCTTAACACTCTCAACAGTAAGCACAACCAAACCATCGTTTAATAAAAGACGATCACCGGGCTTTACATCGCCTGGCAGCTCTTTGTAATCAAGACCTACTTTAGTTTGATCGCCGAGCTCACAAGCCACATCCAAAGTAAATTTATCGCCTTCTTTCAGAAGGATTTTGCTGTCTACAAATTTACCAACCCGAATTTTAGGTCCTTGCAAATCAGCCATGATGCCCACCTCTTTGCCAGCCTCAGCAGAGATGGTGCGCACTAAATCATGGCGTGCTTTATGGTCAGCAACAGTACCGTGAGAGAAATTCATGCGCACTACATCAACACCCGCACGAATCATGTCACGCAACACTTCAGACTTTTCAGAAGCAGGCCCTAAGGTTGCAATGATCTTTGTTGCTCTCAACATATTTAGTCTTTCGCTCTTTCAGCAAGTACTGCAAAGGCTGGCAAGGTTTTGCCTTCTAAGAATTCTAAGAAGGCGCCGCCGCCAGTAGAGATGTAATCCACTTGATTTTCAATACCGTACTTCGCTATCGCTGCCAATGTATCCCCACCACCAGCAATCGAGAATGCAGGTGAGTGCGCAATCGCAGCAGCCAACATCTTGGTGCCACCGCCAAATTGATCAATTTCAAACACGCCCAATGGACCATTCCATACAATCGTGCCAGCGTGAGCAAGCATGATGGATAAACGCGCAGCAGTCTTTGGACCAATATCCAAAATCATATCGTCTTCTGCAACCTGATCAGCAGGTACTCGGTTTGCACGGGCTAATGGAGACAATTCATTGGCAACCACCACGTCTTCAGGGATCGGAACATGGGCGCCACGCTTTTCCATGATCTCCATAATCTCTCTAGCTTCATCAACTAGATCAGGCTCAGCCAGTGATTTACCAATTGGCAATCCTTTGGCCAACATGAAAGTATTGGCAATACCGCCGCCAACGATGAGCTCATCGACTTTCTCAGAGAGCGCTTTCAGAATCGTTAATTTAGAAGAAACTTTAGAGCCAGCAACAATCGCAACTAAAGGACGCTTTGGACTTGCTAATGCACGACTTAGCGCATCCAATTCGGCAGCCATCAAAGGACCGGCGCAAGCTACTGGCGCAAACTTTGCTACTCCATAAGTAGTGGCTTCAGCACGATGTGCAGTTCCAAATGCATCGTTGACATAAACATCACACAAGGCAGCAATCTTTTTTGCCAGTTCGTCGCTATTTTTTTTCTCACCAACATTTAAGCGACAGTTTTCTAACAACACCAGCTCACCTGGATTCACTTCAAAGCCACCATCAACCCAATCACTAATCAAAGGAACTTTGCGATTGAGTAAAGAGGCAATGCGATCAGCCACTGGAGCCAAACTATCTTCAGGTTTAAATTCGCCCTCCGTAGGGCGGCCTAAATGCGAAGTCACCATTACTGCTGCCCCGGCATCCAAACACATCTGTACCGCTGGCATCGATGCCCGAATACGAGTGTCTTCCGTAATATTTCCAGCTTCATCCTGAGGGACGTTGAGGTCAGCACGGATTAATACCCGCTTACCCTTTAATTGACCAGATTGGGCTAATTCGCTTAAACGCTTAACTTTAAATAAGGATTCCGGCATGAGTTTGGGTAAATAAGTAGTTTATGGGGAATGTTCCATTCTAAATGCTCCAGCCTATCCAATCCCGAGGATCCGAGCCGACAGACAGCCTTGCCTGCTCTACAATAAGGACTTAAATACATTCTGGGCCGGAAGACCAAACACTGCCAGCCCAGTACCCTGCTTAAACCGCTTTTACAGATACTTAATAGACACAAAAGGTAAAGAAAATGTCGATGTCCGACCGCGATGGCTTTATTTGGACTGATGGGAAGCTAATTCCTTGGCGCGAGGCCAATGTTCACGTGTTAACCCATAGCCTACACTACGGAATGGGTGTATTTGAGGGCATCCGCGCCTACAAAACCCCCCAGGGAACAGCCATTTTCCGCCTTCCAGAGCACGTAAAGCGCCTTTTTAACGGCACTAAGATCTTTCAAATGAACATGCCCTTCAGTCCTGAAGAGGTCACCAAGGGCATTATTGACACGGTAAATAGCAATAAGCTTGAAGCCTGCTATATCCGCCCAATCATCTTTATTGGCTCCCAAAAGCTTGGAATCTCCCCCAAAGGCAACAGTATTCATACCTCGATCGCCGCCTGGGAATGGGGTGCCTATTTGGGTGAAGATGGCCTAAATAAGGGTATTCGGGTTAAAACATCCTCATTTACACGTCATTTCGTCAATTCTTCACTCGTTCGTGCCAAGGCATCGGGCTACTACATCAACTCCATTTTGGCCAACCAAGAAGTGACCGCCAATGGATATGACGAGGCTTTATTGCTTGATACCGAAGGTTACGTATCTGAAGGCTCAGGCGAAAACCTCTTCATGGTTCGCAACGGCATTGTTTATACGCCAGACTTAGCATCATGCTTAGACGGAATCACACGTGACTCTGTCATTCAGATTGCAAAAGATCTCGGTTACGAAGTTCGCGAAAAACGAATTACCCGTGATGAAGTCTATTCTGCTGATGAAGCGTTCTTTACTGGTACTGCTGCTGAAGTAACTCCTATTCGTGAACTTGATGACCGCACCATTGGTGATGGCAAGCGTGGTCCTATCACCGAGAAAATTCAGAAGACTTATTTTGATGCGGTGTACGGTAGAAACGATAAATACAAATCTTGGCTCACTTACGTTAAGTAATGCATTAAGTAATCTTAGTAATTAGGAAAAGCAAATGACTCAAGCTCAAGCGGTAATGGTGGATGGCAAAGATTTACCTCTGCATTGCCCCACCAATAAAACTCCAGCATGGAATTCGCACCCACGCGTTTTTCTAGACATCACTAAAACCGGTGAAGCTAAGTGCCCTTACTGTGGCGCAGAGTACAAACTCATTCCCGGTACTGAACCACACGGTCACTAAACCCTATCAGCACCTCACCATGAGGTGCTGAGTCGGGATACATTACATGCACAGTATTCTGATCATTGCTCCAAACTGGATTGGGGACGCGGTAATGACCCAGCCTTTACTGGCAGCCCTTAAGAAGCAATATCCAGAATCAAACATTGATGTACTAGCCAGCACTTGGGTAGCACCTATCTATCGCGCTTGTTCTGAAGTCAATCAAGTGATTGAAGCAAAGTTTGAGCACAAACAATTGCAATTGGGATTACGCAAACAGCTTGCTAAAGAACTGGCAGCAAAAAAATATCAGGCCTGCTTTGTATTGCCCAATAGCTTTAAGTCGGCAATCATCCCTTGGCTTGCCAATATTCCCTTTCGAGTTGGCTATCGCGGTGAATTACGCTTTGGCTTGATTAACTTATCGCTAGATAATCCAAGCAAGGTGAATCGTGCGCCTATGGTCGAGCACTATCTTGCATTGAGTCAGCTTCTGAGTGAAGAGAAAATTGCTTCATCATTTAAAAACATCGAGCCCAAGTTAAATATTTCGACTACAGCCAAGCAATCTGTACAGGCTAAGTTACTTAGTAGCAATATTGATCCCACTAACATCTACGTAATGTGCCCTGGTGCCGAATATGGCCCAACCAAACGCTGGCCTACCAGTCACTTTACAGATTTAGCACAAAGACTCATTGCCAGCGACCCAGATACTCAGATCATTCTTTTGGGCAGTAAAGGTGATCACGCGCTTGCTCAAGAAATTACATCCCAAGCTAAACAAGATGCGCATATCCACAACTGGTGCGGCAACACCTCTCTAGATGAAGCCATTGCCTTGATAGGCATGTGCAAAGCGGTTGTCAGCAATGATTCGGGCTTAATGCATATTGCGGCAGCCCTTAAAACACCTCAAGTCGCTATTTTTGGCTCGAGTGACCCAGCGCATACTCCACCACTATCCGATAAAGCTAAAGTTATTTGGCTAAATCTGCCATGTAGTCCTTGTCATAAAAGAGTGTGCCCCCTGGGTCACCTGAATTGCTTAAATGACATCTTGCCAGAACAAGTATTCGCTACACTGAACACATTGCAATAAAACTCAGGAACAGTAAGCTATGCCAAAACTTGCCAGACTCTTTCACAGTGCAGATGATGTAGTTGAAGCATGGCGAGATGCCCTGAGACATCGCGATGTTCAAAGCGCTTTAGATATTTGGCTCGATGATGATTCCATCACCTGCGTTCTTCCCGAAGGTCACCGCCTGAGTGGTCATACAGAAATACGTGAAGGCCTAGAAAGACTGCTTGCTAAGCAGCCGTTATTTCTGGAGCCCATTGCCTGCATCAGTCACTCTGTCCTGGGTGCTGCCGTATACGACACCACTGAAGCGGTTCATCTGAGAGCCGATCAAGTAGAAGCCGAATTTTTTCTCAATATCACTCTCGTTCTATTACAAGATAGCCAGGGCTGGCGCATTGCGCACTTGCATGCCAGCCACTCCACCGAAGAGACCTTCAACGCACCCTCCACCCCACACGGATTACATTAAGCGCTATGGATGATCAAGTACTACGGTCACTTATGAAGTGGCCTAATGTGCCTGATTGTTTTGGTTGGCTTGCTTTAGATCGTCGTGGTCAATGGCGTATGCGGGACGAGTTCACGCAACGAAGTAAACTCCCAGGCCAAGTCATTAAGCACGCCGCCTTAAATGAATATATTGCCCGTAACTATGCATGCGATGAGCTCGGGAGATATTTTTTTCAGAATGGGCCACAACGGGTTTTTATTAACTTAGATGCCACACCTTGGATAGTCAGAATCATTCCGGGCGCAGAGAATCCAGCTCTCATCAACCAATGCCATCAAACCATGGAACCCACTGCTGCATTAAGCGATGAAAAGGGCAATATTTATATTATTGGCACAGTAGATCAAATGATTTATGGAGGCAATAAAAACAATAGCAATCACAATCACAATCAATTTATTAAAAGAGATGGCCAAACAATCGCCTTATTGCATGACCATGATTTAGACCATTTTTCTGAGCTGGCCAAACTGCGAGAAGAGGCCTGCAGCTTTGGAGGGTCATGGGTTTGGCAAGACAAACAATTGCCATTGGATCCCATCCATTCTGAGGAGTTAGCTCCTCGCTTTAAATTCATAGCAAACCCGCTGCCCTTAATTCCCTAACCCGGCATTTGTTTGCCCTGCTCCCTAAGCTCATCTTGATATTGACGCTGCATTTCACGCAAGCGAGCATCAATACTAGAGCCCTGATAAAAATCTGCCCCGCCAGCAGAACGGGCAATACGCAGTTGTTCGATCGCCGAAGGCCAGGCCCCCTCAAGCGCATACTTTTCACCAAGCGCGTAATGACGCATCGGTATATTGCCCGCCTGATCATAAGATTTAGATAACAAATTCCACCACACCACTTCGTTAGGCTGAGCTCTTGTGCGGGCCTTTAACCAAGTGATGGCGTCATTGGTGCGACCAAGCTTTAACTCAGCATTAATCATGGCAGCACCAGCGGCGTATGACTGTGGATAAGCACGTAAAGTAGCTTGTGCAATTTGTAATGCCTCTTCACCTTTTCCTTTTGCTAGTGCAAGTTCAGAAGCGGTGATATCTAAAGATAGACTTTGTCTTTGGATGGGTGAGCCTGGAGCACTCGCCTTCTGGGCTAAGTTGCGAGCTTGCTGTAAATCTGCCTCTGCTTGATCTATTTTTCCTTGACGCTGCGCTATTAAAGCCAAACCATAAAAACCCTCCAACTGTTTTCCAATTGGCTGCTGCTTACTCAAGCTCTCAAAGGTATTTTTTAAGTCGTACATCCCGCTAGAGGTGCCTGATTGCTCCATGCGAGCCCGAGCTTTTATGAAATAGAACTCTACTGCCGTAGGTACATTACGTGATGCAACAGTACGCGCTCTATCTTGCATATCTGCAATACGGTCCGTTGTCAGAGGATGGGTGCGCACATAGGCTGGCACACCTTTATCCATAATGCCAGTGACCTTTTGTAAACGCTGGAAAAATCCAGGTGCGCCATTCACATCGTAACCACTGGCATCCAGGATCTGAAAGCCCACTCGATCTGCCTCACGCTCCGCATCCCTTGAATAGGAAAGTTGATTGTTGATAGCGGCAGCTTGCCCACCCTGCATCAGACCAGCTCCCGCCTGTGGATTGCGAGACATCGCTAAAGCACCCAGCACCATACCGGCAATCGCAATCATCATATTGGTTGTTTGCTTGTCCATTTGACGTGCTAAATGACGCTGTAATACGTGGCCTGTTTCGTGACCCATTACGGAAGCGACTTCCGAATCAGACTCAGCACTCACAATCAAACCCGTATGAAAACCAATAAATCCACCAGGTAATGCAAACGCATTAATACTGCTGTCTTTTACGGCAAAGACTTCGAAGTTATAGGCTCCACTACCTTGCTCATTGGCACCGCCAAGCTGCAATTTTCTTGCGGCTTGCAATAAGCGACGTTCCATTTGATTTAAATAGTCGTAAAGCGGCAAATCATTTGAGTAGTCAGGATCCGGACGAATCTGGCGCATGATCATTTCGCCATACTTGCGCTCATCCACTCGACTTAAGGCATCGCCACCTGGATCACCCATATCCGGCAAAACAATAGTAGGTTGACTCTGCATGGAGCTGCGTGTAGGCGCATTAGCAGGACGCGCATCGGGTGACTGCATTGCCCTACCAATATTCTGAATAGCAGCTGAGTTACCTTCTACTGACACATCACCAGCAGGAGTAGCAGCATACGCAGGAAACCCAGAGCAAGCCAAGCCCAGCATCAGCTGAACAGCCAAAGTACGGCGCAAAAAAGAGGTTTTTGGAACTGCCTTTATGTATTGCATCTCTATATGGTAAAACTTATCCCATGAACAAACTAACTCATTTTGATGCCAGCGGGCAAGCCCACATGGTAAACGTTGGTGACAAGCCTTACACCCATCGTATCGCTATTGCCACCGGCAAGATCACAATGCTTCCTGGGACCTTCGAAATGGTTGAAGGCGGAACCCATAAAAAAGGGGATGTTTTGGGGATTGCTCGTATCGCAGGAATACAGGCATCCAAAAGAACATCAGACCTCATTCCTCTTTGCCATCCATTGGCATTGACCCATGTGAGCCTGGAATTTCAAACCAATTCCAAAGAAAGTAGCATTACCTGCCAAGTCAGAGCAGAAACCACCGGCCCCACCGGAGTTGAAATGGAAGCCCTCACCGCAGTCCAGGTCGCCCTCCTCACAATCTACGATATGTGCAAAGCTGTAGACCGTGGCATGGTGATGGGTGACGTAAAACTACTTGAGAAGAGTGGAGGCAAGAGCGGTACTTGGGCAGCAGATAAGTAAACGCTTACCAAAGTAGCATCCAGAGTGCATCACCTAAACAATGAATCATTAGGATCTTATGAGAACGCGTCTTAATATACTGTTTTATCTGATCCTTGGATTGTTTTTGCTGCCATCTGTATCTCAAGCAGAGCTTGGCGGTAATGCAGCCTCCATTCTTTCCGAACAACAAGAGTTCAACTCCCAGCTCTCCAATACCCAACAGGGTGGGGTTGTTGTTTGCACACAAACACTGCCCTCAGGTATTGTTATTCAAGAGTATCTATCGGGCAATGGCACTGTATTTGCAGTGACTTGGTCTGGTCCGGCACTACCCAATTTACAAATTTTATTGGGTAGCTACTTTAAAGACTATCTAGCAGCCATCAAAGAGGCTCGCAGATCTATTTACCTGAATAATGAAAATGTCATCATTCAATCATCCGGAATGATGGGTGCATTTCAAGGCTTTGCCTTTCTGTCAAAGCAAGCGCCTGCAGGCTTCACACCCAGCAATCTAAGTCAATGAATTTCAATCGCTACACTCGCCCCCTAGTTGCCGGGTTATTACTGTTGCTGATATCTGCATGTGGCGGCGGTGGCAGTAGCGGATCAAGCAGCTCAGATAACGGTACGCCCACAAACACTACACCGGTGCCACAGGATTACTTTAGCCAAAACGTAGCCTCTAATGCCATTAGTTACAGCATCCAAAAAATACCAGGGGGAGGAAATGTAAATGCCCCTTATGTGAGCGTAGAGGTATGTCAGCCTGGAACTTCTACTTGCCAAATTATCAGCAATATATTGCTAGATACCGGATCAACAGGGCTACGTATATTTTCTAGTAATTTAAGCTCCCTGCAACTACCAAATCAAACACAGAATAGCTCTTCAATATTGGAGTGCGCTTCATTTATATCTGGCGTAACCTGGGGACCCGTTAAATTGGCAGATGTCAAACTTAGTGCAGAAACTGCGAGATCAATTCCTATTCAGGTTATTGCTGACCCCTTGTATTCTTCAGTGCCTACATACTGCAGCAATGGATTGCCTACCCTACAAAGTCAATCGTCGTTGAGGGCAAATGGGATCTTGGGGATTGGTTTATATGTTGCGGATGGCCAGAATTACTACACCTGCAGCTCTGGCCAAGCCACCAATTGCACTCCAGCCACCGTTCAAGCAAGTTCACAGGTCCAAAATCCAGTCGCTTCATTTCTCGTAAACAATAACGGGGTAGTTCTTCAAACGGATAAAGTGAGCAGCGCAGGTGCAGTATCTGCATCAGGCATTCTTTATTTTGGCATAGATACACAAGCTAACAATTCCTCCACCGGCACAAACGTGATTCCGACCAATTCTTCCGGTCGATTCACCACGGTTTTTAATGGCACCACCTATAGCAGCAGCTTTATTGATAGCGGCAGTAATGGTCTTTACTTCCCTGCCGGAAATTTAAGTTCAACCCTAAAGTTATGCGTTAGCAACATTAGCTTCTATTGCCCGGCCACTACTCAATCCTACTCTGCGACAGTAAGCCTAAAAAACAGTCAAACTAGCACCATTGCTTTTTCAATTGCTAATGCCGAATCGTTAGCCCTATCGAGTAACTATGCCCAACCCTCTCTCGGCGGAACGCTTCTAGGGCAATTTGACTGGGGTCTTCCATTCTTTTACGGAAGAAATGTATATATCGGTATCACTGGCAAATCGAGCAACGCCGGCACCGGCCCCCTATATGCCTATAAATCAAATTAATTCATGATGAATGAATGGCCTACTTGAGTAAGTAGGCCATTAAAACTGGCCAAGGAAACTACCTTGGCTTTAAAAACTGAATATACAGTTCTGATGCTGCTTTTGGATTCTCAAGCATCAACAAATGACCGGCATCCCGGAGAACAAAATGCCGGCTTTTAGGAAACTTTTGCTGCACCTTGGGCATATCTTCAACCTCAAAAATTGCATCCTCTTTACCCCAGATAATAAGGGTAGGTTTAGGAGAAGGTGGAGTTTTCTCAAACTCATATAGGTACAAATTAACGATGTCCCAAACTTGTTGATACCTTCTATTAGACTTTTGATAATCGGCAATAAGATCTTGCTGTATTGACTCTGGTACTGCGGGTGGCTTATAAAACAGAAGTTGCATTGCTAAATTAAATTGCTCGTTCGAGATGGGAATGAAGGGATTAATTCCCTGATAAAGGGCGCCTCTAACAGCAGCACCCCAAGCACTTGCCCCCATTGGCGCACCAATAAAAGCGAGTGATCGGACCTGCCCTGGGTAAGCATGCGCATACATACTCGCTATTGCACCCCCCATAGAGCTGCCGGCAATATCGAGCTTCTGAATATCTAACGATTTCGTAAATTGATGAAGTATTTCTACCTGCCTTTCCAATTTATGATCTGCGATTGGAAAGTTAATACTCATTGCATATCCAGGTAAATCTGGTGCAATTACCATATAGCCGGCAGCCGATAAATAACATGCCATCTCCGCCCATTGTTCTTTTTGAGCAAACAGACCGTGCAACAAAAGTATCGGGGCGCCCTTACCCACCCGAAAATACTCAATAGATCCACCACCAATCTGAGCTTTTTTTATTTCACTTTTACATAAGTTCGTATTTGTCTGAGCCCCTAAAGGAGCGCTAAACAAGAATAAAGTAGCAATACAAATGATGGGCTTGAGAAATACATTTTTCATAACCCTACTATACAAAAAGCCACCCGTAAGGTGGCTAATTATTTTCTTATTTTCCGATCCTGCATTCTGAAGGAAGTAGCTGTGTAATCAGATTTGTTTCTGTGGATCTGCATGACCAACCGCCTGCCCAAGTCGAGCCCTCAGGCTTTGATAAATCTACTGGCTTAGGCACATTAGCGTCTGGCT
This sequence comes from Polynucleobacter parvulilacunae, assembly GCF_018881715.1. Classification (GTDB taxonomy): domain Bacteria; phylum Pseudomonadota; class Gammaproteobacteria; order Burkholderiales; family Burkholderiaceae; genus Polynucleobacter; species Polynucleobacter parvulilacunae. Next base: position 239,222 of record NZ_JACVPW010000001.1, read on the forward strand.
CGTTTGTTGGAATAAGATGCAAGGTATTCTTACCCTCTGGCGCAACGCTGATTTGGTAATCGATTGCGATAGCACCTGATGGGGTAATTTCAATTAACTTCACACTACGTGTTGGCGTAAAGGTAAAAGATCCGTTTGTAGCATCATCCATAGGTACTGTGCCGCGACTTGCAAAAGCCTCTGTTACGGCAAGCTTGGCACTTGAAGATAAATTCATACCCTCAACCACACGACTGCGGGCGATGTAATCCTGATATTGCGGTACCGCCACCGCAACTAAGATTCCAATGATTGCCACAACCACCATCACCTCAATCAAGGTAAAGCCGGCCTCTTGATCGACCTCCATATTTTGATGAGCCTGAATATCTTTACTAAGCTTCTGCATATCTTTTATCTCCCCAGGTGAAATACCTGATCATCCAGTCTAGGCCTTTAATCCTCAAGACACTTAGTCGTAAAAAAGCCAGCTTTTATCGCTGGCTTTTCTGATTCATGAGAAGGCTGACGAAGCTTATGCTTTAGCGCGATTCTTTTTCTTCAAGTAAGTGCCTAGCAAGATGACAATTGCTACTCCAATACCCTCAAAAATCATGTGTGCATCTTCAAACGCAGCTTGCATGGATTCTTTGATTGCTGGATCTTCCACCAACATACCGCCAGCCAATAGACCTAATAAACCAGCGCCCAAAGTAATGATGACTGGGAAGCGATCCATTACTTTGAGAAGCATGGTGCTGCCAAAGATGATCAACGGAATAGACAGACCAAGACCAATGATTAAAAGGGCTAAACGAGTTTCTTCAGGACCCTTTTGAGCAGCTGCAGCTACAGCGATAACGTTGTCCAAACTCATCACCAAGTCCGCTACCAATATTGTACGTATTGCACCCCAGATATTGGAGTGGCCATCCATCTCTGCTTCATCATCGCTATCAGCTAATAATTGCACGCCAATGTAGACCAGCAAAATAGCGCCAACGATTTTTAGATAAGGAAGGCTGAGGAGTTGTACTGCAGTGATTGTCAAAACTACACGCAAAATAATAGCTGCTGCACTACCCCAAAAGATTGCTTTCTTTTGTTGATTTGCTGGCAAATTACGTGACGCAAGAGCGATCACCACTGCGTTATCACCAGACAACAAAATGTTAGCAACAATAATTGATAGAAGCGCAGCCCAAAAAGCTGGTCCTGAAAATACTGAAAAATCCATGAGTTGTCTCCCTACGATATTTTTATTTTTTAACTACAGACACTTTAAAAAAGGATGCCGGGTTAACAGCATCCTTTTCCTTATTACCAATTACAACATTGCCTTTAATAAAGCAGCCATTTCTGAAGGGTTCTTCGTTACTTTGAAGCCACACTCTTCCATTACAGCAAGCTTGGCATCAGCAGTATCAGCACCACCAGAGATCAAAGCACCTGCGTGACCCATACGCTTGCCTGGAGGCGCTGTTACGCCGGCAATAAAGCCAACCACTGGCTTTTTCATATTGTCTTTGCACCAGCGAGCAGCTTCAGCTTCGTCTGGACCGCCGATTTCACCAATCATGATCACAGCATCAGTTTCTGGATCTTCATTGAACATTCTCATGATGTCGATGTGCTTCAAACCGTTGATTGGGTCGCCACCAATACCAACCGCTGTGGACTGACCTAAACCAATGGCTGTCAACTGCCCAACCGCTTCATAAGTCAATGTACCGGAACGGCTAACAACCCCGATACGGCCTTTCTTATGAATATGGCCAGGCATGATGCCGATCTTGATTTCGTCAGGAGTAATGATGCCTGGGCAGTTAGGGCCTAGCAATAAAGTCTTCTTGCCGCCAGCAGCTTCTTTAGCATGCATCTTGTTACGCACTTCAAGCATGTCACGGACCGGAATACCTTCAGTAATACAAATTACGAAGTCGAGGTCTGCTTCAACAGCTTCCCAGATTGCAGCAGCTGCGCCTGGAGGCGGGACATAAATCACGGAAGTGGTTGCACCAGTTTGCTGAGCAGCTTCTTTAACAGTTCCGTAAATTGGAATGTTAAAAATGGACTCGCCCGCTTTTTTAGGATTTACGCCAGCAACAAAACAGTTTTTGCCGTTTGCGTATTCCTGACATTTTTCAGTATGGAACTGACCGGTCTTACCAGTAATACCTTGTGTAATGACTTTGGTGTTTTTATTGATCAAAATAGACATATCGAAATTCCTGGATTATTTGTTTTTGGCAACAGCAGCAACTACCTTGGTAGCAGCTTCAGCCATTGAATCGGCGCTAATAATTGGCAAACCAGAGTCCGCAAGAATCTTCTTGCCCAACTCTTCGTTTGTACCCTTCATGCGCACAACCAAAGGTACTGTGAGGTTTACTGCTTTACATGCAGTAACAACACCATCAGCGATCACGTCGCAACGCATAATGCCGCCGAAAATGTTAACCAAAATCGCTTCAACACTCTTGTTCTTCAACATGATCTTGAATGCTTCAGTTACTTTTTCTGCTGTAGCGCCGCCACCTACGTCCAAGAAGTTCGCAGGCTCGCCACCGAACAACTTAATAGTGTCCATAGTCGCCATCGCCAAGCCCGCACCGTTTACTAAACAGCCGATATTGCCGTCCAATGAGATATAAGCTAGATCAAATTTTGACGCTTCAATTTCAGCAGCATCTTCTTCATCGATATCGCGGTAAGCAACGATTTCTGGATGACGATACAAGGCATTTGGATCGAAATTGAACTTAGCATCTAATGCCTTGATCTTGCCGTTGCCTTCAAGAATTAATGGGTTGATTTCAACCAATGAGGCATCGGTATCCCAATAAGTCTTGTACAAGTTTTTAAATACGTCACGCGCCATTGGAATAGACGCTTCTGGAACGCCGATACCTTTAGCAACGATGTCGCAATCTGCATCTGTCAAACCAACCATTGGATCAACAAATACTTTGATAATTTTTTCTGGGTGAGATTCTGCAACTTCCTCAATATCCATACCGCCTTCGCTAGAAGCCATGATCACATTCTTCTGTGTTCCGCGGTCTGTAACGATACTGAAGTAGTACTCTTTTTTAATATCAGCGCCATCTTCAATGAGGAGGCGATTAACTTTTTGACCTTCTGGTCCAGTTTGATGCGTCTTGAGCTGCATGCCCAAAATTTCTGAAGCATATTTCTTCACTTCGTCCATGCTTCTTGCTAATTTTACGCCGCCGCCTTTACCGCGACCACCAGCATGAATCTGCGCCTTCACAACCCACACCGGGCCACCGAGTTTTTCAGCAGCTTTCACTGCCTCATCAACACTAAATGCAGGAATGCCATTAGGAACTGGCACATTAAATTGGCGAAGAAGTTCTTTGCCTTGGTACTCGTGAATTTTCATAATTACTCCGAAACGGTATCTTTTTTAGCAAGCGATGAGGATTAGTAAAACCGATGTCGCCACAATCTCATACTTACTCTAGAACTGGCTATAAATGCCAAATTTGAATAAATGCGAACGGCTTGACCGACTCCATAAGTCTATCATGCTGCAATGCCGCAAATAGCGTTTAGGCATCCGTAATTGCCCTAATCAGGGCTTTGACCACCCAGCACTTTACCCACAACTTCTGAACTAAAACCCTTGGAAGCTAAAAACCGATATTGCCTGGCTTTCTCTTTTTGGTCCTGAGCTCGGACACCATATTTTCTTGTCCAGAGGTCAAAAGCCCGCTGAAATTCAGTTTCCTTGAGGGCACCAAGAAGTTTGGCTGACTGCTTGGAATCCACGCCTGCCCGCTCGAGCTCATCAGCAATCTTTCGCATGCCGTAGCGCTCACTGCGTCGACGGACCAAGGATTCAGCAAAACGTTCGTCCGAGAGCCAGCCCCTGGACTCAAAATCATCCAAAACTGCCTCAATCTGAGAATTTCTGGATTCCGGAGTCTGTTCCGCCTGATCGCCTCCTAGCTTGCTCCACCTAGCCTCGGATTCAGCCAGTTTTGCAGCCAGGCCTTTGCGGCTATATTCCCGCAGCGACAAAAGGCGCAAAGCCCGAGCTTTGAGACTCGGGCTTTGTTTGACCTTCTTATTGCTACTTAATTCTGACATTGAGTTATTCAACGCGCTTATTCGACTTCCTCTTCGCTCAGCACATCAGTCACTACCGCTGAACCAGACTTGACGCCCAACTTTTGACGAATTTTTGCTTCGATATCTTTAGCAATGGCTGGATTCTCTTTCAAGAACTCACGCACATTATCTTTACCCTGACCAATACGATCGCCGTTATAGCTGTACCAAGAGCCAGACTTTTCAACGAGGTCAGCTTCAACACCCATATCAATGATTTCGCCTTCTCTAGAAATACCAGCGCCATACATAATGTCAAAGATGGCTTCGCGGAAAGGAGGAGACACTTTGTTCTTCACAACCTTCACGCGGGTTTCATTACCAACAACCTCATCACCTTTTTTGATGCTGCCGATACGGCGGATATCTAAACGCATAGAAGCGTAGAACTTCAGCGCATTGCCGCCAGTAGTGGTTTCTGGGGAACCAAACATCACACCAATCTTCATACGAATCTGGTTAATGAAGATCACGGTAGTGTTCGTACGCTTGATCGCGCCAGTTAACTTACGCAAGGCTTGGCTCATCAAACGCGCCTGCAAGCCAGGCAATGAATCCCCCATATCGCCTTCGATCTCTGCACGTGGAACCAATGCGGCCACTGAGTCGATTACGATCAAATCAATAGAGCCAGAGCGCACCAATGCGTCTGCAATTTCTAAAGCTTGTTCGCCGGTATCGGGCTGAGAGATTAAAAGATTATTTACATCTACACCGAGACGTGATGCGTACTGCACATCTAAAGCATGCTCCGCATCAATAAATGCGCAAGTGCCGCCAAGCTTTTGCATTTCTGCAATCGCGTGCAAGGTTAAGGTTGTTTTACCTGAAGATTCTGGGCCGTAGATCTCAATCACACGACCACGTGCAAGACCACCAACTCCAAGTGCGATATCTAATCCGAGTGAACCGCTAGAAACCACTCCAATATCTTCGCTAATTTCAGCATCGCCCAATCTCATGATTGAACCTTTGCCAAACTGTTTCTCAATTTGCGCCAGTGCTGCAGTTAATGCTTTTTGCTTGTCTCCGCTCATTCCTTCAAATTCTGAAGAGGCTGATTGCTTTTTGTTATCCAAGGCCATTTTTTAATTCCTTTTCGCTATGTACTGGGCTTTTTCCCGAAGTTTTATCTACTGTGTAACAACTTAGGAGCTACTGTATATAAAAACAGTGGTCTTTGCAAGCGACTTTTAAACTGAATTTACAGATTCTTTACTAGGCTGGGCTTGATTAGCTCGGTCCCAATAGAAAAAGAGGGGTATAGCCACAGCCCAAACCACCCCTACCAAGATAAATCCAGTGATTTGACCGCCCGGAGCCCATCCGCCAGCCCCCATCCGAATACCAGCCTCGTAGGACATTGGACCAGCAATACCTCCCAAAACGGTCCCTAAAACAGGCCTACCACGCAACCAAGTCAATGAGCCATTAATCGTGGTTGCCACCAATACCCATAAAACCCACATCCAGAGAGGAGATAAATAAGGCGATGGCCAATCATCCCCAAAATTTAGGTATCCCAAATGCATGATGAGGGTGTCAGCGACCAAGCCAAAGATAAAGGCTTTCAATAAAAGGCTTATTTCTGTTTTAGGAGAAGGTGAACGCCAGGCATGGAAGGCGATATAAGCCAGAGTAGCAATCACCGCCCAAAGCACGTTCTGATTGGCTGCGCCCAGGACACAGGCAAACCAACCAAGCTGGAAAATTACAAAGTTCCAAAATTTAGCCATTACCAAGCACCCTAAGAAAAAGGCCACTGCCGAGGGGCAATGGCCTTTAGATTTGGTGGCGAATCAGGGATTTGAACCCCGGACCTGCGGATTATGATTCCGTCGCTCTAACCAGCTGAGCTAATTCGCCGAACTCGTTATTTTAGCGTAATTTAGCCTAGAGAGCTATTTCGAGCCGCCTAAACTCTTCTTCTCTTAAAAAACGGTGTTTTTACGGTAAATCTACGGTACACACCTTGTTTACAGAATTTGTCGTTTTAAACGACAGTTTTACCCTTGAAATCTATAAACGAAACTAGCTAGAATGAAAGCGCCCATTTCGGGTTAATTAGAAAGGTGATTTATGTCACAGTTTTTGTTAGCCCCATCTCAATACACATCCACTAGTGTGAGAGCTTAACTAAAAGGGGTAACGAGGAAACAACGCAAAAAGTTGGCGCTTTGTAATAAAGCGAGCTACTTCCAGTGCTTGATAGTGGTCATAACTGGGACCGAAAGGTGTAATGCGGGAAGTTGTTAGTTAAGCCTGCCAACCTTCATACCACTTAGGTGGAGACTATGAAGCAGAAGTTGATATTGAGGCAGCTTCCGTTTCCGCCTACCGCAGCATTCTTTTAAAAAATATGAAATGCAAAAAAATTCATGGCCAAACCAACTTTAGCTGCTGATCAAATTCAAGCTGAACTCCAACAGCAAGTAAACAACATACAAGAAATTCGCGAAGATAATGCCACCGCTATTGTTCCACTTCCCTACCTGCATGAAAGAGATGAATTAGGATGCAACTGGAATATATCTTCCATTAGAGGTGGCAATGGATACATGGGCGCAATTGGCAGAATAGTTTCCAACTATAGGATGCAGGTTGACCTAGCCCATGACTAGTTACTGGTGGATTCTGATTCCCATTGCGGGATTACTTGGCTACTCGGCCAAAACTTATCGCGCCTATCAATTTCAAAATCTTGGTGAAACCCTAGTTCGCAGAGCTTTAACTGGATACCTACCATCACATTCATGGCATCTTTTAAATAATGTCACATTACAAACTCCTGACGGAACTACCCAAATTGACCATGTTTTAGTTTCACGCTTTGGGGTTTTTGTAATTGAGACCAAACATTACAGGGGTTGGATTTTTGGTGACGGCAAATCTAAAGAGTGGACGCAGGTTGTATGGGGTCGAAAGTATCGATTCCAAAACCCTCTTCACCAAAACTACAGACACCTTAAAGCAATAACTTCCACGCTCGATTTCTTAACCCCAGAGCAGATTTTTGGCGTTGTAGTATTTACTGGTGCAGCTGAATTTAAAACAGAACAGCCTTCGAACGTTTATTCGCTTGAAGGCCTCTTATCTCACCTAAAAAATCTAAATCAGGAACTTATCACCGAAAATAGAATGCAGTTTTGCGTAGGAAGGTTAGAGTGCATACGTCTCGCCTTGACCCAAGAGACGGACATTGAACATCGAATCAATCTAGCCAAGAAATATCGATAGGTCTATAAGTTTTTTGTAGCAATATCAACTTCACTACAAAATCTATTTTTCTCTTCAAAACCCCACTGACATTGCCATACCCGCCCATCAAGGCTGTCAGTTAAAAGAAAATTCCACATATTATCTGTAGCAGTCAAATAGAAACGGCCATCTACTTCTTTATCTGTCAGAATTTTTGAGGAAAGCACGGTTGGCCCACTATACCCATCTTTAATTGAATATTGCTCTTGCCATATACGCCCATTGCGGGAATCGAGAAGCAAGAAATTCCACATGTTCTGCGTTTTATACAAAACAAATCTTTTAACCTCAATCTTTGAAGAGGCAAAGGGGGATCCGTCACATCCAACTAAGAATAAGCAAAGAATAAAACCAATCAAAATACTCTTTTTCATCTTTCCTCCGAATATTGATATTTAAATTTCTTCAATTCCACAGCCTTTAAGGAATCGATAGGTTTGGTCATAAAAATCTTTTTGTCGTGTTGGATCAGAATCATCACCCTCTGGAACAAATATCACAACCCCCTGTCTTCCACGAGTTAGCAGTACCCGATAAGAGTTAGCAATATATTTTTGTTTTTCTAAGCCATGTACTGTTTGCCACTTAGAGCCGGAGAAGTTATAGGTGACCCACTTACCATCTTCAATTCTGAAGTTCGCATCCCAGCAAACGCCAACCCAATCAATTTCCAGGCCCTGCACATCAAACTCTGTTGCCACATCCTCTAAATAGTGTGATGAGCGAATATCACTCTTGCCCTTAAGGAACCAAAGTGTCGGGTCTATTTCACCCTTCACAAATATTCCCGATGGTTTAAGCCTTATTGCATTTGATGAAGCAACGAGTCCAATGCGCTCAGTCCCTCTAGCCCAGTCCTTCAATCTATCTTTTGCCCTATCTAGTTTGCGTGTCAAATAAATTGGATAGCTATTTATATGCTGCTTTATCTCTCTTGCCTTATTTGAATCCCCAGAAATTAGAGCGCCAACAAAAGCTGATAATTTCTCCGCCCTAAACGAGCGCAGGGAAACAGACAGATTTAGATCTGGCTCAATATGCAAATTGAGTGGACCTTGATCCTCAAGCCACTCTTTACTCAAAGCGTAATCAGACTTAAATATTTCGTCTGAGAAATGTATTTCCCAGTCTTGATAGTGCTCTTTTAATGCTGTGATCCACTCTGTAATTCCAGCTTCACCAGTATTAATTTCTTGACCGCCTCCAATCAAACAAACGACCACACACCAATCCTTGTGACGGTTCATTACAGAAAGCAAGAAATCAGGTTCGGACATGGAAAAGTTATCTTGTCCACGCTTACGCTTCATAAATGATGAAGCCTGCTCCTTATTCCAAGCTCGCTGCGCTTCATCAAATATCACGACTTTTTCAACAGGTGGCGCATCGGACGCTAAATTGTCATCCCGGAAGTGGTGAATATTTTGAATGAAAGCTGCAGCCTTTTGTTCGGCTGGCTTTCTTTTAATTCTTTCTTCTTTTGGCAAAAAATCATTCTCAGCCAATTGATCCTGCACTAATGCTTCGCGCAATACGGCCACCAATGGTCCATTGCCCGATAAGAAGACAGCATGTTCATTTTCAAGATATCGCATACGTTCAATAGCAATATTCAGCCCAGCCAAACTTTTCCCAGCGCCAGGTGCGCCCGTGATTAGGCAAATTACTTTTTTGTTATTTGCTTTTGCGTCATCAATAACTTTTGATACATGGCCGCATGTCTTGGTTAGATTTATTGCTCCAGCATCAGATCGCGATATTTCATCTACTTTATGGCCTTTATACAAAGCCTGAGCAGCTTCAACAATAGTAGGGGTTGGATGATAGGTAGAGCTTATCCAAATACCAGGATCTAAGTCTACCTTTGGTAAAGAGATTGATACAAGATTAAGAGCATCCAATAAATTATTAGAGTTTGCCAGGACGGGGCTTGCTACACCATCATTCCCAATCACTAATTTCTGCGCTTTTCCTGGAGCATCTGTAGCCACCAAAATTGGAATGATGTTTAAGTGATGGCTAGCCTTATGAAAATTCTTTAAATCCAAAGCGTAGTCATGGGCTTGATCTATTGAGATGGTGTCATACGACTTGGCGCCAACCTTGTACTCCAAAACTACAATAGAGCCATCTAATATGAGAATGGCATCAACACGCTTGCCAATCCTGGGTATCTCAAATTCAAGCAATAAGGTTGCCTTTGGAAATCCAACCAAGATCTGCTTAAGTTCAATAATTTGCCTACGCCAAGCATTAATTTGCTGTTGCTCTAATTGCCTGAATTTATGTTGATTTGTTAGCTGACCCAAGATTTCATCATCTTGAGTGGTACGGAAGCTACTTACTTCCGCTTTATAGGCAAAACGATTAGATAAATTCATTTATACATTTTGACATGAGTTCGTGAGATCAAATCATTTTTCGTTTTAAACGACATTTTCAGGTTGCCCAAAGCTACACACCGAAATTAAGCTATGTTTTTCAGCTAGAGAAACATGCCCAAAGAAACAGAAGTGCTTGCCCTTTTCTTTCAAAGCACCTCTACCCCTGAAAAATCACCCCAACTTAAATATCTAGAAAACCTTGCTACTGGCAAGCTAGTGCATATGAGAGATGGCAACATTACCTTATATAAGCGTGAGCGTAGCAAGCAATGGCAAATGCGCTTTAGGCTTTATGACAAGAAGTGGCACAGAGTCAGTACTGGCTACGAGGATCTGGAATATGCCAAAAAGAAAGCGGGTGATATTTACGATAGAGCCCGCTTTATGGAGGAGCTGGGATTACCGCCCTTAAACAAACGCTTTGATTCAGCGGCAGAAGCAACCAAAGTAGAACTACAAAGCGATTTAGATAATGGCGTGGGCAAGAAAATCTATGTGGATTACATAGCTGTACTTGATAACTACCTGATTCCATTCTTTGGCAAGAAATTCCTAACCAATATCAATCACCAAGATATTGCCGAGTACGAACTATGGCGAGCAGAGAAGATGAAACGCAAACTCATGCACTCAACCATGATGACGCACTTCTCTGCCTACAACAGGGTATTTGATTCAGCAATCAAGCGAGGATGGCTAAGCGATAAACACCCAGTTCCAAGGCTAGGCACTAAAGGCGAAAAGAGTACGCCAAGACCCGCATTTACTAGAAAAGAGATTGATTACCTATTTGTCTTTATGAAAACTTGGAGTGAAGGCGGCAAAACAGAGGAAGCACATAACGGCAGATTGCTACTTAGGGACTACATAGAGATACTCATGGCAACAGGTATGCGCCATGGCACTGAAGCAAAGAACATTCAGTGGAAACACTTGGAGTGGCATACAGACAAGAGCATTCGATATCTACGCATATGGGTAAGTGGCAAAACCGGTCCACGCTGGCTAATTGCAAGGCATGAAGCAGTACCCGTCATTGAGCGCCTCAAACAACGCTTTACTGAATGGGATCACTTAACGCTAGATCAACTCATAGAAGAAAAGCATGAAGAGTATTTGTGGCGGCATCCTAATGGCGAGCGCCCTTATGATTTTGTCAGTAGCTTTAAGTGGCTTATGAAGGATTCGGGCTTACTGCTATCAACTAACGGCTTAAAACGCACTTTGTACAGCTTTAGACACACCTACGCTACGTTTAGCTTAGTGGAGTGGAATATGGACATTCATACGCTAGCAAAGCAAATGGGCACGTCTGTACAAATGCTAGAACGCTTTTATAGCAAGCTCACAGCTACGCTAGCTGCAGAGAAATTAGCGGGATGAATATGTGTCGTTTTAAACGACTCGCTCATGGGTTGATGTAATGAACGCAAAGAAACTAAAAACTACCTCGGTTGATTCCAAGCTGCCTGCACAAGTTAGATTTGAGCAAAGCCTACAAAATGCCATTCATTGTCAGGAGTCCATCTTAAGCATTGGCTATTTGCAATACGTAGCTGAATATAAAACCCATAACCCCATTAGTCATTCACGCATCACCTACAAAGTGATCCATAGAAATACAGGATGCTCTGTACTCATCAAATTAACCAGGGTTTTAAATGCTGGCTCAGGACTACGCAAACGCCAAAGAATCAACAGAACTACAAAACGAATATCAGTGAAATGGATGCCAAGACTCAAGACGAGGTATTGATTTACGCATTACCTGTCAGCCAGACAATCTGTCAACCTATTAAAAGAGTAATCACCAGATCAAACCGCGATTTTGAATCGTTAGAGCGGTTTGGGCGTTTCGCCTCTTAAGTAGTCCCGAAACATTTTTAAGTCTTGAGGCGATTTAGTGGTGATTGTGGGTCCTGTTGTAGCCGGCGACTTAGGTTGCAAAGGCGCAATCGTTTTAGCTTGAGCAACGGGCTTAGCTACTTTTTGCTGTGCAGCCTGTACTGGCCTAGCAACCGGGACAGGTATTGCTCTTTGCGGCAAACTCACCGCCTTGGGTTTAAGTGTCTTTGGGGCTTTGGGTGTCTTACTCTTGGGCTTACTGGCTTGCGCCGCCTTTTGTTTAGCCTGTGCGCTTGCTTGCTGGCTAATGGCACTCCAGGTGTTATTCATAATGACTCGCAATAATCCTAGCTGATCTTCTGCATTGGCAATCTCATACATTCTCATGGCCTTCTCCTTTCCTTATATTTATCGAATCGTCTAGGATTTAGACGATCCCCACCTAAACTTCTGTCGGCAAATGCACCACATTGTTTGCACCATACTGCCCTTGCAATAGGAAATAAGCGGCTTGACTGTTATCGGCTACTACTTGAGTTTGTACTACCCAGCCCTGCGGCTGTATGCGTACATAGGCTACATATGTTTTCATCTAATCTATCCATAGAAGAAGCACTAATACTATGATCAGTATTAGTGCTTGGCTGTTCACTTACCAAACCCAGCACGTACAGCGCCGCTAGCTTGCTCTATTTGGGTGTCTAACTCTCCCGCCTCCACCGCACCCTTAATGATCTCTAAGGCTTTGATAAGCTCATCTGCAGTAGCAACTTCAACAGCCGTTTTGCCTTTTGCAAACTCAATTACGCGACTTCCATAGCGCACGTTTAAACAAACCTTGCCGTCACTAGACACAAACCACCACTGACGTACACGCTTTTGATGCTCTACGGTTTTACGTGACCCGTCATAGTCTTTCACTGATTTAAATTTCTTCACAGTAAAAGTATTGCCTTCGCGCTGGGCTTTAGCTAACTGGATCTGTTCCCATACTTTTGTAGAGAGCTTATTGCGTCGCTGCAAAATGGGTGGAATAGACGTTGGCTTTTTGGAATTAACCATTTTCAAACTGTTTAATGTGCTCATTTCATTTCTCCTTTGTAGTTAATGGGCACACTTAATTTATGGTCAGAGTTTTTGGTTGGACAACCTCTTTTTGCCAATATCTGCCAGAACCAAAGGATTTATGCCAGATCTACTCTTCTTTTATTAGGTTTTGCTAAATACTTTCATGAACTACAAGAAGAAACGATTAACTGACGCACAATTTAAGATTAATAACGATCAAAAATATGACTCGAAAATCACTGATAACTTCTTAAGGGAGTGCGGACTAAACCCGCAAACCTTTACAACCATGGCAAAAGAGTTAGTTCAGGCTCGCTTAGCGGCAGTGGATTTACTCAAAAATTACTCTAATTTTTTAAACAAACATCAAACCAAGGCACTCAATAAATTCAAAGGCAAAACCGCTAACAAAAAGAAATGCAATCAACTTAGCCCTACTTTGGCTTATCCAATACTAAATCTAGCTACCAAAATCAAAAGACAGGCTCATAAACAAGAACTGCAAGCAAGGCAAACTATTCAGGAACTAAGGTACAACCAACCTTAACAAACAGGTACAAACGCGGGTTGTAATACGTCGGCTAATGAGCCCGCACTTGGCATAACTGCTCTAAAGGTTATGCGCTACAAGTAGGCCGCAGGATTCCTAGGTTTTCTAGGTTTGAAGTTTTAATTCATCTGTCTTCAATAAATCTTTTTAGAGTCGTGTTGCTGGGGAATACTTAGTACCAATCTACACGTAGCGGCGGCTATAGTACTTTTATAGTGCTATAGCCGTCGTTTGACAGAAGAATCTATTGCCCAATCAGCTAAAAGACAAAATGTGTGAGCGAAAGCGAAACACAGGACGAATGCAGTTCGTCCTTATATGTGCTCTAGCAATATGGGGTATAGACGCAAAATCACCACCATGAATCTGTAAGTACTTCATATAAATTTTCCGCAGCTCTATTTTTACAGGGCACAGGACCCATTCGGATATCAAATCATTCGTTTAAGCAGCGATCTACTTCACTCGCATACATGGGTAGTCGAGTGCTAAATATATGTGCTTATACGAAGGATTTAGCCGTGGCATTTAAGCCACGAAATGTAATAGAAGTATGAAACTATTACATTTAGAGCTAAGTCATTGATTAATGGAAAGATATTTGTAGGCAGATTTCGGTTGCTCAAACCAAACCTAAGAAAACATACTGTAGTTGCTTATTTATTACATTTTGGGAGCTACATATGTCACAAGCAAAAACATTAAACACAATAGAACTACGTAGAGTGCTAGATCACATCGCTACACGCAAGCATTCAGCCCGCAATCGATGTGCCCTGCTTTTAACTCATCTCTCGGGGATGCGTGTCGGCGAGGTTGCCGCCCTACGTATTTGTGACGTTTTAAACGACAGCGGAACGATTAAAGATGAAATCCGCTTAAAGCCAGAGCAAACTAAAGGCAAATATGCCAGGACTGTTTATATCAATGCCCGTATGCAAAAAGAAATAGCTCAGTACATCAAGCTAATCCGCATTACAGATACCAATAAGCCCTTGTTCTACACCCAAAAACGAGCTGGGTTTTCAGCAAATACACTTACACAGTACTTTCACTTCTTATATAGACGAGCTGGACTTGAGGGTTGTAGCTCACATTCGGGAAGAAGATCGTTCTTAACTTCGTTGGCGAATAAAGGTACAGCTATACATATATTGAAATCCCTCGCGGGACATCGCAACATTAGTACGACCGCTGGATATCTGTACTCCAGCCCAGATCAGATGAAAGCTGCCGTAGAGTTAGTTTAATAACTCCCTTGCTTCTGGAAGATAGTCGCTAGTGTCTGGAAATCTACCAACTGTTGCATTAGCGATTAACTTTTTTGTATTTTCTAGGCTATACATCAACGCACCATGCAACTTAGATCTATCGGCATCTGTCACTCTATTTGTTACCTCAGGGCTACCCAACAGCCCATGCTTCTGAGCAAACTGATAGGCAATAAAATCCTCTTCAACTGATTCGGTTTGATAATCAGAATAAATTTCAAGGTCTTTTTTAATAACCTCATATCCAAACTTTTGTCCCAGTTGGAATATCTTTGCATTGGCAGTAGTGTTATCAAAGATGCTAAATTTTCTACGCTCCTGGTAAGCCTCTTGCATTCTTAATACTTCATCAAACTGTCTTCTCAATATTTTGATATCCAAGTGCAATGGCACCTCGAGTAAAAGTGTTGGTGGCTCATTAGGATCTTTGGACTGTTTTAATTTGTAATCCAAGGTAACTGGCTTAATTTCAGTAAAGGGAATTCTCTCCTTGAAAATTTTGTAGCCAGTAGCCTTCCACCACTTCTCAAAAGTCAAGTTACTTAGATCACCAAACAGTTTAAAAGTATCGGCAATTGCCTGATTCTTGAACTCTTTAGTCTTCTGAGCTTCAACATACCAAGGCGATGCTTTAAGCACATCAAACCATGACTCATATATGGAGTGCTTGGCCTTAGAAGCCGCTACTTCAAGGCTAAAGCCGTAGATATCGTCTTCTACTGGAAAGCCTTTATAAAAGTGTAACTCGTCCATAAATCCCTTCAGAAATTGCTTATTGAGGCGAATTCTGAAGTCGATTGCCTTGAATAACCCACCTCAAAAATTCGAAACTGTCGTTAGGCGATACAACCGCATTACAACTTTTTAATCCGTATCGCTACAACGAAAGGAAATAACATGGAAATTCTAGCAAACGAAGCAATCGAAGTAAAAATTTCATCCATTGCATCTAATGATGACAATACGGTTGGTAATGCTGTAGAGCATAAGCCAGCTACTACATTGCATTATTCAGTAGCAGCACTTAAGGATATGGAAGCAGCTCGCATTAACTGGGAGCAAGGCTCATTCCGCAAAAGCAATGAAGAGCTCTATGCAGTCTTGCAACAATGCAAAGCATTCTGTGGCGACTTACTACCAGCCGATGCAAAACAACGTTCAGCCGCTTTAGAGAAGTTCTACAAAGAGCGTGGCTGGCGCTACAACAAAGAAACACCGATCGAGACTCGCGTTCTTCGCGCTGTCTTTGGCATGGAAAACCGCCGTCGCGTGAGCAGCTACTCCTTGGTGCTACGTGAAGCAAAGAAACAACGTGTTGGTATTTCAAGCCTAGCGACATGGATTGAGGACCAAGGAGGCATCCAAGAGATTCGTCTTAGCCAAAGCAAGACGTTTATTTCGCCAGCTGAGAAAGCTGAAATTATGAAAGAGCGTTTTGCTTCACGTAAGTTTTTTATTGGCTACGCTAAATCCGAGCTTCTCTCGCATTGTGCAGATGCAGAGTATATGGATGATGACTGCGTACTACTAAGTAAGCAACTCTCAGATGGCTCGTTTGGCATCTACACAATCCTTCGCTCCTCAGGCGTTATGAACGCATCTTATGTTGCAGCTTATGCCAAAGCTGAGGAGATCGAAGCGCAAGCCAAGAAGGAAATTGAGGCTGCTAATGATGCGGATGGACAGCCTGTAGCGGCATAACCAACCTGGTGGCAACTGCTACAGGTTGCCACCAACTATTACAAGGAAAAGACATGTTTAATGAAGATCAAATCAAGCCAAAAACTGTAAACGACTTTATTTACAGCAACAAAGAATCACGTTTACGTATAGAAGATGTCGTAACCGGTGCACAACCTTTGCCATATGCTGGCAAGAGTGGTGTTTTACTATACGGCGTCTATGGCACAGGCAAAACCACTCTAGCCAATATCTTGCCAAACGCAATTGAAGTAGGCACCACAGGCCATGTTCAGGCACTACCTGAGTACTACATTGGATGTCGCCAAGGTTTAAATGGGGTTCAAGTATCGCAAACGATCGATAAGATTCTTGCCACACAAGCACTAAATGCTAGCGGTAAGCACTACATCATTCTTGATGAGGTTGATGTACTTACAAAGCAAGCGCAGGAAAGCCTTAAGTCATCACTTAATACCACTCGTGGTGTATTTGTTTTAACGACCAACAGCGTATCTAAGTTAGACAAGGGCTTACTTGATCGTTGCGTACTCGTTGAGATGAATGCAGCTGATCCAGAAGCCTATCTACCACTAGCTCACAAGATCACTGCGGCTCATGATGTCGTTTTAAACGACGAAGATCTAATCCCAACCATCAAAGGGGCCAATGGATCACTACGTAATGTCATTAATAACGTGGCTCGCCAAGCTCGTCGTTCTAAATCAACCCAATCAGCCATCTAAGGAGAAAACCATGCCATCACCACACACACGTAATACAGCCACTGCAACTGAGCATATTCAGGTTGCCAACGCTTACGCTATTCGCGTGGCCAATGCGAAGTACCGCTCAGCAACTATCAACGGCGTTTTGCAGCTTGCCAATGGCAAGAACTCATTCCACGTACTTGGACAAGAACTATGTGCCAAAGCAAAACTCGCCTGGTTTGATATGGAATTTAAGAATGGATTCCGCTCAATTAACTTGAGCGATGCACAAGTTCAAATTTTGCCTAATTACACAGGCGAAGTTATTTCTAAATATGGTTGAGGGAATGACCATGAAAAATCAATCCAACGTTGAGCAAGATGCCAACTTTGAAAATCTTGTATTGGTTAAGGGTTTTGATCTATTTTTTGATGGTATTTGCGAAGATGACCTTAAAAAAGTTGCTTTAGACCTTGGTGGCAATTCTAGCTTTGACTTTGAAAGCCAGAAGGCAACTTATATGTTTAGCAAAGCCATCTACATTAACTTAGATAAGATTCATGAAGGCCATCGCATTGCTGATGCTACAGGGAAATATTACTCCTGTATGTATGACTGTAATTATGTGGTAAGTGAGTTATATCTGAACGTGTCTGCAAAACAATTCAATTTACTTAAAAAAGGATGGTCTTGATTATGCGACTATCTTAGAAATACTCCACTTCACAATGGAGTATTTCTATATATCGTTTAAAACGACACTTCATTACACACTTACCAAACATTGCTCTAGCCTTTTGAATTTTCTACAGAAAATATTAGTGCGATCTATTACCACTCCGAGCAGGTTAATTCAAGATTCTGCCCAGTAACTAAAGATTCCAAGGCTAACGAGCTATCTTTGAAATTGCTGGCTTTGGTAAGCTACAAGCAGTCTTACCGATTAAATCTGCTCTAGAACTGCCACTTACCACCCAAGTCTGAGCCTCTTGCTCAAAATCCTTAATCTGAATTGAGCCTCCAAAGTCACCGCAAGTCGCAATAAATTGAGCCATGCTGTTCTTAATTCCATTATCAAAACCATAGACAACGCCCTGAACTACTTTTTTACCACTCCGAGATTTAATTTCAATGGAGTCAGTTGACAGCGCAAGATCACCCACATCATCAATCATGATTAGGTCGGCCTTGACTGGAAATGAAAGTACAAATACCGCCAAAAAAATGGCTTGCTTAAACATATTAATCAAAGTCCCAAATTTCATGAAGATCTAGGCGCATACGGTAGTAAGACTCCAGGGCATCCAAACGCATTAAATCAGCTGATAGCTGGTTCTCATTAGCAGCCTTTCTTGCGGCAATTAAGTCCGAAATAGTGCCTTCGCCTAGTACATAGGCCTTTTCAGCTGCCTGCGCCGCATCATTCTGGCTTTTTGCAGAACTCAACAATGTTTCTGCTGCCGCTTTTCTGCTCATCATCTGCGACCATAAGCGCTCAAACTCAACACTGATGCGTTGCTCTGTTTCGATCACTCTTTGGCGACTAATTTCCGCTTCAGATGCTGCCGCAGAAGCATTAGAAAAACGAGCGCTACCGGATATTGGAAACGATAAACTGACGCCATTAATCCTTTCGGCACCACCAAACTCATTGGCGGTATATAGGCCAACCGTTGGATCCGGGAACCTGTCTAAGCTACTGCGTTTAGCTTGCAAATCAAATCGATCGGCATCTGATTTGGCTAGCTTTAATTCATGACTGCGCTCTAGAAATTGTTGACGTAGTAATTCTTTCCTGGTTTGAAGATTAGGAATTGCATCCCATTTAAAGTTCTTGATTAATGCGATGCCTTGATATCTCTGCGTGACCGATTCACCGCTTGCGCTTTCTTGGGCCTTAGCTAGTTCCAAGAAGGCCTTGAGCCTACCTTGCTCCGCTGTTGCTAATTGAGCATCTAATCTAGCTACATCCCCAACCTTGTAGCGCACTTGGGCAATACGGCCAATCTGATCACCTAGTTGGCTATTTTTCTCGGCAACAATTCTTGATTGAAGCGCCTTTAGGTAAGCAAACCAGGTTGCTAATAAATCCTTGCTAGTTTCATGCATAGTATCGGCATACTCAATTCCAGCAAATGACTTGGTGGCATCAGAAATCCTCTCATCAACACCCCCTTTACCCCAAAAGCGAATTGGACGCTCAATGCCCGCCCAGTATTCTTGATAATTTGTGGCTCCCGGTATATTTGTTACCTTTCGACTTTGTCTAGAGCCCCTGACAACAAACTCTTGCGAACCCGAGGCGATGGCATCAGCCCTGTAATTTAAGGAGTCCTTTCTCGCATCCGCAGCTCCAATCTTAGGGTTGGAATACAGAGCATTTTTTACCTGGTCATCAGTTGGCAATAAATTATTAGCTAATGCTGAAGAACAAACTCCAATAAATGCAGCAAATAGAATCAATTTTTTCATTTCTTGATCCTCTTAATAAGTTCAATTAAACGATCAAAGTGAATTTCTTCTTTAAGCTCACCCCAATTATTTAATGCCCCGAACCGCTCATAGAGTTTGGGCAAAAGTAGCAAGGTTAATAAAGTTGATGTAATCAATCCACCAATCACCACAATCGCTAAGGGACGCTGAATTTCAGAACCTGGCCCCGTGGCAAAAAGAAGTGGAATCATTCCAAGGGCGGTAATAACTGCCGTCATCAGTACGGGGCGTAAACGCCTTTCAGTACCAAAGTGAATGACATCAGACATAGAGTCGCCTTTAACCAGACGCTCATTAAAGTGAGTGACCATCACCACCCCATTAAGGACGGCAATACCAAGTAATGCAATAAATCCGACCGATGCTGGCACAGAGAGGTATTGACCAGTTATGGTTAAAGCAACCACACCGCCAACCAATGCAAATGGGATATTAAGGAATATGATCCCAGCCTGTATTGCCGAGCCAAAGGTCACCATCAGTATGGCGAAGATTAATCCCAATGCAATTGGGATCACAATAGCTAGCCTTGCAGCAGCCCTTTGTTGATTTTCAAACTGCCCTCCCCAAACCACATTGATAGTTTTAGGCAAGCTCAACGCAATCACTGCCGCCTGAGCATCCTTTACAAATCCTGCTAGATCTCTGCCATCAACTGACACTTGAATGCTAGCAAAGCGACTTGATTGCTCATGGTCAATCCGAATAGGTCCATCGATTTGCTTAATTTCAGCTAGTGATGCTAATGGCCATGATTTGCCATCAGGCGCAGATATTAGCAAGTCGCTAAATGCTTCTGGGCTTGTACGAATGTAATCATTACCTCGAAGCACCAATGGCGTTCTGATGACACCATCTAAAACCACTCCAAGATTTTCACCCTCAATTTGATTACGTAATCGCTGCTGCAAGTCTTCAATCGAGAATCCAGCCTGCCCAGCCACGGTACGGTTAATCTTTAGGCTTAAGTACTGCATTCCTTCAGCACGAGGTGCAATTACCTCAGCCGCACCCTTAACATTCCGAACTGAGCCAGCTATAGCTTGTGCAGCCTTATTAATTTCAACCAAATCACCGCCGAAAATTTTGATTGCCACATCACCGCGGGTTCCCGTAAGCATCTCGGAGACACGCATTTCAATGGGTTGGGTGAATCCATATACTAATCCAGGGAAATTCTCTAAGGTAGTCCTTAGCTTATTGGCAATATCGTCCTTGTTGCCAGACCATTCACTTTTAGGCTTGAGCACTAAAAACATATCCGTTTCATTTAAGCCCATAGGATCTAAACCCAAATCATCTGAACCTGCTCTGGCAACAATGGATTTGATCTCAGGAACTTCTTTTAAAAATAACTGCTCCACCTGAGAATCAATGATGAGTGATTCATTTAAGGATATTGATGGGAGCTTTTGCAGCTGAACCAAGATGTCTCCTTCATCTAGAGTAGGCATAAAGGTTTTTCCCACAATCATATAAAGAATTACCATCACACCCAACCCAATGCCAGAAGCCCTGTAAAGCCACTTGGTATTGCCCCAAACCTGATTGCGCCACTCAACATATTTCTCTGAAATCTTGCGCATGAACTTTGTCTCTTCATCTGCTTTACGCTCTAAAACAAATGAGGCTAAAGCGGGAATGACAGTAAATGCAATTAATAAGGATGAGGCGAGCGCCATAACAATTGTTAGCGCTACAGGTGAAAAGAGCTTGCCCTCCAAACCTTCAAGACTGAGCAATGGAAGAAAAACTACAGCAATAATCAATACACCAGCTACGACCGGCTTAACAACCTCATGAGTAGCAATGGAAATGATTTCCGTCTTACTTAATGCTTTTGATGTATTGGGATCAGCAAAGGCTGTTTCTACATTTTCAACCACCACCACCGCAGCATCAACCAACATACCAATAGCAATGGCTAATCCGCCCAAGCTCATCAAGTTGGCCGTTAGGCCGAATGCCTTCATTAAGATGAATGTAGAAAGTATTGAGAGCGGAAGGACAGCGGCAACCACCAGAGCGGCACGATACCCCCCTAAAAATAGATACAAAGTGATGCATACCAAAACGGTAGCTTCAAGCAAAGCCTTTGTTACAGTACCTGCTGCACGGGACACTAATTCACCACGGTTATAGAAAGTATTTACGGTCATGCCTTTTGGCAACCTTGGTGCAATCTCAACTAGTTTTTGCTCAACCGAATCAACTAGAAGGCGAGCATTAGCGCCGCGCAAACCTAAGACCAAACCTTCTACTGCCTCTCCTTTTCCATCTTTAGTAACGGCGCCATAGCGAGTGGCCGACCCTAGGTGGACTGTAGCCACCTCATCGAGCATGACTGAGCCACCATTTGCTTTAGGGATCTGGATCTTTTTGACATCGTCCAGTTTTTTAACCGCTCCCTCAACACGAACTACTAACGTCTCCTCGCCTTGATCAATACGCCCAGCACCATCATTACTATTGTTAGTCATTACCGCTTTACGAAGATCTACCATCGTAATTCCACGAGCAGCCAATCGGGATGGATCCGGTATCACCTCATAAGTCAAAATCTCTCCGCCCAAGACATTGACTTCAGCCACACCAGGAATGGTTCGGAGCTCAGGCCGAATGATCCAGTCCAACACGGTGCGTTTATCTCTTAAGCTAAAGCCCTCACCCTCAAGAGTGAACATATAAATTTCACTTAAAGGGGTGGTAATTGGCGCCAGCCCACCAGTAGCGCCAGGCGGAAGGTCTTTTGTAAATGCATTCAAACGTTCCGAGATTTGCTGACGAGCCCAATAAATATCAGTACCATCGTCAAAATCAATCGTGATATCAGCAATGCCGTATTTAGATACCGATCTTACAATCCGCTTCTTAGGAATACTAAGCATTTCAATTTCAATCGGACGAACTACCCTCTGCTCAACCTCTTCAGGCGTCATTCCCGGAATTTTCAGAATAATTTTGACTTGGGTTGGCGAGATATCCGGGAAGGCATCAATTGGCAGCGTCATCCATGCATGGATACCAAAAAGCACTAATGCAATAGCCATTGCCAATACGAGCTTGCGAAAATGCAAACTCGCATCAATTAATTTAGTAAACATTACTCGTCCTTCTGCGCAAGGGCTTTCAGAGAGGCAATACCCGTTACGGCGACTTTGACTCCATTTGAAAGTGGAGCTTGAATTGAGGCTAAGTCGTCGTCGCTTGAGATAACTGATACAGGCTGAAGAACAACGCCAGTACTAGATAGAATAAAAATAGCACTTTGACCTTTCCAACTAGTGATTGCTCTAGAAGGAACTTGCCATAAGGTTTTATCCTGCACTTTAGGCTTCATCTTGGTCTGGATAGTTGCAGTAACAACCTCACCCATTTGCAATGTTCCGCGGTCCTCAACAACCGCCCTAACTCTAGCGGATTGAGATGCACTCACCGCCTGAGATACCCCAGTAACTTTTGCCTTTGCATTACGCGAAGCAATTACGATCTCGTCACCAGGCTGAATACCCATAGCTTTAAAGCCAGATGTATTAATTTCTAAATTGAGAGTTGAGATGTCGGCAATTCTAAATAGCAAGGTTCCAGTATCAACACGTTGACCGATTAAATTGTGAGCCTCTATTACAGTACCTGGGATAGGAGACTTCAGAGCGCCGGTAGCATAAGAGTTAAAGGCCTCTTTGTTCTTAGGATCATCAAAGTTAATGCCTGCTGCCTTCAATTCAGATTGCCTTGCCATCAACATTGCATTAGCGTTCTCTGACTTTGCCTTAGTTATATTAAGACGAGACTGAGGAATAATGCCCTCTTTAAATAGCTCGTTGTCACGTACCAAAGCCTCTTTAGCCAAACGTGCATCAGATGTCGCCTCTAACAACATCCTTCTAGAATCACCCATCTGAGGACTTGTGAAATAAGCCAGTGGTGATCCCAACTTCACGATATCACCAATGCCCACAACCATTTGACTTAGTTGTCCAGGATAAGGGGCGGACAGGATTGCCTGCTTTTCGGGAGGCACTGTAACGGATGCGCTAACCAATACAGATCCAGCATCAACCGAAATTGCTGAGTAGAAATTAACGCCCATGGCAGCCTGTTGGCTAGCAGTTAGTTTTAATGCCTTGGGGGTAAATTCTTGAGCAGAGAGATTTCCGCTCAATACAAGTGAACAAAGGAAAAGGGTAACAATACGAAATCGAAACATAACAACCTCTAGAAACAGTACTAACTAAATCCAAGAAACGTGAGCAAGTCACGCCAGAGAAATTTAGAGGTCTAGAGGCGGAGCCAAAGAAAGGGGTGGTGAACTTTGGGCGTGCCTTTGAAAAGCGAATCTATCAACGCTACAAAAATAGTAAATTTGTTTTAGACAACTGACTGCATAAACCAAGGCAAACAGGGTTAAAGCATAAAAACTTAGGATGAGGAGATCAAATTTTTCACTTTGACGAGAAGCGGGAACGCCTACCTCAGGAGATTCTTCCGTGGTACTCGTGAAAAAAACTTTGGCAGACTCAGATGCGGCGGAAGATTCAAAACCAGTACTGGCTACATGAAGGTGAAGACCGAACTGACTTGAGGCACCAGTATGAGCATGTAGAAATGGTGTCAATACCTGCAAAACTACTGCCAGCAGAAATATGACAACAAGAAGAGGCTTAGACCGCAATAAAGACATACTTTAATTCTACACCCCTAACATTTCACTTTAAAGACCAATCAACAAATAAAAGCGGTCCTTAATTTTATAGATAAATCAATAATGAGAACCATTCGTAAAAAGATATTAGGCTCATCATTATTTTTTACCCCATGCAAGAATAGACACTTCGGATTGAATGGAAACAACACTTAATTTATACGAGGAAAAATAATTATGATGACTTCCTTTGCACTTCTTCTATTTTCGCTTGCTATCTTAGCGCTGGTTTCATTGTTTGGTGGGTGCAGATCCAGAAGGCGTTACCTTATTGATTCTTATGGATTAGATATCATCAAACTTAAAGCATTAAGCTGCTTAGAGCTAAAAGAGCTTCACGACAAAGTTCATGCTCTTCAAAAACATGAAGATGCAATTGCGATTAGTACATTATTAAAATTTTATAGGGCATAACTTTAATTAAAAAAGTAAACGAACAATCAATTCCTAAATGTCCTACCCTTGTACACCCAAGTAGCCATCAATAGGAAAGCCACCAAGGCGCAGCTACCTGAAAATAAGAATGCATATAACGGAGAAATAGATTCGTATACCCAACCAAAGATAAATGAAGCTGGAAATAACATTAATCCAGTAATTAAATTGAACCAACCAAAGGCTGTGCCAGCCAACCCTTTAGGAGCCATGTCTGCCACCAAGGCTTTCTCAACACCTTCAGTAGCTGCTTTAAATAATCCATAGATTCCAAAGAGCGCAAATATTTGATAGACAGATATACCAGGCAAACCCATCGCGATATAGAAAAAAGCAAAAGCAATCCAAGCAATCAAAATAAACCGCTTACGGCCAAAGGTGTCTGATAGTGCCGACAAGGGGGTACCGAACAAGGTCGTAATTAAGGAGATTGCCGCCCATAAGAGTGGAATTTGTTCTTGTGGAACTCCCGCTTCTCTTGCCCTTAATAACAAAAACATGTCGGATGAATTAGCCAAAGCAAAAATGCCCGCCACCACAAGATATCTTTTAAATTGATCTGGCATACCTTCAAGCGACCAGCTAAATTTACTTGCTTGTGGGGCCGCCTCTCGCTTTGGCTCTTTGATACACAAAGCAAGGGTAATAGTGATTACAGCTGGAACAATGGCCCATAGAAAGATATCTTTGAGGGGTACACCCATAGATAAAAACATAGCGGCCAGCAGTGGGCCGATGACTGCTCCGGCGTTATCCATTGACCTATGTAGGCCATAGGTAACACCTCGTTGATTCTCATTTACGCTCTCAGCCAAAAGAGCGTCACGGGGAGAGCTTCGAAGACCTTTACCCATGCGATCAGTAAAGCGAATTGCTAACACCCATAGCCATGAATTCGCAATAGCAATAAGCGGTCGCCCAATGCCCGCTAATGTGTAGCCCAACACAATCCAAGGCTTGGCTTTCTTAGTGCGATCAACAATGACGCCCGAAACTAATTTGAAAATACTTGAAGTAGCTTCAGCAATGCCCTCAATAATGCCTAGTGCTTTGGGTCCGGCCATCAAGACTGAGGCTAGATATAAAGGCATTAATGGATACAGCATTTCGCTGGCCGAATCATTTACCAGGCTAATGAGACCAATGAGCCAAACGGTGCGAGGAAGAGCAAGAATTGTTTTAAACATTACAAGCTCAATTTACTCTTGTTTTGTCGTTTTAAACGACATGGACTGCGTAGGGACGGAGAATTGATTTTGCCCTTTTAAAGAGCAACTCTTGATGAGTTCCGCCTAACTCCCTTTTATTGCTTTTTCCAAGCAAACCGATAATTGCTCGTAATATTTGAATGCTTTTGCTGTGGGAGCTACGCACTTCTTTCGGCCATCGGTTTTATCTTCAGTTAACTTCACATAACCCATCGCAACGAGATTCTTTAGGCGACCATGGAGTGTAGCTTGAGAGCCAAATTGGCTCAGCTGAATTAAGTCACCTACTAAAAGCTCTTTATCCCGCGAAGCTGATAAAGAGATGTGATTTAAGAGTTGCTCTTCGGTAGAATCCAGTTTCTTACCTGGGTTCATGCAATCTAGAGCATTCAAGCAATTCAAAAAACGAATATAAGGAGATGATTTGATAGATTTCATCTATAGATTTTAATCGCACGAGTATTGCTTTTGCATTTCTAAGATGGCTCAGGCCAGAATCGACCCGCCACAGGCACTTTCAATTCCCGCCTCTGCCAACAGTAATTTGCCGATAGCCGCCATACGATGTCGTTCAAAACGACACTTCATTACACGCTCATTTAAATCATTTGCAACCGCTTAAATTACTTGCTGAAATTATTAGTGCGATCTATTACTACTCCTAGGCTCTATTTAACGGCCGCTTAAGACCCAAAGAGCGGCCATAACAAGAAAAACCGCCCGAAGGCGGTTTAGATTCGACGCAAATTTGATTAATGGTTATGCCCTGAATTACCCATAGGCATATTTTGTTGCATCTGCTGGGGCATTTGTCCGCTGCCCATTGGCATATTCCCACCATTCATAGGCATTTGCTTTTGCATCTGCTTAATTTGTGCAGGAGTCATGTTGCCCATCATCTGTTGGTGCATTTGCATCATTTGTGAATGCATTGAAGGATCGCATTGCTCATACCTTGAATTGCCACTCATTTGATGGGTATCAGCACCTTTATAGCCAAGTAATGATGGGTCCAGCATTCCTGAAATCATAGCGATATGCCCAAATACTAGGAATAAGGCAACGCAGATTGCATGAATCTTTAACTTACCTATTTGGTCTAGCTTTTGATTCACAAAACCAAACTCTTGCAAGGCAATCCAAATTAATGGCAAGCCACCAATGAGGTAACTGCCAACGGCAACTACATCAATTACCGTTCTCCATTCACCACCCTTAGTAATAGGAACAACTGCGGTAGTCATCAAATAGGCAATGATGCCAATAAAGTACAGTCCAACCGTTGTGCCTGAAAAGCGGTTGAGGTGATACACAAAGCCATCAAACTTACGAGTAAAGAGGATATACAGCTCAGTGATTGCCAATGTCTCAGCAAGTACTATCGGTATAGCCATAAAGATGAGCAGATTCCAGGGCTGGTTGTCTGCCAATAACTGCATATAGTGAGTCATATTCATTACTAAATCTCCAAAACATAAATTATCAAAACGACAAAAGTCGTCCAATCAGAAGTGATTACAGATATTGTTTTGGTGGCTTGTAGATCGATTCAGTAATATTGGAAATAGACTTGGGTGTTTCACCAAGCAAATAGACGTCAGATGATTCGTTAAGTGCAAAAGTAACTGGGTTATTTAAAACCGCAATAGATGAACAGCAATAGTGGCTAACACTTAACTTGCTAACTGGCTGAGATTCATCATGAGATGCAGAAGCAACAGCCTCCTCGCAGTGACTATGAGAAGCAGTCTGCATGGCATGGGAAGATTCTCCTGATGCAATAGGCATTGTGCTGGCATTAACCATGCCAACTATGAAACTCAGAAAGAGCATTACTGCAATCTTCTTCATATACCTATTTTAAGCCCTTATAGCCAATTAAGCTTGGGGATCAGCCACAGCAGCAGCCACCACTGTTTTTCTGGGCGGGAGCAGCAGATTGTTCATCCAAGTCTAAGCTAGATGGGTAGCCCTCTTCATCCAAGGCATGGATAAGGTCACCAGATTGATCTGTCGTTCTACCAACTTGCACACGACCAGACTGTAAATCCACATGAACACTTTCAACACCATCCAACACTTCAAGAGCTTTGGTTACATGCTTTACACATGAACCACAAGTCATACCCTGCACACTTAAATTGATTTGAGGCATAGCACTCTCCCTTACTTTATCTATACCTATATATGGTTACTTTTTTGTAAAAAACAAGTACTTACATAGGGCTGCTATCGAAAGAATGAGGGCAATTAAGACCAAAACCCCGACCAATCCCATTCCACCCATCATTGAGCCATCCATGAATTGATTCATATCAACCTCCATTAGGCTAAGTGCCTAGTTTCATCCTATGCCTATCTAGGCAGCATGTCTAGGTTTCATTTAAGTGAGTTTGCGAAAATCAGGGGTTATGCGAAACCTGAAGTTCTTATCAGAAGATTGGCTAAACGATCAACCACTTCACACCAGTCAGAATCCTCTGCTTTTGCCTCAATCAAAAAAGTCCTTTGGTCAGGAGCCCAAAAAATTGCATCTTCTAAGATTGAACCTGGCTTCATTTGATGTTTTTCAATGAACCGCCCCATATGAATCTTTTGAGAGGACAGTCCAAGTTGCTCAAACAATTCTTCAAGGGTTCTAGTGTTGGCATTCATGAAAGCCTCCTTTTTGAGCTTTTATTCCATCCTACAAAAGCAATATAAGAATTGTTGGGTAGTGCCCATTGGTGTTTTATGGGTTTCAGTTGAACTATTAATGAGCTTAAAAGTCTTGCCAAACTGTCCATGGAGATTCTCTGAGTCATAGCGAACGACATCCAACCCACTACATTTCTCAGGGCCATCTGGACCAAAAGTGGACATAATCACATAACCACCATGCTTAACAGAGCGCATCACTTGCTCTACATATCTGGCTCGCTGAGCTTCTTCCGTTAAAAAGTGAAATACAGCTCTGTCGTGCCAAACATCAAAATAATTCTGAGGAAGCGTTGCCTGAGTAATATCAGCACAATACCAATGTACTTCTTCTGCTGACTTTCCCAGCCTTTCTCTAGCGACATCAATTGCTTTCTGAGAAATATCTAAAACACTGATGTCTTGGTAACCCTCAAATAAAAGGTCGTCAACTAAAGTAGCTTCGCCGCCACCGATGTCAATAATCGCGGCATCTTTATTGGCTGTTGCTTTATGAATGAGATTTAAGGAAGTTTCAAGATGGGGCGTATACCAACTGACAGCATCTGGTGCCTTAGTGCCGTAGACTTTTTCCCAGTGTTCTTTGTTATCCATAATTACCTTTCACATAATTATTTGATTCATTCTATGCTCATTAGAGCAGTTTGTCGTTTTAAACGACACTTCATTGCACACCCACTTTAATCATTCTTAAGCACTTGAATTGACTAAAGAAATTATTAGTGCGATCTATTACCGCTCCGTGAACTCGCTAGGACTGAAATTTTTATTTGCTAATTTTTACGATTCTTACTACCTATCTCGTCCATGCCATCAAGATAGTCTGAGAGCAGGTTTCGATCTGCAAGTACTCTAAATATATTACGTTGAGCAGCATGCTCTCTATGCGAGTCCTCTATTCGACACCATGAACACAGCTCTAAACCTGATACAAGTGGCTCCTTGCATGATCTACAAGTCTTCGAAGATTTAATAATTTCGACATCATTGAAACTTAGGATATTACCCTCTAGATCAGAAAAAAATGGTTCTACAGACCCTTTTCCGATTTTCATTTCGTAATAATTACACCCGAGTTCTTGTGCATTTTTTCGCACTTTTTTAATGGTCTCTGTATTGGCCTTTGGTCCACATATAAGAGCTTTTATGCAATCTTTTGGCACATCTATCAACATAGAACTCTCATCAGACAACCTTATTGCAGAGTCATTTACCACCATTCTACGTTCATGCTCATAACTCCAAGATGTTGCTTTTGAAAAATACGCAGCACTAAAAACTGAATTTTGAAGAAAATAAATGTATCTAGGCTTTCCTATTACAGATGCGTGATGGAGCCATTCAAATGTATCTTCATTTGGCGTATCTCGGTATTCAATATCATTGAATATACTGTTAGGAAAGTGCTCCGATAAACAGTTTTCATCAAACTCTATTACGAACCCTTGCATAGACTGGGCATAATGGGCCCACATGGGAATAACCGTCGGAGAGCGTGAAAAACAAGTAGTAGGTCGTTGAGGCAACTCGCCAATTACATCACTGTAAAAAGCCAAGTGATTTGGCTCAATCTTTGAATCAACTGCCAAGAAGAGCTCATATGGATCATTGAAATCTTTGGGATAAGAGCATTTCAACGTGACAAGATTCGCACTAGCAAATACATCATTAATATATTCAGGACTTACATACTTATATAGATTTCTTCCCATAGCTTCCGCACCAATCTGAATGCATTAAATATTGATTAATACTAACAAGATAAGGAGCTACTTATTTGCTTGACCTATAATCAAAATAACCAATTGCCCAATTTGGAGCGTTTAGATGTCCATAGAAGTTCTCGACTCATCAGCTTGGCGTGAATTTCGCGGCACACTAAGTAACTCGGGCATCAATAAAACAACTCATTTAGCAAAAATTGCTGACATCTCAGGGAAACTTCGAGATTGCGTAGTAAAGCTACTACCCTTGAATTACCCCTCTCTTCTCGGAGAAGCAATTGGCTGGGAACTAGCCCAATCATCCGGGCTCTCTTGTGCACCATTTGCTGCAATAGTTATGGTTCCGATTTCCAGCCTACGCGAGTGCATGGACCTTCCTTCTGAATTTGATGGTATGAATGAATGCCCTGCTTGGTGCTGCGAACTTGTCGCAGGTAAGTCTGTTCGACAAGTTCACAAATGGCTGTTTTGGCTGGCCCGCCAGCAATGTCTTATGAGCAAAGATGCACGAAAAATAGCATCATTTGATTTATGGACTGACCTAATGGATCGAAATTATGGAAACGTAATTCGAGTATCAAATAGCACCTACATCTCTATTGATCACGAGACAATTCTTCACGATTTGCTTTGGAAACCAACTGGGAAAACTTTTGAACAAAGAAGTTTGCTTTTAGAAGCCAAACAGAAACTGTCGCCAAGTAACCTTCTTCGCTTTCAAATGGATATGGCCAATGCATCAACAAAACACGCAGATGCAATATCAACCAAACAAAATGAGCTTTCTCAAATTATCGCAATGATTTATCCTCATATGGCGAGCACACTAATACCTTTGACTATGAGCACATTAACTCAGCGATCCCAATCTGGATGGCTTGCAAATACCTTAGGGGTCATAGCATGAGCAAAAATAAAATTCAGTTTGATGAGGATTTCTCTCATCTACAACGTCTCGCCAAAAAACCCCCTAAAGCCCTATTTAATGGGGCTTGGAGCACTTTAGAGCTCCAACCAGATGCATTTTCTCCACAACGCTTCACAATTGGAGTTGTCGTTCAGACTCCAGGCGAACGTTTGCATTTTAAATTACTAGATGATTTCAAAAAATTTGAATGCATATACAGAGATAGCTTTCCTCAAAAATCAATCCGAGAAATAATGACTTATGCTGAGGAGCTTTTAAGAAAATGTGTACATAACAAAACTAGCATTCCAGAAATTGAATTTAGTACTAATTGCCTTAGTCTCTCTAAACCACTCTTCATATCTGGAGATAATTGGGAAACAACTATAGAGCGACTATTTAAAGAGGTTGTAGCTATGGCTCCAAGTACTGCCTCAAAATCCTATGGATTCGAGTCTATTGACACGCCACATGCAAGAAAAATCGTTAACGATGAATTAAAACGTATAGCAAACTTGGACTACGATCGGATTGTTAATCAAAATAGTCAAGGGGTTTTGCTCGAAGAAGCTGGGGAGTTCCATCATTTAGACCTAAACCTCATCACTACACGAGCATGTGGAAGCGTGATTTCTGCCGTCTATAAGTCAACCCAAAGCGTTGAGCTAAACCTTCTTAAATCCAGCCGAGATCTGACTACCTATTCCCGAGTTAAGGATCTTAAACATGTTGGCCTCTTTCTCCTCACTCCAGACCCTGATTCCATAGACTCAAAAGATTTCAAAAAAATTGAAAATGTTATTGATGAGTATGAGTGGAAGTTAGAACAAGATGGCTTTCAAGTTGTAAGCCTTCCATCACCCATAGATTTGGCAACAGAGATTTACAACTGGGCTAAGCCCACTTTTGCATAAAGCTAAAGCGATGGCGCCCAACAAGCAATTAAAAATCCTTCAAAAGGCCTTAAACGGGCCTTTACGAGCATATCCAATATCACCTAAGACAAACCCTCTGTCGTTTTAAACGACACCTTTGAATGCCCGTTAATGGCAGGCTGATCTGCACAGCTAGAAAATCATCCGTTCCCCGACCACTACCCTCCGCTCCAAGCCATATGCTAGAACGCTTTTGTCCAGCAAAACCTTATTCTTTAGTACTTTGCGGGTGGTGTGTCACACGGTGTGTGCTACGGTGAAAACCTTGGGTTTGTAAGTCGTTGAATTTATTGACTTTTAGGGTCGGACAACCTGGACGCTGTGCTTTATGATTCCGTCGCTCTAACCAGCTGAGCTAATTCGCCGAACTCGCTATTGTAAATGATCAGAGCCTATCTGTCTAAAGGAAGCGGGGATCCTAACCTTAGACCCCCACTTCGGCCCCTATTTAATCTGGAATGTGCTCATAGCCTCGTCTCGGCCATAAAGGACGTTAAATTCAATTTTCTTGGCTAAAAAGAGCTTTTTCAGCACTTCATCCTTATTTTCAAAAACAATGGCTGTTTGCTCAGGGTAGCGAGAAAAGGGGTCGCTATTCACATCTACCACCACCCCATCAATCTTGATCTGCTTAATGGAGCGCTTATAAAACTTATCAGGACGTATAAAAATGAGACGCTTTACATACTTATCGAGCACGAGCTTCTGACCCTGCTCATTAGTCTTGTAGTAATAGACCAGCTCTTCTTTGCCGTTGGTAGTCATGTCACGCTCTTCATCCCACTTGGCATAAACGCTTTGACTCACCATGGCAGAAAAAATGAGCAGAGCCAGCTGACTAAGTGTGACAACTATTTTCATTTGAGGAAAATTCATCATAGGTTCATATTAGCTTAAGGTGCATACAAAAATCAGAAAGCGTAATATTCCCGAATGAATCTATTCCTTTCTCGACTTCGCAGCGCCCTTATATTAAGCCTCTGCTTTCCGGTATGCGCATCTGCAGCACAAATCTTCGTTACCAATTACCCCTCTGAGGCCAATGCCAAAGTCTTTGTCACCAAATACCAATCAGAGGCGAACTGTATTGTCTATGACACCCAATACTCTAGCGACAATGAACCTGGCGTTTGGTTCTACACAAAGTACAAAAGCGATGCACGCGCAGTGATTTATTACACCCAATACAAGTCCGACGCTGATCTTATTGTTTACTTCACTAAGTACAAGAGTGATGCCCGCTGCCGTTACTAATCAATACCCCTTAACAAATATCCTTTAAGCACCCCTCTCCCATGAGACTTCTCTCCATATCGGCCGGCAAAGTGGTTTCTTTGTTTGGCAATCATCATCCGAATTACAAGTCCGTTGCTTCGGCGATTCATAAGAGGAGTATCAGCAATTTAGAAAGTCCTGCACCGATTGAAATCACTTCGCTTGGTGTTAAAGGCGATGAGCAGGCCGATCTGTCTGTACATGGTGGCATGGAAAAGGCGATTTATGTTTATCCAGCAGAACACTACACTTTCTGGAATGAATTACTCAGTAGAGAGACCAAGCGCACTGTTAATTTAAAGCATGGCGCCATCGGCGAAAACTTTACCATCGAGGGCTTATTGGAAACTGAAGTGTTTGTTGGGGATAAATTGATTATTGACGAGCTCGAGTTCGCTGTCGTAAAACTCCGTGAACCTTGTTTCAAATTCAACGCCGCTGTTGGCTACAAAGGCGCAAGCAAGGCAATGCTGCAATCTGGCTTTAGTGGCTGGTATTTACGAGTACTAAAAACTGGGGCCCTTAGTGCTGGCGCTGAAATTACCCTAGTTCCTGGATCACGCAATATTTCTATCGCCCAGCAAAATCAAAAACTCTTAAACAATCGCAATCAAAAAGATTTGTGGGAATAAAAAAACCCGACCATTTCTGATCGGGCTTCTTATTTGAAGCTAACTAAAGAAGCTTATTGAATCTTCTTAGTCACGTGCGTAGATATCTACGTCTTTGGTTTCTTTAACAAACAGTGTACCGATTACCAATGTCATCGCAGCGATGATGATTGGGTACCAGAGACCGTAGTAAATGTTACCGTTTTGCGCTACCAAGGCGAAGGAGATCGTTGGCAACAAGCCACCGAACCAACCGTTACCAATATGGTATGGCAAGGACATAGAGGTGTAACGAATACGAGTTGGGAACATCTCAACTAACATCGCAGCGATTGGGCCATAGACCATGGTTACCAAGAGCACTAAGTACACCAATAAGCACAACACAGCAAAGTAGTTAATCTGTGCTGGATCAGCTTTAACAGGATAGCCTTCCTTGTTCAAAGCCTCACGAATTGCCTTCTTAAACTCAGCATCTTTCGCTTTTGCTTCAGCAGGATCAATGCCCTTCGATGTATATCCAGGGATTTCGATATCGCCAATTTTTACAACAGCAGTAGTTCCTGCTGGAGCCGGAACTGTAGTGTAGCTAGCAGAGTTAGAAGCCATCACTTGTTTTGCGATATCGCAAGAGCTTGTGAACTTCGCTGTACCTGTTGGATTGAACTGGAATGTACATTCAGCTGGGTCAGCAGTAATAGTTGCTGGCGCTGTTGCCATTGCCTTCTCCAACGCTGGGTTAGCAAAGTGTGTCAAAGCATTGAACACGGAAACTGGAGTGTTAGGGATGTAAGTAATTACAGCCAATAACAAACCGCCCATGATGATCACTTTACGGCCGATCTTGTCAGACAAGCTACCGAAGATCACAAAGAATGGTGTACCGATTACCAATGAAGCAGCAATCAACAAGTTCGCAGTCTTAGCATCTACCTTCAACACTTGGGTGAGGTAGAACAAAGCGTAGAACTGACCGGTGT
This sequence comes from Polynucleobacter parvulilacunae, assembly GCF_018881715.1. Lineage (GTDB taxonomy): Bacteria > Pseudomonadota > Gammaproteobacteria > Burkholderiales > Burkholderiaceae > Polynucleobacter > Polynucleobacter parvulilacunae. Next base: position 274,075 of record NZ_JACVPW010000001.1, read on the forward strand.
ACCAAACCACCGCTTGACCTGCAACCAGACCAAACAATGCCAAGATCACAATCTTCAAGTTCTTCCATTGACCAAATGACTCTGTCAAAGGCGCTTTAGACAATTTGCCTTCTTCTTTCATCTTCTTGAAAGCAGGCGATTCATTCATGGACAAACGAATCCATACAGAAACTGCCAACAATCCAATAGAAACGATGAAAGGAACGCGCCAGCCCCAAACGTCAAAGTCTGGACCAGTAAATTCACGTGTGAACAAAATCACAAGCAAGGAGAGGAACAAGCCAAGAGTGGCTGTTGTCTGAATCCAAGCTGTGTAAGCACCACGACGACCATGAGGAGCATGTTCTGCAACATAAGTAGCAGCACCACCGTACTCACCACCCAAAGCCAAACCTTGAAGCATACGTAATGCGATCAAGATCACTGGAGCAGCAACACCGATAGTTGCATAGTTAGGCAGAATACCTACGATGAAGGTTGCGCCACCCATCAACAGAATGGTCACCAAGAAGGTGTATTTGCGACCAATCAAATCGCCTAAACGACCAAACACCAACGCGCCGAATGGACGTACGATGAAACCAGCAGCAAACGCTAACAAAGCGAAAATGAAGGCAGAACCAGCATCTAAGCCAGAGAAGAATTGCTTAGCAATAATTGCCGCAAGTGAACCGTACAAATAAAAGTCGTACCACTCAAAAACCGTACCTAAAGATGATGCAAAGATAACTTTGCGTTCTTCAGCGGTCATTGGGGCTGCTTTAGTTGATGTTGACATCAGTAGCTCCTAACTATTTTTATTAAATAAAAAACAACGGATCGATTATGCTTTGAAAAAATTCAAAGAAATCCACTAGTTAGGGTAATTCCCCATCAAATAAGATCGGGGTTTTCCCGAGAAATTGGGAAACTAGCAGCAATTACACAACAAGTACTAGCCCAGCGTCTAATAAGAAGGGGCTACTTTCCCAAGCCAGAGCCACAAAAACCATACTATGAAAATAGAAAATTTGGGATTTGGTTCCGACATCCCCGAATCATTGAAGCAATATTGCCGTTAGCGCGTTTTAGTAATGAACATTTTGGGTACGCGCAGATCCCAGTGAATAGCTGCTGCGCGCAGTCCAAAAATTCCCAGCATACAAATCACAGAGCCCTCGACCACATACTGAGGCAGAAAGTTCAGCACCAGGACATATGCACAACATCCCAGTGTTACTGGAATCGCATAAAGCTCATGCGACATGATGAGTGTTTTTCTACCGGCCAACACATCGCGCAATAAGCCGCCGCCAATTGCAGTAACAACACCCAGAATGACTGGCGCCACCGGCAGACCATACCCCATAGTCCAGGCCTTATCTGCCCCCTGAATACCAAACAGTGCGGCACCAAAACCATCGATGTAAAGCATCCAGCGATAAATTTGCGGCTGCGTAAAAAAAGATTCTGCAAAGAAGGTGATGACACTAGCTCCAAGTGCAAGCCAGACATAGATTTGATTCTCGGACCAAAAAATAGGGGCTTCCAAAATGATGTCACGAATGGTGCCACCGCCAATTGCAGTAATTAAGCCCAACACTAAAACGCCAAAGAGATCGACACCACGATCTGCAATAGCCAAGACCCCGGTTACAGCAAAAGCCATAGTTGCAATGATGCCAATCCAAAAATTTATATCTTCCATAGCAATGAGTCTAATGCACTTTATCCGCGCAATGACTTGAATCGTCTTCCTCAATATACTGTTAACCATGAGTACAAATAAGGCGTTGATATGACCCCCAAGCTTTACAGCTTTTGGCGAAGCTCTGCCGCGTTTCGCGTCCGTATTGCCCTCAATCTCAAGGACATGGATTACGAAATCATTCCTGTGCATCTGGGCAAACATGGTGGTGAGCAATCAAGCGATGCCTATAGCAACAAGAACCCGAATCGCCTGGTGCCGCTATATGAGTTTGGTGAAACAAAGATTCATCAATCTGTAGCGATCATTGAATATCTTGAAGAAATTAAGCCTGAGCCTGCTCTCTTGCCAAAGTCGGCAATAGATCGCGCTTGGGTACGCTCTATTGCCATGGATATTTCAAGCGATATTCATCCTATTAATAATTTACGTGTGCTGCGCTACCTCATCAAAAAACTTGGTCTTAGCAATGAGGCAAAAGATGAGTGGTACGAACACTGGGTCAAAGTGGGGCTTGCTAGTCTTGAAAAACAATTAAGCAGTGACTCTAGGGTTGGCAAATTTGCTTATGGCGATCAACCCGGCTTAATTGATGTTTGCCTGGTACCTCAACTATTTAATGCGCTGAGTGCAAAAGTAGATGTGAGCCCCTACCCCACACTGATGAGAATCTTTGATCAGTGCATACAATTACCTGCGTTTATCAATGCGTCTTGGGAAAAGCAAATAGATGCCGAAGGATTAAACCCCGTTGCTCCACCACAAAAATAATGAGAGCGTAAGCAAAGAACTCACGGTAGTAATCAAAACTACTCTAGAAATAACACTGCCGTCTGCTTTGTAATACTGAGCCAACATAAACGGTCCCGTACCTGTGGGTAGCGCGCTGAGTATGACGATGGCACTCACCCATAATGCCGGCAGCTCTAAGATGGGGCCCGCAATCATCCAAGCACTCAAGGGTTGCAGAATCAACTTTGCCAAACTGATACCCCACGCTTGCGCCGGAGCAGCAGTACTTTTTTGCATGAGGAATAAACCAATTGAAACAAGAGCGCAGGGCGTTGAAGCAGCGGCCAAAAATGCAATCACTTGTGCAACGGGGTCATATAAATCTAAGCCGCTAGCAGCCCATGCCAAACCAGCAACTGGCGCGATTAATAATGGATTAGTACAAAGAGATTTGATGACGCTCCAGACAATCTCGTGGGACTTCTTGTGTGACAAGATGCCAATTTCAATCAGGACTGTCGCCAAAGCAAACATCACAAACACAATGAAGGTAGAAATAATTGCAGGCGCCAAACCATCTTGACCAAGGGCGAGGGCGCACAAGGGTATGCCCATATACCCAGTATTTGAATAAGAAGCGCTAAGTCCATCAAAGCTGGCTGCCGCCAAATCTCGATTGCGTTCCCAGCTAATAAGAAACACTAGAACAAAAACAATTAAACAACTGAGAAAAAATGCAGTGATGAAACCGGGCTGCCAAAGTGTCTGCCAACCACTATTCGCAGCGAAGTTAAAGAGTTGTGCGGGCAATGCCAACCAAACAACAAAACGATTGAGCTCAGTTGATGCATTGATACCTAGCTTGCCTGCTCGTCCGCCAACATACCCAATCAGAATGAGTAAAAAGACTGGCAGAACTACATTAAAAACGTAGAGCAAAATATTTAACGGGTGAAGGTTGGGTAATTAGGAAATCTTTTTCAGCGTCTTGACATAACGCTGAGCATTTTTGACATAGCGTCCGGCAATATCATGAATACCAGCAATTTGTTCTGAGGTCAGCTCTTTAACAGCCTTAGCAGGAGTTCCCAAAATCATCGAACCGTCCGGAAATTCTTTGCCTTCTGTAACGAGCGCGCCCGCACCAACCAAACAGTTTTTGCCGATCTTGGCGCCATTCAAAATGACTGCGCCAATACCGATCAGACTGCCGTCTCCAATATGGCATCCATGCAACATCACTTGATGTCCAACAGTGACGTGCTTACCAATGATGAGTGGGTAACCTGGGTCAGTGTGCAAAACAGAAGCGTCTTGCACATTACTGCCTTCACCGATTTGAATCAGATCGTTATCGCCACGGATAACGACTTTGGGCCAGATGTTTGCATCTTGATGAAGCTCTACTTTGCCGATCACTTCTGCGCTCTCGGCAACCCAAGCGCCCGCAGCCAATTGTGGGGCGTTTCCGTCTAGTTCAAATATAGCCATGACTCATTATAGGTATGAATCAGGCTATAGATAAACGACTACTAATAAATAGCGAATTACCAGTTTGGCTCGCGATCAGGCGTAGAAGAAATGCGGTGCACACTTAAATCAGCGCCTTCATATTCTTCTTCCTGCGACATGCGGATACCTAAGACAGCTTTTAGAGCGCCATAAACAACAAAGCCGCCGATCAATGCAATGCCAACTCCTAAAGCACTGCCAATCAATTGGCCCGTAAAGGTGATACCGCCAATTCCGCCCAGAGCCTTAGTTCCAAATATGCCTGCTGCTAATCCGCCCCAAAGTCCGCATAAGCCGTGCAAAGGCCAAACACCGAGAACGTCATCAAGCTTCCAACGGTTTTGAACCAAAGTGAACATATAAACAAATAATCCACCAGCAACCAGACCAACAAATAAAGCACCAAGGGGATGCATCAAGTCTGAGCCAGCGCATACCGCCACTAAACCAGCAAGAGGTCCGTTGTATGTAAAGCCGGGATCGTTACGACCAACTACCCATGCTGCCAGTGTTCCGCCTACCATTGCCATCAATGAATTCATCGCAACCAAACCACTGATCTTGTCGATCGTTTGCGCACTCATGACATTAAAGCCAAACCAACCTACCGCAAGAATCCAAGCACCTAAAGCTAAGAAAGGAATGCTTGAAGGCGGATGAGCGGAAATTTGACCTTCTTTTGTATAGCGGCCACGACGTGCGCCCAACAGAATCACTGCTGGCAAAGCAATCCAGCCGCCTACTGCATGCACTACAACCGATCCGGCAAAGTCATGAAATTCTTCGCCAGTGAGACCTTTGATCCATGCTTGAATGCCGTAGTGCTGATTCCAAGCAATACCCTCAAAGAAGGGATACACAAACCCTACCAATACAAATGTAGCAATTAACTGTGGATTAAATTTGGCGCGCTCTGCAATACCCCCTGAAATAATTGCAGGGATCGCAGCAGCAAAAGTGAGTAAGAAGAAAAACTTCACCAACTCATAACCATTCTTCTCCGCCAACAACTCTGCGCCAGAGAAAAAGTTCACGCCATAAGCAATGCTGTAACCAATAAAGAAATACGCAATCGTTGAAACCGCGAAGTCCACCAAGATTTTGACCAAAGCATTGACTTGGTTTTTCTTGCGTACCGTTCCCAATTCCAAGAACGCAAAACCTGCATGCATTGCCAGAACCATGATGGCACCAAGCAAAATGAATAAAGCATCACTACCTGTCTTCAATGTTTCCATGAAATTTCCCCTCTTATTTTTTGCATCATTATGGGGAATTAACAAACCCAAAAAAGGGCATTCTGCACTTATTTAGTGCATTTATAAGAAATTTTATGGTTTATCATTGTTTTTACATACACCTAAGGGAGAACCCATGAAAAAATTCCTCGTTGCATTGGCCGCTTTAGCTGCATTTTCCGGCCTTGCTCAAGCACAAGAAACCATCAAAGTATTGAGCACGCAAGAACTTGCTAATACCTGCAAACTCCCTGCAAGCCCAGAATCTCGTAGTTTTTGTGTTGGCTTCACTACTGCTGTTTATGAAACCTATTTAGCAACCCGTCACCCACAACGTGCAAAGCCGTTTATCTGCGTTAAGCAACCAGCTCCAGCACGTGATGAAGTCATTGGTGATTTCGTAAAGTTTGCAGCAAGCAATCCACAAGTTGCTGACAAACCAGCGTCAGGTGTTTTCTTGGGTTTCTTAGCAACACGTTTTCCTTGCGCCAGAAAATAATCCAAGCAACTTAGCCAAACTAATACACATTCAAAGGATCTGTTGAGATGAAAAAAATTATCGCAATTACTGCAGCAACTTTAGCAATCGCTGGTTGCTCGAACATGAGCAATACAGAGCAACGCACACTTTCAGGCGCAGGCATTGGCGCAGCAGCTGGTGCCGTTGGCACCGCAATCTTCCACGGCAATCCAATCTGGGGTGCAGTTGGTGGTGCAGCAGTTGGCGCAGCATCAGGTTATGTTTACGATGCTTACAAGAAAAATGAAGGCGCTAATTACAACGCTGGTTACAACGCAGGTAAAAATAATCAGCCAGCGCAAGCACCGAACTAAGCTATGTCACACGGTCTAATAAGGCCATAGTTCAGCATTACGAACCCAGCTCGTATTAATTTACCAGCTGGGTTTTTATTTGGATCTGACCAGCCAAGGCTTTATGAATAGGGCACTTGTCTGCAATCTCAAGTAGACGATCCTTTTCTTCTGCGCTTAAGTTTCCTAGCAATTGAATCTCACGCGAGAATGTTTCAACATCATTAGTGCGCTCGATATCCACAGTCACAATCGCATTGTCTAAATTCATTTCTTTGCGTGCAGCGTACATCTTTAAAGTCATGGATGTACATGCAGCTAAAGCCGCACCCAGATACTCATGTGGACTTGGTCCAGTTCCGGTGCCACCTTTAGATACCTCTGCATCTGCTAAAAAATATAAATCACCAGCACTGAGTTTTTGCTGCAGTGGCCCTTCACCAAATTGCGAAATTACTTTTCTCATGTAGGTTCTCCAAAATATTCATTAGTTTTATTTTTAGACTTTAACTTGATTAAGGTTTGCTTGCCTTATTTTCCTTGTTTGTTTTTTCAACTACCGGCATTTGTGCTTTCTTCCAAGCGCTAAAACCACCCTCCAAATGACAGACATTAGGCACACCCATGATCTGCAGTGTTTGCGTCGCTAATGCAGAGCGCCATGCAGAAGCGCAATACAACACCAACCTCTTGCCCTCACCAAAGACGGGTTTGTAATAGGGGCTATCAGGATCCACCCAAAACTCCAGCATCCCTCTTGGAGCGTGCAGCGCATTCGGAATCATGCCCTCTCGCTCTAACTCACGAATATCACGAATGTCCACAAACAGCGTATTAGGATCACTCAATATTTCCTGCGCCTTTTGCAAAGGAAGTGTCTCAGTTTCATCCATTGCCTTCTGAATGAGCCCTTGATATCCAATCTTTAATTTCACCAAAACCTCCTAAATTAACAATGCCTGAATCCCTTCAAGCACCTGCTACCATTCTGCTATGAACTTTACCCCCATAGAACTTGGCGCAAGCGTTATTTTTGCAATTGCCGTTTTGCATACCTTTTGCACCGGCTATTTTGAATCCATTGCCAAAAAATCACCGCGACATGCTGGCCTGTGGCATCTCCTTGGCGAGGTAGAAATTGTTTTTGGTTTTTGGGCGGCCATCTTAGTAATTTTTGTTTCACTGCAAGCCGACTTAAATACTGCCAAAGGCTTTCTTAATAAGCGCAACTTCACAGAACCTCTTTTTGTCTTTGCCATCATGATCGTGGCGGGCACAAAACCTATTCTGTATTTCTCTACCCAAATTTTGCATGGGTTAGCTAAAGTGCTGCAATCTTTATTCCGAATCCGAAGCGCTCCTGCTTTGTATTTTTTAACCCTGGGTGCTACCCCGCTTCTGGGCTCATTGATCACAGAGCCTGCAGCAATGACCCTAGCAGCCTTCTTATTGCGTGATCTGGTCTATCGACACCAATGCTCTAAATCACTTTTGTTTGGAACGCTTGGTGTTCTCTTTGTGAACATTTCGATTGGGGGTACGCTCACCAACTTTGCAGCACCGCCCGTTCTCATGGTGGCTTCCACCTGGGGCTGGAGTTCGGCATTTATGTTTAGCAACTTTGGTTTAGAGTCTTGCATTGCGATTTTCATTAACTCGCTTGCAGCCACCCTTATCTTTCATCGCCAACTTATTGAACCAAACGATAATAAAAAAGAGGTGAAGATTCCATTCGCAGTGATCGTGATGCACCTATTATTTTTGTTTGGCGTAGTGTTCTTTGCGCATGACCCCATTATTTTCATGTGGATTCTGCTGTTTTTTATTGGCTACACCACAGCCTACCCAAAACATCAAAGCCCACTCATTCTGAAAGAGGCGCTCTTAGTAGGATTCTTCCTGGGTGGCCTGGTGGTATTGGGTGCGCTACAGGGCTGGTGGCTCCAACCAATTCTGGAAATGATGAGTCCTACCGCAGTGTTCTATGGCAGCCTTGTTCTCACTGCTTTTACAGATAATGCGGCACTTACTTATCTTGGATCATTGGTCACGGGTACCTCTCCAGAATTCAAGCTCGCTTTAGTAGGTGGAGCGGTGGCTGGTGGCGGTCTCACCGTGATTGCGAACGCCCCTAATCCTGCAGGCATAGCCATCTTGCGCAGCCACTTTCCGAATGGTGCAGTCTCAGCCCTCTTTTTGCTATTGGCGGCCATTCCACCAACAATTGTGGCAATTCTGGCTTATCGACTTATTTAACAATCCAAGCCCCTAGGCTTTAAGCAGTAAAATCTGAGCTTCGCCCCCAGCTATAAACCTGAGAACGGCATATGAAAAAGCTCTATATCAAAACCTTTGGCTGTCAAATGAACGAGTATGACTCGGGAAAAATGGCAGACCTTCTACATGCCGATGAAGGCATGGTCATGACAGATCGGCCTGAAGATGCCGATGTCGTCCTTCTGAATACTTGCTCTATCCGCGAAAAAGCGGAAGACAAAGTCTTTTCAGACTTAGGTCGTCTACGTGAACTTAAAAAAACGAAACCAAACTTACTCATTGGTGTTGGTGGTTGCGTCGCCAGCCAAGAGGGCCAGCAGATTGTTAGTCGCGCTCCTTACGTTGACGTTGTGTTTGGACCGCAAACACTTCATCGCTTATCCGATCTTCTTGAGCAACGACGTAAGACAGGCATCTCTCAGGTAGATATTTCTTTTCCAGAAATTGAAAAGTTTGACCATCTTCCTGCCTCGCGCCAAACACGAGGCTCAGCCTATGTCTCCATCATGGAGGGTTGCTCCAAATATTGCAGCTACTGTGTTGTTCCCTATACGCGTGGCGAAGAAGTCTCAAGACCGTTTGATGATGTACTTACCGAAGTAGCTGGCCTGGCTAGTAAGGGTGTAAAAGAAATTGTGCTGCTTGGTCAAAACGTGAATGCCTATCTGGGTAAGATGGGCGGCACTGAAGAGATTGCGGACTTTGCCCTGCTCATTGAATACATCGCAGAAATTCCGGGAGTGGAACGTATTCGCTTTACTACTAGCCACCCAAAAGAATTTACACAACGTCTTATCGATGTATATGCCAAAGTACCCAAGCTTGTGAGTCACCTGCACCTACCAGTTCAACATGGTTCAGATGCCATGCTCTCAGCAATGAAGCGCGGCTATACAGCACTGGAGTTCAAGAGCATCATTCGTAAGATGCGCGCAGTTCGTCCCGACCTGACGCTCTCTAGCGACTTCATTGTGGGCTTTCCAGGCGAGACTGAGGCTGACTTTGAGAAGTTGCTCAAGATGGTGAAAGAGCTCAATTTTGATAATAGCTTTTGCTTTATCTTTAGCCCACGTCCAGGCACTCCAGCAGCGAATCTTCACGACGACACGCCTTACGAAGTCAAACTCAAGCGTCTACAGACACTATTGGCATTAGTTGAAGGGCAAGCAAATGAAATTAGCCAAAAGATGCTGGGTAATATCGAAAGAGTGCTGATTGAGGGTCTTGCTAAAGACGGCGTTAACTTACAAGGTCGCGCCGAAAATAACCGTGTGATTCATTTCACAGCACCCGATCAAGACATTGAGAGTCTCATCGGCCAAATGGTTGATATTCGCATTACTGAAGTTCTTAACTACACCCTTAGAGGTGAATTGGTGGAGGCGCATGTCAACTAGCAACAAAACAAGCTCTTCCAAACTAACGATTGAGCTGCAATACGCTAGTCCGGCAATTGAGTCCACCGTTAGTAAAACTGCTTCCTCTACCTTAATTAAAAAATGGATCAAGACTGCCACACCTCTTGGTGGCCTCATTACCCTACGCTTTGTCAATGCAGTTGAAGGCAAAAAGTTGAATCTGTCTTTTCGTCAAAAAGACTACGCCACCAATGTTTTAACGTTCCCTTACGAGCTTTCTAAAAACAACTTGGCAGCAGATATTATTTTTTGCTTACCTGTACTGCAAAAAGAAGCCAAAGAGCAAGGGAAGTTACTGAAAGCCCATTTAGCGCATTTAATTGTGCATGGCTGCTTGCATGCCCAAGGACATGACCATGAGGTGGGACGTGATGCCAAAAAAATGGAGGCGCTAGAAATTCAGATTCTCCAAAAATTGGGTTTTGCTAACCCCTATTGTTGATTTGCTTGATTTGACTTCTTTCTACGCTATTCTTGCTATATGCCTGACCCCAATAAATCCCTTTTAGACCGCTTGACTGACTTTTTATCTCCAGAGCCAGCGGAACCCAACGAACGCCGTCAAGAACTGATTGAAACCCTCCGCGAAGCACAATCCGAGGGATTGATCGATGCCGACGCTCTCTCCATGATCGAGGGAGTTTTTCAGGTCGGGCAATTGTGTGCTCGCGACATCCTCGTGCCTCGCGCCCAAATTGATTGGATCGATATTGGTCACTCACTTTCCGACATCATCAAAAATGTGATTGAAGCAGCTCACTCACGCTTTCCAGTATTTGAGGGCAGCAAAGATAATGTGATTGGCATTTTGTTAGCCAAAGATCTACTGCGCCACGCTACAGAAAAAGACTTTCAAGTTCGAGATTGGTTGCGCCCGGCAGTCTTTATTCCAGAATCTAAGCGCCTTAGCGTTTTATTGCGAGACTTTAAAGATAACCGCAATCACTTAGCCGTTGTGGTTGATGAATACAGCGGTATAGCCGGCATTATTACGATTGAAGATGTACTCGAGCAAATTGTTGGCGATATTGAGGATGAACATGACATTGACGAAGAAGCTGATAACCTCATCGCTTTAGATAATGGTGATATTCGCGTCAAGGGCATCACCGAGCTCGAGCAATTCAACGAAAAACTTGGCACCCATTTTGAAGTGGAGGGTATTGAGACAGTTGCAGGCCTAGTTATCCAACATTTAGGCCGCGTTCCTAAAATGGGTGAGCTCATTGAGATAGACGGCATTGAATTTGAAGTGCAGCGTGCCGATCCAAGACAAATTCACATTCTGCTTGCAAGACAAAGCAATAAAAAATCTGACTAAGACTTGCTTTGTTTGATCAGCATTCTCATCAAGCCCGCATGAATATCAAAATATTTTCAATCTTTGTTTTATTTATATTGGGTGTAGTGCTCGCAGCCATTGCAGAGCTCCCCTATGGCGGCTGGATTCAGATTCCTGTTTTAAGCCTTCTCTGGTGGCGCCTTGATCCTCAGGTCCCCGCTGCATTTAAAAAACAATTCTTATTAGGTCTTGTATTTGGGATTGGCTATTTTGTTGTCGGTCTCTGGTGGCTTTACATTAGCCTACATGATGTAGGCGGCATGAATGCAGCACTTGCTTGCATGGGAGTATTTCTACTCTCCACTTATGTCGCTCTCTATTTTTCTCTAGCAACGCTGGCAATTCCTCTATTTAAAAAGAATCGGCTGTCCGGCTTATTCCTGGCCTCAAGCTGGGTGCTTGCAGAATTTCTGCGCGGCTATATATTTACTGGATTTCCTTGGATGGGCTTTGCTGAAACCCAATTCAATGGGCCCTTTGCGCCAGTGGCGCCTTACTTTGGTGGACTTGCCTGCACCTTCTTGATGGTATGGGCCTCCTGGGAAATTTACCAACTTCGCAAGCACGTCGTCTCTAGCGTCGCTTTAGTTGTGATTGTGATTTCTATCTCACAGCTGGGTGGTTTTTTCACATTCACAAAACCTACTGGAGAACCTATTAGCGTTCGACTGTTACAGGGTAACTTTGAACAAAGCCTGAAATTTAATCCTCAGGCAATTGGTAAACAAATTGATTTCTATGCCAGTGAAATTACCAAGGCGCCAGCGAACCTCATCATCATTCCTGAAACTGCATTCCCCTGGCCAATCCCCAATTTACCAATTGGCTTATTTGATTATTTGCAAAATTTTTCCAACGGTAGTGGCAGCAATCTTCTGCTGGGCCTCATTGGTGAAGTTCCCGGAGAGGCTGGGATGCAGTATTCAAATCGTGCCACAGGCCTTTCTACGGGGAAGGCGCCCTATCAATACGACAAGTCCCATCTCGTTCCTTTTGGGGAATTTGTTCCTCCCGGCTTTCAGTGGTTCGTCAAAGCGTTTCATGTACCCATGAGTGACTTTGCTAGAGGAAGATTGGATCAATCCCCTTTTACGATTGTGCGCAAAGATCAAGATGACATTCACGCTGCAATTACGATTTGCTATGAAGATGTCTTTGGAGGCGAACTTGCTTCTCGAATTACACACAGCGATAAGCCCGTCAACCTACTTATCAATATGACCAATCTTGCCTGGTTTGGGGAATCTCAAGCTTCTACCCAGCAACTCCGACTGTCACAAATGCGCTCACTGGAAACTGGGCTTCCCGCATTACGTGCGACTAATACAGGGATTACTGCAGTTCTTGGTCCTGATGGCAAAGTACTGAATGCGCTCCCAGAATTTACCCAAGCAACCCTAAGCACCCACGTTCAGGCCTATTCTGGCAAAACGCCTTATGTCATTTGGGGTAATTTACCGATTTTGGGTATTTCTTGCCTACTACTGCTCTGGGGTCTGATTCGTCACAGGCGTTTTTAAGCATTTTTAACTCTAGAGTGCTCTAGCCATGTAAAATCAATGGCTTAGCCAGGTTAATCATGCTTACTTTTCAGCAAATCATTCTCAAACTTCAAGATTATTGGGACCAACAAGGTTGTGCCCTATTGCAACCCATCGACCTCGAGGTTGGTGCTGGTACATCCCATACCGCAACTTTCCTACGCGCTATAGGTCCCGAGCCATGGAAGGCAGCCTACGTGCAGCCATCCCGCCGACCAAAAGATGGTCGTTATGGTGAGAACCCAAATCGTTTACAGCACTACTACCAATATCAAGTGGTTCTCAAACCAGCCCCCGAAAATATTCTTGACCTGTATCTCGGCTCTCTTGCCGCACTAGGTTTAGACCTCAAAGAGAATGATGTTCGCTTTGTAGAGGACGACTGGGAAAATCCAACGCTGGGTGCTTGGGGCCTTGGTTGGGAAGTTTGGCTGAACGGGATGGAAGTTACCCAATTCACTTACTTCCAACAAGTAGGTGGACTCGATTGCAAACCGGTTCTTGGTGAGATTACCTACGGCATTGAACGCTTGGCAATGTACATCCAGAACTGCTCTAACGTGTATGACCTAGTTTGGGCTGATGGCATTTCTTATGGTGACGTGTATCACCAGAATGAAGTTGAGCAATCTTGCTACAACTTTGAACACTCCAATACTGATTTGCTTTTTGCCAACTTCACGAACTATGAAAGTGAAGCTAAGCGCTTGATGGAAGTGCCACTAGCACTACCGGCTTATGAAATGGTTCTAAAGGCAGCTCACACATTTAACTTACTAGATGCTCGTGGCGCTATCTCGGTTACAGAGCGTGCAGCCTATATTGGCCGCATTCGCAACCTGTCTCGTGCAGTTGCCCAAGCCTACTTCGAGTCTAGAGAAAAACTGGGCTTCCCTATGTGTCAACGTCAAGCTAAAGCTCAGGCTTAAGCGCATCGAGATTTCTGCATTCCATCTATGAGCACATCCAATTCCAAACCTCAATCAGCAACTTTATTGATTGAGGTATTTACTGAAGAGCTGCCACCAAAGTCACTACGCCGCTTAGGTGATGCCTTTAGTGAAGGCATCTTTGCAGCACTCAAATCAGCAGGCCTCGCAACAGAATCATCCAAAGTGATTGGCTTTGCTACGCCGCGCCGCTTAGCGGTTCAAGTGACTGATGTTCTTGATCTTGCGCCGGACTTTCCTGTGCGCGAAAAATTATTACCTACTAGCATTGCATTTGATGCCGAAGGCAAAGCTACACCGCCTTTACTGAAAAAATTAGCCGCGCTTGGATATGCAGATATCGATCTCACCACACTAGAAAAATCCGGTGAAGGTAAGAATGAGGCCTTGTATCTGAATGTGATCGCCAAAGGTGCCGCGCTTGAGCAAACCGCACAAGCCGCGCTTGAGCAGACATTAAGTAAATTACCCATTGCAAAAATGATGCACTACCAAGTGCTACAGAAAAATGGTCAATTAGCGGATGTGCAATTTGCGCGCCCCGCTCACCGCATCATTGCTCTTCATGGCAATACGACTTTAAATATCAGCGCCTTGGGAATTGATGCGGCTAATCAAACCGAGGGACATCGTTTCCTGGCGCCGGGCAATGTCACGATCAGCAATGCGGATCTATACGAATCAGACTTGCAATCTAAAGCCAAGATTATTCCTAGCTTTAATCAGCGTCGCGCACAAATTGAAACAGCCCTATTAAAAGCGGCTGGCGATGACTTGGTCTTGATGCCAGACAGTCTTTTGGATGAAGTAACAGCCTTGGTAGAGTGGCCAGCTATCTATGAATGCCACTTTGATCAAGAATTTTTGGAAGTGCCGCAAGAGTGTTTGATTTTGACGATGCAAACCAATCAGAAGTACTTTGCGCTCACTGACAAGCACGGCAAATTACGTAATCGTTTTCTGATTGTTTCCAATATTCAAACTGATAAGCCTAATGCCATCATCTCCGGCAATGAGCGTGTAGTACGCCCACGTCTCTCAGATGCCCGCTTCTTCTTCCAACAAGATCAAAAGCGTCCTCTAGCTTCTCGCGTAGCCGATCTCGGTAAGGTCGTTTATCACAATCAACTTGGCAATCAATTAGATCGCACTAAGCGTGTTCAAGGGCTAGCTGTAGGCATTGCTAAGAAATTAGGCGCCGATGAAAAGTTAGCTGCCCGTGCTGCAGAAATTGCCAAGACAGACTTATTAACCGATATGGTTGGTGAGTTTCCGGAATTGCAAGGCATCATGGGGCGTTATTACGCCAATCACGATGGCGAGAATGCAGATGTCGCCAGCGCATGTAGCGAACACTATATGCCGCGCTTTGCAGGCGACACACTACCGCAAACCCAAACTGGCACGATCCTAGCCATTGCCGACAAACTAGAAACTCTAGTTGGCATTTGGGGGGTTGGACTTGCCCCTACCGGCGACAAAGACCCTTATGCATTACGCCGCCATGCACTAGGTATTTGCCGTTTACTCTTAGAAAAAAATCTTTCGCTCAGCTTGCCAGAGTTAATTGAGTTGGCTCGTGCACAGTTCCCGCAAGCAGATGTACAAGAAAAAGCTAAAGCTGCTGATATCTACGCTTTCATCATCGATCGCTTGCGCGCGTATTTACGTGATCAATCCGTTGCCGGCAAAGCATTTACTAGCGCGGAGATTGATGCTGTCCTTAGCCAGGACCCAGCTCAAATTAATGATTTGATTGAGCGCTTAACTGCATTGCGTGAATTCAATGCCCTTCCAGAAGCCGCTCAACTTGCTGCTGCTAACAAACGTATTAGCAATATTCTGAAGAAAACAACTACCGCTATTCCTACGGCTTGTTCTTCAACATTACTTCAAATTCCAGCAGAGGCAACATTGCACCAGGCATTGGAGGCAGCCACTCCTGCAATCAATGCTGCCTATGAAAAACGTCAGTTTGTTGAGCTCTTAAGAGCCCTCGTAGCTTTAAGTGGGCCAATTGACCAATTCTTTGCTGATGTCATGGTGATGGATCCCAACCCTGAGTTGCGTGATAACCGTTTAGCCCTTCTGCAACAACTTCACCAGAAAATGAATCTCGTTGCCGATCTCGGCAAATTAGCATGAGCATCAGCTCCGCTAAACTAATCATTCTTGATCGCGATGGCGTGATCAATGAAGATAGTGATGATTATGTGAAGTCAGTAGATGAATGGATTCCTCTACCAGGGAGCTTAGAAGCAATCGCGCTACTAAATCAGGCGGGCTATCAAATTGCCATCGCAACTAATCAATCTGGTCTCTCAAGGGGATACTTCACAATCAACGATTTGCATGCCATGCATAGCAAAATGGATGCTCTACTTAAACCCTTAGGCGGTCGCATTGATAGCATCTTTTTTTGTCCTCATCAGGATTCACACCAATGTGATTGCCGTAAACCAGCGCCAGGCATGATGAAAGAAATTGCTTTGCGTTACAAAAAGATGGATAGTATTCAGCCCCTTACAGGAGTTCCTATCGTAGGTGATTCTTTACGCGATCTCCAGGCTGGAGTAGCCTTGGGAGCCATTCCTCATCTAGTGCTCACCGGCAAAGGCGAAAAGACCCTTGCCAAAGGCAACCTGCCTGAGGGTACGCAAATTCACGCTGATCTCATGGCGTTTGCAAATACACTTTTAGAAAATAAGGTTTAGACCAATCGTGAAACTGATTCGCTCCATTCTCTTTGCCTTATTTTTAGTGGTGTTCACACCGATTTGGTCGGTGTTATGCATGATCGCCTTCCCATTTTTGAGTCCAGAAAACCGCTACACATTTATTGGTCTCTGGAACAAAATCGTTATTGCTTTACTAAAACCACTGTGCGGCATTCATTATGAAATCCGCGGCATGAAAAATATGCAGGCCGTTCTTAATGAACGTGTGATTATTCTCAGCAAGCATCAATCAGCTTACGAAACGATTGCTTATATTGCCTTGCTACCAAAGCAACTCTGCTTTGTTTTCAAGCGTGAATTACTCTGGATTCCCTTCTTCGGTTGGGCCCTAGCCCTACTAAAGATGATCCACATTAATCGCTCTAATAAGCAGACAGCAGCCCATTCAGTAGCGACTCAAGGTCGCAAACGTTTGAGCGAAGGCAAGTGGATCATGCTTTTTCCAGAAGGCACCAGAACCCCCATTGGATCAAATAAACCGTATCGCAAGGGTGGCGCACGTTTAGCAAGCGCAACCGATGCCTTGGTTATTCCGATCGCACATAACGCTGGTCGCTGCTGGCCGAAGAATAGCTTCATTAAAGAGCCCGGCACAGTCATCTTCTCAATTGGACCTGCAATTAGCTCAACGAATAAGTCGGCCGAAGAATTACAACGAGAGGTAGAAGGTTGGATTGAGGCTGAAATGCGTGTAATTGATCCCAGCGCTTATAAATAATTGTTGAAAGGCAATAAAACAGCTCTGATTGTTTAGGACCGTTTCAAGAGGCGAGAACCTTCGCCCACTCAATATAGCGATCAACAGAAATATCTTGAGCTCTTGCCTTGAGCTCCACTTCAGTCAAATTCAATCTATCAGCAAAAGCACTCAAGTTGGTGCGCAGCATTTTTCTTCTTTGAGAAAAGGCTGCAGCAACTACCTTCTCCAAAGAATTCCACTGAGCATTACTTAAAGAAAAATCTTTTCTAGGAATCATGCGTACAACTGCTGAGTTCACTTTTGGCTGAGGATCAAAAGCTTCTGGCGGAACCTCCAATACCAATTCCATGTCGTAGCGGGCCTGCAGCATGACGGATAACCGGCTAAATTCAGAGCCTCCCGCCTTGGCAACCATTCTCTCCACAACCTCGGCTTGCAACATAAAGACCTGCTCATCGATATGACTTGCAGCGGCCACCAAATGAAATAACAAAGGTGAGGAGATGTTGTAAGGTAGGTTCCCAACGACTTTACACAGACCCTGCTTGGTTTTACGATCCTGGGCCCATGTTAAGAAATCAAATTTGAGAGCATCGCCCTCAATTACGGTAAGGCCCTTGAGATTTTTTTCATTCCAAAAAGCGACTAAGTCACGATCAATCTCCAGTAAATCCAACTGATCCAGATTGCTGAGTAATGGCAATGTTAATGCGCCGAGGCCCGGCCCAATCTCAATAATGTGCATATCAGCACTGGGATTAATGAGTGCAATAATCGAATAAATAATCCCATTGTCTTGTAGGAAATTTTGGCCAAATCTTTTTCGAGCGCGATGCATGTCTTAGCTTTGTTTTCTTTGATTTACAGCTAATTGGTAGGCCAAACGTAAAGCCTCTAGCATGCTGCCAGAGTCCGCAATCCCCTTGCCGGCAATATCTAAAGCCGTTCCATGATCTACTGAGGTGCGAATAATAGGCAATCCAAGCGTGACATTTACACCATTACCAAACGTCACAAACTTAAATGGCGCTAAACCCTGATCGTGATACATGGCAATAAAGGCATCGACTTGCGCAAGGGACTCGGGATCGAACATCGTATCTCCTGGATATGGTCCAGAGACATCAATACCCATCTTCTGGGCCGCTTCAATTGCTGGGGTGATCACTTCAATTTCTTCACGCCCCAGGTAACCGGCCTCTCCTGCATGAGGGTTCAATCCAGCCACTCGGATCACGGGCTTGGTAATTCCGAATTTGCTTTGCAAATCTTGCTTGACGATCTGAATCGTCTCTAATATCAAGTCATAGCTGATAGCTTGCGGTATCGCTTTTAAGGGAAGATGCGTGGTTGCTAACGCAACCCTCAAATCCCTTGGAGCTTTGAGCCCCAAAAATCCACCTGGCAACAATGCGCATAACATCATCACCACATGGGAAACCCTGCAACGCTGCGCAAGATGCTCCGTATGCCCAGTAAATAATGTGCCAGCATCATTGATGATGCTTTTCTGAAGTGGTGCCGTTACCATGGCATCAAAGCGTCCCTGCAAGCAGCCATCAATTGCTTGATCTAATAGATTGACAACATACTGTGAATTCAGTGAGTTGAGTGTCCCAGGAGTCACAGGGGACCCAAGTGCAATAGACTGAATCTGTAATCGACTAGAAAGCTCTGGACCGAGATTGGGCAATCTCAGCAATTGATCATTGCCCAATAAAGTGATCTGAACATCGGTATGCTCGCGTAAAAATGCCAGCGAAGCAGCTAAAGAAACTTCAGGCCCGATACCGGCTGGTTCACCGGTACTTACAACGAGATTAACGAGGCGCGCTGCTTGCTGCATCATCCACGTTCAGAATTTTTACAGTTGCATTATCACGTAGCTCAAGCATCCATTCTTGATAGGCCTGATCAAACTTTCTTTCACGGATCGCTGCACGCGCAAATTGGCGCTGCTTCTCTACAGTCAGCTGACCATCACGACGCTCGACCACTTGAATCAAATGCCAACCAAATTCGGTTTTCACTGGATTACTAACTTCGCCAATTTGTAAGCGATTCATAGCCTGCTCAAACTCTGGAACCAAATCTCCAGGACTCATCCAGCCCAGATCACCACCCTTAGCGGCAGATCCGTCTTCAGAATACTTTTTCGCTAACTCTGCAAAGTCTGCTGTTTTTGCACGGATCTGATCACGATAACCTTGTAATCGTCTTTCAGCGTCTTGATCGCTTAGGCCAGGTCTACTACGCAACAAAATATGGCGAGATAAGGTTTGGGTAATCGGAATATTTTGCGGCGCGCTTGATCCAGAATCTGCAGCTGCTAGTTGCTGAGGTGGTGGGCTAGCACCAGCTGCACGGCGATCTAAGACCTTAAGCACATGGTATCCCGCTGGGCTCTTTACAACTGCGTTAGCAACTTGTCCGCTACCAGTATTACGAATCGCCTCATAAAACAGCTGGGGCAAACGATCTGGAGAGCGATAGCCTAACTCCTGAAATTTAATCTTAGGATTCTCTTTTGCAGCCGCTGCACCCAGCTGTAAGAAATCAACATCGCCACGAGCATCCTTTAATAGTGCATCAGCCTTCTTTTTTGCCTCAGCTTGAGCTCCTGCTCCAGCGGCCGCATCTACCGGAATAAATATTTGGGCAACATCAATTTCCTCTGGTTCCCCTTTGGCTGCAGGTGCCGATCTTGTGGTGCCAGCGCCAGCAATTGCCCGCGTACGCTCAGCAATAAAGTTATCTATCTCAGCATCAGAAATCTTGAGCTTACCCTCAACTTCACGCTCACGATAACGACTAACGATAATGTCGTTGCGCAGCATCTCACGATAACGTTCATATGAAGTGCCAGAAGCAATGATCTTTGCCTTAAGCTCTGCAAGCGTTAATTTGTTCTTCGCCGCAATGTCGCCAATAATCTTATCCAACTCCTTATCGGAGACCTTAACACCCTCTTGCTCAGCATTTTGTAATTGGATTTTTTCTAAAATCAGCCTATCTAGCACAACCTTACGCGCCGAACCATCCTCAGGTAACTTGATGCCCTGCTTTTTGAGTGTTGCGATGCGATCATCAATTTCTTTACGCGTTACAAAACCCGTATTAACTACTGCAGCAACACCATCAATATTGCGAATCTTGCTTTCAGTGGCAGCATTCGTTTTCGCTGAATCCTGAGCAAAAGCAGTAGTCGCAAACAATCCAAAGCCAACGAAGATGGCTTGAATACTAATTTGTTTAAAACGTTTCATACAAAGCATTATTGATAGTTCTCGTATGTTGAAGGCGGTATAGGCTTAGAAGTAGGCATATATCCAGGAACATTTAGCTTCATGATATCAACTGGATTGCTTCCAGCGCTACCGAAGCCCCTAAATTCGACCTGAAAGAGCACCTGGGTAGTGGTTATTTGAGATGTATTCACGAATTGAGAGTAAGCGCCGCGGAAAGTCCAGCAATCCCTACTCCATTCCAAGGCTAGCAAGCTATTTAATGTCTTGGTAGTTAAAGCATCGTAACCCCAGCGTCCCAAGACAGAAACCTCTCTAGTAATAGGCCATTGCCCAGAAATATTGTATTGATCTGTTGTAGTGGCCGCTGGCACGAATGCTTGATTATTTTGAACCGATGCCTGTACCGGTGGCGACCAAACGTTGCGGTAACCAAAATTTAAACTTCTTCCCTGCGTTGGACGCCAACTACCGCCAACCGTAGTTTGCACAAACTTATTTAATTGCGTGTTGTATTGTCCAAATACATCTGCGCTGAAATTACCAAGCAAGCGAACTGAGCCTGATCCCAAGGTATCAGAGTAAGTTGTGGGATTCACAATCGTGCCATTCAAGCCAACCTTTTGCCCTGTGAACTGCTGCTTTTGAGCAAGCGTGACGTTTGCACGCTCTGCCCCTGTATTCGCTTCAATCATGCGGCTCGTTAAACCCAGCGTAGCAGCATTGTTATCTGCAATACGGTCGTTACCAATAAAAGTATTTTCACTAAAGATTTGCGAAACACCAAAGCCTGCATCAGCAGTATCAAACAAAGGCGTTTGCGATTGATTTTGATAGGGCGTGTAAACGTAGAAAGCGCGAGGCTCCATGGTTAACAACATATCTCGGCCGTAGAAGCCTTTCAATTCAGCGGCATCTCTTTCAAACGCTAATGCTGAGTCCAAACTAAAAGTAGGGATAGTGAAACCTTGCGCTACCGGCGCTCCACCAGTCACAAAAGGAGTGGCGTTATAAGTATTCGACTGAAAACTCACCTTTGGTGTGATGTAGTAACCCGGCGTAACTTGCGGCAAAGCCATCGCGCCTTTAATCACTGTTCGATCGGCCTGGCTATAGACACCTGGCGCAGTTGCAGCCAAATTGCTACCAATGTTGTAAGCAAATCTCGTGTAATCGGTTGAAAATGTAGTTGCCGGTCCAGTGGGTAAAGTAACGTACTTGCCACTCGTATCTGCTACTGCCGGAGTAAGGCGATTGTTATATGACGCATTAATATTTGGCATCACGTTATATGGAGCTTGAACCAAAGCAGTTGGGTCTGGCTGCAAAGTTTGGAATGTTAGGGCTCTAGCAGACACCACCCAATTACTTAGGCTACCCGTCAACCCTTTGGTAGTTCCTACCTCTTGTCGGAACTGACTCGTAACAGCCCCAGCAATACTTTGTGAAAAATCGGTTGGATACAAATTATCAGAAACGCGTGACATATTTGCATAGCCCGACCATGAGCCCGGCAATGGAATACCGCCAGGTCCTACGCCCCCGCTAAATACTTGTCGTTGCTGCCAGTCATAACGCCAACGATCAGTTCCTGTTTTATTGTCATGCGCTAAGTAATCACCGCCTAAGGTACCGCTGTACTTGCTCTCGAGAAAACGGTAGTTTGCGCCAATCTGCAGACCACGCTCACTCATATACCGCGGCAAGATTAATAAATCTCTATTGGGTGCTATGTTGACGTAATACGGCTGCGTAACATCAAAGCCATTATTTGAGTTATATCCAGCGACAGGTGCCAAAATACCCGAGCGACGCTGATTGGAGGTAGGTGCAGTGAAATAAGGAACATAGGCAATAGGCACATCAAAGAAGCGCATTACGCCATGAGTGCCAACCATTTCTTTTTGTTCATTATCAATCTCTAATGTACTGGCCGAAAAATACCAATCCATATTTTGTGGTGTACATGTGGTGTAAGTTGCTTTATCAAAAACAAAAATATCTGAGTTTTCAATAGTGAGTTTTTTTGCAGTTCCATTACCACGGGTATCACGCAGCTCGTAGGTAGGTGTTTCCATCTCACCTTCACGAGCATCAACTTTAAATTTGGCAGCTGGTCCTTTGAAGGTAGTGTTGCCTTTAGTCAACTCAGCGTTACCTTCAAGGTCAGCAATATCGGTATCTGGGTCATAAATAATTTCATCCGCTTTAATTACGCCACCATTGCGACGCATCTGTGCACGACCTTTTAGTTTCATCTTGCGATTGACTACACCATCAATAGAATCGCTTGAAGTAAAAGTTAGTGCTTTGCTATCGTCAATTGGAAGTCCCGTTCTTAATTGATCATCCAACTTTAAAACGGTAACATTTCCGCGGTCGGGTAACAAAACAGTATTCGCATTAGCTTGCGCATTTGCAGGTAAAGGAGCGGGTGCTTGAGCCTGCGATTGGAGGGCAAATTGAAGCAATGCAACCCCCGTCATGACGCGCAGGGTTACATGCAAAAAAAGAGGGGCGCGAAGGCCGGCGCGAAGGCGATAATGACTCATAGATCCAGACCGCCTTATTATACGAATCGACCATGACTGACTCACGCTTAAACACCCTCCGTAACTGGCTAAAAGCCCTAGAAGCTAGCTGGCAATTAGATCTCGACTCTTTGGTACCAGCCTCGGCCGATGCCAGCTTTCGACGCTATTTCCGGATTACCTCCAAAAACCCCAATTTTGGGACTTTGATCGTAATGGATGCCCCTCCCCAACATGAGCCTTTGGATGCCTTTATTAAGGTCGATTTATTACTCTCAGAGGCAGGCTTAAATGTGCCAAAAATCCTTGAGCAAAACATTGCCGAAGGCTTCTTGTTATTAAATGATTTGGGAATAAAAACCTATCTTGCCGAACTCAATAATGAGACAGCAGACCATCTCTACAAAGATGCAACTCATGCATTAGTTCTGATGCAGATGGCAAGCAAACCTGATGTATTACCAAACTATGACGAAGCACTTTTGCAACGTGAGCTAGATTTATTTCCTGAATGGTATTTAAAGAAACATCTCAATATTGAACTGAATGGGCAACAAACTGAGCAGTTAAAAAAATCATTTGAGCTCATTATTGAAAATAATTTGGCGCAAGCTAAAGTGTACGTTCATCGCGATTACCATTCACGAAATTTGATGTTGACTGAAAAAAATAATCCTGGTGTGATTGACTTCCAAGATGCGGTATATGGCCCCATTACATATGATGTCTCTTCACTATGGCGCGATGCTTATATTGCATGGCCAGAAGAACGGGTGATTGACTGGGTTATTAAGTTTTGGGAAGAAGGTCGCAAGGCCGGCCTGCCAATGCCAAATGATTTTGGACAGTTCTATCGCGACTTTGAATGGATGGGCTTGCAACGCCACTTAAAGATTTTGGGGATTTTTGCAAGACTCTTTCATCGCGACGGCAAAGACGGCTATCTCAAAGATCTTCCCCTTGTTTTGGAATATGCGATTGCCACAGCAAATCGCTATATTGAATTAAAACCATTAGCCCGCATTTTGGAATCTACTCAAACAAATCCAGCGTAATACACACCATGGGTCAACTCAATCGCATACCTTGTTTTTTGCTGGCCGCAGGACGTGGCGAACGCATGCGCCCCCTAACGGATGATTTGCCTAAGCCATTACTCACGATTCAAAATAAATCTTTACTCGCCTGGCATTTGGAAGCGCTAGCAAAGGCAAAGATTCAAGATGTGGTGATTAATCACGCTTGGTTAGGTGAAAAAATTGAAGGGGCATTGGGTAACGGAGCGCAATTTGGTCTTCATATTCAATACTCCCCTGAGGGAAGTGCGCTGGAGACAGCTGGCGGCATTTGCAAAGCGCTACCCCTTATTGCTCCTGAAGACTATTTCTTGGTCATCAATGGCGATGTCTTTAGCCCAAACTTACCGATTACCCAGCTTTTAGAAACAGTTTCCAAAATGCGCATGGATTCCAGCAAGCCCTTGGCTCACTTATTGATGGTCCCCAACCCCGTCCAGCATCCTGAAGGGGATTTTTACCTCCAGGGTTCAGCGGTTAGCAGTTCTCAATCCAATGGATCCGAAAAACTCACCTTTTCTGGAATTGGGATTTATCACAAAGACCTCTTCAAAGACCTGGAATTTGGGAAGCCAGCCAAGCTCGCGCCTTTGCTAAGGACGGCAATGGAGCAAAATAAAGTGTCTGGTGAAAAATATATCGGTCCATGGCACGATGTAGGCACACCACAACGCTTACAAGAGCTCAATGCAGCATATGAATAAAACAAATATTTATCAGCTTCGTAGAAATACATTAGCAGAGCAAATTTTTGCCAAGACTAGTGGTGGAATCGCTGTTGTCTCCACTGCGCCTGAACTTTCGCGTAACCGCGACAGCGAATTTCCATATCGCCATGACAGTGACTTTTACTACCTCACTGGTTTTGAAGAGCCTGGTGCTACGCTAGTGATGAAGATTTCAGGCAATGGAAAAAGCCATCAACTTGAATCCCACTTATTTTGTAGACCCAAAGATCTAGAGCGAGAAATCTGGGATGGTATTCGCCTTGGACCCGAAGCAGCACCAGAGGCTTTGGGCGTCGAATACGCGCACAGCAATCAAGAGCTGGACAAAAAACTTGCTGACTTATTAGCAGATCAAGATGCAATCTATGTCCGCCTTGCAGAAAGCGCAGAGGCTGATAGGCGCTTGCGTCATTGGATGAAACAAGTTCGTGCTCAAGCGCGCTCAGGCGTTAATCCACCATCAGAATTTCATGATGTTGAGGCACTCATTCATGAAATGCGCTTATATAAAGATGTCCATGAAATCGACATCATGCGTCGTGCCGCAGACATCTCTGCGCGCGCCCATATTCGCGCTATGCAAGCCTGCAAACCCGGTATGCGTGAATATCAACTGGAGGCCGAACTGCTTCATGAGTTCCGCAATAGCGGCGCACAAAGCGTTGCCTACAACAGTATTGTTGCCGGCGGAGCAAATTCTTGCATTCTTCACTATCGGGCAGGCAATACAGAGTTGCGTAGTGGTGAACTTTGCCTCATTGATGCTGGCTGCGAACTCGATGGATATGCATCAGACATCACTCGGACTTTTCCAGTGAATGGAAAATTTACTGGTCCGCAACGCGCCCTGTATGACATTACATTAGCTGCACAAGAAGCAGCAATTGCCATGACTAAGCCAGGCAATACATTTATGCAGCCACACGAGGCAGCCCTGAGAGTGCTTACCCAAGGTCTGCTGGATGAAAAGTTACTAAAGCTCTCTGACTTAGGCTCTCTGGATGACGCTATCGAAACAGGCGCATATCGTCGCTTCTATATGCACCGGACCTCGCACTGGCTAGGAATGGATGTGCATGATGTAGGTTCTTATCGTGAAGCTACGCAAGATAGTCGCAAGGATGAAAAGCCATGGCGCATTCTAAAGAGCGGCATGGTCATTACGATAGAGCCAGGCCTCTACATCAGACCGGCGGATGATATTAATGAAGCATTTTGGAATATTGGCATCCGTATTGAAGATGATGCTGTCATCAATGATTCAGGATGTGAATTGATTTCACGAGGCGTGCCTGTTAAAGCCGATGAGATTGAAGCGCTTATGAAGAACGCTTAAGGCCACCAGCATAAAAATGAATTCATCTAGTTGCGATATTTTGATTCAGGGTGGTGGTCCAGTTGGGCTTGCTTGCGCTGCTTGGACCTTGCAAAAGTTTCCAGATGCAAAAATTACCTTGCTGGATCGCAACCCTCTTAATGATGACGATTTAGCCAACGCCGATAGTCGTGGTATCGCCCTCTCACATGGCAGCAAGATATTGCTCGATACGATTCATGCATGGCCAAGAGAGTCCTCCGAAATTCATCGCGTCCACGTGTCACAAGCCGGCCGCTTTGGTCGGGCACTCATGACACGCGAAGAGCTTAAGCAAGATGCTCTCGGACACATTGTTCGCTATCGCGATATTCATATCACCTTGCGCCAAGCATTACGAGCCATACAAGCAAAGAGCCCTAATTTCATATGGCAGCACATTAACAAGGATGCCGAAGAAAATAATATTCACGCTAAATGCATCGTGCATGCTGAGGGTGGCTTATTCAAAAAACAAGATTGGGTAGAGTCTGGCCGAGACTACGGACAATCGGCACTCGTGGGTTTAGTCGAAGTAGAAAATGCAGCGCCCCATCAAGCTTGGGAACGCTTTACTGCTGAAGGCCCTTTAGCAGTTCTACCAAGTCACTATGGTCACAATATTTTGAATCTCGTCTGGTGTGGTTCCCCAGAATCTTCACAACATCGCCTTCAGTTAAGTGATGCAGAATTTTTAAGTGAATTGCAAAACGAATTTGGTTCACGCATTGGACGCTTCCTTAAAATTCAAGATCGTCGCTTGTATGAACTTGGCTTGAACTACCGTAAAGAAATTACGAAAGATCATGAAGTTTGGATTGGCAACGCTGCCCAAACTTTGCACCCAGTAGCTGGACAAGGATTGAATCTAGGATTACGAGATGCCTTTTTGCTATCGGAAAAATTGGTTGGGGTATTTTCTGGATCCACTGAAGATCAATCCCCGGCAGCAATACAAAATGCATTACAAGCCTATGCCCAAAGTCGCAAAATTGATCGAACCACTACGATTGGCCTGACAGACTTCATGGCAAGGGTATTTACATCCAATCTAGCCCCAGTTGTGATGGCTCGTGGATTAGCTTTATCAGCTCTCCAGTGGCTTCCACCAGTCAAAACAGCCTTAGCTCGCCAGATGATGTTTGGCAGGCGCTAAAGGGCTTAAATAGCCCCCAAAATACAAGTCCTCTCCGTTTGATCTGAAACAAGCAATCTGCCTAATTTTTAGGCAGATTTGGGCCTGACTGTGCTAAAGTGTCATGCTTTCCGCCCTAGCTCTTTTAGATGAATATTGGCCCTCACCTCCTCGCAAATAAGCTGTTTGTAGCCCCTATGGCTGGGGTAACAGACCGCCCATTTAGGCAGCTTTGTAAGAAATTGGGTGCTGGATATGCGGTTTCTGAAATGGTGGCCTCGAATGCCCTACTTTGGAAAAGTGAAAAGACGCAGCGTCGCGCCAACCACGTTGGCGAATTCAAACCGATTGCAGTACAAATTGCCGGCGCTGATCCAGCAATGATGGCAGCAGCAGCAAAAATTAACGTCGATCATGGCGCGCAGATTATTGACATCAATATGGGCTGCCCCGCAAAGAAAGTGTGCAATGTTGCAGCGGGTTCTGCGTTGTTACGTGACGAACCTTTGGTACAGCAAATTTTGGAAGCGGTTGTTAATGCGGTTGGCGTTGGACCAGATGCAGTGCCCGTGACATTGAAGATTCGAACAGGCTGGGATCGCGAACATAAGAACGCTATTGAAATTGCACAACTTGCAGAAAAGTCTGGCATCTCTATGTTGACTGTTCATGGCCGCACAAGAGCAGACTTGTATCACGGTGAGGCTGAATACGAAACAATTACTGCAGTTAAAAATAGTGTGAGCATTCCTGTGGTTGCGAATGGTGATATCAATAGCCCGGAAAAAGCTGAGCAAGTACTAAAGCTCACCGGTGCAGATGCCATCATGATTGGCCGCGCAGCTCAAGGTCGCCCCTGGATCTTTCGCGAAATCAACCACTATCTTGAAACAGGTGGCATGCTACCAACGCCCGAGATCAATGAGATCCAGGCCATCATGAATACCCACCTCTTAGACCATTACGAGTTTTATGGTGAGCATATTGGCCTTCGCACTGCACGCAAACATATCGGCTGGTATTGTAAGGGCTTGCGTGATTCACATGCTTTCCGCCAGCGTATGAATACAGCTGATGACTGCAAAACCCAACTTCAAATGGTCAATGATTATTTTGACGAGATGAAATCCCATTCTGACCGCTTGTTATTTTTGGAAGCGGCGTAGCACTCACTGTATTTAGTTTTCTTTTTATTCTTTGTTTTAGTTTTTGTATTGATAGATTGTTATGACCAATAAGCACCCGATTACCGAATGTATTGAAACCCAATTGCAGGGCTACCTGAATGATCTCAAAGGAACAGCGCCGACCGATGTCTATCAAATGGTATTAGCAGTGGTTGAAAAGCCTATGCTGGAATTAGTAATGCAGCATGCTAAACATAATCAATCATTAGCCGCTCAATACCTTGGCATCAATCGCAACACCCTGCATAAAAAGTTAGTTGAACATCAACTGCTGAAGTAAAAGCACATATCACAATCAATAAAGTAGCAAATTTACAAAGCCATCTTCTTTTAATTAAACCCTCCGAAAAACCATGATCCGTACAGCCCTACTCTCCGTCTCCGATAAAAATGGCATTGTGCCTTTTGCTAAAGCCCTTCATGAGCAAGGTATTAAGCTCATTTCTACTGGTGGCACCGCAAAACTCTTGGCAGAAAACAATCTACCTGTTGTTGAGGTTTCTTCTTTGACGAAATTTCCAGAGATGCTAGATGGTCGCGTAAAGACCCTTCACCCTATGGTGCACGGTGGTTTATTGGCGCGCAGAGACTTCCCGGAACATATGGCGGCACTGAAAGAGCATGGCATCGACACAATCGATATGCTCGTTATCAACCTATATCCATTTAACGAGACGGTTGCCAAGGAGAGCTGCTCATTTGAAGATGCAGTAGAGAACATTGATATTGGTGGCCCCGCAATGCTACGAGCTGCCGCCAAGAATCACCAAGATGTTACCGTATTGATCTCACCGGAAGACTACGCTCCAGTCTTGGCTGAAATGAAGGCCAATAAGAATGTTATTTCTTACAAGACTAATTTAGCTTTGGCGAAAAAAGTATTTGCGCATACCGCTCAATATGATGGTGCGATTGCCAACTACCTGTCAGCATTGGGTGATGACTTGGATCACAAAGCACGTTCTGCTTATCCAGAAACTTTGCACCTTGCCTTTGAAAAAGTACAAGAGATGCGCTATGGCGAGAATCCACATCAATCTGCGGCTTTCTACAAAGATATCTATCCAGTAGATGGTGCGCTTGCTAACTATAAACAGTTACAAGGCAAAGAGCTGTCTTATAACAATATTGCTGACGGAGACTCTGCTTGGGAATGTGTCAAGAGCTTTACTGGTAATGCTGGCGGCGCTGCTGCTTGCGTCATTATTAAGCATGCCAATCCGTGTGGCGTAGCTGTTGGCGCTACTGCACTTGAGGCTTACCAAAAAGCATTTAAGACCGATCCAAGCTCTGCGTTTGGCGGAATTATTGCCTTTAACGTTCCTTGTGATGGTGCTGCTGCAGAAGCTATTTCCAAGCAATTCGTGGAAGTGCTCATTGCCCCTGGCTTTAGTGATGAAGCCAAAGCAATCTTTGCTGCCAAACAAAATGTGCGCCTGTTAGAGATTCCATTGGGCACTGCATTCAATACATTTGATTTCAAACGCGTTGGTGGCGGCCTGCTTGTGCAGTCCCCAGACGCAAAGAACGTTCTCGAAAGTGAAATGCGTGTTGTCAGCAAACGTCTGCCAACTCCAACTGAAATGCACGACATGATGTTTGCATGGCGCGTTGCCAAGTTTGTCAAATCCAATGCCATTGTGTATTGTGCTAATGGCATGACCCTGGGTATTGGTGCAGGTCAAATGAGCCGAGTGGATTCTGCTCGTATGGCCAGCATTAAAGCTGAGAATGCAGGCTTAAGCCTCAAAGGTTCTGCAGTAGCTAGCGATGCCTTCTTCCCATTCCGCGATGGTTTGGATGTTGTTGTGAATGGTGGAGCAAGCTG
Organism: Polynucleobacter parvulilacunae; assembly: GCF_018881715.1. Taxonomy (GTDB): domain Bacteria; phylum Pseudomonadota; class Gammaproteobacteria; order Burkholderiales; family Burkholderiaceae; genus Polynucleobacter; species Polynucleobacter parvulilacunae. The sequence continues at coordinate 304,107 of NZ_JACVPW010000001.1, forward strand.
CGCAATCCAACCAGGGGGCAGCATGCGTGATGATGAAATCATTGCAGCAGCTAATGAGCATGGCATTGCCATGATCTTTACTGGCACACGTCACTTCCGTCATTAAGCAAACAAGAGGCAACAAAAACTGATGCGCTGGATAGGAATCGACCCAGGTTTACGGACAACCGGTTTTGGTGTCATTGATGTTGATGGCCAAAAACTGACCTACGTAGCTTCAGGGACGATTGAGAGTGGAGATCCGGCCAAAGGTTTACCTGAGCGTTTGGGTGCTCTCTATGCTGGCGTCAAAGAAGTTTTAGAGACCTACCGCCCAGAATCGGCTGCAATTGAAGAAGTCTTCTTAAACGTTAATCCTCGCTCTACGCTCATGTTGGGTCAAGCGAGGGGTGCAGTGATTGCTGCCCTCGTATCTGAAAAGCTTCCTGTAGCTGAATACAGCGCACTGCGAGTAAAGCAAGCGATTGTGGGCACAGGTCGCGCAGCCAAGCCGCAGGTGCAGGAGATGGTGAAGCGCCTTTTAAGATTAAATCGTGCCCCTGGAACAGATGCTTCAGATGCACTAGGTGTTGCTATCTGTGCCGCCCATCATGCACAAATGCCAAAAGCAATTACTGCAGCTTTAGCGCCCAAGCTAGCACCCAAAAAACGTAGTAAGTAAAAATACACATCACAGGTTAAGATCTCTACATGATTGGTCGCATTCAAGGTACTCTCGTTTCAGTTCATCCTCCTCGCCTCTTGGTCGATTGCCAAGGAATTGGTTACGAGGTTGATGTGCCCATGAGCACTTTGTATCAACTACCTCAAGCTGGACAAAAAATTACCTTACTCACGCACTTTCAAGTTCGTGAAGATGCGCAGCAACTCTTTGGCTTTGCCACCGAAACTGAGCGTGAAGCCTTTAGACAGCTCATCAAGATCAGTGGTGTTGGCTCTCGCACCGCACTAGCAGTTCTCTCCGGCATGAGCGTCAATGAGTTAGCCCAGGCTATTGCGCTGCAAGAGGCTGGACGCCTGACTCAGGTTCCCGGTATTGGCAAGAAAACTGCTGAGCGTCTCTGCCTAGAGCTTAAAGGTAAGTTAGCCCCAGACCTGGGTATTACAGGGGGCAAACCTCAAGCGATTGAAGCGAGCAGTGAAGTATTACAAGCACTCTTGGCATTAGGCTACTCAGAAAAAGAAGCACTTCTGGCTCTCAAGCAAATACCACCAGAAACAAATGTGTCAGATGGCATCCGCATGGGCTTGAAATATTTATCTAAGCCTTAAGTAGATAAACACCGCTTTAAACACTACTGAGCAAAACACCACTAAACTCATAGCATGGCAATTCATACAGACGACCTCAGCTCTATTCCCGAAGATTTACCGGAGAATAACGACCGCATTGTGAGTGGCTCGGCTGGGAACGCTGAAGCCGTCTTTGAAAGAGCGCTGCGCCCCAAACAACTCGATGAGTATGTTGGTCAAACAAAAGCGCGCGCCCAATTAGAAATTTTCATTAGCGCTACAAGAGCCCGACAAGAAGCGCTAGATCACGTTCTCTTATTTGGGCCTCCTGGTCTTGGCAAAACTACCTTGGCACATATTATTGCCAGAGAGCTTGGTGTGAATTTGCGTCAAACCAGCGGCCCTGTTCTGGATAGGCCCGGCGATCTTGCTGCCTTACTCACCAATCTAGAAGAAAATGATGTTCTCTTCATTGATGAGATTCATCGCCTATCGCCAGTAGTAGAAGAGATTCTTTACCCCGCACTTGAGGACTACAGCCTAGACATCATGATTGGCGAAGGTCCTGCTGCTCGCAGCGTGAAGATTGATCTCAAGCCTTTCACATTGATTGGTGCAACCACCCGTGCTGGCATGCTCACCAACCCATTGCGCGATCGCTTTGGCATTGTGGCCAGACTTGAGTTCTATACAACTGAAGAGCTCACCAAAATTATTAGTCGTTCAGCAAGTCTGCTCAAAGCTGATATTGATCCAGAAGGTTCGGTAGAAATTGCTAAGCGTGCACGCGGCACTCCGCGTATTGCCAATCGCCTGCTCAGAAGAGTTCGTGACTACGCAGAAGTCAAAGGCACCGGTACGATCACTAAAGCCATGGCGGATGCTGCACTCAAGATGCTCGATGTGGATCCGAGCGGCTTTGATGTAATGGACAGAAAGTTACTAGAAGCGATCTTGCACAAGTTTGATGGTGGCCCAGTAGGTATTGATAACTTAGCAGCGGCCATTGGCGAAGAACGCGACACCATTGAAGATGTGCTTGAGCCCTACTTGATTCAACAAGGCTACCTACAAAGAACCTCGCGTGGCCGAGTGGCAACCCGTCAGGCCTATGAACATTTTGGGTTAACGCCACCTAGCAGTGGCTTAGATATTTAAGCTAGAGTTACTTTGGCGAACTTACGTTTACCAACCTGCACAACGTAAGTGCCAGCCTCAACCTTTAACTGTTTCTCAGTAATGGTTGCACCATCAATCTTCACACCGTTTTGCTCGATATTGCGATTGGCTTCCGATGTAGAAGGAGCAAGGCCAGCCGCTTTCAGAAGATTGGCAATTTGCATTGGTGCACCAGAGAGATTGACCTCTGGAATGTCATCAGGTACACCGCCTTTAGCGCGGTGATTAAAGTCTTCTAATGCTTTTTCTGCCGCAGCTTGCGAATGAAAGCGCGCAACGATTTCTTGAGCAAGCAATACTTTGCAATCTTTTGGGTTTCGACCTGCAGCAACTTCTTGCTTCATTAAGTCAATCTCAGCCATTGGGCGGAAAGAAAGCAATGTGAAGTAATCCCACATCAACTCATCGGAGATGCTCAATAGCTTGCCAAACATCTCACCAGCAGGCTCACTAATGCCGATGTAATTACCTTTGGACTTACTCATCTTGTCCACGCCATCTAAACCAACCAGCAGAGGCATTGTCAAAATACATTGAGGCTCTTGGCCATATTCACGCTGGAGCTCGCGCCCAACCAAGAGATTAAATTTCTGATCCGTACCACCAAGCTCTAAATCACTCTTCAAGGCAACAGAGTCATAGCCTTGCATCAATGGGTACAAGAACTCATGTACAGAGATGGGTACGCCACTACGGTAGCGTTTTGTAAAGTCATCGCGCTCTAACATTTGCGCAACGGTATATCGCGCTGCCAACTGAATCATGCCACGCGCACCCAAGGGATCACACCACTCACTGTTGTAGCGCACTTCAGTTTTAGCAGGATCAAGAACCATGCTTGCTTGACGATAGTAGGTCTCAGCGTTGACGGCGATCTCTTCAGCAGTCAAAGGTGGGCGAGTAGCGTTGCGGCCTGACGGATCACCAATCATGCTGGTGAAGTCGCCAATTAAGAAAATAACCGTGTGACCTAAATCCTGTAGCTGACGCAATTTGTTCAAAACAACGGTATGGCCCAGATGAATATCTGGAGCTGTTGGATCTAAACCCAATTTAATCCGCAATGGCGTCTTAGTAGCTTGGCTACGAGCCAGCTTCTGAACCCAGTCAGCCTCAACCAACAGCTCATCGCAGCCACGTTTAGTGACTTCTAGTGCCGCAAAGACTTCAGGGGTCAGAGGATATTTTTGTTCTGGTTTGGCCGTCATGCTGATTCGGTTTACTGATTCAGTTAAATTAGTAGTTAAATTGCTAAAGCATAATTGTCGCATTCCTGAGAGCCCCATGAACAAACCCCATTCCTTCTATATCGGCCTGATGTCTGGCACCAGCCTAGACGGGATCGATGCCGTTCTGGCCAAGATTGGGGTTAATGGCGAAGCTAGCGCTCTCGATGCGGTGACTATGTCTTTTAGCCCAGAGCTACGCAAAGCCCTATTTGAGCTCCAAAGCCCTGGCCAAAATGAGCTCCACCGGGAAAAGCAGGCAGGTAATGCCTTAGCCCTGGCTTATGCGGATGCTGTCAATCTACTGCTGCAGAAAGCCAAACTTCAGCCCGCAGATATTACTGCTATTGGCGCACATGGTCAGACCATTCGCCACCAACCGCATCTTGGTGACATGGCCTATACCCACCAAACGCTGAATCCCGCCCTCTTGGCAGAAAAGACTGGCATTGATGTTATTGCTGACTTTAGAAGTCGTGACTTAGCTGCTGGTGGACATGGCGCTCCATTAGTGCCAGCCTTTCATGCGCAGCAATTTGTAGAAGCTAAAAATTTAGCGATCCTCAATATTGGTGGCATCGCCAATCTCACGCTGCTCCCTAAAGATGGTGAAGTGACTGGCTTTGATTGCGGCCCTGGAAATATGTTGATGGATGCTTGGATACATGAGCATCAAGGCAATGCTTTTGATGAAAATGGACAGTGGGCATTACAAGGCAAAGTCAACGAAGCGCTACTCAAAAAAATGATGAATGACGCTTTCTTTGCAAAAGTACCGCCTAAGAGCACTGGCAGGGATGACTTTCATCTTGCTTGGTTGCAAGAAAAATTGGATAGTGAAAATTATCTTTGCGAAGATGTGCAAGCCACATTACTCAATCTGACAGCACAATCTGCATTAGAGGCTTTAGCGCGTTATGCCCCGCAAACCCAGAAGCTGATTGTCTGTGGTGGTGGCGCTAGAAATAATGCGCTCATGAATTTATTTAAAGTGAAGTCGCAGCAATTCTTCAAACAACCATTAGAAATTACTACAAGCGAGTCCGCGGGAATTGACCCTCAGTTAGTTGAGGGTCTTGCTTTCGCATGGCTTGCGTGGGCCCATAAAGAAAAACGGCCAGCAAATTTGCCAGCCGTTACAGGAGCGAAAGGTCCTAGAGTTCTAGGCGCTTGCTATCCAGCTTAACTTCTCTGCTTAATTAAATATTAATTAAGCTCGTTTTTATTTAAGCAGAGAAAGAAGATCCGCAGCCACAAGTAGTTTGGGCATTTGGGTTCTTAATCACAAACTGTGATCCGTTGATGTCTTCTTTGTAATCGATCTCAGCGCCAACTAAATATTGAAAGCTCATTGAGTCTACTAACAAAGTAACGCCATTCTTTTCAAAGAGTGTGTCGTCTTCATTCACAGCATCATCAAATGTGAAGCCATATTGAAATCCTGAGCAACCACCGCCTTGTACGAATACGCGAAGCTTCAACTCTGGATTACCTTCTTCGGCAATCAAGTCAGCCACTTTTGCAGCAGCGCTATCCGTGAACACCAATGGGGTTGGTGGCTCAGCTAAATCTTGTGCAGGTTGTGTAGCTAATTCAGTCATGATTTACTCCTAATTCAAAAGGCAATGTCTCATTTTAGGCTTTTAATGCCCAGTTTGCTGAAGGGGTATTCCTTATGAAATTAAGGAGATACAGCGATCTGGGTCAGGCCCGTCGTCTCAGGCAAGCCAAACATCAGGTTCATACACTGCACACCTTGGCCTGAAGCACCCTTCACCAAATTGTCTTCAACCACCAAAATAACTAAAGTGTCGCCGCCGCCTGGACGATGGATAGCAATCCGAATGCCATTGCTACCCCGAACAGAGCGTGTTTCTGGGTGACTGCCTGCAGGCATCACATCGACAAACGGCTCATCTTTATAGAAATTCTCATAAAGCTTTTGATAATCGATCTCTTTACCGGCATCAGTCAAACGCACATACAAGGTTGAATGAATACCTCTAATCATCGGCGTTAAATGTGGCACAAATGTCAGGCCAATTTGATCATGTCCAGCAATGGCTTTTAAGCCTTGCTCGATTTCAGGTAAATGACGATGACCTTTAACGCTATACGCTTTGAAGTTATCCGCTGCTTCAGACAACAGCGTACCGATCTCTGCTTTACGTCCAGCACCAGAGGTACCTGACTTTGAATCCGAAATAATATGCGTGCCATCGATCAAATGCTTACCGCCAGTTGATTTTGGCGAGAGTAATGGTGCAAGACCTAACTGCACTGAGGTTGGGTAGCAACCTGCCAAACCAACTACGCGCGCCTTCTTAATGGCATCACGATTGATTTCTGGCAAACCATAAACAGCTTCAGCCAAAATTTCTGGGCAGCCATGCTCCATGCCATACCACTTAGCAAATTCTTTTACATCCTTTAAACGGAAGTCGGCTGCGAGATCCAAAATCTTGACATTGTTGGCGAGCAATTCTTTTGCTTGCGCCATCGCAACACCATGCGGGGTTGCGAAGAACACCACATCACATTCGTTGAGCTTGGCTTCGTCAGGCGTTGTAAATTTCAGAGCAACACGACCTCGTAAAGATGGAAACATCTCAGCTACTGGCATACCAGCTTCTGTGCGAGAAGTAATTGCAGTGAGCTTTACCTCAGGATGCTGCGCCAATAAACGCAATAGCTCCACTCCGGTATACCCAGTCCCACCAACGATGCCAACTTTAATCATGTCATTCTCCAAAATACCGACTGATGAATTTTATTTCTTTAATACCTAGATTGTAGAAACAAAAAGGGCCGCTTGCGCGACCCTTTCGATAAAACTTGAGCGACTGAAAGAATTAGCGCTTGCTGAACTGCTTACGACGACGCGCGCCGTGCAGACCAACCTTTTTACGCTCAACTTCACGAGCATCGCGAGTTACCAAGCCTGCTTTAGACAGGGTTGGCTTCAAAGCGTTGTCGTAGTCGATCAATGCACGAGTAACACCGTGACGAACTGCACCAGCTTGGCCAGTTTCACCGCCACCAGAAACGTTTACTTTGATATCAAAGGTCGTTAAGTGGGCTGTGAGAGCCAAAGGCTGACGAGCGATCATGCGTGATGTTTCACGAGCAAAATATGCATCGATAGGCTTACCATTAACAATGATTTCGCCTTTGCCAGATTTAATGAATACGCGCGCAACAGAACTCTTGCGGCGACCAGTACCGTAATTCCAATTTCCGTAATTAATAGCCATTTGGTTTCCTTAAATCTCTAACGCTTTTGGCTGTTGAGCCGCATGCGGATGATTGGCGTCGCCGTAGACTTTTAATTTCTTAATCATGGCATAGCCAAGTGGGCCTTTTGGCAACATACCCTTCACAGCCTTCTCCAAAGCGCGACCTGGGAAACGGTCTTGCATCTTGTCGAAGTTAGTCGAGCTAATACCACCTGGGTATCCGCTGTGACGGTAATAAATTTTGTTCAAGCCTTTTGTGCCAGTGACACGGAGCTTAGAAGAATTGATAACGACAATAAAGTCGCCAGTATCAACGTGTGGGGTGTATTCAGGCTTGTGCTTGCCGCGTAGACGGAGTGCCACTTCACTGGCGACACGACCGAGGACTTTGTCCGTAGCGTCAATCACGAACCATTCATGCACTACCTCATGGGATTTTGCAGAAAAAGTTTTCATGATTTCTCAAATTGTTATGGTCAAAAAAAATTACCCCAACCAAACTACGTCCACCTTGGCCCTGCTTATGTTTGCAAGCTCGCAGATTCTGCAATTTAACTGGTACAACAAATTACCGCTGACCGGCTCGGTAATTCAGTAAAGCCTTGAATTGTAACCTAAAAAAAACCCAGGAACGAGTCCTGGGTTGGAATCCACCTATGTTTGGGTGGAGGAGACACTGGGAGGTAAGTCGCAGTCTTATACAAGACTGACTACCAATATGGTTATTCTACACAAGGAATATGGTGCAACGCAAGAATATTGACCAAGATCAATTTTTTTCTGGTTTTTAGTGCCCAACTAAAGCACCTAAATATTGGTAAACTATTGATAATATTGATTAATTTAGTAAGTTAGGGGTCACTACTATGGAATGTCGAGTAAGTTGGTTGGGTAATGGCGGCATGGCTTTTTCAGCTGAAACCGGCAGTGGGCACCTCGTAAACATGGATGGCGCCCCTGAAGCGGGCGGCAGAAACCTAGCGCCAAGGCCAATGGAGCTCCTTTTAGCGGGTGCCGGGGGTTGCTCCGCATTCGATGTAGTTTTAATCCTACAAAGGGCCCGTCAGGCCATTAGCGGCTGCGAAGTTGCCCTTCAGGCTGAGCGCGCTTCAGAAGATCCTAAAGTTTTCACCAAGATTAATTTGCACTTCATAGTCAAAGGAAAAGATCTGGACCAGGCAAAGGTAGATCGCGCTGTAAAGCTCTCACATGAAAAGTACTGCTCAGCGACAACTATGCTGGCTAAAACTGCAGAACTAACTTACAGCGTCGAAATCATTTCAGAATAAGTGCAGAGTCAATCGATAAGCCGGATTCTGTCGCCTAGATTTGCATCTAGGGGCAATCATTCCTCTAGGCCGTTAGTTACCTAACGGCTCAAGCTCCCTACCCGCAGACTCAGCGGGACGCCTCATCGCCTGCTTACTTGGGATTGCTCCAGGTGGAGGTTACCGCGTTTCACCGTAACTGAATACGCTCGTCTCTGTGGCCCTATTCCTCACGTCGCCGTGGATGGCCGTTAGCCATCACCCTTCCCTATGGAGTCCGGACTTTCCTCCCCCTCAATAAAGAGGCGGCGATTGCCCAATTGACTCTGCGCCTGCAGTCTAACGCAGTCAGAGAAATTTAGCGATGAAAGTAAAAGGTTAGGCTCTAAACCAGCGACCAAGCGATGGTTTCACCAGCGCGAAGCGGGACGATGGTATCGCCGCCCAAAGGCAATTCATTTGGGATATTTTGCGGGTGCTTCACCAAGGTAATTTTTTTACTATTGCGTGGCAAGGAATAAAAGTCAGGGCCAAAGAAACTAGCAAAGCCTTCTAACTTATCCAGCTTGCCGACACTCTCAAATGCCTCAGCGTATAAACCTAATGCATTGAATGCGCTATAGCAACCCGCACAACCACAAGCCGCCTCTTTGACCCCTTTGGCGTGAGGTGCACTATCGGTTCCCAAGAAAAAGCGGGGATTACCACTGGTCGCAGCCTCCATGAGTGCAACACGATGCTCTTCACGCTTCAGAACTGGCAAACAATAGTTGTGTGGACGAATCCCGCCCGCAAAAATCGCATTGCGATTCATGAGCAAATGTTGCGGGGTAATCGTTGCTGCTATTGTATTTTTCCCACCTGTAGATGCATCACGCACATAGTGAGCTGCTTGTTTAGTGGTGATGTGCTCAAACACAATCTTGAGTTCAGGAAATTTTTTGCGTAACGGCTCTAATACAGAATCGATAAATACTGCTTCACGATCAAAGATATCAATATCAGCACTGGTGACTTCACCATGCACTAGAAGTGGCATACCAACCGCTTGCATCGCCTCTAGTGCAGCATGGCAATGCTTAAGATCGCTAACACCAGCGTCACTATTGGTGGTGGCACCAGCAGGGTATAACTTAAATGCGGCAATGCCTGCATCCTTAGCCTTACGAACTTCCTCTGCAGAAGTGTTGTCTGTGAGATACAGGGTCATTAAAGGTGTGAAGCCACTCACCCCCAATGACTTTAAATTGGATTCGATGCGAGATTGGTAGGCCTTAGCTAAATCCACAGTGGTAACTGGCGGCTTTAAGTTCGGCATGATGATTGCACGGGCAAATTGACGTGCGGTATCTGCTAGTACATCCTTCATCACTTCGCCATCGCGAATATGCAAGTGCCAATCATCTGGCTGAATCAACTGAATTTGAGAAGGTGTATTAGACATATTTATTTATCAAGCAAGATGATGCGGAAATCATTCACATTTGTAAGTGTAGGGCCAGTTTCCACTAAAGCGCCTAATTCTGCAAAGAAGCCATAGCAATCATGCGCCGATAAGAATTTTTCTGGCACAAGACCAGAGTTCAGGCTAGCTTGTCGAATATTGGCATCAAACCAAGCCCCAGCATTCTTTTCACTGCCATCAATGCCGTCGGTATCAGCCGCTAAAGCTGCAATATTAGGAAAATCAGAACTGGCAGCAAAAAGGGAGAGCAGGTATTCACTACAGCGACCCCCGCGACCCTTAAGCCCAGCTGGAATAGTCACCGTGCATTCGCCACCGGAGATTAGGGCGAGCGGTTTATCTATTCCCTTCACTACGTAGTCACGCACTAAGGCAGCCTGCTCAACACCAACCTCTTGCGCCTCACCGGTAATCGTGTCGCCCAAAATAATTGCTTCGTAACCATAAGTGCGAACATAATCAGCGGCAGCTTCCAAGCTTTTGTATGCTGTTGCAATGACATGATTAGCCACTTGAGCAGAAATTAAATCAGAATCCTTTAAGGTCTCTGGTATTTCGCCTGCTAAGCCTTGCTTGAGGTGATTCAATACGGATGCAGGAATAGCAGATGCATCCAAATCATATTTCTGCAAAATATTGAGTGCATCTAAATACGTGGAGTAGTCTGCAGCGCATGGACCACTTGCAATATCTGCAGGTGCATCACCTGTGACATCCGAAATCAACAACGCTTCCACACGTGCGCCGCGTGCAATCGCCACTCTGGCTAAATTCCCACCCAAGATGGCAGATAAATGCTTGCGCACTACATTCATTTCTTCAATCGGGGCGCCACTACGCAACAGCGCTTCGGTAGTCTTACGCATGTCATCAATCGAGATGCCTGCTTGCGGCAAAGTCAGTAGGCTGGAACCTCCACCGGACACCAAAGCCACTAAGACATCGCCTTGTTCTAACTGATTGGTTAGAGCTAAGACCTCCTTTGCGCCATTCATACCAGCCTGATCAGGCACAGGATGTCCAGCCTCAACAATTTTGATTTGCGTAGTCGGTGAGCTATGGCCATAACGCGTGAGCACTACACCCTCTAATGCCGCCTGTGGCCAATTTGCTTTTGCATAAGCCTCCAATGCGCTTGCCATAGAGGCGCTCGCTTTGCCAGCACCCACAACAAGACATCTTCCCCGTGGCTCCTGCCCCTTTGGAAATATCTTAGCTAAATACTGCGGAACAATCACCTGCGGATCAGCAACTGCAACAGCTGCAGCAAAAGCATTCTTCAGAATCACTTCTTTACTTGCTTGCATTGAATTTGTGTCAGCGTTTTGAGTCATCCAACTATTCTAATCAAGAGCAGCACGTTCTTGCATTTGCCACATTTCAGCATATTTACCCTGATGCGCAAGTAGCTCTGCATGGGTTCCACGCTCCACAATCTGCCCATGATCCATTACCAAAATTTGATCGGCATGAATAATGGTTGAAAGGCGATGAGCAATGATGAGTGTTGTTCGGTTCTTTGCCAGACTCAGCAGCTCCTCCTGAAAAGCGCGCTCTGTTTTGGAATCTAGCGCTGAAGTAGCCTCATCAAAAATCAACATAGCCGGTTTTTTGAGGAGCGTCCTTGCAATCGCAACCCTTTGTTTCTCGCCACCAGACAGCTTAAGACCCCGTTCACCCACCTGAGTGTCGTAACCGTCGGGTAAGCGCTTAATAAAGCTATCAATTTGTGCCGCCCTGGCCGCTTCTTGCACTTCTTCAATCGTTGCCGATGGATCACCGTAGGCAATGTTGTAGCCAATCGTGTCATTAAACAAAACCGTATCCTGAGGAACAATGCCAATCGCCTTACGCAAACTAGCTTGCGTGACGTCCTGAATATTCTGACTATCAATCAGAATTTGTCCTGACTGCACATCGTAGAAACGAAATAGCAATCTTGCTAAGGTGCTCTTGCCAGCTCCACTTTGACCTACTACTGCAGTAATCGTCCCAGCAGGAATATTGAAACTCACATCACGCAGAATTTCTCGCTTGGCCTCATAGTGAAACGATACATTTTCAAACCGTACATCGGGGCCATGTCCACGATTATCAATATGCAAAGGGTGAGCATCAGGCGAATCTGCAATTTCCTTATCAGTATTGAGCAAAGAAAACATGCGATCCATGTCGGTTAATGATTGCTTAATCTCTCGATAAATCACACCCAAGAAATTGAGCGGTATATAAAGCTGAATCATTAAGGTATTAACAAGAACCAAGTCACCCAAAGTCATAGTGCCATTGACGACCCCCACTGTGGCACGCCAAAGGATGAGCATCAAGCCAACCGCAATAATGATTTGTTGACCAAGGTTTAGAAAAGCCAAGGTCTTTTGCGACTTGACCGCTGCAGCTTGATAGCGCAGCAGATTTTCATCGTAACGCGCCGCTTCAAAAGCCTCGTTACCAAAGTACTTGACCGTCTCAAAGTTCAACAGAGAATCAATGGCTTTCTGATTGGCCTTTGAATCCATATCGTTCATCGTGCGGCGGTAATGAGTACGCCACTCTGTAACGACAATCGTAAAAGCAATATAAAGAACTAAGGCTGCTAAGGTAATTGCAGCAAACCAAATGTCATACGAATACGCGAAGTAGCCAAGCACCAAACAAAACTCAATGAGCGTTGGCAGGATGCTGTAAAGCGAATAAGAAATCAGCGACTGTATGCCACGTGTACCACGCTCGATATCTCGACTCACACCACCAGTTTGACGAGCTAAGTGAAAGCTCAGCGCTAAGGAGTGCAAGTGCTCAAAGACCTGAAGTGCCACTTTACGAACTGCGTTCTGAGTCACTTTGGCAAATAAAGCTTCACGCAATTCTGTGAACAAGGATGCAGAAATTCTTAAAAGGCCGTACCCCACAATAATGCCTAGAGGAACCACCAGAAGTGCCTGAGGAGAGCTAGCCTTGATATCCAAAGAGTCAATTAGCTCCTTGAGCACAATCGGAATTCCCAGGTTGGCAACCTTGGCAGCGATCAAGCAACTCAGGGCAATGATTACCCTATAGCGATACTCCAAAAGATAGGGAAGAAGATCGCGAATAACGCGCCAATCACCGCGCCCCGATGTTTTTGAATCTGCGCTACCGTGATGATGTCCCGATGAATGTCTCATCGTCCTATCTTATTCCTAATTGCCTGAGAATAATTTCAGAATGGCCTCGCCATTGCTGTGAGAAAAACATTTCTTGGCAGCCTCTTCGCAAGGCAGCCACTCATAAGCGACATGCTCTCTAGGAGCCAGAGTGATTGAGGTATTGTCCGGGACCTCAAGCGCAAACCAGTGCTCAGTATTTCGGATAACGCCGGGACCATAACGAAAACGCCACTCTGGATAGATTTCATACTCGATCTGCTGATGCATGTTTTGCAATGCGCCTTTTGGCAATCGATCCACTGCAATACCCGTTTCTTCAAAAACCTCGCGAGTAGCAGCCAGAGCAAGATCTTCCTCTAGAGCATCAAGACTGCCGGTCACTGACTGCCAAAAGCCAGCACGGTCAGCGCGCTCTATCAATAAAACATCCCTATTCGATTTGTAGATAACTACTAAAACCGAGATAGGGATTTTCAAAAGAGTACTACTTTAATTTTTTAAGCGGCAGGTGCTGCTGCTTGACGTAAACGGATATGCAATTCACGCAACTGGCGCTCATCTACTGGGCTAGGAGCCTGAGTTAATAGGCACTGCGCACGTTGAGTCTTAGGGAAAGCAATCACATCACGAATAGATTCTGCACCAGTCATCATGGTCACAATACGATCGAGACCAAATGCGATACCGCCGTGTGGAGGCGCGCCATACTGGAGCGCATCTAACAAGAAACCAAACTTCGCTTGCGCTTCTTCTGCATCAATCTTTAATGCACGGAATACTTGGCTTTGAACTGCTTCTTGGTGAATACGCACAGAACCGCCACCAATCTCACTACCGTTCAATACCATGTCATATGCTTTAGCCAAGCACTTGCCCGGATCTGACTCCAGGTACTTCATGTGCTCATCTTTAGGGCTGGTAAACGGATGATGGCAAGCAACCCAACGGGCCTCACCTTCATCGTAGTCAAACATTGGGAAATCAACCACCCACAATGGCTTCCAACCTTCGGTAAAGAGACCATGCGCTTTGCCCCAAGCAGATTGGCCAATACGTAAACGTAAATTACCAATCGCATCGTTCACTACTTTTTCTTTGTCAGCGCCAAAGAAAATAATATCGCCGTCTTTTGCGCCAGTGCGCTTCAAGATGCCTTCAATCGCTGCATCATGCAAATTCTTAACAATTGGTGACTGCAAACCATTGCGGCCTTCAGCCACAGAGTTCACCTTAATCCACGCCAAACCTTTGGCGCCATAGATGCTTACAAACTGGGTGTAGTCGTCGATTTCGCTACGGCTAATTTCAGCGCCACCAGGAACGCATAGACCCACAACACGGCCACCAACTTGATTAGCCGCGCCTGAGAACACCTTGAAATCAACGTCTTTCATCAAATCCGTTAGCTCTGTGAACTCAAAATTCACACGCAAATCTGGCTTATCTGAACCAAAACGCGCCATACCCTCTGAGTAAGGCATGGTTGGGAATGGATTAGGCAGCTCTACGTTCATTGTCTTCTTGAAAATATGACGGATCATGTTTTCAAACAAATCACGAATTTCCAACTCATTTAAGAAAGCAGTTTCACAGTCGATCTGAGTAAATTCAGGTTGACGATCTGCGCGCAAATCTTCATCACGGAAGCATTTGGTAATTTGGTAGTAGCGATCAAAGCCAGCCACCATTAACAACTGCTTAAATAATTGTGGAGACTGTGGCAATGCAAAGAACTGGCCATCATGCACACGTGAAGGTACCAGGTAATCACGCGCCCCTTCAGGCGTGCTCTTAGTCAGCATTGGTGTTTCGATATCAATAAAGCCCGCGTCATCCAAATAACGACGGCACTCCATCGCTACGTTGTAACGCAATCGCAAATTCTTTTGCATTTGTGGGCGACGTAAATCTAATACACGATGCGTCAGACGAGTGGTCTCTGACAAATTCTCATCATCGATTTGAAATGGAGGAGTTACGGAAGCGTTCAGAATCACCAAGCTATGGCAAAGAATCTCAACTTTGCCACTGACCAAATCGGTGTTTTCAGTACCAGCAGGACGGGCACGAACAAGACCTTTGATCTGAATACAGAACTCACTACGCACTTGCTCTGCAAGCGCAAACATTTCTGGGCGATCGGGATCGCAAACAACCTGCACAAATCCTTCGCGGTCACGCAAGTCAATAAAGATCACGCCTCCGTGGTCGCGGCGGCGATTAACCCAGCCGGAGAGAGTGACTTCTTGACCAATCAGTGAATCAGTTACCTGGCCGCAGGTATGGCTTCGCATCAACATAACAATTTCCTATAAATCAAAAATGGCGTGGCAACTGGGATGCAGTTAAACCACTAGAACTATTAGGGGGAACAGAGCCCATTGAAACAATATGTTTCAGAGCTTCTTCCACACTCATCTCCAGTTCAATCGTTTGTGCACGCGGCACAATCATGAAAAAACCAGAGGTGGGATTTGGGGTTGTTGGCAAGAATACGTTGACGTAATCCTCTCCCAACTTAGCAGTGACTTCTTTTGCAGGAGTACCAGTCTGAAATGCAATCACCCAAGAATCAGCATGGGGATAACGAATCAACAATGCCTTACTAAAGGCTTGGCCACTACCAGAAAATAAAGTGGATGAAACTTGTTGAACGCTAGAATAAATTGAACGCACTACTGGAATGCGGTTAATTTGCTTATTCCACATCCGAATCCACCACTGACCGGCAAAACTAATTGCCACTAAGCCGGTCAACATAATTACCGCAATCACAATCAATACGCCAACACCAGGAAGGTCTCGGAAATTCTGAACGTCTACAGCCGCATCATGAGGAAGGACCATGATGATGGCGTGCATCACTGATCCAAAAACACCGTCGAGCAAGCCCAAGCCCCAAGCGATTACCCAAACGGTGATCGACAAAGGTGCCCAAACGAGGATGCCAGCGATAAAGTATTTTTTCATGTGTTCTGCCTAACCCGCTATTTTAGCGGGTTAGCAGCCAATCAGCGAGAGACTAATAAATGCCTAGGCTGATGATCAAAATTCCGGCCAAAAACCCGCCGGCAAAGAGTAAAGCTCCCGCCAGTAGGCGATGCGTACGTCTTTCCTGCAATAAAAGGGCCTTTAAGACCTCTAATTCGCCAGTTTGGTCTTTTATTTGATGCTTCCCTTGGGCCAGGCTATCTGCAATTAAACGAGGCAAGGTAGGCAGAATTTTGGCCCAAGTAGGCGCCTCTTCCTTAAGTCCATCAATCAAACCGCGCCAACCGAGCTGCTTGCTGACCCATTTCTCAAGGATCGGCTTGGCCGTTTTCCAAAGGTCCAAATCAGGATCCAGTTGGCGAGCCAAACCTTCGACGTTCAGGAGGGTTTTTTGAAGCAAGGTGAGTTGCGGTTGAATTTCCACTTTAAAACGGCGTGATGTCTGGAATAAACGCATGAGCACAATACCCAGGGAAATCTCCTTGAGTGGACGATCAAAATATGGCTCACAAACAGAACGCACAGCACCTTCCAACTCTTCTACGCGAGTATTGGCTGGCACCCAACCTGACTCGATATGTAATTCAGCAACGCGACGGTAATCGCGGTTAAAAAACGCTAAGAAATTCAGCGCTAAATAATTTTTATCGGACTCACTCAATGCACCAACAATTCCAAAGTCAAGCGAGATAAAGCGGCCAAATGTTTCTGGCTCTAAGCTAATCATGATATTGCCAGGATGCATATCTGCATGAAAGAAACCATACTCAAACACTTGAGTAAAAAATATTTCTACGCCGTCAGAAGCCAGCTTTTTAAAGTCAACGCCAGCCTCCCGCAGCGCTGCGGTTTTGCCAATCGAGATGCCATACATTCTCTCCATGACAATCACATTGGTATGACATAGATCCCAATACATTTCTGGAATCATTAACTTTTTAGAATCTGTAAATTGCCTGCGCAACTGGCTGGCATTAGCAGCTTCGCGCATGAGGTCTAACTCATCATGCAAATAGGTATCAAACTCTGCTACGTTCTCACGAGGCTTTAGACGACGGCCATCATCGGAGCTTTTTTCAATCACCTTGGCTAAGTCATACATTAAAGCCAGATCGCCCTCAATCACCGGCAAAATGCCTGGGCGTAAAACCTTAATAGCTACAGAACGACCTTCCCACTCAGGGCGCTTCTCGGTGCCGCGCAATACTCCAAAGTGCACTTGCGCAACTGAAGCACTAGCAACAGGCGTTGCATCAAAGCTAATAAATACCTCTTCGATCGGCTGACCTAAATCCTTCTCAATCAAGCGACGAGATTCTTCATTTGAAAATGGCGGCACTTGATCTTGTAACTTGGCCAGCTCATTAGCAATGTCTTCTGGCAATAGATCACGACGTGTAGAAAGGACTTGTCCGAACTTTACAAAAATAGGACCCAATGCCTCAAGTGTCAGTCGAATACGCTCCCCTCTAGGCAAATGACTGCCAGGAGAAATCCAACAGAGCATCGTTAAGAAGCCACGACGAATGCCTGGCTTTAGAAGATCACGTAATAGTGGTAATAAGCCATAGCGCCATGCAGTAAAGAAGATAAAAAAGAAGCGAGTAATTCGACGCACGATTTATTTAGCCTTTTGCTCTAAAAATTGAATACGTTTTTCCATGCGATCTACAGACTCGCGCAATTCGCTTAATTCGGATTTACGAACCATAAAGTCTCTTTTATTTAAAAGTACTTTCTTTTCTTCACTGACATACTCAAGCACATTGTCCAGCAAATCAGTTGCAGCAGAGCGCGTTGCAGAGACAAACTTTTTACCCTGCCTTACAGCGAAATTTGCTGGGGCATCACCTACCAGGCGAGCCAAATCTTCTTCATACTCCCAGCGCAACTGCCCCGCAAGACGACCTAAGAGCTGAGCCAAGTCTGCATCACCTGTAATTTTCACAGCTCTAAAGGCCTGCTCTCGCAAAGAACCAGAGCTGCCTGCTAAGTCATTTAATGCTTTAGCAGAGACTTCCAAATTCAAGGAAGGGCCTTCAATCTCTTTTAACGAAGCCAATAAACCATCAGACTTAATCTCAAAACAAAGATTACCCAAAGGCAACTGCAACAAAATCGTTTTACCGGCATGACGAGCCAATTCTGTAGACGCCCAAGGCTCGCTACCCAAAACGTGATTAATCCCCCGGCAGGCAGCGCCAGAGGCAATCGTATGGGTAGTAGTAAATTGGCTGTTCATGAGTGTAAAAAACCCGCACTAGTGCGGGTTTTCCAACGGAAATTACCTAGAGCTTAAACCAACTGGGAGATGCCCGCCAGTACCCAGCCGCCAGGACCGTCAACTGGCTTACTTAAATTCCAGATTTCGGAGAAGTCGCTTGCTGGAGCCCCCTGTTGTTCACGGATCATGCCGCTGAACTGCACACTACAGAAGTAATGAGCATCAGCCGTCTCAATTCCCAAAAGCTGAGCATTAATGGTCACAACATCGGTTTGATTACTGCCATCAGTTCTACCAGCTAAGTCTTGCTGAATCGTGGCAAACATTTCTGGGGTTGTAAATTCACGCAAGGCAGCAAGATCGCCCTGATCCCAAGCCTTTTGCAAAGTCACAAAATATTGTTTTGCATTCTCCAAGAATGTTAGTTGATCAAAACCTGGAGGCAAAGTGGACTCAAATGCCGCAGGCTCAGCACTCAGGCCACCAAATGCATTTGCAGCAGGAGTAAAAGCAGGCTCCTGCCTTGGAGACTCGATATTGCTACGTTGCATACCTTGTGGCGGCACATTGGAATTTTGACCGGCGCCAGACAACGCAGGCAACATTTTGCGAATAATGAACATAATGACAAATCCTGCCAACATCGCGATAAGTAAACCAGTGATCATGGAAGAGGCTGCCTCGCCCAAACCGAAGTGAGATAAGAGATAACCAATTCCTAAACCAGCTGCTAAGCCGCCTAAGATGCCACCCATGCCACCAAAGCGACTAGGCGCAGGAGCTTGAGGTGTTGGGGCGGGAGCAGCAGGTTGCGCTTGTTGTACTGGCTTTTGCACGGGAGCAGCTTGACGTTGCATTGGAGCGCTTGGAGCTCGTCCCAAACTTCTTCCACCACCCAAGCGAGCAGCATCGACTTGACCAATCATTGCAACGATCAAAGTAACGCTCAACAAAACCGCCTTAAAAAAATGTTTGTTCATTTTTGTATTTACCCCTTCTTATAACTGCTGAACTTCTTTAGTTTTTAAGAGTTTAAAAACTATACAACCATCAGTATTTAATACCAATATGTAGGGCAACGATACCCCCAGTCATCCTGTGGGTTTCCACTTCGTCAAAACCCACTCCTAACATCATTTCTTTGAGGGTTTGCGCATCAGGGTGCATGCGAATAGATTCTGCTAGGTAACGGTAGCTTTCTGAATCTTGCGCAATCTTCTCGCCAAGCCAAGGTAACACCTTAAAGGAATAGGTGTCATATACCGGCTGCAAGAAAGCATCTGGCTTAGAAAACTCCAATACTAAAACGCGGCCACCCGGCTTGATTACACGACGCATCTCGCCCAAGGCAATATCTTTATGGGTCATATTGCGTAAACCAAAAGCAACAGTCACCACATCAAAATGATTGTTTGGAAAAGGAATTTTCTCTGCATCAAACTGAACGCAAGGCAAAGCCATGCCGCGATCTAACAAGCGATCACGCCCAACGCCCAACATAGAGGCATTGATGTCACTTAACCAAACCTGAGCATCAGGGTTGCGACCCCAATCGGTGGCTTTTGCAAAAGCGGCTGCCAGATCACCAGTACCGCCAGCAATATCTAAAATCTTCTGACCAGGGCGTACATTTGCACGAGCGATCGTTACTTTTTTCCAAACGCGATGTAAGCCGAAGGACATTAAGTCATTCATCACATCATATTTACTAGCTACCGAATGAAATACCTCAGCGACCTTGCCGGCCTTTTCAGCTTCATCAACACTTTGATACCCGAAGTGCGTTTTACTCATTAGTGACTTCCACAAGAATGGCCTGATGCACCGCCTGACTGAGTCATCGGTGCATCACGATCTAAACCAGCAGCGGCCAATTTATCTAAATGCTCTTTCCACAATTGCTCCTGGTTTTCACACAGAAACAATAAATAATCCCAGGTAAACAAGCCAGAGTCATGTCCATCAGAAAAGCTAGGCTTGAGAGCATAGTGACCTACTGGCTCAAGGTTAGCAATTAAGACATCCCGCTTACCGGTTTGCAAGGTTTCTTGACCCGGTCCGTGCCCTTGCACTTCAGCAGAAGGAGACAAGACTCTTAACAATTCAAAAGGCAAGCGATAAGTAGTGCCGCCCTCATAGGAGAGCTCCAATACTTTAGATTGTTGATGCACTACTACATTGCTTGGAATCATTAAACGAGCACTCTCTCAATACCGCCTTGGTTGGCTTTGGCCACATAGTCTTGCATCCAATCTTTACCAAGAATCTTCTGGGCCATTTCAACCACGATGTAGTCAGCTGTGGTGTCGCTATCGGCATCAAAGCGAGTTAAGCCTTGCAAGCAAGATGGGCAGCTGGTCAAGACTTTGACATCGCCAGTGAAATCATCTTTACGTAAATCATTGGCAGCTTTCTCCATCTCAATCTGTTTACGGAAACGTACTTGAGTAGAGATGTCAGGACGAGTCACCGCTAATGTGCCAGATTCGCCGCAGCAACGATCATTTTTCTGAATCGCTTTGCCATCTTCCAATTGAATGAGTTCATTCACCGTCTTCAATGGATCTTGCAATTTCATTGGAGAGTGACAAGGATCGTGATACATGTACTTCACGCCCGTGACGCCAGAAAGCTTAACGCCTTTCTCAGCTAAGAACTCATGGATATCAATAATGCGGCAACCAGGGAAGATCTGCTCAAACTGATATCCCGCCAACTGGTCATAACAAGTACCGCAAGAAACGACCACAGTCTTGATGTCCAAGTAATTTAAGGTATTGGCCACGCGATGGAATAACACGCGGTTATCCGTAATCATCTTTTCCGCTTTATCAAAGTCACCATTACCCCGCTGTGGATAGCCGCAGCAGAGGTAGCCCGGAGGCAATACAGTTTGTACGCCAACATTCCATAACATCGCTTGAGTAGCTAGGCCAACTTGTGAGAACAAACGCTCAGATCCACAACCCGGGAAATAGAAGACCGCCTCAGTATCTGCAGAAGTCGTTTTAGGGTCACGAATAATCGGAACGTAGTTGGCATCCTCAATATCCAACAAAGCACGCGCCGTTTTTTTAGGTAAGTTGCCAGGCATTTTCTTATTCACAAAGAAAATCACCTGCTCTTTAACGCTCGGCTTACCAACAGTTGCTGGTGGATGTGCCGTTTGCTGTTTTGCAAACTTACGCAACACATCATTGCCCAAACGCTGCAATTTATAACCCCAGCCAATCATGGTCTTACGAGCCAGATGAATACTTTCTGGGCTGGTTGCATTCAAGAAGAACATTGACGCAGCAGTGCCAGGATTAAAACGTTGTTGACCCATCTTGCGCAAGAGATTACGCATGTTCATAGTCACATCACCAAAGTCAATCTTGACCGGGCAAGGCGTTAAACACTTGTGACAAACCGTGCAATGTGCGGCGACGTCATCAAACATTTCCCAATGACGAATCGAAACACCACGTCGGGTTTGCTCTTCGTATAAGAAGGCTTCGATCAATAAGGATGTTGCAAGGATCTTGTCGCGCGGGCTATAGAGCAAGTTTGCACGTGGTACGTGGGTTGAGCAAACTGGTTTGCATTTGCCACACCGCAAACAATCTTTCACGCTATCAGCAATCGCACCAATATCGCTTTGTTGCATGATGATTGACTCATGCCCCATCAAGCCAAAGCTCGGTGTGTAGGCCATGCTGAGGTCAGCATGCGGCATCAACTTCCCTTTATTGAAACGGCCTTCTGGGTCAACACGATTCTTGTAGCTACGAAAGTCTTTGAGTTCGGCTTCAGTTAAATACTCTAATTTGGTAATACCGATACCATGCTCGCCAGAAATAACGCCATCCAATGAACGCGCTAACTTCATGATGCGATCAACTGCACGATGGGCATCTTGCAACATCTCATAGTCATCAGAGTTCACTGGAATATTGGTATGCACGTTACCGTCACCAGCATGCATGTGCAGCGCTACGAACACGCGCTTACGCAAAATGGTTTTATGAATTGCTTCTAACTCAGCTAGGATCGGCTCGAATGCCAGACCACCAAAGATGATGCGCAACTCTGCACGCACTTCTTCTTTCCATGAGGCACGCAAACTGTAATCCTGCAGACGAGGGAAATATGAATCCATTTCCATGAGCCACTCAGCCCATTTTCCACGAACCTTGGCAATTAAATCTAACGCTTGCTGAACACGATCGCCCAAGATTTCTGCTGTCGGAATCTCATACTCAGCATCACTTTTACCTAGCGGCAATGCGCTCTTTTTCAAGAAAGTCTCAAGACCATCGAGTACTTGTAACTTATTCTTAAGAGAGAGCTCAATGTTGATGCGATCAATGCCGTCGGTGTACTCGCCCATACGTGGCAAAGGAATCACGACGTCTTCATTAATCTTAAAAGCATTGGTATGACGGGCAATCGCAGCCGTGCGGGCACGATCAAGCCAGAATTTCTTACGAGCTTCGGCGCTGACTGCAACAAAACCTTCGCCAACGCGCAAATTCGCCATGCGAACTACTTCACTAGTGGCTGCAGCAACCGCTTCTTCATCGTCACCCGCAATGTCACCGATCAATACCATTTTCGGCAAGCTATTGCGCTTTGATTTAGTAGAGTAGCCCACTGCACGCAAGTAACGATCATCTAAATGCTCAAGTCCAGCCAAGATTGGGCCGCCTTGCTTACTGAGCCCATCTAAGTAAGCTTTGATTTCAACAATACTAGGAATAGCTTCACGCGCTTGACCAAAAAATTCCAAACAAACAGTGCGCATGAATTTTGGCATGCGATGCAATACCCAAGTTGCGCTAGTAATTAAACCATCGCAACCTTCTTTTTGTACGCCAGGCAAACCTGATAAAAATTTATCAGTAACGTCTTTACCTAAACCTTCTTTGCGGAAACGTCTGCCTTCAACTTCAAGCAATTCTGTTTTCAGAATGCGTTGACCAGGCTCACTATTACCATCGGACCACGTTAGCTGAAAGCGCACTGTCCCCACATCATGAATCTTGCCCATGTTGTGTTCGAGACGCTCTACATCCAACCAATTACCTTCTGGGTCAACCATACGCCAGCTGGCGAGATTGTCTAAAGCAGTTCCCCAAAGAACCGCTTTTTTACCACCAGCATTCATCGCGATATTGCCACCGATGCAACTTGCATCAGCAGAAGTCGGATCAACCGCAAACACAAGACCAGCATGCTCTGCAGCGTCAGAAACGCGACGTGTAACGACACCAGCGCCTGTAAAGATGGTTGATACTTCACGATCCATTCCAGGAAGCTTTTTAGACTTCACGCCGCCGATATCTTGTAGCTTCTCGGTATTAATTACTGCTGACATTGCGTAGAGTGGAATAGCGCCGCCGGTATAGCCAGTGCCACCTCCACGAGGAATAATCGTGAGTCCTAATTCAACACAAGCTTTGACTAAGCCTGGAATTTCAGATTCGTAGTCAGGCTTGAGAACGACGAGCGGAAACTCAACGCGCCAATCGGTTGCATCTGTAACATGAGCAGCACGAGACACACCATCAAAACAAATATTGTCAGATGCAGTGTGACGTCCCAATTCTTTACGAGCACGCTTACGAATGACTTCAACTTCCTTAAAGCCATTTTCAAAATTTTCAATTGCGCGATAGGCGGCGGCTAATAGAATTTCTACTTGGTCTGCAGAGTCGCCACTATTACGCTTCTTCACCTCACCGAGACGGTGCCAGAGCGCATCAATTAATTGTTTGCGGCGGTTAGGGCTATCAAGCAAGTCATCTTGCAAAAAAGGGTTACGCTGTACCACCCAAATATCGCCCAGAATTTCAAACAACATGCGAGCTGAACGGCCTGTTCGGCGAACGCCACGCAAGTTATTGAGAACGTGCCAAGACTCCTCGCCCAGCAAGCGAATAACAATCTCTCGATCGGAAAAGGAGGTGTAGTTGTAGGGAATCTCTCGAAGACGGGGAGAGCCCGCTTCAGCATCCAACAACTGGTTCAAAGCTAATGGTGCGTTCATAGCGACATATTTGATAAATAAGCATTTTAATTGAGCGAACCTGATAGTGGCAGGATTCTGAGAAAGTTGCTCCCCGAAGGGATAAACCCTTGCAAATCTAAGGGCTTAGGAGCCATCCGTGGTACGCTCATTGGATGGCAACGAACTATTTAAAGAAAATTTTATCGGCTCGCGTCTATGACGTAGCCAGAGAAACCGAACTTCAGCTCGCCCCCGAACTGACTAAACGTTTGGGCAACCAAGTTCTCCTGAAAAGGGAAGATAACCAGCCGGTTTTCTCCTTCAAGCTCCGTGGCGCCTATAACAAAATGGCCCATTTACCCCCAGAAGCTTTAAAACGCGGGGTTATTGCTGCTTCAGCAGGTAATCATGCCCAAGGCGTAGCCCTTTCGGCTGCCAAAATGAAATGCAAAGCCGTCATCGTGATGCCGGTGACCACTCCGAGCGTCAAAATCGATGCAGTGAAGGCTAGAGGGGGCTCCTGGGTGGAAATCATCCTTCACGGTGAATCCTATAGCGATGCTTTCAAGCACTCTGAGATCCTCGGCAAAAAACGGGGGCTCACTTTTGTTCACCCCTTTGACGACCCGGATGTGATCGCAGGCCAAGGAACGATTGCTCACGAAATTTTTACTCAATATGAAAAACCGATCGATGCAGTATTTGTAGCTATTGGTGGCGGCGGTTTGATTTCTGGCATTGGTGAATACATCAAAGCCGTTAGTCCAAAGACAAAAGTGATCGGCGTCCAAGCTTCAGATTCTGATGCCATGAATCAATCACTCAAAGCGAACAAGCGCATTGAAATGAAAGATGTTGGTTTGTTCTCTGATGGTACCGCCGTGAAACTCGTCGGCAAAGAAACATTCCGCATCTGCAAAAAAGTAGTGGATGAAATTGTCACTGTCGATACAGACGAAATTTGTGCAGCAATTAACGATGTTTTCACCGATACTCGCAGCATTCTGGAGCCTGCTGGCGCACTTGCTATTGCAGGCATGAAGAAGTATGTTGAGAAGAAGCGCATCAAGAAGAAAACCTTAGTAGCTGTGGCTTGCGGGGCCAATATGAACTTTAGTCGCCTGCGCTTTGTAGCTGAGCGTGCAGACGTTGGTGAGTTCCGCGAAGCCGTATTTGCAGTCACCATCCCCGAAGAGCGTGGTTCATTCAAACGCTTCTGCGAATTGCTTGGCAAACGAAACGTTACTGAATTTAACTATCGTATTGGCGATCAAAGCGAAGCGCATATTTTTGTTGGCATCAGCACACAAAAAGCTGGCGATAGCGAGACGATTGCAAAGCATTTCCGTAAAGCAAAGTTTGCGACGATTGACCTTACTCACGATGAATTAGCAAAGTCTCATTTACGTCATATGGTTGGCGGTCACTCTGCGCTTGCTAAAGATGAGCTTCTCTATCGATTTGAATTCCCAGAGCGCCCCGGCGCACTGATGAAGTTCTTGACCAGCATGGCACCGAACTGGAATATCAGCTTGTTCCATTATCGTAATCACGGGGCTGACTATGGTCGTATTCTGATTGGTATTCAGGTTCCCAAGAATGAGCAGAAGAGGTTCCAAAGCTTTTTGGCTGGCCTAGGCTACCCACATTGGGATGAGACCAACAACCCGGCTTATCGCCTGTTCTTAAAATAAGACGAATACCTAAGACGCAATTCATCTATGTCATATACGCTCACCGGAAAACTTGTCGTCGCAATCTCCTCGCGCGCCCTGTTTGATTTCGAAGAAGAAAATCGTATCTTCGAATCGACCGATGACAGCGCTTATATGAAGCTACAGCTTGAGCGCCTGAGTGAGGCCGCTCAAAAAGGGGTGGCATTCCCCTTAGTCAAGAAACTCCTCGCCTTTAATGAAGAAGGTGAGCAGCGTGTTGAGGTAGTCATTCTGTCCCGTAATGATCCCGTCAGCGGCCTCCGTGTGTTCCGCTCAGCAGAACATCATGGCCTGCATTTAGAGCGTGGCGTATTTACCAGAGGGCGCCCTCCGTATCATTACCTCCGCTCTCTGCATGCCAACCTCTTCCTATCTGCAAACGAAGATGATGTTCGAGCAACAATTGATGCTGGCTTTCCCGCAGCGCGTGTTTATCCAGAGTCTAGTAAAACTGCTGAGTCCCACCCAAATGAAATCCGCATTGCATTTGACGGAGACGCGGTACTGTTCTCTGATGAAGCTGAACAAGTATTCCAGAAAAAAGGTCTTGAAGCATTCGTAGATCATGAGAGCAAAAAGGTTGACATTCCTTTGCCGCCGGGCCCCTTCAAACCCTTACTAGAAGCGCTTCATAGACTACAACGCTCCACTAGTGAAAACGGTATGCGTATACGCACCGCACTAGTTACTGCACGCTCAGCACCCGCACATGAACGCGCTATTCGCACTCTAATGGCATGGGGCATTGATGTAGACGAAGCAATGTTTTTGGGCGGTTTATCCAAGAGTGAGTTCCTGCGTGAATTCGAACCAGACTTTTTCTTTGATGATCAAACTGGCCACTGTCAATCGGCTGCTTCTGTTGCGCCAACTGGCCACGTTGTATCAGGTGTATCGAATAAGCCAAAAAGCTAAAAACATAACGACTTAAAACGAAAAGAAACAAAGTAATTCATGGCAACGTTACCGCTCGGTCAATCCACACAATACCCAGATCAATACGATCCGAGTTTGTTATTTCCGATTCCAAGGGCTGAGAACCGCAAGAAGCTTGGTCTTCAAGACGGTCAAGCATTACCATTCGTCGGTGTAGATATTTGGAATGCTTTTGAACTTAGCTGGCTCAATAAAAAGGGTAAGCCCCAAATTGCATTAGCTGAATTTCAGATTCCTGCAGACTCACCGAACATGATTGAGTCCAAGTCATTTAAGCTGTATCTCAATAGCCTCAATAGCGCTCGCTTTGAAGATGAAAGCGAAGTTAAAGAGCGTCTCATCAGAGACTTATCGGCGGTCGCCGGCAGCAAGATTACGACCCGTATCAACCCAACTGAACTTATCTCCAAAAAAGGGATGCAAGAAATGGGAGGTATTTTGATGGACAGATTGGATATTGAAGTAGATCCAAACTTGCCAGCAGACCCAAGCCTGTTGGGCGTGAATGAATCCTTTGGTCCAATTGAGCAATGCTTAGTCTCACACCTACTTAAATCAAACTGCCCTGTTACAGGTCAGCCAGACTGGGCGAGCGTACAGATACGCTATCAAGGTAGACCGATCCTAGAGGAAGGTTTATTGCGCTACCTCGTTGGCTTTAGGAACCTAGGTGAGTTTCATGAGCATTGCGTAGAAACCATCTTTACCGACATCAAGCGTCAGTGCAAACCAGAGAAACTTTCTGTGTATGCGCGATACACAAGACGTGGTGGATTGGATATCAACCCATTTCGCACTGATCACAACTCGCCGTGGCCTGAAAATATTCGGCACGCGCGGCAGTAAGCAATTTAATAAGTTTTAAAAGTAGGCAAATAAAAACCCCTTGTAGGAAATCCTAGAAGGGGTTTTTGCTATTCAACCCACCGGCCAATAACTAGCGAGTTGTTTGGTAATGCTTAAAACGGAATATCGTCATCCATTGCGCCCAGTGATGCAGCGTTTGATGCTGGTGGGGCAGACTGTTCAGCCGGCTTTGAGCGGCTGTAGCTTTCGCCACCATCACCACTGCCACCAACTGGCTTACCACCGAGCATTTGCATTGTTTCTGCAACGATCTCTGTGGAATACTTTTCTTGGCCGCTAGCATCAGTCCATTTGCGTGTACGCAAACGACCTTCAACATAAACCTGCGAACCTTTTTTGAGGTACTGACCAGCGATTTCTGCGAGCTTGCCAAAGAATGCAACACGGTGCCATTCTGTGGTTTCTTTCATTTCGCCAGTTTGTTTGTCTTTGTAGCGATCAGATGTTGCTACTGAAATGTTTGTAACGGCGTCGCCGCTTGGCATGTAACGCGTCTCTGGATCTCGTCCTACGTTACCTACGATGATGACCTTATTTACCGAAGCCATGTTGTCTCCCGAAGAAAAATACTGCTGTTATTACTGCTAAAAAATAAACTGCTCGCTTTAATTTAATTAATGAAGCTGCGGTTATGTCGTTGTGCTTACATCCTTTGATTCTGTTGCTCTCGTTGGCATTTCGCCCATCGACCAAGCAATTATAAGCCAGCAAACTAGAAGGGCTGCACCCATCGCAAAGACCGATAAATCGCCATGGCTATCCATCAAATAACCTCCAATGACGGCGCCTGAGAAGAGGCCAATCGATTGAGTAGTGTTGTAAACACCCAATGCGGTACCTTTAGATTCTTTAGCAAAACGGGACACCAAGGAAGGCTGTAAGGCTTCGAGCAAATTAAAGCCTACAAAATAAATCAATAGCGCAGCCGCAATAGACATGACGGAATTCGCTTGTGTGAATACTGCTTCAGCAATTAATAGCAAAACAATCGCAACTAACAAAACTGTTCTTAATTTTTGTTTCTTCTCACCGTAAATAATTCCTGGCGCCATGAATACAAATGAAAGCAGCACTACGGGAAGATAAATCTCCCAATGGGAAGAGAGTGGCAATCCTGCCTGCACTAGTAAACGTGGCACTACCAAGAACATCGCTACTTGAGTTGCATGCAATACAAAGACGCCGAGATTTAAACGCATTAACTCAGGGCGAAAGAAAACTTCTTTCAATGAAGCTTGTTGAACTTTTGCATCAGGCTTGCTTGTTGGCAATACGTAATAAGTCACAAACATCGCAATCACGCCTAACGCTGCCAGAATGATAAAAATTCCGCTGAGACTAATCGCACGATAAATCGGTGCGGCAATCACTAAAGATAAGGCAAATGAAAGGGCAATACTGCCACCGACTAATGCCATGGCTCGCGTACGAACCTGCTCACGAGTCAAATCGGCCACCCAAGCTGAAATCGCTGCTGAAACTGCGCCAGCACCCATAATTCCGCGACCAATGGCGATCCAGAGCAAGTCATCCTTGGCAGCACAGATCAGCGCGCCAGCAACAAATAAGGAGAGCCCCCATAAAACGACCGGTTTACGGCCAATTCGGTCAGATAAACGACCTAAAGGGATATAAAAACAGGCTTGAACAATGTTGAAGATTCCGAGGGTCAAACCAACCCAGAGTGCGTGCTCGCCACCCGGCAAGCCCCGCGCATGAATGCTGAAGATGGGCAATAGCAAGAACAGGCCCAGCATACGGAGGCCAAATATGCCTGCTAAGGCCAGAGTGGAGCGAAGTTCAGAAGGATTCATGGGAAAGAGCTATATTAACAAGTTACGCTAAAAAATCATGAATAACGAAATCAAGATCCGCGGTGCCCGCACCCACAACCTCAAAAACATCAATCTAGACATTCCTAGAGAGAAACTTGTTGTCCTTACTGGCTTATCAGGTTCAGGCAAAAGCTCATTGGCTTTTGACACCCTGTATGCGGAAGGTCAACGTCGCTATGTTGAATCGCTCTCAGCTTATGCCCGTCAGTTTTTGCAACTCATGGAAAAGCCAGATGTCGACACGATTGAAGGGCTTTCACCAGCGATTTCGATTGAGCAAAAAGCAACCAGTCACAACCCACGCTCAACCGTTGGTACCGTTACTGAAATTCATGATTACTTACGTTTGCTGTTCGCACGCGCAGGCACACCACATTGCCCAGATCACGATCTTCCATTAGAAGCGCAAAGCGTTTCTCAAATGGTCGATACCGTGTTGTCGATGCCAGAAGATACAAAGCTCATGATTCTTGCTCCAGTAGTGAGTGAGCGCAAAGGCGAGTTTGTCGATCTCTTCCAAGACTTGCAAGCACAAGGCTTTGTGCGCTTTCGCGTCCGCTCTGGAGGCGGCACAGCAAACGTAGCCAAAGCAGAAATTTTTGAAGTCGATCAATTACCGACGCTCAAGAAAAACGATAAGCACTCGATTGAAGTGGTGGTGGATCGCATTAAAGTGCGTCCTGATATTCAGCAGCGTTTGGCGGAGTCTTTTGAGACCGCCCTACGTTTAGCCGATGGCAAAGCCATGATTGTGGATATGGATACTGGCAAAGAGATGATTTTCTCTAGCAAGTTTGCTTGCCCAGTGTGCTCATACTCACTTCAAGAACTAGAGCCGCGTCTCTTCTCTTTTAACAACCCAATGGGTGCTTGCCCATCGTGTGACGGCTTAGGGCATCAGTCTTTCTTTGATCCAAAGCGCATCGTTGCTCACCCTGACTTATCGCTTGCCTCTGGCGCCATTAAAGGCTGGGATCGTCGCAATCAGTTCTATTTCAAACTCCTTCAGACCCTCGCTAAGCATGGTGGCTTTGATGTCGAGAAGCCATTTGAGACTCTCAACAAGAAACAACAAGATCTCATTCTCCTGGGCTCCGGTGATGTCACTATTCCATTTGAGTACATCAACGAGCGCGGTAAAAACAGTATTCGCGAACACGCTTTTGAAGGCATTGTTGCCAACTTTGAAAGACGCTATCGCGAAACGGATTCCATGACAGTGCGTGAAGAATTGTCACGCTATCAAAATGTGCAGACTTGCCCAGAATGTAATGGCAGCCGTTTACGTAAAGAGGCCCGCTTTGTCAAAGTGGGTGAGAAAAAACAATCGCGCGCTATTTATGAAATTAGCGCCCTGCCACTTAAGGAAGCTAAAGAATATTTCGAGACCCTGGAGCTCAAAGGCGCTAAGCGAGAAATTGCCGATAAGATCGTTAAAGAGATCGGTGCACGTCTACGCTTCTTAAATGATGTGGGTCTTGACTACCTTTCACTCGAGCGTAGTGCCGATACCTTATCTGGCGGTGAAGCCCAACGTATTCGCCTAGCAAGCCAGATCGGCTCTGGCTTAACGGGCGTGATGTATGTTTTGGATGAGCCATCGATTGGTCTGCATCAACGCGATAACGATCGCTTGATTGGAACCCTGAAGCACTTACGTGATTTAGGTAATAGCGTCTTGGTGGTCGAGCATGACGAAGACATGATTCGCGCCTCTGACTGGGTGATTGATATCGGCCCTGGTGCTGGCGTTCATGGTGGTGAAGTGGTTGCACAAGGTACACCTGCAGAAGTGGAAGCAAACCCGAACTCTTTAACTGGTGCCTACCTCGCTGGCCGCGAAGCCATTGCAGTCCCAGAAAAACGGGTTCCGGTGAATGATCGCTTCTTAGAAATTATTGGTGCGCGTGGCAATAACTTACAATCCGTACATGCAAAGATTCCAGTTGGCTTGCTAACTTGCGTTACTGGTGTATCAGGCTCTGGTAAATCCACCCTCATTAACGACACCTTGCATCATGCAGTTGCACAACATCTGTATGGCTCGAATGCAGAGCCTGCAGCACACGATGCAATTAAGGGTCTAGAGCATTTCGATAAGGTGATTAGTGTTGACCAGTCTCCAATCGGCAGAACCCCACGCTCTAATCCTGCAACCTACACAGGACTATTTACTCCGATTAGAGAACTCTTTGCTGGAGTTCCTGCATCACGTGAACGGGGCTATGAAGCAGGTCGCTTCTCCTTTAATGTCAAAGGTGGTCGCTGCGATTCTTGTGAAGGCGATGGCGTTCTTAAAGTAGAAATGCATTTCTTGCCAGACGTGTACGTGCCTTGCGATGTTTGTCACGGCAAGCGCTACAACCGTGAGACCTTAGATATTCGCTACAAGGGCAAGAATATTCACGAAGTGTTGTCGATGACAATCGAACAAGCTCATGAGTTCTTTGAGGCGGTTCCGGTAGTCAAACGCAAACTCAAAACATTACTAGATGTAGGTCTGGGCTATGTGAAGCTTGGCCAAAGTGCTACGACCTTGTCTGGAGGCGAAGCACAACGCGTCAAACTGTCGCTTGAACTCTCTAAGCGTGATACCGGCAGAACCTTATACATCCTAGATGAACCAACTACTGGCTTGCATTTCCATGACATTCAGTTGTTGCTCACTGTAATCCAAACACTCAAGAAACAAGGCAATACGATTGTCATCATTGAGCACAACCTCGATGTGATTAAGACCGCTGATTGGATTATTGACTTAGGACCTAAGGGTGGCGCTGGCGGTGGACAGATTATTGCTACCGGTACACCAGAAGATGTTGCTAAAAATGAACTCAGTTTTACGGGTCACTACTTGGCACCACTGCTAACTCGTAAAGCACCCACTCCTGTAGCCAGTAAAAAGAAAAAGTAAGGCGCTATCAGATCTCAGAGTAATTTAGCTTCGGCCAAATCCGTTGCTTCTGAATTACCTGAGATCACCAAAATATCATTAGCCTCAAGCATAAGATCTGGGGCAGGGTCTAGCTTCACGTAATCCGCGTTTCGACCTTTACGACGCACCGCCTGAACATTGACACCCTCTTTATCTAGGTCAAGCTCACCCAGGGTTTTACCAATCGCTTGTGAATGCGGCAACAGAGTAATGGCATGTAAGCGCCAAGACTCATTCGACCCAAAGTCATCGTCCGCAGATCCTCGGAAATAACCCCTGAGCAAGCTATAGCGCTCTTCCCTTGCAGTCGTTATCCGTCGTACTACCTTACGCATTGGCACTCCCATGATCAGCAATACATGGGAGGCAATCATCAAGCTGCCTTCAATGAGTTCAGGCACTACTTCTGTGGCACCGGCCGCTTGCAGCTTAGCGATATCCGCATCATCTCGAGTACGCACCAGTACAGTCATACCTGGACGCAAGTGTTCGACTTGACGTAACACTCGCATGCTTGCGGCAGTATCTGCATAAGTAATCACAACCGCCTTTGCTCTTGAGAGGCCAGCGGCGACTAAATAATTTTCACGACTAGCATCGCCATAAACCACATTGTCGCCAGCAGCCGCGGCTTCTTTAACGCGATCAGGATCTAAATCTAATGCGATGTAAGGAATCTTTTCTTGATCCAGCATGCGCGCCAAACTTTGACCTGAACGACCGAAGCCACAAATGATTACGTGGTTTTCATTACGAACGCTCTTGGCAGCAACTCGAGTAAGTGCAAGTGATTGCAATAACCATTCATTACTAGAGAAGCGCATGGCAATGCGGTCGCTATATTCAATCAGGAATGGCGCACAGAACATCGAGATCAACATCGCTGCCAACACTGCTTGACTCAAAGTCGGATCAATTAAATCCAAGCCATCAATTTGATTGAGCAACACAAAACCGAATTCACCAGCCTGAGCCAAGCACAAACCGGTTCTAATAGAAATGCCAGGGCTCGAACCAAAAGCCCTAGATAACAGGGCGATAAGGCCAAACTTAAAGACTAGTGGACCGACTAACAAAGCCAAGACAAGCATCCATTGCTCACGAATCACATTGAAATCGAGCAGCATGCCAATAGTAATAAAGAAGAGGCCTAGCAAGACATCGCGGAATGGTTTGACATCCTCTTCCACTTGATGACGATAAGGTGTTTCAGAGATCAACATGCCTGCTAAAAACGCACCAAGCGCCAGCGATAAACCAAAGTGTTCGGTTAGCCCTGCCATACCCAGAACGATTAACAAGAGGTTCAACATGAATAACTCTTGTGAACGCAGCTTAGCAACCAATCTAAACCAATGACTCATCAAACTTTGGCCGATGAAGAAAATTAATACCAAAGCAACAGTAATTTTGATCGAGGCTGCAGTAAGCGCAACAAATAAGTCCGAGGGATTTTTTCCAAGCGATGGCAATAAGATCAATAGAAAAACTACTGCCAAATCTTGGAATAACAAAATACCGACTACATTACGGCCGTGCTCTGTCTCTAGTTCAGCGCGATCAGAGATCAGCTTAGTCACAATCGCTGTGGATGACATTGCTAGCGCACCACCTAACGCAATCGCAGCTTGCCAGGAAATAGGGTAAATCCAACTCATCAGAAGACTTGCCGGGACTGCGAGCAACATAGTCAAGATGACCTGACTTCCCCCAAGACCAAATACGATCAATCGCATCGCCCGCAACTTATGCAGGTTAAATTCCAGACCAATTGAGAACATCAAGAAAACTACGCCAAATTCAGCCAAATACTTTACTGTGGCTGAATCATTCGCCAAGCCCAGGGCATGGGGTCCAATCAGGACACCAATGGCCAAATAGCCCAAAATAGGGGGCAAACCAAAATAGCGGAAAATAACCACTCCGGCCACACCCGAGGCCAGAAGAATGAGGGTTAACTGAAGGACTGACGGCATATACTTACTCGATGATAGCTAAGACTCGTGAACGTACCCTAAAGCTTGCGCGCGACACCCTCACTATTGAGGCTGCTGCACTGCAAACCATGCGTGATCGCCTTGAAGGCGCTAATGCAGATGCCCTTGTCCTGGCGGTAGAGCTTTTACACGGCTGCAAAGGCAGAATCGTGGTTTCTGGTATCGGCAAATCAGGTCATATTGCCCGCAAAATTGCTGCCACCTTTGCCTCCACAGGCTCCCCAGCCTTTTTTGTTCACCCAGCTGAAGCCAGCCATGGTGACCTAGGTATGGTGACTCGTGATGATGTTTTTGTCGCCCTATCCAATTCCGGTGAGACAGATGAGCTGTTAACCATCGTTCCAATTGTGAAACGCACGGGGGCAAAGCTCATTGCTCTGACTGGCGCTCCGAATTCTTCCCTAGCCAAATTAGCAGATGCCCATTTAGATACCAGCGTAGAAAAAGAGGCTTGCCCTTTAAATCTCGCGCCCACGACAAGCACTACCGCCGCGCTAGCGATGGGTGATGCGTTGGCAGTTGCTTTGCTTGATGCCAGAGGTTTTGAAGCGGAAGACTTTATTCGCTCCCATCCTGGTGGCAGATTAGGACGCAAGCAATTGATGCACGTCTCTGAAGTAATGCGCAGCCTTGCCGACACCCCAAAGATTTCTATCAACGCCTCATTGCAAGATGCTTTACTAGAGATGACATCAAAACGAATGGGTATGGTAGTGATTCTGGATGCCAACAAAAAAGTGTTTGGCATCTTAACGGATGGTGACTTGCGCCGCCTCCTAGAAAAAACCACCAATCTCGATGGCATCAAACTTGAGAGCGCAACTACTGCAGACCCTCGCACCATCCCAGCAGAGCTACTTGCTGAAGAGGCTATTGAGATGATGGAAAAACATCGCATTAATCATCTAGTAGTTACTGATAACCAAGGTCATTTATTGGGCGCTTTAAATCTGCATGATTTGTTTGCAGCAAAAGTTATTTAGTCATTTAATTTCATCAGTAATCGAGCCGCCTCTTTATGCCTAGCGCCTTTAATACCCACAACACCAACCCTCTAGCCCAATACCCGCAAGCTTGGGAGCGCGCAGGTCAAGTGAAGCTCCTAGTTTTGGATGTTGACGGAGTGCTCACCAACGGCCAAGTGTGGATTGGTGCTGATGGTAAAGAGTCTTTAAAAGCATTTGATATTCAAGATGGCTTAGGCATCAAATTACTAGAGCAATGCGGCATTCCAACTGCCATCATCACCGGCAGAAATTCCAAAATGGTTTTAGCACGCTGCGAAGAGCTTGGAATTAAACATGTTCACATGGGTGTTGAAAATAAAGCGATCGCATTAGAAGAAGTGCTTAAGTCTTTGGGCCTTAAGCATACAGACTGCGCCGTTATGGGTGATGATTGGCCAGACCTACAAATGATGAAGCATGCCGGCTTACGAATTTGCCCCGCGCAAGGTCATAAGGATGTTCAAGAATTTGCCCATTTGGTGACGACCCGTAGTGGCGGCAATAGTGCAGTACGCGAAGTATGTGACCTCATTCTGAAGTCACAGAATCGCTACGAAGAATTGCTCAATAAGGCCCGCAGTTAAGCAATGCAATTAAACCCCCAGAAAATCAAACTCGGTATTGGTCGCACTCTGTTGCGCCTGATGCCTTTAATTTTGATGGGGACGCTCACGCTAGCAACTTTTTGGCTTGTGCAAAAAAATATGCCGCCAGAGAAATCTCCACTTGAAAGAGTGCGTCTGCATGAACCGGACTACACCATCAAAGATGGTGCGCTCTCAGCTTTAAATGAATTAGGTAATACCAAATATCGAATTTTGGGTGTCAAAGTGACGCACTATGATGACGATGCCTCTATCGACATTCTCACGCCACGCATGCGCTTATTCCAGGCCGAGAAGGCGCCAGTTACAGTTAAATCTGATACCGGTCACCTTGATGGCGACCTCACTATTTTGGATTTGTACGATAACGCAACGATCTTTCGCCCCGCACAAGAAGCGACTGCAGCTCAGCCGGCCACTTTAAGAATGCTGGCCAGCTCTAGCTATTTCAAAGTATTAATTAATGATGATGTGATTGAAACAAATAGGCCTATTACTTTAGAACAGGGTATGTCGATCATGAACTCCACTGAAGGTGGGGTATTTAATAATGTTGAACAAAGTATGGTGCTCAGCGGCCAAGTGAAAGGGCGTATTGAACGCGCGCCACGGAGCAATCCATAAAATGCTGTCAATAAA
Source organism: Polynucleobacter parvulilacunae (assembly GCF_018881715.1). GTDB lineage: Bacteria > Pseudomonadota > Gammaproteobacteria > Burkholderiales > Burkholderiaceae > Polynucleobacter > Polynucleobacter parvulilacunae. The sequence continues at coordinate 340,606 of NZ_JACVPW010000001.1, forward strand.
ATATTTTCTTAGCTATCTTGCTCTCGGTCTCATCTTTACTTTGTCAGCACATGCAGAAAAAGCAGATCAAGATAAACCCGTGATCTTAGAAGCTGAAAAAGTTTCGGTGAATGATGTAAAGCAAGTCTATGACCTCAATGGTCAAGTCTTGCTCATCAAAGGCAGCATTATTGTTACCGGCGAAGATGGGCACATTGCAGTTGATCCACAGGGTTATGAGTTTGTGGATGTTATTGGCACACCCGAAACAGTAGCTAGCTTTAGACAACGTCGTGAAGGTACTGCGGATGAATTCATGCAAGGACGCGGCACTCAAGTTACCTATGACGCCAAGACAGAGTTCTTAACGCTGACTGGGGATGCTAGCCTCAAACGCTTACTCAATATGCAAATGCTCGATCAATTAAAGGGCTGGAAAATTGAGTACGATGATGTAAAGCAGTACTATCGGGTCATGCCACCTAAAGATGCAAAGCCGGATGATTTGCCCTTAGCAAGAGCCCTTCTTTCACCAAGACGAAAAGCAACCCTAGAGAAATGACAGCGGATTTAACCCAACTCGATAATGCGCCAACACTTAGTGCGCATCACCTGCAAAAACGTTATGGCTCAAGAACCGTTGTTCGGGATGTTTCCGTACAAGTGCGATGCGGAGAGGTTGTAGGATTACTCGGTCCCAATGGAGCCGGTAAAACAACTTCTTTCTACATGATTGTTGGTCTGGTTCCGCTCGATGGTGGCAACATTGTTTTAGATGGCACCGATATTACACATTTACCCATTCATGAACGTGCTCGCATGGGCCTGTCTTATTTACCGCAAGAAGCTTCCGTATTTAGAAAACTAAATGTCGCTGAAAATATTCAGGCCGTCCTAGAACTTCAAGTTCAAGGCGGTAAACCACTCAGCAAAGCCGAGATTGCCAGTCGCCTAGACGAACTTTTGGGCGAGCTCCAAATTAGCCATCTGCGTAACAACCCAGCCCTCTCGCTCTCCGGAGGGGAGCGTAGACGGGTGGAGATTGCTAGAGCCCTGGCATCCCAGCCAAAATTTATCTTGCTAGACGAACCTTTTGCTGGTGTTGACCCTATTGCCGTTGGGGAAATTCAGAGGATTGTGCGCTTCCTGAGAGACCGCCAGATTGGCGTCCTCATTACTGACCACAACGTCCGAGAAACCCTAGGCATCTGTGACCATGCCTACATCATCAGCGAAGGTAGCGTATTAGCCGAAGGGAAACCAGATCAGATTATTCAAAACGATGCCGTTAGAAGAGTCTATCTGGGCGAAAACTTCCGGATGTAAGCTGGGTAAGGCTTCCCGCTTTTAAAGTAATAAAAATGCATTTCCCTCTTGGTTTTCAGCAAATTCGCTGATACGCTGGAGGCTCATGGTTTATTTTTCCAAAAAAAACAGCACAAAAAAATTTCAGGGGCTTGCTGCGCACCCCGGGCATGACTATGCGCACGCATCTATAGCATCTATAAAAGGAGTCGCTAATGAATTTGAAAATTAATAGCCGTCATGTGGAAGTTACCCCTGCCATGCGCTCTCATCTCGAGGCGGGCCTAGCCAAAATTCGTAAGCACTTCGATCACGTCATTGATGCCTCAGCTTTTTTAGTGGTTGATAAAGCCAAAGAAAAGGATTTACGCCAAAGTGCTGAGATCACTATTCACCTGAAAGGTAAGGACTTGTTCGCTGAAGCACATAACGCTGACCTCTACCACGCTATGGACGCGGTGGTGGATAAACTTGAGCGCCAGGTCGTCAAGCACAAAGAAAAGATCCAAGATCATCATCACGAAAAACATTTTGAGTGATCCAGTTCGTCGGGACACCTATAATCAATTCACATGAATGCCCTGACCAATCTTTTTACTCCCGACTGCATTGCATTAGATGTCCCCGCCAAAAGCAGGGCTGATGCATTTGCAGCCGCTGGAGAACTATTCTCCAAACAGACTGGCATTGAAGCAAGCTCTGTAGTTGAGTTCCTCAATGCTCGTGAAAATTTAGGATCTACCGCACTCGGTGCCGGTGTAGCGATTCCGCATGGTCGCGTAAAGGGCTTAAAACAGCCTAGCGCGGCCTTTATGCGCCTGGAAGATCCGATTGAGTTTGCAGCCCCAGATGGCGAAGCAGTATCCATCCTTATTTTCTTGTTGGTACCCGAAAAGGCTACGCAACAACATTTAGAAATTTTGTCTTCAATTGCTCAACTCCTGTCTGATGCAGATGCTCGTCAGACTTTATCGTCTGCAGCGGACTCTGCAACAGTTTCTAAGCTCTTACAACACTGGGGTACAGCAAAATGACTCAGCCCTTACTCCTAGATGGAGTAACTGCTCAGCAGATTTTTGATGACAATGTTTCAGATTTAAAACTATCCTGGATCGGCGGTCTTGAAGGTGCTGACCGCACTTTCCCACCAGAGGCTGTCAAGGCAGCGGCTGCTAGCTCAGACTTGGTAGGCCACTTAAACCTCATCCACCCAAGCCGCATTCAGATCTTTGGCGAGCAAGAGATCGACTATCACGCAGCCCTCGAGCCAAAACAAAGGCAAGAGCAAATTGCCAACCTCATCTCTAAGACGCCGCCTTGCGTCATTGTGGCGGACGGCAAGAGTGCGGATCCAGACTTACAGCTGTTCTGTCAGCGCTCTTCCACACCTCTATTCACTACTGCAATTTCTGCAGCAGAAGTAATCGATCATTTACGCACTTACTTGACCAAAATCGGTGCACCTCAAATTACGATGCACGGTGTCTTTATGGACATCCTTGGTTTGGGAGTGCTCCTCACCGGCGAATCTGGTTTGGGCAAAAGTGAATTAGGTCTTGAGTTGATTTCTCGCGGGCACGGCCTTGTAGCAGATGATGCTGTTGACTTTGCACGCCTTGGGCCTGACTACATAGAAGGCCGCTGCCCCGTGATTCTGCGCAACCTTCTTGAGGTGCGCGGATTGGGCTTACTAGATATTCGTACGATCTTTGGTGAAACGGCAGTACGCCGTAAGCTAAAGCTCCGCCTCATCGTTCAGCTCGTTCGCAGAAATGATGGTGAATTCGAGCGGCTACCCCTAGAAGCCCAGCATATTGATGTTTTGGGCATTCCCATTCGCACTGTCAAAATTCAGGTGGCTGCAGGTCGCAACTTAGCAGTACTGGTTGAAGCTGCTGTACGCAATACTATTTTGCAATTGCGCGGTATCGATACTTTAAAAGAATTTATTGAGCGTCAACGCATTCAAATGAATGCCGAAGCTGATGCAACTAAGTCACAAGGGCGCCTGCTCTAAGTCATGCAAATTAATCTGATTACCGGAATCTCAGGCTCAGGTAAATCAGTGGCCCTGAGGGCTTTTGAAGATGCAGGCTATGACTGTGTAGACAACCTTCCCGTTTCTCTTTTAGAAAACCTCATCTCCACCCTTGAAAAAGAGCAGTGTGAGCGCGTTGCAGTAGCCATAGATGCTCGACGTGGACAATCTATTGCGGAGCTACCCTCCATTCTGGAGAACTTACGCAAACAGCATCAAGTCAGGGTTGTTTTCTTAAACGCAGACACCAATACTTTGGTGCAACGCTTTTCAGAGACACGTCGTCGCCACCCACTATCAACCAATGCCAAGCAATCTCAATCAGCAACCCTGATTGAGGCAATTGATAAAGAACGTAATTTGTTGGAGCCTTTGCGCACTCAGGCTCACAGTATCGATACCAGCAGCCTGCCAGCTCACGCACTGCGCTCCTGGATCCAAGACCTACTTAAAGACAAGCCTGTCGGCCTCACAGTCGTATTTGAATCCTTTGGCTTTAAAAAGGGCGTTCCTAGCGAGGCAGATTTGGTGTTTGATGTGCGCTGCTTACCAAACCCGCACTATGACAAAGTATTGAGGCCGCTCACTGGCAATGACAAACCCGTTAAAGAATTTCTGGAAAAAATTCCTGAAGTGGTGAGCATGGAAACAGACATCACCCAATTTATTAATAAATGGTTACCCCATTACATCGCGGATGGTCGCAGCTATTTAACCGTTGCTATTGGCTGCACTGGTGGACAACATCGCTCCGTCTACTTAGTAAACCGCCTGAGCGAGCACTTTCGCGCCCAGAAGGATCTCATCGATCTGCAGCTGAATTTTTTAGATCGTCACCGCGAGTTAGACTCAATCCCTGCAGCAAAATCTTAATCGGTTGCGGTAGGCCATAGCGCCCCAACTGAGATAAGGGCACCCACTTCAGATCTGGATTTACAAAGCTCAACTCTTTTGGGGAACTTGTCTGCCAAATCTGCATCCATAAGCGGCGATGCGTAAAGACATGCTTTATTTCGTGACTCTGATTGACGGATTTACAGGCCTTATTCAGTGCTGCAAACTTTTCATCTGGCAATGTGGCTGCAAATAATTCCTGTGGGCTTATTTCGACGCCTTTTGTTCTAGATACCCTAGCGGTCCATGACCCTTCAGGCAAAGACCAGAGGCCACCCCAAATGGCTTTGCTTGGGCGCTTTTGCAAAAGAACAGAATTACCCGAGCGCATTAACAATATATTGCAATCGAATTCAGGCGATTTTGTCTTCTTGGTTTTTTGCGGAAGCAAAAGAACTTGATCGCTTAAATTTGCCTGGCAATCTTTCGTAAATGGGCACTTTTTTTCAGAGCCCAAACACACCGGCTTACGGGAGGTGCACCAGGTTGCTCCAAAATCCATCAGGGCTTGGGTATACACAGGCATATCAGCAGGATTGCTTGGCAATAAATCCGTTGCTAACTGCCAAAGCTGATCGTTCACCGCTTTATCCTGAATCGCACCTTCAATCGCAAACAGGCGCGCCAAAATGCGTTTGACATTGGCATCCAAAATGGGCGCTCGCTCATGAAAAGCAAAGGCAGCTATTGCGCCAGCAGTAGATCGTCCAATACCTTTCAATTGCTCGAGCAAAATGGGATCACTTGGAAACTTTCCACCGAACTCCGTCATCACTTGTTTAGCGCAAGCATGTAGATTTCTGGCGCGGGAGTAATAACCCAAACCAGCCCACTCAGCTAAAACCTCATCAACATCAGCAGAGGCTAATTTTTTAACCGTCGGGAAGCGCTTCATGAAGCGCGGATAACGCTCAAGGACCGTAGCCACTTGCGTTTGCTGCAACATGATCTCTGAAACCCACACTGCATAGGCATCCCGGTTACCCTGCCACGGTAAGCCTGAGCGCCCGCTGACGCCATGCCAAGCAATCAACTTTTGCGCAAAAGTTTTGATCAACGTTTTTGACATTGGGGGCAGAAGTAAGTGGAACGTTGACCCTGCACTATTTGACTAATTGGTGTTTTGCAAACCTTACAGGGCAGACCCTTGCGGTCATAAACCTTAGTTTGAACCATGAAGTGGCCAGGATCACCATCGCTATTCACAAAATCTTTCAATGAACTACCACCAGCATCAATGGCTTTTTTCAAAATCGATCTAACCGCTTTTGCCAAACGAGAGCATTGTGGCCGCGTGAGCTTGCCCGCAGCCTTAGCCGGATGAATGCCCGCCTCAAATAAACTTTCTGAGCAATAAATATTGCCAACACCCACTACCGCCTGTCCAGCCAAGAGAAACTGCTTAACAGCAACACTGCGTTTGCGGGAAGTTTGATACAGAATTTCTGTACCGAGCTCACCAGAAAACTCCGGAGAAAATGGCTCTACCCCAAGTTTCTGTAACAGCGTAAATTTTTCAATTGGCCCCTTTGATTTAGGGTGCCATAAGACCGCGCCAAATTTTCTGGGATCGTGCAAGCGCAAACTTAATTTGCCAAACTCCAAGGTCACTCGATCATGGGTCTTGAGGGGGTCCGAACTTGGGAGTACACGCAAGGTACCTGTCATCCCTAAATGAATCAACAAGTAGCCTGTATCCATTTCTAATAAAAGGTACTTACCGCGCCTCTCAATCGTATGCACTTTTTGGCCAGGCAAAGTTTTAGGGAGGCCAACGGGCACAGGCCAACGCAAGCGTCCGTCAATAATTTTCACGGCGCTGACTTTATGCCCCTCCAGATGGGGGGCGATTCCTAATCGAGTGACTTCTACTTCCGGAAGTTCTGGCATAAATGGATTGTAGATTCGCGGATTAGAATGTGCTTATGAGTACATTCAAACTGAAACCTCTGTTAACCGGCTTATTCCTGGCAACCTTGACTGGTGGAGTCATTTCATCGGCTCACGCCCAAATCCAGGCGACTGGATTGCAAACCGGTGAGGCCGTCTTTGAGGTGCTCGCTTCTGAAATCGCCCTGCAGCGAGGTGAAGCTGGCTTGGCCTACAACACCTACCTGGAGATGGCCCGGCAATACAAAGATCCCAGATTGGCTCAAAGGGCCATGGAAATAGCAATTGCAGGGGGCTCTCCAGATTTGGCCATGCAAGCCGCAAAAACCTGGGATGAGCTTTCCCCGGCCGCCGACTCAAAACCAAAAGAAGTCTTGGTAACACTCTTGGTGCTAAGTAATCGCTGGTCCGATGCAGTGAAGCCAGCTATTGCCTTATTACAGCAACAAACTCCTGCGCAACAAGAAAATACTCTTTTGCAATTACAGGCATTGCTTGCTAAAGCAAAAGACGAGTCTGATGCCTTGCGTGCTTTTTATGAAATTGCATCTACTGTCAAGATTGCGCCTAAAGACCCTGGCCTTCTTTACACCTATGCCATGTCTGCTGAAAAAGTGGGTCGCATTGATGTGATGGAAAAAACTTTGCGTGATATTTTGCGCAAGAATCCAAATGATGTGAATTCTTTAAACGCACTCGGCTACTCGCTAGCAGATCGAAATGTGAAGTTGCCAGAGGCATTTGCACTTATTAGCAAGGCACATCAACTCTCACCAAAAGATAGCTTCATTTTGGACAGCTTAGGTTGGGTGAACTTTCGTCTTGGTAAAAATGAGCTTGCTTTAGAACAACTACAGCAAGCATTTGCTATGAAGCCAGAAGCAGATATTGCAGCCCATACCGGTGAAGTGTTGTGGGTTATGAATCGCCGATCCGAAGCGGAAGATATGTGGCGCCAAGGACAAAAGTTGGACGCTAACAATCCGACTCTCAAAGAAACTTTAAAGCGCCTTAAACCTGACTGGACTAGAGATGATCAAGCCGCCAAGGGCTCATGGGATGGACGCTTTGCCGTGAAAGTGATTGGCTTAACAGAGTCACAAAACCAAGGCGGCTCGGGTGGCTTTACCTTGACCCAAGAGGCATTAAAGGATGTCTTAGAGATTCGCAACCCGATGGGTGGATCTATTGCAAAAATTATTATCACGCCAGGCGAAGCTACACTTGAAAGCGATGGCAAAGTAGTAACAGCAGTTGATGCAGACACATTAGTGCAAAACACTTTAGGACTTCCGTTACCTGCACGCGGTTTATCAAATTGGTTAAGAGGTGAAGTACGCCCTGGAAGTGAAGCAAGTATTGATAGAAATTCTAAAGGGCAAGTCATTAAAATTAGTCAAGATGGCTGGGACCTGGTATATACATGGAGCAATACCAATCGTCTTGAAAAACTGATCATGACCCGCAGCTCAAATATTGGATCGATTGATATTCGTCTCGTATTTGATCGCCCGAATGAATAAACAATGCAACGATGGCGAACTCTGAACAATTAACGCTTCGTTCGCCCGCTAAGCTCAATCTCTTTCTGCATATCGTTGGTCGCAGAGACGATGGCTACCATCTTCTTCAGTCTGTTTTCCAACTCATTGATTGGTGCGACACACTTTATTTAAAACGAATTTCTGAAAATGCAGTGCGCAGAATTAATCCAATTCCGGGAGTTCCCCCTGAACAAGATTTAGTTGTGCGTGCAGCAAACTTACTGAAAGATTTTTGCAAGGTTGATGTAGGCGTAGAAATTGATCTTAAGAAAGAAATTCCGATGGGCGCCGGCATGGGAGGTGGGTCTTCCGACGCAGCAACGACATTAATCGGCCTGAATGCTCTTTGGGATCTCAAACTTTCCAAGGAAACGCTCTGCACCCTCGGATTAAAGCTTGGAGCAGATGTTCCCTTCTTCATTTTTGGCCAAAATGCTTTTGTTGAAGGAATTGGAGAGAAAATTCAGAAAATTTCTCTCCAAACCCCTGATTTTTTGGTGATCTTCCCCAACCAGGGCATCGCAACCGTTAGCATTTTTCAAGACCCGGAATTGACCCGAGATCACGCTCAGATTACAATTGATGGCTTTCTTGCATCGCCATTGTTGTACCAATCGAATGATTGTCAGGCTATAGCGATGCGGATTTGCCCAGAAGTGAAGCAAGCTTTGGATTGGATTACCCAGGCAGTACCGGGCTCACAGCCCCGAATGTCTGGCTCTGGAAGTAGCGTTTTTGCTGTCTTAGACCCTAAGACGGATACCGCAAAACTAGAAAATCTTCTTCAAAATCTTCCTAAAGGGTGGGTAGGTCGGGTTGTTCGGGGGCTAAATAAAAATCCCGCTTACAATTTGATTTCTTCAGATTGACCTGTAGGGGAATCGCCAAGCTGGTTAAGGCACTGGATTTTGATTCCAGCATGCGAAGGTTCGAATCCTTCTTCCCCTGCCAAATACTGTAGAAACGACAAAAAAACCTTTTGACCTCACAAAACCCTTAAGACTATGTCCTCCATAAACGCAGATTTATTGACTCTTTTCACAGGCAACGCAAATCCCGTTTTGGCTGAGGCAGTAGCCAAAGAACTCAATCTCCCGATGGGAAAAGCCTTTGTTGGCCGCTTCTCTGATGGTGAGATCCAAGTAGAAATTCAAGAAAACGTCCGCGGCAAAAATGTTGTGGTGATCCAATCAACCTGTGCGCCTACAAACGACAGCTTGATGGAACTCATGATCATGATTGATGCCCTCAAGCGCGCATCTGCAAGCCGCATAACCGCAGTGATCCCTTACTTCGGTTACGCTCGCCAAGACCGTCGCCCCCGTTCTGCACGCGTTGCAATCTCTGCTCGCATTGTGGCCAATATGCTTCAGTCAGTTGCTGGCATTGAGCGCGTTTTGACAATGGACCTTCATGCCGATCAAATTCAGGGTTTCTTTGACATTCCGGTAGACAACATCTATGCCTCACCAGTCCTATTGGCTGACCTTCAGGCACAGAAGACCCAAAAAGACCTCATCATCGTATCTCCAGATATCGGCGGCGTTGTGCGTGCCCGTGCGATGGCCAAGCAATTAGGTACCGATTTGGCGATTATTGATAAACGTCGTCCAAAAGCAAACGTCTCTGAGGTGATGCACCTCATTGGCGAAGTAGAAGGCCGTCACTGCGTCATCATGGATGACATCATCGATACCGGTGGAACCCTCTGTAAAGCCGCTGAAGCGCTTAAAGAGCGTGGCGCTAAGGGTGTTACCGCCTACTGTACTCACGCCGTGCTATCAGGCGGTGCTGTAGCCCGTATTGCGGCCTCTGAATTGGATGAGTTGGTTGTTACCGACACCATCCCCCTGACCCCAGAAGCAATGAAAGTATCCAAAATTCGCCAATTGAGCGTTGCTCCGATCCTCGCTGAAACCCTTTCCCGTATTAGCAAAGGTGATTCAGTGATGTCGATGTTTGCTGAATAAGCCAAAAATCACTGTTTACCCCGGTTTTTGGCAGTTTTAAGCCTTATGTAGGCAAAAAACTCCTTTCCCACGATATAATCGAAGGCTTTTCTGTTTGGTCGCGAACGGAAATTAACCTTAACTAGGAAAATCATTATGAAAGTAGTTGCCTTTGAAAGAAGCGTACAGGGAACGGGTGCGAGCCGCCGTCTGCGCAATTCCGGAAAAACTCCAGGAATCGTTTACGGTAGTAAAGATCCAGCCTTGGTCATCGAGTTAGACCACAACGCGTTGTTCCATGCTCTCCGCAAGGAAGCATTCCACTCATCCATTTTGGATTTGGAAATTGGTGGCAAGACACAGAAAGTGTTGTTGCGCGATTACCAAATGCATCCATTCAAGCCATTGGTATTGCATATTGACTTCCAGCGCGTATCCGCATCTGAGAAAGTACATATGCGCGTTCCATTGCACTTCACCAATGCTGACACTTCAGCTGCTGTGAAATTGCAAGGTGCCGTTATTAGCCACATCCTTACTGAACTCGAAGTTTCTTGCTTGCCAGCAGACTTGCCAGAGTTCATCGAAGTGGACTTGGCAAAAATTGAAGTTGGTCACGGTATTCATGCTAAAGATCTCGCATTGCCAAAAGGCGTTACCTTGGTATTGCATGTTGAGCAAGAAAACCCAGTGCTTGCTAACGCACGTATCCCAGCAGTTAAAGCTGCTGAGCCTACAGATGCGCCTGCTGCACCAGCAGCGGCAGCTCCTGCAGCTGAAGCAAAGGATAAAGCTTAATCACTTAGCTTAATCGCTTGTACAAGAAGGCCTGCGCAAGCGGGTCTTTTTTTATTGCCCTAAGTTTTCATTCTTTTTTTTGGCTAAATACTTTTATATCTTTAAACTCTCAACATGACTAAATTAATTGTTGGCCTAGGCAACCCTGGGGATGAGCACGAAGAAGATCGGCACAATGCTGGCTTCTGGTTTGTTGACGCCTTAGCAAAACAATTAAACGTACGCTTTGAATCCGAAAAACGCTTTCATGGAAAAGTAGCGAAAGCAAAATGGGATGGTGAAGATCTTTACCTTCTGAAGCCAAACACTTATATGAATCTGAGCGGTCAATCGGTTGGCGCACTGTGTCGCTTTCATAAAATTACGCCGGCAGATATTTTGGTAGTGCAAGATGAGTTAGATCTCAAACCAGGCACTGCACGCTTAAAACTTGGTGGAGGCACTGGCGGCCACAATGGCCTTAAAGATATCCAGGCGCATTTAAGTACCCCTGACTACTGGCGCTTGCGCCTCGGCATTGGTCACCCCAGAGACTTGGCAGGCGATGGACGCCCTATGGATGTTGCAGATTATGTTTTACATAGGCCGCAACTCGCCGAACAGAAGCTGATTGATACCAGCATCGAAAATGGCTTGCAGATTTTGTTGTTTTTTTTAAAGGGCGATACCCAAACCGCCATGATGGAGCTGCACTCCAAAGGTTAAGAAGCTTAAGTTGAGCTGGCTTTTTTGGCAGCAGTCAAAATATTGAACTTCACCATCAATTGCTCTTGGGTTTCGGTGTGCTCAGGGTTAAATGGAATGCAATCTACTGGGCATACCTGGCGACACTGAGGAGCATCGTAGTGGCCTACGCATTCAGTACATTTATCGGGATTGATTTCATAAATCTCTAGACCCATATAAATCGCATCATTCGGACATTCTGGCTCGCATACATCGCAGTTGATGCATTCGTCCGTAATCATTAAGGCCATGATTTACTCAGCGATCTCACCCTTGTCACTCTTTATTCTGAGTGCCAGAAGCAATTTTTTTGACTAGCCATTTTTCTACCGATGGGAATACAAACTTACTTACATCACCGCCCATCGAGGCAATTTCACGCACAAAGGTGCCAGAGATAAATTGATATTGATCGGATGGAGTTAGGAACAAGGTTTCAACATCGGGCAACAGATAGCGATTCATGCCTGCCATTTGGAACTCATACTCAAAATCGGATACCGCACGTAAACCGCGCACAATGACACGCGCTTGATGCTCGCGTGCAAAATCTTTTAATAAACCTGTAAAGCCAACGACCTTTACGTTCGGGTAGTGGCCAAGCACTTCCTTGGCAATATCAATGCGCTCTTGCAAAGTAAAGAATGGGCGCTTGCTACGACTATCAGCAACGCCCACAATCAACTCTGTAAAAATGCTGGATGCGCGGCGCACCAAGTCCTCGTGACCACGAGTAAATGGATCAAATGTTCCAGGGTATACAGCTACAGTCATAAGGTTCCTAAGGCTTTATCGGCTACAGGCAAGAGTTTAGCCTCTTCCACCCCGAAATAGACAAGCTTTTACCTGTCCGGCCTCTAAGTATTTTCCACAATGCCAGTCTGGCAGCAGGGCCTCTAGCTCCTCACGCTGACGGCTAGAGGGAAATTCGACATAAATACCACCACCAGCGGAGTCATCACACACCCGACCGGCTTCAATAACTGCGCGATCCAATAGATTTGAGTCCTGAAATGGCGGATCAATAAAAATTAAATTACTAGAGCGATCTGCCTGCTGTTTCATAAATTCAAGACTATCTCGCTGCAAGATTTCTAATACTCCAGTAGCGGGAGATGACTGCAATAAAGCAAAATTTGCCAATAAATTTGTGCAAGCCTTTTTATCTTTTTCTAGCAAGATAACCAGTGCAGCACCTCTTGAGGCGGCCTCAAAACCCAAAGCACCAGTACCAGCAAAAAGATCTAAGCAACGTAAACCGGTTAAGTCTTGTCCAAGCCAATTAAATAGCGTTTCGCGAATACGATCTGTTGTCGGGCGTAAGCCAGGCAGATCTAGGACCGTCAACAAGCGACTACGCCAGTTGCCTCCAATGATCCGAACCTTCTTCGGCGGCTCAGTCTTTAGAGGCTTGCTTGCTTTATTGGGCTTATTTATTTTTTGCTCCCAGCACAACAATCTTCATGCGATCCATCGCAAGGTATTTTTGGAACGCTGCTTTTACTTGATCCAAGGTAACCGCATCAACTTGTTTAGTCCAGACATCCATCGTGTCGAGCGGCAAGTCATTCCATGCAATGGAAGATACGTTGTCTAATAATTTACGGTTGTTATCAATACGCAGAGGATAACCATTCACCAAATTTGCTTTGGCCGCAACCAACTCAGATGAAGTAGGTCCGTCAGAAATAAATTGACCAATCGTTGAACTCATTACCTCCAAGGCCTGAGAAGCTTGATCATTTTTGGTTTGTAGGCCCGCCTGAAAAATGCCATTCTCTTTTCCGGGGGCAAAATAACTAAACACGCTATAGGCAAGGCCGCGCTTTTCGCGAACCTCAGACATCAAGCGAGATACAAAACCACCGCCACCCAAAATGTAATTACCCACGAGCAAAGGGAAGTAATCTGGGTTGCTACGCGCTACAGCTGTCATCCCCATTGCAATATGAGCCTGCTGTGAATCAAATGGAATTTGAATTTCTCTTTGCGTTAAGGGTTCTACGGGAGAGCGTTGTAATTCAGGCAACTTCGCAATTGACGGACCTGATTGTGGAATCTGCTTTAACAAAGACTGGACAATTTCATTGGCTTCTGCACGGTCAACATCACCAACAATACTCACAATCATGCGATCGCCACGATAAAACTGTTGATGAAATTGCTTCAAATCGGAAGAGCTTATGGTTGCTACTGATTTCACGGTAGGCGAATCAGCCAAGGGGTAGTCACCATAAACTGATTTCTTAAAACGACGCTCAAGGAGATACTCAGGCTTAGTTTCGGCCTCTTGCAAACTCGTGATGGTTCTTTGTTTCTCGCGCTCCACTATTTTTGGATCGTAAGTTGGCGCACTTAACATCGCCGCTGCCAATTTCACAGCCCTGTCCCGCAAGTCTTTTCTACTTAGACTACGAATTCTCAAGATGGCGCGCTCACCACCCACTGACAGGCCAATATTGGCACCCAAATCTGCAATCTCATCAGCAATTTGAGCCTCAGTAAGAACGCCTTTATCGCCCTTTACCCCATAATTCATAAGGCCCGCGGTCATATCTGCTAGGCCACTCTTGCCACCAGGGTCATAACGATCGCCAGCATCAATGCTGACCTCGATATCCACCATCGGCAAAGCTTTTGTTTGCACTAAATAGGCTTTGGCACCCTTATAAGAATCTAGCTTGTCGATAGGCAAAATGGCATTCGCATTGCCAAGCAAGCCAAAGGTAAAGAGGCAAATAGAAACACTTCTTATAAAGAGATTCATTACTTAACCTCCTTCTCTGCAGATTGACGAGCCTGTGGATCCAATACTGCAATCGTCAAACCCTCATCAACCAGATATTTTTTAGCGACCGCTTGAACTTGCTCGGGCGTAATGGTTTGCATTTTCTCCAGCATGTAATCAATGTCTTTCCAGGAGAAGCCAGCCATCTCCGTACTGCCAATTTCCATTGCCTGGCCAAAGATAGAATCACGCTTATAGATTTGCTCCGACAAAATACGTACCTTAATTCTCTTAAGCTCAGACTCTAGAATTCCTTTTTGTTTTAGCTCATCAAGCGCTTTCCGAATGCTTGTCTGTGCCTGCGCAACCGTCTTACCCTTAGCCATTGTTGTGCTAATCAGAAACAGCTCTGGTCCACGCGAGATCATGTCGTACCCCACGCCGACATCATTCACTACTTTTTCCTGCTTAACGAGAACCCGATTTAAACGGGCATTGTCATAACCATCGAGCACAGCCGTGAGGAGCTCCAAGGCATAAGGCTCAGGGTCATCCAGCTTGCAAGGCTCTAATCGAGGTACCTTCCAAGCCATAGTCAACTGTGCGCTATCTGCCGGGGCTTTGACCTGAACCTGCTTGATGCCTTTTTGAACAGTTTCAATTTGAGGCTTACGCACTGGCAACTGATGCGTAGCTGCTAAGCCGTAATACCGCTCGACCATAGCCAGTACTTTTTTTGTATCCACATCGCCCGCAATCACAACTGTTGCATTATTAGGCGCATACCAACTGCGATACCAATCACGCGCGTCAGAGGCTTTCATATTCTGCAAGTCATTCATCCAACCAACCACAGGATGACGATAAGGAGAGCTCATATAAGCAGTCGCCATTAATGACTCATTTAGCAAGCTACTTGGATTGTCTTCTGTACGTAAGCGACGCTCTTCCATTACCACTTGGATTTCTTTCAAGAACTCTGCGTCATCAAAATTGAGATTTGACATGCGATCCGCCTCAAGCTTAATGACATCTTCCAGCTTTGATTTCTCCACTTGCTGAAAGTAAGCGGTGTAATCACGTGAAGTGAATGCATTTTCGCGCCCGCCTACAGCAGCCACCAAGCGAGAGAATTCCCCTGCCTTCACCTTGTCAGTACCTTTAAACATCATGTGCTCCAACACATGAGCAACACCTGTCTTGCCGTTGACCTCATCCATTGAGCCGGCTCGATACCAAACCATGTGAGCCACCGTTGGCGCACGATGATCCTCCCTCACAATCAGCTTCAGGCCATTACTTAACTGATATTCATTTGTATCTGCTGATTCAGGACCCGCAGCCCAACTAAGCTGAGCAAATATGATGAATAGAAAGGAAATTCGAAGTAAATTAGAAAGCATCTGCTAAATCACCATACCCTAAGAATTAAATTGATAAGATGCATGTTTTAAATTGTATCGATTATGTTCGGCTTACGTAAAACCCTCGGATCTCTTTTCAAATCAAGCAAAGTTGATGAATCTTGGTTTGAAACTTTAGAAGAGTCACTCATTCAAAGTGATGTGGGTCTACCTACGACCGAACAACTCATCAGCAAACTCCGTAAAGCAGCTAAATCAGAAAAAGCTTCTAGCCCAGAGGAGTTACAAGTCCTTCTCATCCAAGAAGTCAGCGCATTACTGACTGCCATTGAGCCCTCACCAAATCCACTATTTACAAGTGATAAGCCTAACACTCCAGAGGTATGGCTAGTTGTAGGGGTAAATGGCGCAGGAAAGACTACGACTATTGGCAAGCTTTGCCGGCTCTTCCAGTCTCAAGGCAAATCGGTTCTCTTAGCCGCTGGAGACACCTTTAGAGCGGCTGCCCGCAACCAACTTCAAGAATGGGGCGGACGCAATCAGGTGGATGTCATTACTCAAGAGGGCGGCGATGCAGCTGCCGTCGCTCATGATGCTATTCATGCAGCCATCTCTCGCAAGAATGACATTCTGATTATTGATACTGCAGGTCGCCTTGCCACTCAGGATAATCTGATGGAAGAGTTGAAAAAAGTGAAGCGCGTCATTGGCAAAGCCCTACTGGGAGCGCCTCACCACACCCTGCTCGTCTTAGATGGCAATACTGGACAGAATGGCTTAAGCCAGGTCAAAGCCTTTCATGCTGCTCTAGGCCTTACCGGAATCATCGTCACGAAACTGGATGGCACTGCCAAGGGTGGAGTGATCTGCGCGCTAGCCCATACCCTACAAGACGGCCCAAAACCCGCTGTATTAGCCCTAGGCAAGGGTGAAGGAATCGATGATTTAGCCCCCTTCACAGCAGGGCAATATTCATCCGAATTATTCAATTAAATCAATAGCTTATAAGGCATTAAAACTGCCTAAAAACCATTAGCACTCTCTTGACAAGAGTGCTAAAATAGACTTCTATTAACACCTCATATTTATAAGAAAAAATGGTTCAAAAGAAATCTGACAAACCGAATTTGCAAACACTGCCAGTCGCGCAGACTGCGGCGGCGTCTGCTTTTCCAATACTGCCAACACTTGGGGTTGGCACTCTCGATTCTTACATTGCGTACGTTAATCGCGTACCTATGCTTAGCGCTGCGGATGAGTTACATCTTGCGCAGGAATTTCGTCGCACAGAAAATGTCGATGCTGCTAAAACTTTAGTGCTCTCACATTTGCGCTTAGTTGTTTCTGTTGCTCGTCAATATCTTGGCTATGGGATTCCACATGCTGACTTAATTCAAGAAGGCAATATTGGCTTGATGAAAGCGGTGAAACGCTACGACCCAAACAATGGCGCACGTCTTGTGTCTTATGCAATCCACTGGATCAAAGCAGAGATTCATGAGTACATTCTCAAAAATTGGCGTTTAGTTAAAACCGCAACTACAAAAGCACAACGCAAACTGTTCTTTAACTTACGCAGTAATAAACCAACTTTAAGCGCCCTTACTCCTAGCGAAGTAGATGCCTTGGCTAAAGCACTTGATGTCAAAGGCTCTGACGTTAAAGAAATGGAAATGCGTCTTGCTGGTGGAGATGTTGCCTTAGAAGGTGATGACAGTGATGATGAGTCCGCTTACGCACCGATTCAATGGCTTGCAGACAACTCTCAAGAGCCTACTGCACGCATTGCCAGCGCTGAAGCAGATGCACTTCAAGGCCCTAAGCTAGATCAAGCACTCATGGCTTTAGACGAGCGTAGTCGCAATATCGTGCAATCTCGTTGGTTGGCAATGGATGCTGAAGGTAATGGCACAAAGACATTACATGATCTTGCAGATGAATATGGCATCTCTGCGGAACGCGTTCGCCAAATTGAAACGGCTGCCCTTAAAAAGATGCGTGGACTACTCCAGGCAGCCTAAATAAAAAAGGGTTCGATTAAGAACCCTTTTCATTTTTTACTTCAGCAGTTCTTTCAAGTCATGCGCCAAGGTCTCTGGACCTTGAGCGTGTTTAATATATAAACGCAAACGACCCTCAGGATCAAAGGCATAGCTTCCTGCTGTGTGATCCATCGTATAAGAGCCCGGCTTGGTACCTGGCACTTTCTTGTAATAGATCTTAAAGTCCTTAGTCACTTTTTCTAAAGCAGCTTCATCCGCAGGGCGCAATCCCAAGAAGCGTGGATCAAATGCAGGCACATATTGCTTGAGAATCTCAGCAGTATCTCGCTCAGGATCGACGGTTACAAAAAGTACCTGAACCTTATCTGACTGGGCGCCCAGCAGGGTCATGACCTGCTGCATCTCTGTTAATGTCGTTGGGCAGATATCTGGGCACTGGGTATAACCAAAGAACATCACTACTACTTTGCCCTTGAAGTCTGCCAAGGTTCTCACCTTGCCGTCAGGATCTACCAAACTAAAGTCTTTGCCAAACGCTGTGCTGCCAGTGATATCAATATTTTTGAATTCCGGTTTAGGGCTGCATGCAGTCAATACGAAACAAAGGATTGCCAAAAAACAGACGCGAAGAAAATTCATATTGATCTTAGAGGAAGTAATGATCTACCAGGAGCGCCGCAAAGAGTAGCGAAAGATAGGTAATTGAAAAGCGGAAAGTTTTCTTAGCCAACGCATCGCTATAAGAAATAAATAGCGCAATCACATAAGCTAAGAACAATAAACCGAGAATGATGGCTGAGATTAAATACACCATACCGCTCATCCCGTAGATGTAAGGCAGCATCGTAGCCGCAATCAAGATCAGGGTGTAGAGCACGATATTAAGCAGCGTAAAGCGCTCTCCGTGAGTTACTGGCAACATCGGCAAGCCAGACTGCACATAGTCATCGCGACGATATAAAGCCAATGCCCAGAAATGCGGGGGTGTCCATACAAAAATGATCAAGACTAAGAGCCATGCTTCTGCAGAAAGCGTGTTGGTTACAGCCGCCCAGCCCAGCGCAGGAGGCATAGCGCCCGATAAACCACCAATCACAATGTTTTGTGGCGTGGCGGGTTTTAGGAGCCAGGTATAGATCACTGCATAGCCAACGAAGGTAGCGAGTGTTAGCCACATTGTTAAAGGATTGCAGAAGTTCCACAAAATAATCATTCCAAGTGAACCCAAAATGATTGAGAAAATAATGATGTGGAAAGGTGTCACCTCCCCCGTTGCCGATGGACGCCAAGCGGTACGTTTCATCTTGGCATCGACTGCTTGTTCGATTAAGCAGTTCACTGCAAATGCCGCGCCCGCCAAAAGCCAGATACCTACAATGCCCCCGAAGAGTACCGGGTAAGGAACCATCCCAGGAGTTGCCAAAAACATTCCGATGACCGCACAAAAAACGGCGAGCTGAGTCACTCTAGGTTTGGTTAAAACCCAATATTGACGCCAACGTGGCATGGCCACTGGTGCGCTTGTTTTAGAGTCGCTCATATTTATACAATTTTCTTTTGAATGAAAGGCTTCCAAGAAGCCCAATAACTCATTCTGACCAAACAGAATACCAAAGCAGCAGAGCCAGCAGTATGTAATAGGGCGGCCAATAAGGGCCACTGAAATACCACATTAGAAATGCCTGTAATCAACTGCAAGAGAAGCAGTCCAAGCAGCAGCTTGGCTACCTGGCCAAGACCCGATAAGACGGGGGTTGCCAGCTGTACACCCCTCCACCCTAAAGTACCTAGCACCACCAATACCAGCATTGCAAAAAGGCGATGTGCCCAATGAATGGTCTGCAATGCAACAGGGGAAATGAATTCTCCCTGGGCATTTAGGCCAAGCTGACGCCATAGCGTAAAGCCTTCGGCCCAATTCGTTTCCGGCCAAGCAGCTCCCATGCAAGTTGGAAAATCGGGGCATGCTAACACAGCGTAATTCGTACTTACCCAAGCACCTAAGAAAACTTGAATAAATAAAACTATGAAAGAAAGAGTAAGCAATTGTGCTGAAAGTGGCCGAATGCGAATGGTTCGAACGGAAGAAGACTTGCTCTCCCATGACTGTTGCGCATAAGCAGTTAAGCATGCCAGCAACACTAAAGCTAACATCAAGTGAACGGTAACAATAATTGGCTGCAACTTCAAAGTAACTGTCCAAGCGCCAAAAGTGCCTTGCATACAGACCAATAAGAGTAATCCCAAGCTACCGAATAAAGGATTTTTTCCTAAGGACTTCAACTTAGTAAAAGCGATTCCTACTTGCACCAAAATCAATGCGCCAACCGTCATTGCCAAGTAGCGATGAATCATCTCGATCCAGGCTTTAATAATAGTAACCGGCCCAGTAGGCCAAGCGCTCTCAGCTTGCTGTATATCCGTTAGCGCGTGAAAAGGATTTGATACTCCATAGCATCCAGGCCAATCGGGGCAACCCAAACCAGAGTCCGTAAGGCGTGTAAACGCACCAAACACAATCAGATCAAAAGTCATAAAGACTAATACCCAATTGAGCTTTTGAAAAAAACTATAGCCTGGTTTTTTCCAAAGATAGAAGAGTGGTAAGCCCGCAAAAATAATGGCAATGGCGGCCAACTCTAGAAACAAAAACACGCTTTGCATTACAAATTCTCACCCTTGTGATTTAACTTCAAGAGTTTTTCCAAGTCTTTTTTCATGCTTGAGAATTCTTTAGGAGAATTTGTTACCGGGAAATACATCATCTTGGCAGGACTTGGATCAATGAGTTGTATCTGTTGACCAGCGCCTTCTTTATTCAACCAGGCATCGAATTGCCCTCTGAGTTTGGGATCAGCCGGGAGCGAAACTACCTTTAGACCCGCTGTCTTTTCGTCATAAATCTTGATCACTTCAGGGTCTACAGGCTTGCCGTCTGTATTGACCCAAATGAGCTGTAAGCGGCCACTTTCCCTGCCCATAGCGACCCTTGTCTGACGCATCAAAAATAAAGCCTCAATACATTTCTCATCCTTGATTTGGCACTCGCCAGCTGGACGAGCAATCAAAAGGGTCCACTTGCCTTTTATTGGCGCCTCAAGCCATGCGGTATCGAAGTCTTGCGCTGGATAAACGAGCGTTCCCAGATTCGTTTTACCGCCTGCGGGCTTAATCACGTAGTAAGCAAAATAGGAAGCAATCACTGGAGATGCGCAAGCTAGCAATAGGAGCAGCATCTGAATACGACCGCGACGAGTACGCGCATTAATCGCTGCAGAATCTACCTGTGATGCCGGAATTAATAACTCTTTATCACTCACCCTTGATCCCCATTCATCAATCTTTGACCCTTACTTTTACCTATGCCCTGACTTTTATATTGCCGTAGACCGCTTAATAACCAAAATACAAATCCAGCAAAAGCCAATGCAAACCACTGGAATGCATAAGCATAATGGCGATCGACACCGCTTGTCAGCGGCGCCCAGTCACGCAATAGACCGTCTTCAGCCCCTGCCTCAGTTTCGCGCAATATAAAAGGACGTTGATTCCAATCGCGCAGCTTTCCTTCGGCCACCAAATCAAAGTTTTGCTCGATTCTAGGTTTGCTGATGTCAGCAGAGTTCTTACCGCTCCCCAACTCATAGACTTTGCCTGGATGAGCAAATACGATACCCTCAATATTGACCGTCTTATTAAGCGTTTTAACAGGCGGTAGCGTCTCGCGATTTTCATTGTTACGCGGTGCCCAACCTCGGTTGATCCACAGCACCTCATCCCTACCCTCAAGCTTCAAAGGCATCATTAGATAGAAGCCAGACTGTGCGTTAGTAGCGCCAGCCGGAGGAATAGGTCTTGGCCGGTTATCCAGCCAGATGGCTGCCTCAGGAATATATTGCCCGCGAGCTATCATGCGTCGCTCACTTGCCTCCTCTAAGGTCCAAGAACCTATATTCGCGTTCAAGATAGGCATTTGTTGTCGAGCCAGCAAATTAGCTGCCAAGGCAATCTTGGTATCGGCCCTACCCAGCTGCCAAATACCAGCGCCACAGCCGATCGCAATCACCAGCAAGGCTGATACAGTAGCAACTATGCGCTTAGCGATGAGGGCAGTTAAAAGACTATTCAAAAGAATTAAATATAAGGATTTGAGATGAAGTGGCTTATTCCGATTGTCCTACTAATGATTGTTTTTAGCTTAGGATCAGCCTTGTATTACATGATGAAAGATAGGGGCAATAGCTCGCGCATGGTTTATTCGCTCATGCTGCGTATTGGCTTATCTATCGCCTTATTCCTGGGTATTCTTCTGGCCCACTACTTTGGCCTGATTGAAGCCACCGGAATTAAAGTGGGCACCAACTAATTAGAGCCTCAATAAACAGGCTACTAAAAACAAATCGGGGCTTTAGGCCCCGATTTTTATTCTTACTTACATCCAGTAAACAGCGATGTACAGACCGAGCCAGACAACGTCAACGAAGTGCCAGTACCAGGCAGCACCTTCAAAGGCAAAGTGATGCTTAGAGGTAAAGTCGCCGCGAATCATGCGACGCAACACAATCGCCAACATAGTGCCGCCAAGGAACACGTGGAAGCCATGGAAACCAGTCAACATGAAGAAAGTGGAGCCATAGATACCTGAAGTCAATTTCAAGTTCAACTCATGGTATGCATGGTAGTACTCGTAGCCTTGGAAGCACAAGAAGATAAAGCCTAAGCCAACCGTTGCAGCCAAGCCAATGATGGCTTTTTTCATGTGGTTCTCTACTAATGCATGGTGAGCAATAGTAATCGTCACTCCAGAGCTCAACAACAACAATGTGTTGATGGTTGGAATTGGCCAAGGACCCATGGTGGTGAACTTCTCTACCAAACCAGCAGGACCATCATTTGGCCATACGGCCTGAAAATTAGGCCATAGTAATTTGCTCTCGACATCACCCATCCAAGGCATTGCAATATTGCGTGCATAGAAAAGGGCAGCAAAGAATGCGCCGAAGAACATAATTTCAGAGAAGATGAACCATGCCATTGACCAGCGATAAGAGATATCTACGTTGATACCATTCTTGCCTGCATTTGATTCTGCAATCGTGTCACCAAACCAGTTATAGAGCACATAGAGAACGAAAGCTACGCCAGTAAGGCAGAGGGGGCCGCCCCATGAAGCATGATTTACCCACCCAGAGATACCGAAGGCAAAAGCAATTAAGCCAAATGCGGCCATTGCTGGATGTCTAGATAGTCCAGGGACGAAATAGTATGGGGTTGAATTGGATGACATCTTATTCTCTCTATTCAATCAAAAAATAATCAATGGGACACAACTGCTTTCACTATCAAGAGCAGGACAGCCATAAAAATTAAGGCCCCAACAACACCCGCAATGATAATGTGCACAAAACTTAATGACGCTACATCTTCCTGCAAACCTGATTTTTTACGCACCCCTAAAAAGCCCCACATCACGGCTTTCATAGACTGCATAAAACTACTTTTCTTTTTCATGAAGCCATCCTTGTTTTTGGGGCTGGAGGAGTGCCGCCTAAGCCCAGTTCAAAGAAGGTATATGACAAAGTAATTGTTTTTACATCATCCGGTAAACCTGCATCAATCACAAAGACTACCGGCATCTTTTTTGTTTCATTTGCTGCTAGCGTTTGTTCCTGAAAACAAAAGCACTCTAATTTCGTAAAAAACTCTGTTGCACTTTTAGGTGCATAACTTGGGATTGCCTGTGCTCTTACTGAGCGGTTCTGATTGTTTGTTACCTCATAAACAATCTCGGTCATTTCACCAGGGTGCACTTCTAAAAAATTCTTTACTGGCTTAAACGTAAACGGGCCACGGCTATTCGAATCAAACTCAATCGTTACTGTGCGAGCATAGTTAACCTGGGTATTGCCAACCCTATTAGGGCTAAAGGCTCTAACGCCGTAATCATTCTTGCTCGTCACTACATTAATTCCAGTGACCTCACACAAGGCCTTGTACATTGGAACCAAAGCGTAACCAAAACCAAACATCATTACTGCTGCAATTAAGAGCTTTAATAAAATTTGGCGATTGAGTGATTGAGTTGAAACCATTGTCAGCGACGGGATTAACCCAACATACTCCGTTTAATCACAATACCAATAAAAAAAGTTACTACAACGCTCAAGAGAATGAAGCCCATCCTGCGATTATTCGCAGTAAGGGCTTGCTTCTCTGAAGACTTAAATTCCGGCTTCACGCATTTGCTCTGCACTAGGCGGAGTTTCAAAAGTGTGGTGTGGTGCTGGTGAGGGTACTGTCCACTCAAGACCTTTGGCGCCATCCCATGGCTTCATCGGTGCTTTTTCACCTTGGCCACGGTATGCAGGAAGCACAACGAAGAACAAGAAATAAACCTGCGACAAGCCAAAGCCCAATGCGCCGATTGAAGCAACCATATTGAAATCAGCGAACTGCGTTGGGTAGTCAGCGTAACGACGTGGCATACCTGCCAAGCCCAAGAAGTGCATGGGGAAGAAGGTCACGTTAAAGAAAATCATGGAAGTCCAGAAATGGATCTTGCCGCGAGTTTCATTGGCCATGCGACCAGTCCACTTAGGACACCAGTAGTAGAAGCCAGCAAACATCGCAAACAATGAACCTGCTACTAATACATAGTGGAAGTGAGCAACAACGTAGTAAGTATCCTGAACGCCGATGTCAATTGGAGCCATCGCTAAGATCAAACCAGTAAAGCCACCCATAGTGAAAACGAAGATGAAACCAATAGCCCACAACATTGGAGTTTCAAAGGTCATGGAACCTTTCCACATGGTTGCGACCCAGTTAAAAATCTTCACACCAGTTGGAACAGCAATCAACATGGTTGCGTACATGAAGAACAATTGACCAGTTACTGGCATACCAGTTGCAAACATGTGGTGAGCCCAAACGATGAATGACAAAATCGCAATCGATGCGGTTGCATAAACCATTGAGCTGTAGCCAAACAATGTTTTTCTGGAGAAAGCAGGAACGATTTCACTGATGATTCCGAACGCTGGAAGAATCATGATGTAAACCTCTGGATGACCAAAGAACCAGAAAATATGCTGGAACATAATTGGGTCACCGCCGCCAACAGCGGAGAAGAATGAAGTACCGAAATGACGATCAGTCAGCACCATGGTGATTGCGCCGGCCAATACAGGCATCACAGCAATCAACAAGTAAGCAGTAATCAACCAAGTCCAGCAGAACATTGGCATCTTCATCAATGTCATGCCAGGAGCGCGCATATTCAAGATAGTCACGATGATGTTGATCGAACCCATGATGGATGAAGCACCCAACAAGTGAAGAGCAAAAATCGCCATGTCCATGCCAGGGCCCATTTGTGAAGTCAATGGAGCATAGATAGTCCAGCCACCTGATGGAGCACCACCAGGAACTAGGAATGAGCTGAGCAACAATGTCGCTGCTACTGGAAGAATCCAGAAGCTAAAGTTGTTCATACGTGCGAATGCCATATCGGAGGCACCGATTTGCAATGGCACCATCCAGTTAGCAAAACCAACGAAGGCTGGCATGATCGCACCGAACACCATCACCAAACCGTGCATGGTAGTCAATTGATTGAAGAACTCTGGGCGCAAGAACTGCAAACCAGGCTGGAACAACTCTAGACGAATTCCCAGGGCCATCGTGCCGCCAGCTAATAAGCTAACAAACGAGAATATCAAATACATCGTGCCGATGTCTTTGTGGTTAGTTGCAAACAACCAACGACGCCAGCCGTGTGGCGTGTGATCATCATGCGCGTGATCGTGTGCGTGGTCGTGGGTAGTAGAGACTGTGCTCATGGATTACTCCGGTTTCGTTTTATCTGTATTAGTTAATCTGAATTACTGGCCGCGTGCAGTAATAATTTCCTGCGTCTGAATCACTTCGCCCGTTTTATTACCCCATGAATTACGGGTATAGGTAATCACGGCTGCAATATCTCCATCGGAAAGTACGCCTGCCCACTTCGGCATTGCATTTTTACCATTCAGCAAAATATTGAACTGGCCAGCTTTAGGTCCGTTAACCACTTTGCTGCCGTCCAATGCTGGGAATGCACCGGCACCTTTACCATTAGGCTGGTGACATGCTGCGCAATTAGCTGCATATACTTTCGCACCGCGCTCCTTTTGCTCTTCCAAGGTGTAAACCTTAGATGGATCATCGCCGCCAGCACCCATTGCTTTTTTCTTCTCAGCAACCCAAGCGGTGTAATCCTCTTGTGAAACTACTCTTACAACGATAGGCATGAAGGCATGCTCTGCACCGCAAAGCTCAGAACACTGACCGCGGAATGTACCAATCCTGTCCGCTCTAAACCATGTGTCACGAACGAAGCCTGGGATTGCATCTTGCTTAACGCCAAACGCTGGGATAGTCCAAGCGTGAATAACGTCATTAGCTGTAGTGATCAAACGAATTTTCTTGCCGACCGGTACAACCATTTCATTGTCAACTTCCATCAAATACGTATTTGATTTAGGTGCCAAGTTATTGATTGCTTCGCGGGAAGTGGACAAGGTAGACAAGAAACTAATGCCTTCGCCTTCGCCTTTGATGTAGTCGTAACCCCACTTCCACTGGTAACCAGTGGTCTTAATAGTGATGTCAGAATTAGTAGTGTCTTTCATTGCCACAACAGTTTTTGTTGCAGGCAATGCCATACCGATAACGATGAGCAATGGAATTACTGTCCAAATAATCTCAACAGTAGTGCTCTCGTGGAAAGAAGCTGATTTATGACCTAATGATTTACGGTGTTTCAAAATGGAATAGAACATCACTCCAAAAACACCGATAAAAATCAATGCGCAAATAACCAACATCATCCAATGCAACCAATGAATCTCTTGCATGATTTTGGTAGCAGGAGGCGCAAAATTCAGCTGATTAACAGCTGGGCCACCAGGCATATTCTCTGCTGCATGAGCAAAAGCAGTGCCAAAAGCTACTGCGAAATAGAGCGAAGCCCTAGTGACTTTTCCAAATAAATTCATCTTATTCTCTGTTTATTGTCGTGAGCAAAGCAGCAAAAATGCCACAAAATGCCCAAAAAACGGTCTCAAGCCAATACATCCTGCCGTGATTATAGGGTTAATTAGGCGCAACAACAAACCGGGATAACCCAGCCTGATCCAATCTTGGCGAAGGTTTAAATGATAGTAAGCACTTACACTTAAGCAGAATCTGGCCTAGTCTTGCGTCCAATTTGATTTAGATCAATATAAGCAACGTTGTCCTGGGCCTTTGCAAGGTCCTTTCCGAGGGCCCACGCGTGCCCATAAACTACTTCTAGGGTCATTTTTTGAGGCAAAACATCTATTTGGGGGATTTCAAGAGAGTCCAAATGGGCCAATTTCAGGGCGCGGATATCAGCCAGCAATAGAGCCTGTTTTTCATAGTCCAGAGTTAGGTACTCCATGTCCATTACCGGGTCAGAAAAGCGTTCAGCCACTAAAGCATCCCCCATGTCGTGCATATCCCAAGGACTCATTAAATTCTGCAGCCTTAGTTCAGGAAGACCTAAAGGGCGCAATTCTTTTCCAGTATCGGGCCCAAGATAACTAAATGAGATTAAGCCGCCCTCGCGCAGAACGCGCCAACACTCTTGTAAAAAATGTTTTGGGTCTTCCAGGTCCTGCAATAGGAGATCGCTAATCACCAAATCAACAGAATTATCAGGAATACCAAATCTTCCTGATGGGGTGCAATCAGATAAGGCGCCTGTTTTGCCAGAGAATAAAGATCGCCAATTACTCATAGCTTTGGCACGCCACATCTGAAATCCTGAAACACCTTCTTCAGGAATGCTAAAAATATGCGCCTTTGGATAACGCTGAGCAAGCAACCCTAGATGTTTGCCGGGAAAATCAGGAACGATCAAGACATCTTTTACATCGAGCTTAACGATGTCTAATTTCTGCAGCATACGATCTGCAATTTCGTCTTGTAACCATCTGATGGGCTGGGTCATTGGCTCAGTATACTCAGCGCCCCATGCGATTTCCAGAGAAGATTTTTCAAACTATTTGCGAGCATCTCTTGCCAACTGCCTGCATTACTTGTCAAGAGTTTCAAAAATTCTCAATATGTAATGAGTGTCTCAATTCATTGAAGGGCAATGCTCTATTGAATTACCAATGCTGTTATCAATGCGGGATTGCGCTTCAGGCCCCCGAATTAAATGAGCAGCGATGCGCCCCCTGCCAAAGCACTCAACCCTACTTTGATGAAACCTATTGCTTAGATCGCTATGAAGGAGTGCTTCAAACCCCTCTGCATGAATTGAAATACCAAAAACGAATTGCTTTTGCGAATGCGCTTGGCAATACGTGGAACTTGCTCATGGCTGAGGAGTTAGAAAATACGCCTGCAGATTACTTGCTACCTGTTCCGCTGAGTACTCAAAAGCTAGCGCAGCGTGGTTTTAATCAAAGTTGGGAATTAGCCAAACGCATTGAGTGCAGCAGGCACATCCAAAAATCACCCCACATACTTCAGCGCCACCATTATTCCGGTCACCAAGCAGGAAGCTCGCTGGATAGTCGTCGCTCAGCCATTCAGGACATGTTTTATATCGAGGCAAAATACATTGAAAGTCTTAGAGGTCAGACTGTTGTTATTTTTGATGACGTAATGACTAGCGGAGCCACGCTCAATGAAATTGCGCGCGTTCTGAAGCACAATGGCGTATCTCGCGTAATTAATTGGGTAGTACTCAGAGCTGCGCGACCAATTTAAAGAGTGGCACATGTTTAATATTGTTTTATTCGAACCAGAAATTCCACCAAATACCGGGAACATCATTCGCCTGTGTGCGAATACCGGAGCCAAGCTTCATCTCATTGAGCCGCTTGGATTTCCGATGGAGGATGCCAAGTTACGCAGAGCAGGCTTGGACTATCACGAGTTTGCCAGAGTCAAGGTTCACAAAAATTGGGCGCAATTTTTAAAAGATGAAGAGCCTGATCCTCAGCACCTTTTTGCATTGACCACCAAAGGCTCAGGTAAGTTTCATGAAGGCCAGTATTCACCCAACGATTACTTTATTTTTGGATCTGAGACCAAAGGCATCACTGATGAAGTGAGGGATTCCATTCCAGCGGCTAATCGCATGCGTCTTGCAATGCAAGACAGTAGTCGGAGTCTGAACTTATCCAATACCGTAGCAATTGTTGTGTATGAAGCTTGGCGCCAAAATGGCCTTGAAGGCGGTCAGTAAGAAGCCGCCGTATATCACTTTTTTACGACTCGATTTTTGGGTCGCGCCCCATGAGCTTCTTAACCGCATCATGCGGTTTCAACTTTCCAGATAAGACTTCACCCATCATGGCAGTAATCGGCATCTCAACACCTAAACGTTTTGCCAAATCGCCCACTGCTGCCGCACAAAGCACGCCCTCAGCAACGTGACCGAGACTTGCCAAAATCTCTGGCAAAGATTTACCAGCAGCAAGCTCAAGACCCACTCGACGATTGCGAGAGAGATCCCCAGTAGCTGTCAAGATTAAATCTCCAACACCGGTTAGCCCCATACAAGTTTCAGATTTACCGCCAGCCGCTTTAACCAGGCGCATCATCTCTGCCAAGCCTCGCGTAAGAACTGCAGCGCGGGCATTAAGACCCAAGTCAAGACCATCGCCAATACCTGCAGCGATCGCCAAGACATTCTTAATTGCCCCACCCAATTCAACACCGATGAGGTCATCGCTTGAATACACACGCATATTGCCGTGGTGAAACGCGACCTGAACCGTCTCACACAGTTTTGTAGATTTGCTGACAACTGTTAAAGCACACGGCATCCCTGCGCCAACCTCACGAGCAAAGCTTGGGCCAGATAAAGCGCCATACGAATGGGCTAAGCCATGAGAATGAATCTTGCTTTCGCGCTCCACAACTTGATGGGGCAATAAAGCGGTATTGGGCTCAAGACCCTTGCACAACCAAATGATGTTGAGTGGATGCTCGGCAATCTTTAAGGCTTGAGCAATTGTTTCGGAAAGGCCCGACATTGGTGTAGCGATAACCAAGAGGTCATCGCTAGAGAGTCTTTTGATTGCAGTAGAAAAATCACTCTCAAACTTCAGGCCTTTAGGCAACTTAATCCCCGAAAGATAAGTCTGATTTTCACTACTTTTTTGAATATCTTCTAATTGCTGTTTGCTGCGCGACCACAAACAAACGTCACCCTCTTGGAGGTGGCGAGCGGCTTGTGCCGCCATCGCCGTTCCCCAAGCGCCAGCACCAAGCAGTGTCACTTTCATGATCTGTGGGCTCGCTCGTTGAGCTTAGTGAGGCTTGCTCTCTGAGGCTGCCCCATCCCTAGCGGCAGCTTCTTGTTGAGCCTGCATCAAGCGATGCTCATACATACCGTGGAAGTTAATCTCATTCAAATGAATTGGCTGGAAGCCTGCACGACTAATAATGTCGGCGATGTTTGAGCGCAGGTAAGGATACAAAATCGTTGGGCAACCAATACCGAGCATTGGATCCATTTGCTCAACAGGGATATTGCTTAGCTCAAAAATGCCAGCTTGTTTTGCCTCAACCAAGAACAATACTTTTGAATCAACCTTAGCGGTAACCGTTGAACTCAATGCAACCTCAAAGATTCCTTCGCTCAGCGGAGCAACAGCAATGTCAATCTCAACTTGTACTTGCGGCTCAGAAGCAACCAACAAAATCTGCGGAGAGTTTGGCTGCTCAAGGGATACATCTTTTAAGTAAATTCTCTGAATACGAAATCCAGGCTCTTTAGATTGCTCAGGGCTTGCTTGAGGTGCAGAAGTTTGTTCGGTCATTGCTAACTTTCTTTAGGTGTTTATCTTTTAAGTTAATAAAGGATCGAGTTTTCCAGCGCGATCCAATGCCACTAAATCGTCATAGCCGCCCACATGGGTATCACCAATGTAAATCTGAGGAACTGTACGGCGACCAGTACGTGTCATCATGATTTCACGTTGGGATGGGTCGCGATCAATCAAAATCTTTTCTAAATTGGCCACGCCTTTTTTAAGCAATAGCTTTTCAGCCATAACGCAGTATGGGCATACCTGAGTGCTATACATCGTTACTGGAGGCATTGATTTCTCCTTACTTCACCAAAGGTAGTGCAGCAGCTTTCCAAGCCTGAACACCGCCATCTAAGGCACCTACTTCGGCAAAGCCCAGTTTTTGGGCTTCTACAACGAGTTTGCGTGATTGGGCACCAGTTTCGCAAACCAAGACTACTGGGTGCTTACGGTCTAACTTAAGCTTTTCAATGGCTGCAGTTAAACCGGCAGCATTAACGAATTTGGCACCAGGCAAATGGCCCGCTCTGAAGGCTTCTTCAGAGCGCAAGTCCAAGACATGTGCTTTGCGTCGATTAATCCAAATCGTCGCTTCGGTAGGCGATAAGCCTTTTCCGCCAATAAGCGTAGATAATGTAGGTAGGAAAAGCGCTACGCCTGAAACCAACAGAAGGGCGATAAGCGCTAAATTATCAATTTGCGTGAGAAAGTTCATCATCGGATTATAGAATGGCTCTATGAAACAACTTGTCCTTATTCGTCATGGCGAATCCGCCTGGAACCTTGAAAACCGCTTCACTGGCTGGGCGGACGTTGACTTAACCCCTAAAGGCGCAGAACAAGCCCTGGCAGCAGGTGAAAACCTACGTAAAGCCGGCTATGAATTTGATGTCGCATACACCTCCGTTTTAAGGCGTGCCATTCGTACTCTTTGGCATGTGCAAGACACCATGGATTTAATGTGGCTTCCTGTTGTGCATAGCTGGCGCCTCAATGAGCGTCACTATGGCGCGCTAACTGGACTCAATAAAGCAGAAACTGCAACCAAATATGGCGATGAGCAAGTTCACATTTGGCGTCGCTCATACGATGTGCGTCCACCTTTACTTGAAAACGAAGATGAGCGAAATCCTAAGAATGATCCTCGTTACTCAAAACTGAATCCTTCTGATATTCCATTGGGTGAGTGTTTAAAAGATAACGTTGAGCGCGTATTACCGTTGTGGAATGAATCCATTGCACCTGCACTCAAAGCTGGAAAGCGTGTTTTGTTAGTTGCACACGGCAATAGCATTCGCTCATTAATTAAGTATCTAGATCAAATGTCAGATGAAGCCATCATGGAAGTAAACGTTCCAAATGGTGTGCCACTAGTTTATGAGTTAGATGACAACCTCAAACCTATTCAACACTTTTACTTGGATTAAAGCAAAAGAGATATGCGCCAATTTCTAAAGAATTTTGCCCTGATTGCCGTTGGTCTTATCGCTGGTGTGGCGGCCACTATCCAGCTCTCCGCGACCGCCCAGCAAGGCGCGCAGCTACCACTGGACGAGCTACGCACTCTATCTAATGTTTTTGCGCAAATTAAGCGTGAATATGTTGAACCTATTGAAGATAAGCAGTTATTGACTGATGCTGTGAAGGGAATGGTCAGCAGCCTGGATCCGCACTCCACCTTCCTCGACAAAAAAGATTTTGCAGAAATGCAAGAGATGACTTCCGGAAAATTTGCCGGCCTTGGAATTGAAATCACTTCCGAAGATGGCGTAGTAAAAGTATTAAACCCTATTGAGGATAGCCCTGCTGCTCGTGCTGGCCTACAAGCAGGAGATTTAATTACTCGCTTGGATGACAAACCAGTACGCGGCATGTCATTAGATAAAGCTGTTCGCACTATGCGCGGCACACCTGGAACCAAAATTACTTTGACTGTATTTCGTAAAAGTGAAGAGCGCAGCTTTCCAGTAACCATCACCCGCGCTGAAATTAAAGTTCAATCAGTAAAAACCAAAATTCTTGATAACGATATTGCCTGGGTGCGAATCACTAGCTTTCAAGAACGTACCGTTCCAGATCTAGCCAAAAAACTCACTGAAATTGCGAACCAAGATCCAAAGCTCAAAGGCATCATTCTTGACTTGCGAAACAATGGCGGTGGTTTATTACAAGGCGCCGTAGGAGTTGCTGCTGCATTCCTGCCAGCCGATGCAATCATTGTCTCTACCAAAGGCCAATCCCCTGACTCAAAACAGGTATTCAATGCCACGCCAGCGATGTACCGCCTAAATGAGCCTGGCGACCCCTTGGCGGGCGTGCCAGCCATCTTTAAAAAGCTTCCGATGGTAGTTTTGGTAAACGCTTACTCTGCATCTGCTTCTGAGATTGTGGCTGGCGCACTTCAGGACTACAAACGCGCAACCATTATTGGAAAAACAACTTTTGGTAAAGGTTCCGTACAAACTGTTCGTCCCCTCACCAATGATTCGGCACTCAAGATCACCACTGCTTACTACTACACGCCAAGTGGTAAGTCGATTCAGGCCTTTGGAGTTAAGCCGGATATTCCTGTCGATCAAAATAAAGATGGCGATCCAGATGACGTACTAATTACCCGCGAAATTGATAGCGAGAAACACCTGCGCAATAAGCAATCCGCCGAAGACAAACTCATTAAAGATCGTGAGCAACGTCGCCTTGAAGAGTTACAACGCATTGAAGAAAAAAATGCTAAGAAGACTCCCGAGGAAAAAGAGAAAGAGAAAAATAAAAAGCCTCCTGAGCTGGGTAGCGCAGATGACTTCATGCTTTCTCAAGCGGTGGCCTTTATTAATGGTCAGCCTGTGAAGCGCTCCTCATCTAAGCTCGAATAATCCTAAACACTGCAGCCGGCATATGAATGACGAGCAGTTACTTCGATACTCCAGGCATTTATTGCTTGAAGAAATTGATGTTGCCGGCCAAGAGCAGCTTCTCAAGTCACACGTATTAGTTATCGGGGCTGGTGGCCTAGGGAGCGCAGCAGCGCCCTACCTTGCTGCTGCAGGTGTTGGCCATCTCACCTTGGTAGATCATGATGAAGTGGAGCTTACCAATTTACAGCGCCAAATCATGCACACTGAAAGCAGTATTGGTAAAAGCAAAGTGGCTTCTGGAAAAGAATTTCTGCAGCAGCTTAATTCCAGTATTCAGATTGAAACCATTCAAGCTAAAGCCACGACTTCATTGTTAGATGAGTTATTGCCAAGCGTTGATATTGTTTTGGATTGCACGGATAACTTTTTAACCAGACACCTGATTAATACCGCCTGCGTTAAGCATAAGGTTCCATTGGTTTCGGGATCAGCCCTCAAGTTCGATGGTCAAGTGAGCGTCTTTAATCCATGTAATTCCAACTCCCCTTGCTATGCGTGCATCTTTTCTCCAGATGAGCAATTTGAAGAAGTCAGCTGCTCTAGTATGGGCATCTTCTCGCCTCTAGTGGGCATCATTGGTGCCATGCAAGCAGCCCAAGCACTACAAGTATTAATTGGTTTTGGAGAGCCTTTAGTGGGGCGAATGTTGCTTTGGAACGGGCGCACTACCCAAATTGACGAAATACGTATTAGCCGTAATGCCGAGTGCTCAGTATGTGGCTCGGCCCACTAAAAACTCACCAAGCAATTAAGACAGCAGTCGCTCTAAAGCCTTTGCTTGCTCCTCAGGCTCGTATGCTCTCAAGACTCTGGCCACACGGGCTTTTAATAAACCTACATTAGCTTGCAGGATCTCGCGCTTGACTAACAGTAGCTGACTAAAGTGCATTGAAAAGTCAGTTAATCCTAACGCCAGTAATAACCTAGTTAGCGCAGGATCACCCGCCATCTCCCCGCAAACAGCAACAGGCACATTTGCGCGCTTAGCTTGCTCAATAATGTTTGCCAACAAATTTAATATCGCGGGATGCAGAGGGTCATACAGATGTGCAACTGCGTGATCTGCTCGATCAATCGCTAATGTGTACTGAATTAAGTCATTCGTTCCAATGGAAAGAAAATCGAAGCGATTGATAAACAAAGGCAAGACCAAAGCGGCGGCCGGAATTTCAATCATGGCACCAACTTGAATATTCGGGTTAAAGGCTTTGCCACGTTGATGTAATTGCTGCTTCGCTTTTTCAATCAATCTAAATGTTTCATCGATTTCTTTAGCATGTGCCAACATGGGGATCATGATGCGTGCCTGACCATGGGCAGAAGCACGCAAGATTGCCCTGAGCTGAGTTAAAAAGATTTCAGGTTCAGTTAAAGACCAGCGAATCGCGCGCAATCCCAATGGCGATGTGCCTGTTTGTGAAATATCGCCACCACCGCCCAGCGCCTTATCCGCGCCAACGTCAATCGTTCTGATGTTCACAGGCAAGCCATGCATCAAATCTACTACACGACGATATTCCTGATACTGCTGCTCTTCATCGGGTAAGGCCTGCTTGCGGTCCATAAATAAAAACTCGGAGCGGAATAAACCAACGCCGACAGCGCCGAGCTTAACCGCCTGAATGGCATCTTCCGGCAACTCAATATTGGCAAATAATTCAATCTCAACACGATCAGCTGTTTCAGTTTTGGCGTGCTTTAACTGCTGAAGCTTACGAGCCTCTTTTAGGACTTGAGTTTGCAGCTTTCGGTATTCGGCTAGCAGCTGCTCATCCGGAGCAACCACCACAACTCCTCGCTCACCATCCAACACCAACCAATCGCCATGACGAATCATTTCGCTTGCATGTCGCACGCCTACTACCGCAGGAATCTCCATGCTGCGAGCCACAATAGCGGTATGGGAGGTCTTGCCTCCAAGGTCTGTTACAAAACCAGTAAAGGCATGCTCTTTAAAACGTAGCATGTCGTGCGGAGCAATATCGTGAGCAACAATAATTGACTCAACTCCGATATCGCTCGTAGGTAAAAAATCAGAGTCGTTTAAAGGATCTTTTTTCTGCGCATTTAAGGCTTTAATGACACGCTCAGCAACCTGCCGAATATCATTGGCACGCTCTTTTAAATATGCATCCTCAATATCGGCAAATTGCTCTAAGAGATCGTTGAGCTCAGTTGTTAAGGCCCAAGCTGCATTTAACCGTTGCGTCCGAATTAATTTAATCGGCTTCTCAGCCAACGCTGGATCAGCCAAGATCATGCCATGCACATCCAAGAAGGCCGCCATCTCTTGTGGCGCATCCTTTGGCAACCCTTGGCGCAACTGCTCAAGCTCTAAACGAACCTGACCAAACGCATCTAATAACTTTTGAGTTTCTACCTCTTCTTTGCCTGGCTCAACCAAATAGTGACTAACTTCTAATGCAGCACGCGAAATCAGTACGGCTTTGCCAATGGCAATGCCTTTTGATACTGGGATTCCGTGCAACGCAAAGGTCATGCTATTTACTCGCCTTCACCAAAGCGATCATTAATTAATGCGGTAAGAGCCTCCATTGCTTCATCCGCTTTCTCTCCTACCGTTTCCAGAGTTACAGTGCTGCCTATTCCCGCGGCTAGCATCATTACACCCATAATGCTCTTAGCATTAATTTGACGCCCATTTCGTGACAAGAATATTTCACAAGGAAACTGCGCAGCCAACTGAGAAAGCTTTGCAGATGCACGGGCATGCAAACCTAATTTATTAATAATTTCAATTTCTGCAGAAGGCATTGTCTTCTAACCCTTAGTTATTCTTGGTTTACTTTACTACCTAGGCGCAAGATGCCATTCTGCCCACCAGCAAGTGCTTTTTGCGCCAACTCCTCTAGACCCTCTCCGCGATGAGAGATGCAACGCATCAACATTGGTAGATTTAATCCCGCCAAAACGATCACAGGTGCATTCAGGCCGGATAAGGGGCCTAAGGCTTCCAGCTTAGAAGCCACATTAGCAGGGGTGGCCCCCATTACGTCAGTTAATATAAGAACACCATTACCTGTATTTACGCCATATGCAGCCTTGAGGACTCGATCAAAGCTTGCCTTAGTATCTTCATGCGGCGGAATATCAACAGCTCGAACCCGCTCAGGCACTACGCCAAATGTATGTTCAGCAAAACCCAGCATTGCGCTAGCAACTGGTGTATGAGCAACGATGACAATTCCAACCATTTTTATGCCAATGCTTTCTCTAGTGCTGCCAACCAAAATTGCGGGACATTGAAGTCAGTTTGATTGGTGATTTCAACAAAACAAGTTGGGCTCGTCACATTAATTTCGGTGAGATAACCGCCAATTAAATCGAGTCCAACCAAGAATAATCCACGCTGGTTTAGAACGGGGGCTAATTGTTCAGCAACCTTCTTTTCTGTATCAGTTAAAGGCATAGCAACACCTTTGCCGCCAGCCGCCAAATTTCCCCGAATTTCACTGCCCTGCGGAATACGCGCCAGAGCAAACGGCACGACCTCTCCACCAATTAACAGTACCCGCTTATCGCCCTGAGCAATTTCAGGCAAGAAGCGCTGAACCATAAGTGTTCTTGCGCCATTCTCGCCAAGTGTTTCAACGATGCTAGCAAGATTGAGGCCGTCAGGTCCCACCCTAAACACACCCATACCACCCATGCCATCCAGGGGCTTAATCACAATATCGTGATGGATTTGATGAAAACGCTCTACCGCAGCCAGTTCACGGGTGACTAAGGTAGGAGGAATGAGTTCTGGGAATTCTGTGATCGATAGTTTTTCAGAGTGATCGCGAACTGCGCCGGGCTCGTTAAATACTTTAGCTCCCTGACGTACTGCAGCTGATAGCAACCAAGTGGTATTGAGGTATTCAATATCAAATGGCGGATCAGTACGCATCAGCACAGCAGAAAAAGATTTAAGTGACCGAGACTCCGTATCGCCTAACTCAAACCAAGTTGTAGAACTCGGCTTAATTACTAAAGACTGACAATCAGCAACTACCAGATCATCTTTCCATAAAACATTTTTGCTTTGACAAAACCACAAATGATGTCCCGCCTCTTGAGCTACTCGCATCATCGCGAACGTGGAATCTTTTTGAATCTTGAAAGACTCAAGGGGGTCTGCAATAAAAAGAAGGTCCATTTTTCTATTGAGCGATAAGCAATTTATTTATGCAACTTCTGCATTGGGGTCGGTACGCTCTAACTCTAGTGATGCGGCAAGCAGGGCTAAACGAGCAACCACGCCATAAAGGTAGAACCGGTTAGGAGCAGCGCTGCCTGGCTTAGCCCCTAGATCGGGCATGGAGTTTTGCTCAAAGGCCAAAGGCACAAAGTGCATCCCTGGTGCATTCAGATTCTCATCAGGACCACGATCAGTATGAACGCGATAGAAGCCACCAATGACATAGCGGTCAATCATATACACCACTGGCTCAGCAACCGCTTCATTTACCTTCTCAAAGGTATAGACGCCTTCTTGAATTAATACATCACTAACTTCAAGACCTTCCTTGACCACACTCATCTTGTTGCGGTCTTTACGATTCAAACCCTTAAGCTGCGCGGGATCATTTACGACCATCACACCCATGCCGTAAGTACCTGCATCGGCCTTTACAACAACATATGGTTTTTCTTTAATGCCATACTCGCGATATTTTTTCGCAGTCTTCTTTAAGACTTGCTCTACTGCGGTTTGCAGCTCATCCTCACCTTTACGCTCATGGAAATTAATATTCGAGCAACTGGTGAAGTAGGGGTTGATCATCCATGGGTCGATATCAACCACTTTAGCAAACTTCTTAGCCACTTCTTCATAAGCGGCAAAGTGATTTGATTTGCGGCGTACATGCCAACCAGCGTGCAAGCCAGGCAACAAGTACTGCTCATAGATATTTTCCAGAATCGGCGGTATACCTGCAGACAAGTCGTTATTTAATAAGATTGAGCAAGGGTCAAAGTCTTTTAAACCTAAACGCTGCTTTTTTAAACCCAATCGTGAAAGCGGCTCCATTAGCAATCGGTTTCCATCTGGTAGCTCAATCCAGGTTGGCTTTTTAATTTCTTCAGAGAAAGTGCCTAAGCGAACATTCAAGCCTGCCTGACGCAATATTGAAGACAGGCGTGCAATATTCTGCAAATAAAAAGTATTGCGAGTATGGCGCTCTGGAATCAACAATAAGTTTTTAGCTTCAGGACAAATCTTCTCAATGGCAGCCATCGCTGCTTGAACAGCAAGCGGCAACATTTGCGGTGAAAGATTATTGAATCCCCCAGGAAAGAGGTTTGTATCAACCGGGGCCAACTTAAAGCCGGAGTTACGTAAATCGACCGAACAGTAAAAAGGTGGCGTGTGCTCTTGCCATTCCAACCTGAACCAACGCTCAATGGTTGGGGTCGCTTCTAGAACCTTTGACTCTAATTCGAACAAAGGGCCGCTGAGTGCAGTAATGAGATGTGGAACCATTCCACCATTGTAAGATTATTAAAAGAAAGACGCGGGATCCGAGGATCCCGCGCTTAAAACTAGGCAGCCAACCAGAGCCGCCCAGTGAGGGGTAAATCTACTGATTAAGACTCGTAAGCAGTCTCACCGTGTGAGCTGATATCCAAGCCTTCGCGCTCTTCTTCTTCCTTAACACGCAAACCAATCACGATATCGATCAATTTGAAGGCAACGAAAGAAACTACGCCAGACCAAATTACAGTAGTAATCACGCCTTGAGCCTGGATCCACAATTGGCTAGCAATAGAGTAGTCAGGAGCAACCGCATTAGCTACATAATCCCAAATACCAGAGCCGCCCAATGCTGGATCAGCAAATACACCGGTCAACAATGCGCCAGTAATACCACCTACGCCGTGAACACCGAATACGTCCAAGCTGTCGTCTGAACCCAAAATCTTCTTGAGACCAGTAACACCCCAGAGGCAAACTACACCAGCAATTAAGCCAATAATGATTGAACCCATTGGGCCAGCAAATCCAGCCGCAGGGGTAATGGCAACTAAACCTGCTACGCAACCAGATGCAGCACCCAACATAGATGGCTTACCTTTGAGAACCCACTCAGCGACTGACCAGCCTAATACAGCAGCAGCGGTAGCTAAATAAGTATTCACGAATGCCAAGCCAGCAGTACCGTTTGCTTCAAGTGCTGAGCCAGCATTGAAACCAAACCAACCGAACCACAGGAGAGCAGCGCCAGCCATTACATAAACTAAGTTATGTGGCTTCATTGCCTCTTTGCCGTAGCCCAAACGCTTGCCGATAACAAAGGAACCAACCAAACCAGCGATCGCAGCATTGATATGCACAACAGTACCGCCAGCAAAGTCGAGAACACCTTTTTGCCACAACCAACCAGCACGCGCAGTAATTGCCTCGAGTGATGCAGCATCTTTGATGTCATCTGGACCAGGCCAGAACCAAACCATGTGAGCGATTGGCAAGTAGCTCAAAGTGAACCAAATCACCATGAATACCAAGATTGCAGAGAACTTAGCGCGCTCAGCAAAAGAGCCAATGATCAAACAGCAAGTGATAGTTGCGAACACAGCTTGGAAAGCCATAAATACATATTCAGGAATCACAACACCTTTACTAAATGTTGCTGCTACTGATTCTGGATTCATACCACCCAAGAACAGACGATCAAGTCCACCGATAAATGCTCCGCCTTCCGTGAATGCAAAGCTGTAGCCATAAATAGCCCAGAGCACTGTAATCAAAGAGAAGACCATGAAACATTGCATGCAGATAGACAGGATGTTCTTGCTGCGAGTTAAACCGCCGTAGAACAAAGCCAAGCCAGGAAGAGTCATCAACAGCACTAATGCTGTACAAACCATCATCCAAGCGATATCTGCTTTATTGCACTTTTCAGAGCAAAGCACAGGAGCAGGTTCTGCAGCTGCTGGAGTAGCGGCAGGTGCAGTAACTGCTGGTTTTTTAACTTCATCAGCATGTGCTGGCGAAGTAACTATTACACCAGTTGCGCCAATGGCCAAGGCCATAGCACCACCAGCAACGAGTCGTTTCATCCAAGTTAACATTTTGAACCTCTCTTTAAAGTGCTGACGCGCCGGTTTCACCGGTACGAATACGAATGACGTGCTCAACTGGTGAGACAAAAATCTTGCCATCGCCAATCTTGCCTGTACGTGCAGATTTTTCAATTGCTTCAATCGCACGCTCCAAGATGCCATCTTCAACAGCAGCTTCAATTTTTACTTTAGGTAAAAAGTCGACAACATACTCAGCACCGCGATACAACTCGGTGTGACCCTTTTGACGACCAAAGCCTTTAACTTCAGTGACGGTAATGCCCGAAACTCCCACTTCTGAGAGAGCTTCGCGCACTTCGTCAAGCTTGAAGGGCTTGATGATTGCGGTAATTAATTTCATGTGTTTCTCCGTTCAGAGTGGAAATTAGAAAGTTTTTGTCAAGGCTACAACTGCGTTACCGCGTCCGGCATTGCCACCGTTAGGTGTTGAGTAAACATACGTATTGCCAACCTTTTGCGCGCTTGTGCCTGTGTAGTAAGCAGTACCTGACAAGCCGCCGCCGAAGTCTTTAGTTAAACCAAGTTTCCAGTCAGCATAGCTGGCATTCCATGTTCCACCGTTACCAGCTCCAGCGATTGCGGATGTAGTAACAATATTATTCGGCACATACTGATATCCAACGTGTGCATTAACTGTAATTCCATAGAAACCAGTGTCATAGTTTGCTGTCAAGTCAGGATAAAGAGCGCCAGAAGACTGTTGTAGTCCAAACAAAGTTGTTACAGCATAAGAGACTTTTCCGAAACCAGTTACGGGACCAAAAGTGAAGTTTTGTGCAGCATATAACTCTGTTGTATTAGGCGTTGTACCAGAAGCTTGGCGTGATGCTGGGTTAGCAGCAACCCAAGCATTAGATTGGCTTGATGGCATTCCTGAAGTTGGGTAGTAGTACTGCAATACACCGATGTCGGTTGCAAAACCTTCGCCAATGAACTCTTTCTTAAAACCAGCGTAGAAGTCCATCTCAACAGGAGCAGAAACAGAATGACCGCCTTGGCCGGCACCAGGATAACTGTCGCTAATCCAAGTAATGGAAGAGTTCCAGTTACCAATGTAAAAACCGCTCTCATGCGCGTAATCAAAGCCGCCTTGAATTGCTGGCTTGTTATTCGTTTGTGTCAAACCACGATAGATATAGTTGCTTGCAACAGTTACGTTTGCAGTAATTGGGCTTACTTCTGGTGCTGCTGGTTCGTCAGCTGCAAATGCTGATGTTGAAAGACCTGCCAACAAAGCTACTGCTGCTGCAGAGATTGCCGTCTTTTGAATGGTTTTCATGTGCTACTCCTTACTGGTTGTAATAAAAAATGGGTTGAATGCTTATTGCATGGGGTGATATTGAATCCCCAGGGCTTTGTGGCTTTGGCCAAATTCCCCTAATTAAGGCTTTTGCACTTTTTTGGTGCTTAATATTGCACCTGATGGGTGAATTTAGGGCTTTTTTCGGGTTTAAACCCCTTTTTGGGCATTTTTTCCCATACAACTTAAAATATGA
Organism: Polynucleobacter parvulilacunae; assembly: GCF_018881715.1. Lineage (GTDB taxonomy): Bacteria > Pseudomonadota > Gammaproteobacteria > Burkholderiales > Burkholderiaceae > Polynucleobacter > Polynucleobacter parvulilacunae. The sequence continues at coordinate 382,157 of NZ_JACVPW010000001.1, forward strand.
ATGTGTATCTTTTCTGCAACTCTAAATAGAACTGCGAATCCTCATCATGCAAAAACCAGGCGAAATCCTCGAACAAATCCAACGTATTGCTAACGATATGCAGAACAAAGTTGGTGATGCAATCCGCAATTCGCCAGCTCAAGAAATTGAGAAGAATGTTCGCGCCATGATGAATCAAGGGTTTCAGAAGATGGACTTGGTGACACGCGAAGAGTTTGAACTTCAAACTAAAGTGCTTGCTAAGACACGTGAAAAATTAGAGGTGCTTGAAGCAAAAGTGGCTGCGCTTGAAAAACAGTAACGACTAGTTACTGCCACCCATTAAAAAACCTCTTTAATTTTTTGCTCTTTATTTTTATTCTGGAGAGAAGTCAGTAAAGAAGTTTTCATACTCTTCTTTAGATAAAAAAGTTTTCGCATTATCAGTGCCTGCATTCGTATGCAGCACCGAGATCTGATAAATCCAACTATCGCCATTAGGCGCTATACGATTAATCCAACGAACGCGCATGAGTTGTTGGGATTTACCGTTTGATTTCAAATCAATAAAATAATCTTTGGTTGGTAAACGTTGCTTATCGGCTGTTTTATAAAAAGCATCCTCAATAGCGACATCGCCACCCGATGCTTTTGCTCTCTCCAATAAATTATTTTGCAGCTGAGAGATCAACTTACTGAGCGAGCTACTTTGATTTGCCGGCAACTGAATAGTGCTTACCGAGTAAATGTCATCGTCAATCTTTACCGCCTCGAGAGCCTGCAAAAGTTCTTGATCAGCATAAGGAATACGGCGCTCTAATTTGTCTGGCTTACCAGGAAATAATGCCGCGTATCTTTCTTGAGGAGATTGGACTGTGCGCCAATCCAGCTTTGGACTACATGCTGCCAGAAGAAACAATGCCGCCAATACAGTAGCGGCTTTTGAAATTCTTCTAAACAACCCCTGCTCCATGGGCTTGCTGATCTGCGTGATAGCTTGAACGCACCATGGCGCCCACAGCAGCATGGGAGAAGCCCATTTCATAGGCTTTTTCTTCAAACATCTTAAAGACATCGGGATGTACATAGCGCGTAACAGGCAAATGATGTCCTGATGGAGCTAAGTATTGGCCAATAGTGAGCATATCGATATTGTGCTCACGCATATCGCGCATCACTTCCAAAATCTCTTCGTCGGTTTCGCCAAGACCAACCATCAAGCCACTCTTAGTAGGAATATTTGGGAAACGCTCTTTGAAGTCTTTCAAGAGCTTTAAAGAATGTAAATAATCAGCGCCAGGTCTAGCTTGTTTATACAAACGCGGAACAGTTTCTAGGTTGTGATTCATCACATCCGGCAATCCATTAGGCGCATACTCAGCAAATATATCCAAGGCCTTATCTAGGCGCCCACGAAAATCTGGAACCAACACCTCAATGCGAGTATTAGGCGAAAGAGTGCGCGATTGAGAAATGCAATCCACATAATGCATTGCGCCACCATCACGCAGATCATCGCGATCTACACTCGTGATCACGACATAGTTCAGCTTAAGCGCGGCAATTGTGCGGGCTAAATTAGCAGGCTCTTTCACATCAAGGGGATCTGGTCTGCCGTGACCCACATCACAAAATGGGCAACGACGTGTGCACTTATCACCCATGATCATGAAGGTGGCAGTACCCTTACCAAAACATTCGCCAATATTGGGACAGCTAGCTTCTTCACAAACAGTCACTAACTCGTTCTCGCGCAAAATCTTTTTGATTTCAGAAAAACGCGAATTATTAGAGGCGGCCTTTACCCTAATCCAATCCGGCTTTTTTAATACCTCTTGAAGAGGGATAATTTTGATCGGAATACGCGCAGTCTTCTCGCTCGATTTTTGCTTGCGTGAAGCATCGTAATTAAGGTCTTGGCGCGCCTCAATAGCTGGGTTAGTGTCTGGCTTATTCGTGGTCATGATGGCATCAGTTGCTTTTGTAAATGCTGCAAAAGCCTTTGGCTAATAGTGTCTATATTGTCCTTGATCCCAAGGGTTTGCATATCAACCGTCTTTAAACCCTCATACCCACAAGGGTGGATGCGCTGAAAAGCCTCTAGATCAGTAGCCACATTCAAGGCAAGACCATGATATGAGCAGCTTTTGGAGACTTTAAGCCCCAAGGCAGCAATCTTGGCGCCAACCCACTCGGGGGGCACTCCTGCCTGCTGAGAGACGTAAATCCCTGGCGCGCCTGGATGTCTTTCAGCCTCAATTCCAAAGTCAGCCAGCGTATCAATCACTGCTTGCTCTATCCGCGAGACTAATTCTTTTACAAAAATCCCCAAGCGCCGCAGATCTAATAAAAGATATACGACGATTTGACCGGGTCCGTGATACGTAATCTCCCCGCCTCGATCAACCTGAAAGAGTGGAATTTGATTGCTAGGCGAATGTAAGTTCCCTGCATCTCCAGCGAGACCTAAAGTAAAAACAGGTGGGTGCTCTAAAACCCAAATCTCATCAGAGGTATCGCTAGTGCGCTCTTTAGTAAATACCTGCATTGCCTCATACGTTGATGGGTAATCTGCTAATCCAAGGTGTTTTACTAAGGCTGACATGCGTCTAATTACAAAACCACACTAACCAATGGATGAGTAGACAGTGTTCTATACAACTCATCTAATTGCTCACGACTAGTCGCGGTAATTGGCAAAGTAATTCCTAAATAATTTCCATCTTTGGAGGGTCGCTGCTCAACCTTGCTCTCATCGAACGTAGGATCAAACTGTTTAGCAATGTGCACTATCGCAGGAAGATATTCTGGGTTCGTTTTTCCCATAACCTTAATCGGAAACATTGATGGGTACTCAATTAATGATTTTTCTTCAGCCATAATTTCTTTCTTTTTTTATCTTCTTTTTTTATCTTCTTTTTTATCTTTTTCAAATTACTTGCGGTGATCTGGCATACCCAACCATGCGCCAGTAATAATGTTGCGGATGCAATGTAAGCGACGATGGAAGAAATGATCGGCGCCAGGAACTACTTGAACAGTGAGCTCTTGCGGGCGCGCCCAATCTAAAACATCAATCAAGGGAATGGTCTCATCCAACTCACCATGAATCAGAATCGTATCAGCAGGCACTTGAGCTAGCGTCCATTTGCCAGCGGCGCTACCCACCATCACAAGGCGCTCAGCCGGACGCCCCAAGTCAGCAAGCCTTTGCACTAAATGACTACCAACAAAACTTCCAAAAGAAAATCCTGAAACTACCAAAGGCAAGGTATTGGCACCTGTAACCCAGGACTGATTTGTAGTTGCCTCAAACGCACTCCAACTTGATGGTGTTTGCATCCAATCAGTGACATGGAGTAAGTCATCTAATTCTCCTACGCCATCATCATGAACACCCTCAGTACCACCTACACCACGGAAGTTTGGACGAACACTAACGTAACCCAATTGATTAAAAGCACGCGCCATAGTTTGGGCGACTTTGTTATCCATCGTTCCGCCCATCAATGGGTGGGGGTGAGCTACAAGAGCCAAACCACGAACAGCAAATGTAGGATCATTTTTTAATTCATCAGGTAGATCAATGGACATCTCCATGGATCCAACAATTCCTTGAATATGAATTACTTTTGTGCGGCTATTCATAAAAACTTTCGATTCTTTAAATTTACTAAGTCAACTGCAAACGCTCTACTGGGCGCCCTGCAATCAAATGAGATTGGATAATTTCTTCAACATCATCTGTATCGACAAAGGTATACCAAATACCCTCTGGATAGATCACCATAACAGGTCCATCAGAGCATCGATCCAAGCACCCGGCTTTATTCACGCGAATCTTTCCAGGACCAGCAAGGCCGAGTTCTTTCACCCTCTTTTTTGCATAGTCAAATAAAGCAAAGGCATTGTGCTGATCACAACACTCTTCACCATTGCTGCGCTGATTTAAACAAAAGAATAGGTGGTGTGAAAAAGTCATAGAAAAATTATATTCATCAATGTTTGGGTTTAAGGTCTATGGCGCTCCGCATCATCCAAATGAGAGCGAGAGGTAACCATACTACTGAAACCCACTGCATTAGCTCATTAAAGTGCAATAAGCGTCCTTGATACCAATGTCTGAGCGTCAATATGAAGTAAGGGTTGTCAGGTAAAACATTGACTGCGATTGTGGTGCCAATCAAGCAAATCAAGGCTAACCAGAACTTAGCTCTTGAATCAAAGCGCAATGCCCCCCTTAAAAAGAGACTCCCCAATACCATTCCCCATAGTGCGCCTGCCGTTAGCCAGATCAGACTGAACTCGGCGCCAAACTGCAGCGCGGTAAACAGAGTCTTGATTAGCACTGTCAGACCAAGCAGTCCATTGAGAATGTGCCACTGTGGAGCCTTGGCACGCATTCCTAATGAAAGTAACAATGCAATTCCAAGCCAACACAAGGATGTGATGATCGTCTCTTGAATAACGTGATTAATTACTAAGGTACCCCAATCTACGGAGCCAAATATGGCATGACCCCACACACCCGTGCCAAGCCAAGAACTTTGAGGATAAATCTGCGACCAAGGAAATAATAAGAACAAGGCGCATGCCGCCCAATTGAGGCCAAACCATTGATCAAAACGCCGACGGATTGCACTTCCAGACAGCCACTGTGGCCCAAGAGGAATAGCCAACAACCCTCCCAATAAGCCGCCCAGAATATTAGCCCACCAATCCATCTGACTGGGTATACGAGTGGGCAACCAGGATTGCAAAGTCTCTACACCCAGCGCCAAAACAGCACTTAAGCCCAGGGCGATGCCAAGCGCAATGTAATTGCGCCACCTTGGATAAGCGGCAAACATCACTAAGAATCCAAATGGGATGTATGCCAGGATATTGACCGATACATCAAACAGAGTAATAAACCGGGGCAAAGGGGCGTCTAACCAGGCCCAAGCGGCTATGCCATTCTGGAAATCAAAATCAAAGGGGTTCAGACTCACATACAGAATTAAGAGCGCATAACTGAGGCTCATAGCCCGAGCCAATGGCATAGCCTGCAGTGGCCATACCAACTTTCGGGGTCGCTGATCTTTTTGATCCATCCCACAATTCTAGGTCAGACCTTTCTACAATGGCGGAATGACTGCAAATTGCATCCTTGAGCGAGTAACCGAGACCAAATCAACCAATGATGATTTATTGGCACGCTGGCGTACTGGCGAACTGATCGACCCCGTGGCTCGTATTGCCCACAAGCAAACTGCCGGCAAAGGCAGGGCGGGTCGAGCATGGCTAGCCAACCCAGAAGACTCGCTATGCTTTTCTCTGGCATTTCCATTCAAAAGAACACCCTCTGAGCTGAGCGGACTGAGTTTACTAGTTGGCTTAGCAGTTGTATCCGGTATTGCACAGGCTTGCAATCTGAGCGAGGTGCAACTTCAAGCAGCAGGTCTGCGCCTCAAATGGCCCAATGACTTATTGCTTAATAACAGCAAACTCGGCGGCATTCTCATTGAGGGAGGACAGGCCAAAACGGGTGACCCCACTTGGATGATTATTGGTATTGGCATTAATCTGCGCAATGCAGAAGCGATTGAAGCTAATCTCGATGGTGGACTCAAAGTGAGTGCACTTACTCAACTTACAAAATCGGTGCCCGATGTCGAGTACCTTTGGCTCAAATTAATAGCCTCACTTGAATACCATCTTGCGGAATTTGACCTACATGGATTTAAGCCTTGCCAAGATCGTTGGATGCAGTGGGATGCTTATCGAGATCAGGCTGTGTGCATTTCTGGTACTGGTAAAGATCCCATTTATGGCACTGCTAACGGCGTAGATGAAACTGGGGCATTACTATTGCAGCAAGATAACAAAACATACGCCATTCATGCTGGCGATGTTTCATTGCGGATTCAATCATGAGCCTTTATTTATTTTTCGATGTTGGTAACACGCGTCTCAAATGGGCGGCCGTTGAATCCACTCAAAATCCAAGCGTGCAACAAAAAAAATTATGGGCTTACTCTGGATCTATTGGCAGCAAGTCTTTGCAGACTCCAGAACATCGGGCTGAGTTGGCAGACTATATTGCCAAAACACTGCCAATGCCTGCAGCCATTGGGTTTTGTTGTGTAGCTGGACAAGAGGCAATTACGAATCTCAAATCATTATTTCCACAATGGAACGATGTGCAGTGGTATGAATTAAAGGGTGATAGCGTTTACACAGGGATGCGCAGCCAGTATCAAAATCCAAGTAAGCTCGGCGCCGATCGTTGGGCGGCTCTGATAGGCGCCCGCGCCCTATCAAAGAAAAATACGTTGATTGTGAATGCTGGCACAGCTACCACTATTGATCTTCTTGGATCAAATGGAATGCATTACGGTGGATGGATTTTGCCTGGACTTGGATTAATGCAGACTAGCTTGGCAAACAATACTGCGCAGCTCGATTTAGCCACACGATCTGATCATAAGGGTTTTGGCACCTGCACGAATGATGCAATCATTGGAGGCTGTGACGCCGCGCAAGTAGGTGCAATCCTTTATGGCATACAACAGGCAAAAGAAATTAATATTCCCATCGAAAAAATTTGGGTTGATGGTGGCAATGCCAAATTCCTAGCCAAGGAAATCACACAAAGCAATTTACCTGCTAAGGATGTGCTGGAAACAACAGAAGGATTGGTGCTGCGAGGTATTTGGGCGTGGTTACTTCAGAATCCTTAAGAGCGAATCTTGCCTAATAGGCTTGTAGTTGAGCGCTCGTATAAAAACGGTATCGCAACTGCCGTACCGCCCCAACTTCTTACTAAATGTGTTTCGGCCAGAGTATCAATCTCATAATCGCCGCCCTTGACGTAAATATCAGGCCGAATTTTTTCAATTAGATTGACTGGCGTTTGTTCGGTAAACAACACAGCCATATCGACGCTCTCGAGCGCAGCCAATAGAGCTTGACGATCAGCTTCAGAATTAATGGGCCTGTCGTCACCTTTACCCAACATCTTCACTGAAGCGTCTGAATTCACACCAACTACCAAGCTAGCGCCTAAAGCACGTGCCTGAGCCAAATAACTAGCATGTCCTCGATGCAAGATATCAAAGACCCCATTCGTAAATACCAACGGCCTAGGAAGCTTCGCTAAATGCTCGGCAAGCTGTGCTGGTGGGCAGACTTTGGCTTCGAAAGAGGGTGATGGCAATTGAGTCATGACTCAATATTAAAGGCAATCATGGAAGGCCAGCGATATTACCCAGAATGTCTTAGACTTGGCCTCTATTCAGTGAAATTTAAAGGTGCAATATGCCCCGCTATTTAATGACTTGCCTATTTGGGCTATTCGCTCTTCTGCCAGGGCTTCAGCCTGCCTTAGCTGCGCCTAGCTGCAGCCCCCTGCTTTCACATACCTTTCCCCGCCTTCAGGACGAGGCGCCACAAAATCTCTGTCAATATCAAGGCAAAGTGATCTTGGTTGTGAATACGGCAAGCTTCTGTGGCTTTACAAGTCAATATGAAGGTCTTGAGAAGCTCTATGCCAAATACAAAGATCAAGGCTTTGTAGTTTTAGGTTTTCCCTCCAACGACTTTGGGCAACAGGAGCCTGGCAGCAATAAAGAGATTGCCGATTTCTGCAAAAACACTTACGACGTGAAATTTCCGATGTTCGCTAAAAGCGTGGTTTCAGGCAACAACCCTAACCCATTATTTAAGATGTTGATTGCTAAAACAGGCACAACTCCTAAATGGAATTTTTACAAATATTTAATCGATCGCAATGGCAATGTAGTTGATTCATTTGGCAGCATGACCAAACCAAGCAGCAGCAGTATTACAGGCCAAATTGAAAAGCTATTAGGAGAAAAAGCGCAGTGAGTAAAAAACGCATAGCTATTGTTGGCGCAGGCATCTCTGGACTAGGCTGCGCATATGCCTTAAGACAGCACCCTGAATTTGAAGTTACCTTATATGAAGCGGGCAATCACATTGGTGGCCATAGCAATACGGTAGACATCACTTGCAGTATTAATGGAAAAGAAATCACCCATGGTGTAGATACTGGTTTTCTAGTCTTTAATCGCAAGACCTATCCACGTCTCGTTAGATTATTTGAAGAAATTCAAGCGCCAGTAGCGCCTTCAGAAATGTCTTTTTCTGTCTCCATTGATACCCCCGGAAAATCTGGGGAAAGGAAAAAGATTGAATGGGCAGGCAATGACATTAATTCTTTTTTTGGCCAACGCTCCAATCTTCTCTCTCCATCCTTTTGGAGAATGGCTTATGACATCTTGCGCTTTAACCGTCTCGCTACCCAGTTAGCACAGCAACAAATTGAAGCCGGTCATTTATATAAAGAGCCTGACGAAAAAATTGCAGACTTTTTAAAGCGCCATCGCTTTAGTCAAAGTTTTAAAGAGAATTATTTTCTGCCGATGATTGGCGCTATCTGGTCATGCTCGGTCGAGCAGATGCTGGAGTTTCCAATACAAACTATGGTGCGTTTTTGTCATAACCATGGCCTGCTGCAAATTCAAAATCGCCCACAATGGCTAACCATTAAGGGTGGTTCACGTGAGTATGTCAAGCGCATCGTTGCAGCACTTGAAAAACATCATATAACTATTAAGCGTGAATGCGTCTTACGCGTGAATACAAACCAGAACAGCGAACCAGTTGAGGTTGTTAGCCAGTCTGGTTCAGCTTACTTTGACGAAGTCATCATGGCTTGCCATAGCGACCAATCACTAGATTTAGTTCATGGTATTGATCAACAGGCCAGAAATATTCTTGCGGCAGTTCCTTACCAGAAGAATCGGGCAATTTTGCACACTGACATGCGCTTCTTGCCGGAGGCAAAGCGCTGCTGGGCTGCATGGAACTACACTGCTAAATCTGGCGTCAAACCAAATGCAAAACAGCACGTCAGCGTTAACTACCTCATTAATCGCCTGCAACCGCTACCAGATGAACTGCAAGCTACGCAAATTATTGTGAGCTTAAATCCCTCGGAAGAGCCAGATCCAAAACTGGTACATCAAGAAATTCATTATTCCCATCCAGTTTTTGATATGAGTGCAATTCAAGCCCAGAAGGAGCTACCCCTAATTCAGGGTGGCGCATCCATTTGGTATTGCGGCGCATGGACAGGGTTCGGATTTCATGAGGATGGTTTGCGCTCTGGCGAATTAGTGGCTGAAGCGTTGATTGAAAGCATTCGTCAACCCATTAAAGCAAAGCAAGATGTGTAATTAATGTCAGCCGCCAAGATTAACTTTGGAGTAGTAAAGCACCGGCGTTTTCGACCTGCTAAGAATGCATTTGGCTATGGTGTTTTTACTGTCTCCATTCCCATGCGCGCCCGTGATACAACCCCGAATCTACTCAATCAAAATGGATTAAGTGATAACCGCTGGGGCCTTTGCGCATTCTATGACAAAGATCATGGTCTAGGAGAAGTAAACAGCCTTGCCTGGATTGAAAAGATTCTTGCTGAAAATAATGTGCTCCATGTTGATGGTGAGATCTGGCTTCAAACTTTTCCAAGGGTACTGGGATATGTATTTAATCCAGTGAGCTTTTGGATCTGTACTCGTGCCGATGGTAAGGTTCAAGCAGTGCTTGCTGAGGTTAACAATACCTTTGGTGAGCGTCATTGCTATTTGCTACATAAAGATTCTGGTGAAGAACTCCACTCTGGTGAAACACTCACAAGTAAAAAAGTTTTTCATGTCTCACCTTTTTGCGCAATACGAGGTGACTATCACTTTCGCTTTTTATTCCCTAAAGACAGTAGCAGCGGGAAAAATAATGTCTGTCGCATTGAACTACATGAAGACGGTCTACCCCTAATCAACACAAGCATTAGCGGTATCAGTCGCCCCCTGAGCAAAGCAAATATCTTTCTGGCGCTACTACGCTATCCCTTAATGAGCCTTGGAGTGATTTTCCGCATCCATTGGCAGGCATTGAAATTGTGGGTAAAAGGTGTACCCTTTCACTCAAAACCTAAACCACCAGAACTTGAAGTCAGCAGATGAACCGCCCCGGACAATCCCTTCTCTCTAGATTGAACTTTTCTCGACCACAAGAGCGAGTAAGCGCTTCGCCGCAATATCAAATCAGCACCAAAACTCTTCTAACACTGCTCACTCAACTCAGCAGCGGTTACCTGAAGCTTATCCTGCCAAATGGTGAAAAGCATGAGTTTGGTAATCTCAGTGATGAGTTACATGCAGAGATTCACATTCTGGAATGGGCGGTATTTAAAGAGATCATGTCACATGGTGATATTGGTTTTGCCGAGAGCTACATTCAAGGCAAATGGAATACCCCAGATCTCAAAGCTCTCCTTGAGCTAGCGATACGTAATCGCACTATTTTAGAAAAAGCTATCTACGGCAATTGGTATGGGTCAATTTTCTATCGCCTTAAACATTGGCTGCGAGATAACAGTAAGGCGGGTAGTCGCAAAAATATTCACGCACATTACGACTTAGGAAACGCTTTCTATACTCTTTGGCTTGATCCCACGATGAGCTACTCTAGTGCCTGGTTTTCAGAAGGCGATAAGCAAGTCTTAGCGGATGCACAGCGAGCAAAAATTGGGCGCATCCTTGACTCCTTGAAAACTGCGCCAGGGGCTCATATCCTAGAAATTGGCTGCGGCTGGGGTGGAGTGATGGAGGAATCGCTTCGTAGCAATAGAGCGATTACTGGCCTAACGTTGTCCACAGAACAAAAAGCATTTGCAGAAAAACGTTTGGTCGCAGCACAGACTCAAATACCGAATCCTCCTGCATTTGAAGTTCGCCTACAAGATTATCGTGACTGCCAAGAAAAATTTGATGGCATCGCCTCAGTCGAAATGTTTGAAGCGGTTGGTGAGAAACATTGGCCCGAGTATTTTGAAACCATTGCTCATTGTCTAAAAGCAGGCGGCAAAGCCTGTATTCAAACTATTGTGATTGCGGAAGATCTATTTGATCGCTACCGTCGCAACACTGACTTTATTCAACAGTATGTTTTTCCTGGTGGTATGCTCCCATCAAGAGCAAGCTTTAAAGCGAGCGCTGCCAAAGCTGGACTACAAATTGAAGATGAATTTGCGTTTGGCCCAGATTATGCAAAAACCCTATGCATGTGGCGCGACAGTTTTAATCACAAGCTTCAAGAAGTGCGTCAGCTAGGATTTGATGAGGCCTTCATTCGCCTGTGGAATTTCTACCTCATGTATTGTGCTGCTGGCTTTACTGAACGGAATATCGACGTGGTGCAATTCACATTGAGCCATCAATCCTCATCAGCATCATCTGAATCGCCAAACACATGAAACAACTGGGCATCGAAAACTTTTCCGGAAAAAGAGTCTGGGTTATTGGTGCATCGAGCGGCATTGGTGAAGCCTGTGCAAATGCACTACTACTTAAGGGTGCCAAGGTTGCGCTTTCAAGCCGAAGGGCTGAACGATTAAATCAAATTGCTCTGCATGGGGAAAGTGATCAAGCTCTCGTTATTCCATTGGATGTTACAGATGATGCGCAACTAAAGAATGGCTACCAGACTGTTTTGACAGCTTGGGGCGGAATCGATCTTCTGTTATTTGTATCCGGCATGTATGTGCCACTTCGAGCAGATAATTTTGATATCCAGATTGCAGAAAAAACCATTGATGCAAACCTTCTAGGACCAATGAGAGCCGTAGCCTTAGTGGTGCCGGAGATGCTGAAGGCTCAATCCGGACGCATTGCTATTGTTGGCAGTGTTGCGGGCTATAGTGGCCTGCCCAAAGCTTTGGCCTATGGACCAAGCAAAGCTGCCATCATCAATTTTTGTGAGAACCTCTATTACGACTTGCTGCCTACCGGAGTGAGCGTACATATGATCTCCCCTGGATTTGTGGCTACTGAAGCTACCGCACAAAACGATTTTGAAATGCCAGCGCTCATTAGTGCGGAAGAAGCAGCTCAGGAAATTTTGACCGGGATCCAGAAGGGGGAGTTTGATATCCACTTCCCTAAGCGGTTCTCAAGATTCTTAAAGTTTTTAAGAATCTTGCCTTACCCAATCTACTTTTGGATTGTGCGTCGCTTCGTCAAAATTTAAGCGGCGCTAAAGTATTACGCAGTAATCTCTTTTGAAGTTACTGCTTATACTTGTTCTTACGGATTTTCTCTTCTAAATAATCCATTACAGCGATTGCTTTAGCCTTGGATCCAGCAATAGATGGAGAGGTCACGTACTTACCTTGCATCACGATAGTAGGAACTCCATCAATGCGATAAGCTTCTGCGAGTTGTTTGGCTGCGCGTGCTTTTGAAACTACTGCAAATGAGCGATAGGTTGCCAAGAAAGTATTGCGATCGATGCCTTGTGATGCCACCCAATCAGCAATTTCTGGTTCAGTTAATAGGCGCTTATTTTCTTTATGCATTGCATACATGACTTTTTCATTGAGCGCATCGCCTTTACCCATCGCCTCTAAGGCATAGAACAATTGGCTGTGGGGCAAAAAATCATCACGGAAGGCTACGGGGACTCTGCGAAAGACAACATCTTTAGGTTGACGCTTTACCCAGGCACTCAGTTCAGGCTCAAAGTCATAGCAATGAGGGCAGCCGTACCAAAAGAATTCGATAACCTCTACTTTCCCCTTGGTCTCTACTGGCTGAGCTATGGGCAATATTCGGTAGTCAAAACCTTCTTCTATTTTTTGACTTTGTGCGCCAGCAAACCCGCTTAAGGAAAGAAGTGCAAATAAAGTGATGAATCTTTTGCTAAATGAAATCATGATTTACTAGATTTAATTAAAGTTGGTTTAATGCCTATGCTACTCAATTTGTCGCGAACTGAGTTGCTCTCATCAACACTGTTATATGGACCAACACGAACGCGCCAAAGCGTATTGCCATCACTAGTCACTTCGCTTAACTGCGCCTGAATACCTTGGATTGCTAAATTTGCCTTTTGTGCATCGGCATCAGCACGCTTAGTGAACGCACCCACTTGCAAGAAATAGATAGAGTCTGATTTGGCTGCAGGAGATACATCCACCGGCTTATCTGCAGATTTTTTGCCATTCACCAAATCACCAATTGGATCCGCTGAAGCAGGGGCAGGTGATTTACCTTGAAGTGGTTTATTTAAATCAACAGGGTCTGCTGGGGCAGCCGTATCACCTTCCGCTGGGGCTGCTGATGGCTTAATAGTCAGCGGCAAGCTAGGGGCACGCATGCCTGGTCTTTCTTGGGGGGTATTTTTGGAAAGATAAAAAGCGATCACAAAGGCAATGCCAAGACCAGCTCCAAGGCCCAAAATAAAGCCGAGGATAGTGCCGCCATATTGGCCATTGTTACTATCGATGGGGCTAGTTTGTTGATTCGGTGTTTTCATCATTTCCTCATCTTACATCCACACTTCATACCCCGCCATTACATCTTTGCTGGCGCAGATACCCCGAGTACTTTTAGGCCATTTTGCAATACTTGGCGAGTTGCTAAAAGCAAAGCAAGGCGGGCCTGTTTTAGATTCTGATCATCCACCAATACGCGATCGGCGTTATAGAAAGCATGGAAATCACCCGCTAAGTCACGCAGGTAAAAAGCCAATGCATGCGGAGCCAATTCTTCTGCAGCGGCAGTCAATACCTCTGGATATTCTGCTAAACGACGTAGTAAATGATCGGAAGCTTTGCTTTGCAAGAGTGATAGATCGGCCTTAGCTAAATCGGATGTCTGTCCACCCCACTGCTGCAAGATTGAGCTAATTCGTGCATGCGCATATTGGACGTAGAACACTGGGTTCTCATCGTTTTGCTGCAAGGCTAAATCAATGTCAAAAACAAATTCTGTATCGGCCTTACGCGAGATCAAGAAAAAGCGTACTGCATCACGACCGCGCTGCAACGCCAATTCTCTTTCTTCAGGCGTCATCTCAGGAGTAACGCCGCCAGACCATTCAACCAAATCACGCACGGTTACATAAGATCCCGCGCGCTTAGAGATTTTCACCTCTTCACCATTGCGCATCACGGTAACCATTTTGTGCAGCACATAGTCTGGATAGGTTTTGGGAATCTCCCAACCGCGCTTTTGAGCTACGCCCTGCAAGCCTGAGCGAACGCGGGCAATCGTGCCGTGGTGATCACTACCCTGTACGTTGATCACCTTCTCAAAGCCACGATTCCACTTGCTAGTGTGATACGCAACATCAGGCACGAAGTAAGTAAAGCTACCATCAGACTTACGCATGACTCGATCTTTATCGTCGCCATCATCCGTACTCTTTAACCAGAGAGCGCCTTCGGACTCATATGTCTTACCAATACTTTGTAAATCGCCAACGATTTGCGCAACACTACCATCGGTATACAAGGAAGATTCCAAGTAGTAGCAATCAAATTTCACACCGAATGTTTTTAAATCAATGTCTTGTTCATTGCGCAAATAGGCAACCGCAAATTGGCGAATCGCTTCAATGTCATCCCTAAACTCTGGAGAAGTTTTAAATGCTGTAGCAATCTCTGCAATGTATTCACCGTTATAAGCTTGCTCAGGCCACTTGGCATCACCAGGCTTTAAGCCTTGTAAGCGAGCCTGAACTGATAAGGCTAAATTGGCGATCTGCACACCGGCATCGTTGTAATAAAACTCACGATGAACCTTGATGCCTTGGGTCGCCAATAAATTAGCCAATGCATCACCCAGCGCCGCCTGTCTTCCGTGACCCACATGTAATGGACCAGTTGGGTTGGCAGAGACAAACTCAATCATGGCGCTTTGGGCAGACCCAGCAATTGGAGCGGACTCTCCAAAATGGGGTCCCGTAGAAAGTATCTCTTGAACTACCGCAGTCTTGGCAGCATTACTGAGGCGGAAATTAATAAAGCCTGGACCAGCAATCTCACAAGATGTAATGAGTTCATTAAAGCCTGACTGCTGTTGAAGACGGTCTACCAAGGCTTGTGCTAACTCGCGTGGGTTTAGCTTCCAGGCCTTAGAAAGCTGGAGAGCGATATTGCAGGCAACATCCCCGTGATCAACTGCCTTAGGGCGTTCTAGACGTGGGGCAGGCGCTTCGCCTAGGCCGCGTTCCTGAGCTATGCCTTCAAGGGCATTGCTCAACATTTCAATTAAACGATTTTTATTAGTCGACAACATAGATAAGTGAGTTTATCAGGTGGTAAGCTATCGAAATG
The DNA here is from genome assembly GCF_018881715.1 of Polynucleobacter parvulilacunae. Classification (GTDB taxonomy): domain Bacteria; phylum Pseudomonadota; class Gammaproteobacteria; order Burkholderiales; family Burkholderiaceae; genus Polynucleobacter; species Polynucleobacter parvulilacunae. Next base: position 397,323 of record NZ_JACVPW010000001.1, read on the forward strand.
ATCTATCAATTTCGCTCAAAGGCTGGACCAGACGTCATCATGCTGGCGGATCTGACTAAACGAATTTTTGATATTTTGGGCAGACCCCTGGAGCCTCGCGGCATCCTTACGCTAGAGCAACTCCCAGCACTCATTACCGCTCTTGAAACCGCTATCCTCAAAGACCTTGAGGAGCGAGCCAAATCAAACGATGAGACTGAGGGCGGCGCCGAGAAGCCTAAGCTTGCTGATCGCCTCGGGCAACGCGCCTACCCATTCCTGGAGCTTATGAAGCAGGCTAAAGCCAAAGACGAACCCGTTATGTGGGGTGTTTAGTCCAGTAGGCTTGCCAGCTGACGACGGGTATCTTCAACGCTTTGACCGCGGCGTTTAGCCAAATCTTCAACTTGATCATCTGAAAGCTTACCTACATTGAAGTAGCGGGCATCTGGGTGAGCTAAATAGAAACCGCTCACGCTAGAAGCTGGATTCATAGCCATGGATTCAGTCAGAGTCATACCAATATCTTCAGAACCAATTACGCGTAACAAATCTTGTTTAACCTCATGCGCAGGGCAAGCAGGATAACCAGGTGCCGGACGAATACCGCGGTACTCCTCATTGATCATCTGATCATTAGTCAAAATCTCATCAGTTGCATAGCCCCAGAGATCGGTACGGACACGATGGTGCAAGAGTTCAGCAAAAGCTTCTGCCAAACGATCAGCTAAGGCCTTCAACATAATGGCGCTGTAGTCATCATGCTTTGCCTGAAACTCAGCCACTTTCTTTTCAACACCATGACCCGTGGTGACAGCAAAGCAACCAAGGTAATCAGCAACACCAGAATCTTTTGGTGCAACGTAATCAGCCAAGCAACGATTAGGTCTACGAACACCGTCTACAACCGGACGCTCAGACTGCTGACGCAAGTTGTGCCATACAAACAAAGGATGCTCTCGAGCTTCATCGCTATATAAAACAATGTCATCACCAACCGTATTCGCTGGATAAAAAGCAACAACGGCATCGGCCTGTAGCCACTGACCTTTAATCAGTTTATCGAGTAATGCTTGAGCATCTGCAAATACCTTGCGCGCCTCAACCCCAACAATTTCATCGTCCAGGATGGCCGGAAACTTACCAGCCAAATCCCAAGTCTGGAAGAATGGTGTCCAGTCGATGTATTTAGCAATATCACTCAGCGCAAAGTTTTTAAATACACGACGGCCAATAAACTTCGGCTTTTCTGGAACATAAGCAGACCAGTCGATCATCTCGCGATTCTTGCGAGCCGCCTGTAATGAAATGGTTGGTGCAGCCTTCTTGTTCGCATGTTGCTCGCGAATTCGGACATAGTCATCACGCAAATCTTGAATAAATTTCTTGGCACTTTCATCCGAAAGCAAACTAGAGGCAACAGATACCGAGCGAGATGCATCAGGTACGTACACCACAGGGCCATCGTAGTGCGGGGCGATCTTCACAGCAGTATGCACACGAGAAGTAGTTGCTCCACCAATCATCAAAGGAATTTGGCGCTCACGGAACCAATCGTCACGCTGCATCTCTTGTGCAACATAAGTCATCTCTTCTAATGAAGGAGTAATCAGCCCAGATAAACCAACAATGTCGGCATTCTCTTCCTTGGCGCGCTTCAAAATTTCAGCACAAGGAACCATCACACCCATATTGGCTACTTCAAAGTTATTACATTGCAGAACAACAGTCACAATATTTTTACCAATATCGTGCACGTCACCCTTCACGGTAGCCATCACAATCTTGCCCTTGGCCTTGGCTTCGCCACCAGCAGCAATATGTTGACGTTTCTCTTCCTCAATGTATGGAATCAAAATTGCAACGGCTTGCTTCATCACGCGGGCGCTCTTCACCACTTGAGGCAAGAACATTTTGCCGGCACCAAACAAATCGCCAACGACATTCATGCCATCCATGAGTGGGCCTTCAATCACTTCGATTGGTCTGCCACCACCACCCATGATTTCTGCGCGTAATTCTTCGGTATCTTCTTCAATAAAAGTTGTAATGCCATGCACCAAAGCATGAGTTAAGCGCTCACGAACCTGCGCCTCACGCCAAACTAAGTTCTCAACCTGCTTAGCACCACCGCCCTTGAATTGATCAGCAATATCCAAGAGTCGTTCTGTTGGAGTTTTGCCATCTTTTTCTTTAAAGCGATTAAGGACAACGTCCTCAACACGCTCACGCAACTCCGGATCCAAATCGGCGTAAACGCCCAACTGACCGGCATTCACAATACCCATGTCCATGCCAGCTTGAATGGCGTGATACAGGAACACCGTGTGAATCGCTTCACGAACACGATCATTGCCGCGGAAAGAGAAGCTCACATTGGAAACGCCGCCGCTTACTTTGGCGCCAGGAAGATTTTCTTTAATCCAACGCGTGGCATTAATAAAGTCGACCGCATAGTTATCATGCTCTTCAATACCAGTGGCGATTGCAAAAATATTCGGATCGAAAATAATGTCTTCAGCCGGAAAGCCAATTTCATTCACCAAGATCTCATAGCAACGCTGGCAGATTTCTGTCTTGCGCTTAAAGGTATCGGCTTGCCCTACTTCATCAAAAGCCATCACTACAGATGCAGCGCCATAACGACGGATTAAGCGCGCTTGCTTTCTGAAAGGCTCTTCGCCTTCTTTCAAGGAGATCGAATTAACAATCGGCTTGCCTTGGATACACTTCAAGCCTGCTTCGATAACACTCCACTTGGAGGAGTCGATCATGATCGGAACACGAGCAATATCAGGCTCAGATGCAATCAGATTCAAGAAGCGAGTCATAGCCGCTTCCGAATCTAACATCGCCTCATCCATATTGATGTCAATAACTTGCGCACCATTCTCAACTTGCTGACGTGCCACTACGAGCGCTTCATCAAATTGATTATTCAAAATCATGCGAGAAAATGCTTTAGAGCCGGTGACGTTAGTACGCTCACCAATGTTGACGAAGCCAACATCGGTAGTCACGTTAAATGGCTCGAGACCAGAAAGCTTCATCGCTGGCATCGATTTTTTCTCAATCTTGCTCATGCTGCCGCCTCCGCATTCTCTTTATAGAAAGCACGAGGCTTGCGTTTAGCAACTGCATTGGCAATAGCGCGAATGTGATCAGGTGTAGTACCGCAACAACCACCAACCAAATTGACTAAACCGTCTTTAGCAAATCCGTCGACCAAGCTAGAGGTAATTTCTGGCGTCTCATCAAAGCCTGTATCACTCATCGGATTAGGCAAGCCAGCATTTGGATAGCAGGAAACTGCTGCATCGCAAATCCTTGCAAGCTCAGCAATATATGGGCGCATCAATGCAGCACCTAATGCACAGTTCAAACCAAAGGTGAGCGGCCTGATGTGGCGCAGGCTATTCCAAAATGCTTCGACTGTTTGCCCAGAAAGAATTCGTCCAGATGCATCAGTCACCGTTCCAGAAATCATGACTGGCAAGCGTTCGCCAGTCTCTTCAAAAAATTCATCAAGCGCAAAGAGTGCAGCTTTAGCATTGAGCGTATCGAAAATGGTTTCAACTAAAAATAAATCGACACCGCCAGCAAATAAGCCTTCAATTTGTTCACGGTAGGAAGCGCGCAAAGTATCAAAGGTGACGTTGCGTGCACCTGGGTCATTTACATCCGGCGAAATACTCGCAGTCTTTGGCGTTGGTCCAATTGCACCGGCAGCAAAACGTGGTTTATCGGGAGTGCTATATTTTTCGCAAGCAGCTCGCGCCAATCTTGCCGAGACTTCATTCATCTCACGAGCCAAGCTAGCCATTTTGTAATCTTCTTGCGCTACTGAAGTTGCGCCAAAAGTATTTGTTTCAATAATGTCTGCGCCTGCATCTAAATATTGCTCATGAATTTTGCTAATGATTTGGGGCTGAGTGAGAACTAACAATTCGTTGTTGCCTTTGATATCACCAGGATGATCAGCAAAACGAGTATTGGCTGGTAAGCCGCGATAGTCCGCTTCGGTTAATTTATATTGCTGAATCATGGTGCCCATGGCGCCATCCAAAATCAGAATGCGCTGCTTCAACAGCTCTGGAAGCTCTTGACCGCGGGTATAGGGCTGGGACAAACCATTAGATTGCATTGTTAAACCGGGATTAATCTCTAGAATCCCTTATTCTATTGGAAAAGCCACTTTTCATTTACCCCGGAGCCCTTATGTTTGGAACCATTCCAGAATTTAATCAAAGCCTAGAAATGTTTAAAACCATGTGGGGACAAGGTGCGGCAGGTCAGGCTGGGCAATTTCCCTTCACAGCAGATGCTTCAAAGGCCAGCGGCGGCTTTGCCTCAGCCTTTCCTGGTCTAGATGTGGATGAGCTTGAAAAGCGGATTAAAGACCTCAAAAGCGTTGAAAACTGGCTGAATTTGAACCTCAACATCCTCAAATCAACCATTCAAGGCCTTGAAGTACAACATGCCACGATGATGGCCCTCAAATCCTTTGGTGATGCGGTCTCCGCAGCGGGTGCAGCAGCAACAGGCACTAGCGAAGAATCCGAGACTAAGACGACTAGTGCTAAACCGCGGAAAACCGCAACACGCCGTCGTCGCAAAGCTGGCGACGCAACTTACCTCGACGAAGTAGGTAATTCAGATGAGCAATAGCCTCACCCATTGCAAACGTGAGTTGGTGAATATCTAATTCACGTTTAAACAAAACCGGCACAATCTCTCTTGCATGTGCCGGTTTTTTACATGCGCCCAAGGCATCAGCCAAACGCTCTTCATGGTGGGCTTTCAACTGAGCAACACGCGGCCTAATGCCGGTAAATGGTTTACCGTGTGATGGCAGCACCAACGCATCCTCAGGCAGTGCCAAATATTTTTCAATGGAGTCTAAATAGAGTCCAAGAGGATCGGCGTCTGGATCTGCGTCATAAACGCTCACATTAGTAGAAATGCGGGGCAACAACATATCGCCGGAGATCAAAACTCCAATCTCTTTACAAAACAGAGAAGCGTGCTCGGGCGCATGTCCATAGCCCATGATGACTTGCCAAGAGCGGCCACCAATCGAAATCATTTCGCCATCGAGAATACGGCGGTATTGACGCGGTACTCCAGGAACCATATTGCTGTAGTAGTTAGAACGCGCCCGAATTTTTTCTAAATCTTCAGCGCCTGTTAAACCATGCCTTTGAAAATGATCTGCAGAACCGCCACTACCTGCGCGTGAACCAACTGCTGCGCCACCCTCTTTGCAGCTTAACCATTGCGCAGTTAAATAATCTGTCATAGAAATCCACATGGGGACCTTCCACTTCTCACATAGCCATTGTGACAAGCCCACATGATCAGGATGCATGTGTGTCACGATAACGCGCAAGACTGGCAAGCCTTCAAGCTGGGTAGCAAATACTTGCTCCCAAGCAGCCCTGGTCTCATCGTTAGCTATACCGCAGTCCACAATCGTCCAGCCCGATACGCCGTCTATTTCATCGCGTAACAACCAAAGATTGATGTGATCCAAGGCAAAGGGTAGGCGCATTCTGATCCAGCGAACACCGGGCGCAACCTCCATGCTGCCGCCCACTTCCGGAAGCGCGTCTCCTAAGGGATAATGGACCGCAGCTTCAGCGCTTGCTTGGTTTTGAGTGCTCATATGAAATATTGTTTCTTTTATCTTTTAATTCTGGATTTGCTTTGACAACAGTTCCATCACCTTGCATTAATTGGTGTGACATTAACCCTGAAAATGGTTACTGTCGTGGCTGCTATCGTACGCTTTCTGAAATTGCTGATTGGTCAGACCTAACGAATCCCGAAAAGCTTGAGGTCTGGGAACAACTACAAAATCGCAAACCTCAAGCACCGCAGTAAATCCAATCTTTTTTCTGCACTACTCTCTTATTTATTTACATCGACAATCAATCGACCGCGCACATTTCCTGCCATTAATTCTTGCGCGTACTTAATAGAATCCTCAAGCGAAATTTCATGAGAGATTTCATCTAGAGTTTTTAGATCCACCAACTTCACTAACTGCTCATAGGCAGCAATTCGTTTAGCGCGTGGCACAGTAACACTGTTAACTCCATACAAAGTGACGCCGCGCAAAATAAATGGCGCAACACTCGCAGGAAAGTCCATGCCTTGAGCCAATCCGCAGGCAGCTACAGCGCCATCGCTCTTGGTCTGCGCACAAGCATTAGCCAGGGTATGACTCCCAACGCTATCAACCACTGCAGCCCAGCGCTCTTTTGCCAGCGGCTTGCCAGGAGCGGATAAAGTTGCGCGATCGATAACTTCAGTAGCACCTAATTTTTTGAGGTAGTCAGCTTCTGCCAGACGACCAGTACTAGCAACCACCGCAAATCCAAGCTTGCTTAGCAGTGTGATCGCAAAGCTACCAACACCACCTGCAGCGCCAGTTACCAAAACCTCACCATCGCTAGGCTTAAGGCCGTGCTTTTGTAATGCCATGACACAAAGCATGGCGGTATAACCAGCAGTGCCAATGGCTAAAGCCTGTTTAGCGGTAAGACCTTTTGGCAAAGGGATTAACCAGTCGCCCTTTACCCGAGCCTGTTGACCTAAGCCGCCCCAATGCCCCTCGCCGACTCCCCAACCATTGAGAAGCACCATGTCGCCAGTCTTAAAGTCTGGATTACTGCTTTCTAGTACTTCACCAGCAAAGTCGATTCCAGGCACCATAGGAAAGCTACGAACCACCGGGCCTTTGCCAGTGATAGCCAGGCCATCTTTGTAGTTGAGCGTCGAGTACAGCACCTTCACGCGCACATCCCCCTCCGGGAGGCTGGCTTCATCTACTTGAGCTAATTCTGCACGATAGCCTTGATCGTCTTTCTTTACCAATATTGCTTTAAACATGTCTCTTCCTTTTAGAACGAGGTATTTCCCCGCAGCAATTGCTTAATAGGTTTATCCTAACGAGCATTGCTGATTATGGAGGTTTCCATGAAAAAAATTCTACTATTAACTTCGATTTCTGGCTTGGTGCTCACTGGGTGCTATTCCACTCAGATCAATATGTCTATGGGCAATATGCGCCTTATTAGCTCTAGCGCAGCGCCACAGGATGTGATGGATTTCGCCACGAAGACCTGTAAAGACGATTTTTATGAGGGCGCAAGCTTTCTTTCCAAAGCGGGCAAAGAATATCGCTTCAAGTGTGTAAAAGCTGAAGAAAACGAAATCCTGATCCCGATTCCAGGAACAACAATAGCAGCCCCTGCAAAAGCTGAAGCCAAGTAAGCAAAACCAATGACCCCATTTACCTCACAAGAGCTACGCAAAGGTTTCGCATCATTTGCAACGGGGGTTACTGTCATCACTTGTTTGGATGAGGAAGGCAATCCTCACGGCATTACGATTAGTTCTTTTAATACCGTCTCGCTCGAGCCACCACTCATTCTGTGGAGCCTGAAGAAGCACTCACGACTGATGCCTTGGGTTGAGCTCGGTAAGAAGCATCTCATTCACGTACTAGAGCGCTCTCAAGAAAACTTGGCAATGCACTTTGCTACCGTCAAAACAGAGCAGTTCAAAGATATTGATCACAAGCTAGCAGCTAGCGGCCTCACCCAAATCGATCATTGCGTTGCTTACTATGAATGTGAAACTGTTTGCGTACACATTGGCGGCGATCACAACATTATTGTTGCTAAAGTCATCAACTTAAAAAATCATCCCGAACGAGAGCCGCTGATTTTTGCGCGCAGCCAATTTATTGGTCTCGATTTCGCTGAATCAAAATCTAGCTAGTACCAGCTAATATCAATTTATCCTCACAGGGAAAATGCCATGATGCGTTTATGGGGTCGTAAAAGTTCTATTAACGTTCAAAAAGTATTGTGGTGTCTTGCTGAGCTTGGCCTAAAGGAAGGCAAGGACTTTGAGCGGATTGATGCTGGACTACAGTTTGGCAAGAATCATTCGCCAGAGTTTCTCAAGATGAATCCGAACGGACTAGTGCCCACTATTGAGGTTGACGATGTAGTGCTCTGGGAGTCGAACACCATCCTGCGTTACTTAACTTCGCAATACGACAAAAATGGGCGTTTTCCAAAAGGTGTTGCAGCACAATACAGCTCCGAAAAGTGGATGGATTGGCAGCTGGCAACTTTTTGGCCCCCATTGCGTGCTGCATTTTTAGGCTTAACCAGAACTCCTGAAGCCGAGCGTAACTACGACGCAATACGCAAAGATTATCAAGAAACAAATAAAACGCTAGGCTTGCTGGATCAAGTACTGGAGACACAAGCGTACTGTTCGGGTAATCAATTTAATATTGGCGATATTGTGGTGGCCCTAGGAGTGCATCGCTGGGTTTTATTGAACGATACCTTCCCAGAAAAAACAGGTCCACGTAGTGAGCTAAAAAACGTTGAGCGCTGGTTAAATCAATTGAAATCGGAAACCCGCTTTAGCGAGTTTGCCGATAAAGAACTCAACATCATTAAGTAGTCTTTTCAGCTCTACTGCTGCTTAAATTTCTTAGCGTGGTGATCGGCGCCAATAAATAGATACATTGCTGGCACCACAAAGAGTGTGAATAGCGTACCGATAGACAGTCCAGTAAAAATCACGATGCCCATAGATTTACGTCCTGCAGCACCAGCCCCAGAAGCAATCACTAAAGGCAGTACACCCAAAACCATCGCAGCAGTTGTCATCAAAATGGGGCGTAAACGAACGCTACTAGCTTCCACAATCGCATCAAGCTTGCTGCGGCCCGCTTCTTGTAGTTCATTGGCAAACTCAACAATCAAAATACCGTGCTTACTAATTAAGCCCATGAGCGTGACTAAGCCAACCTGGGTATAGACGTTTAAGGTGGTGAATCCCAAATTAATAAAGATCAATGCTCCAAATAACGCCAATGGTACGGAGACCAAAATCACGATCGGGTCACGGAAGCTTTCAAACTGAGCAGCAAGCACTAAGAAGACAATCAAGATCGCAAAGAACATAGTTACCAGAAATCCGCCAGACTCGGCCATGAATTGGCGTGAAGGGCCAGCGTAGTCCATGCTGTAACCACTAGGCGCAACCTCCTTCAGAGTCTGACGCATAAATTCCAACAAGTCTGCTTGGGAGATAAATGGGGTGCTTACACCAGAAATCGTTGCTGAATTCAATTGCTGGAAGTGATTAATTGATTGGGGCACAACTCTTTGCTTAATGGTTGCAATAGTGCGTGCTTGAACCATGGCACCACTCGGAGTACGAATGTAGTAATCCAAGATTTGATCCGGATTGAGACGGTCAACTTGTTTCACCTGTGGAATGACGCGGTAAGAGCGCCCAGCCACCGAAAAGTAATTGACATAACCACCACCCAAGGCCGCAGATAGCGCTGCGCCAACTTGCTGCTGAGTCATTCCCAAAGCTGCTACTTTTTCTCGATCGATTTCTAAGACGTCTTGCGGCTTATCAATCTTCAAATCGGAATCAACGAAGAAGAAATTCCCACTACGACGCGCTTTATCAAGTACCGCTTGAGAGACTTCGTTTAAGGCCGTATAAGATTCCGTTGTATTAATTACCACCTGTACAGGCAAACCTTGTGCGCCCGGCAATGCAGGAAATTGAAATGCAGCAACGCGTGCACCAGCAATGGAGTTCCATTTCTGTTGCATATCTTCTTGAAACTTCGTTGCATTACGACTGCGCTCACCCCAGTCTTTAAGCAAGATACCGCCAAAACTAGAAGTTGGACTCGTAATCTGAAAGGCTTGCTCGTATTCTGGCTCTGCTGCTGCAATGGCATAAATTTGATCTGCATAAGTCTGCATTTGCGTAACAGTACTATTAGGAGGTCCTGATGCTTGCATCAAAACAATCCCCTGATCTTCTGTAGGCGCCAATTCAGCACGCGCCGTTGAGTACAAATAAGCTACGCCACCTAACAAGATAACACCCATCACGATGATGACCTGCCAAGTGCTTAGCAAATCACGCAAAGTGGTTTGATAGCTGTGATGTACCTTCTCAAAAATACGATCAATCTTTTGTACAAAAGGTGAAGCCTCTTGCTCTTCGGTAAAGATGCGAGAGCACATCATTGGGGATAGCGTCAAAGCAATCAATCCTGAAACCGCTACTGCACTAGCCAAAGTAAAAGCGAACTCAGTAAAGAGTGCGCCTGTTAATCCACCCTGGAAACCAATCGGGATATACACCGCAATCAGCACTACCGTCATCGCTAAAATTGGGCCGCCTAATTCGCGGGCAGCAATTAAAGATGCCTCTAACGGAGATTTGCCTTCTTTCATATGGCGGTCAACGTTTTCAACCACGATGATAGCATCGTCTACTACCAATCCAATAGCCAATACCAAGGCCAAAAGAGTCAGCAAGTTAATCGAATAACCTAGAACTTGCATTAAGAAGAATGTGCCAATCAAAGATAAAGGCATTGCAATCACTGGAACAGCAACAGCGCGAGCGCTACCTAAGAAGAGGTAGATCACCACAGTAACAATGACCAATGCCTCTAGCAAAGTAGAAACAACTTCATCAATAGAACTGGTAATAAATTTAGTGGAGTCGTACACAATCTTGCCGGTCATACCAATAGGTAGCTGCTTCTGAATATCCGGTACTACATCGCGGACTCGCTGCGCAACATCCAATAAGTTGGCTTGTGGCGCAACCTTAATCGCAATAAATACCGACTTCTTGCCACTAAAGGCAACGTTGGTGTTGTAGTCCTCAGATCCCAAGGTGACAGTAGCCACCTGATCTAGGTACACAAGATTGGCGCCATCTTTTTTAATGACTAACTTACGAAACTCTTCAAGCGTATGCAAATCTGTACCAGCAACTAAGTCCACTGACACCATATCGCCTTTAGTACTGCCAACTGCTGATAGATAGTTATTGGCAGACATAGCACTATAGACATCATCAGCACCAACGCCCAGACCGGCCATTTTCTCGCGATCTAACCAGGCACGTAAGGCAAACTTTCGCCCGCCAGTAATCTCCGCATTTTGTACGCCCTCGACAGAGTCAAGTTTTGGCTTTACAACGCGCAGCAGATAATCGGTAATCGCATTGTTAGGGATTTCATCGCTATAAAAACCCATATACATCGCGGCAGTAGATTGACCAACTTGCACCGTCAAGATTGGCTGCTGTGCCTGAGGGGGTAGCTGATTCTTTACTGCGCTAATTTGGGTTTGTATCTGCGTTAAAGCAGCATTGGAGTCGTAGTTCAACTTCAAGGTAGCAGTAATAGTAGAAACACCACTCACGCTAGCCGAAGATAGGTAATCAATACCCTGCGCCTGAGCGATAGAAGCTTCCAAGGGCTGGGTAATAAAGCCTGCGATGGTCTCTGGATCGGCGCCATAGTAGGCAGTAGTGATCGTCACAATCGCATTCTGCGTTTGTGGATACTGGTTTACCGGCAAAGAACCAATTGCCTTCAAACCAAAAATCAATATCAAAGCGCTCACCACCATGGAGAGCACTGGCCTACGGATGAATATGTCAGTCCAATTCATCTGCTACTTATTCCTGCGGCTTAGGATCAGGTGAGTTAGCTGGCTGCACCTTGTTATTAATAATCAATGGCGTGCCATTCTTAAGCTTAAGCTGACCGCTTGTGACAACAGTTGCACCCTCATCGACCCCCTTCAGAATGGCCACTTGATCGCCACGAGTTAAGCCAGTGGTTACAAATACTTGTTGCGCCTCAAGAGCAGGGTTACCCTGCTTATCTTTCTTGCCAGTTGGTTTGGCAATAAATACTGTTGAGCCGTAAGGGTTGTAAGTGACCGCTGTCTGAGGCAAGGTTAAGAGCTTCACTTGATCGCCAAGCTTGATGTTCACATTAGCAAACATGCCCGGCAGAATTTTCTTGTCCGGATTGGCTAGCTGCGCCTCTACTTGAATATTGCGAGTATTTGTATCAACCTTTGGACTCACGGCGGTAATCTTGCCAGTGAAACTTGCATCTTTAAATGCATCGGCTGTCACTACCACCTCTTGACCAACCTGAATTTGCTCAGCATTATTTTGTGGCAAGTTGAAATCGACAAAGATAGGATCAAGGGTTTGTAGTGTTAGTAACTTATCGCCAGGATTGACATACTGACCTGGGTTAATCGACACAATACCTATGCGCCCACTAAACGGTGCCTTCAGATTTTTCTTGGCTACCAAAGCCGTTTGCTGTTCGACTTGAGCTTGTTTGGATTTTGAATCAGCAGCGCTTGTATCAAATACGTTTTTACTAATTGCCTGAATTGCTAATTGCTGTCTATCACGCTCATTTATGACCTTAGCCAAATCAGCCATCGCTTTTAGGGAATTTAATTGAGCAACATCAGAAGCATCATTCAACTTAATCAGAAGATCGCCCTCTTTAACGTCTTGCCCAGACTTTACGGGCACCGTCTGCACCAAGCCACCAAGCTCAGTGCTTAGCTCTACACCTCTAAATGCGCGTACATTACCAACGCTAGTTAATTTAGGCTGCCACTCAGAAGTAGCAACAACCATTGTAGATACCGTAGCAGGAGGCAATCCCATGCCGGCAATGAAAGTTTTAATCATGAAAGTCTTCAACTGATTAAAAGCAAAGATCAAACCTAACAATAGAAATACACCGCAGAGCATGATGGTCATGCGACGTTGTAACGGCTCCATCGCCATCAATTTTTCATGCGCCTTAGTGCCACGCCATTTTTGGCCCATGCGCGCCCAAAAAGCTTTTGCTTTTTCCCAAAGGGCAATTGCTCTCTCGCGCAATTTCCACTCAATCGCTTTACGTTTTGTCCAAGCCCACAAGGCAAGAACTACGATGAGCTTGTTCTTAATGATTTCCAGAAGTTTCATTTTGATCTTTGTTCGCTATGTCTTTTGGTTTAAAAGCAGGGCCTTCACGATTCCACCAACCGCCGCCGAGTGCTGCAAATAATGCTGCCGTATCCGAGAAGCGCGTTGCTTGTGCTGAAACGGATTTCACTTTTGCTTGTTGATACTGATTTTGGTAATAAAGCACTGCTAAATAACTTGCTGTACCCAACTTGTATTGTTGTTGCACTAAATCTAAAGTCTCATAGGCATAACGCTCCGCATCTGATGCGGCCTTAAGTGCCTGAGCGCCAGTCTCTAGTGCCCGCAATGCATTGGCTACCTCTTGAAATGCATTTAAGACGGTTGCTTGATATTGAAAAGCTGCCAGCTCATAGTTGGCGATAGCGCCGCGACGCTGTGCGAGTAACTGACCACCCTGGAATAAAGGCTGCAAGATGCCGCCTCCTAAGGACCATAGCGCAGAGTTTGGCCCAAACAATCCATTAGAGGTTAATGAAGCAGCGCCAATCGATCCAGTGATATTGAATTGTGGCAATAAGTTTGCTGTAGCTACGCCTACAAAAGCATTCTGCGCTTTGAGCTGTGCTTCAGCAGCCCGGACGTCAGGGCGCTGTCGCACCAAGCTAGATGGCACCGATAAAGGAAGCTTTTCTGGCAAATGTAAATTAGCTAAATCAAACTTAGCAATGTTTGCATTGCTTGGGATCTCCCCCACTAGCACTGCCAATTGATTCCGTGCAAAGGCAAGGTTTCTTTCGTAATTAAACAGATCTACTTGAGAATTAGATACCAAGGTTCTCTGTGAGGTGACATCCACTTTTGAAACCGTGCCAATGATTAATTGCTTCTCAGTTACTTCAGCGAGATTGGTTTGGGCTTTCAAAATTTCTTCTGTGGCTTGCATCTGCGCACGTAATGCCGCTTCTCTAACTGCGCTAGTCACTACGTTGGCTGTTAACGAAAGATAAGCTCCCTCCAGCTGGAACTGAGCAACCTCTGCTTGAGCCCGAGCGCCTTCGACAGCACGACGTGCGCCACCAAACACATCCAACTTATACGTCACATTGACTGTCGTGTTGTAAAGGTTATAAGTGTCGGAACCATAATTCATGCCATAGACAGCAGATGGTTGCTTTTGTCTTAAAGCATTTGCACCAACACCAATCGCTGGAAAGTATTGGCCGCCAATTTGTGCATTGACATTTTCTTGTGCTGCACGCAATGCTGCGTCAGCTGCGCCTAAATTCGGATTCTGCTCAAGAGCTCTTTTAATAAGGGCATCAAGCTCAGGAGATTTGTAAAGCTCCCACCACTGCGCCTCAATATCAGCACCTTCAACAAACTCTTGATCAGTACCGCCCGGAACTCCTGGAGCAGGCGTAAGTTTCTTGGCTAAAGGAGTTTCTGTATAGGAAGAAGTCTTTGGTGCTTCAGGCTGCTTAAAGTCTGGGCCAACCGCGCACGCCGAGATAGTTGCTGCACATATGAGCGCTAGCAAGTTCAAGCGTGAGAACTGGGGTATCGACAGAAACATGGTTTGCAACAAATATCCTCTTTGTGAAGAGATATTTGAACACAAAAATGCAATCAGGGCTTCGTAAAGCCCTGATTTACCTGGTAAATTTTGTCCACAACTTTAGGTGAATGTCAAACAAGCAAATACTTATTTGAAACATCCATTTCCAAAAGTTGTAGCGCCCAAGGTTGGAGCTTGGTTACATGAGGCAGCCGCAGCTGCATTTCCGCCGCTGCTACTACTGCTACCCCCGCCACCACAAGCAGAAAGCATGATAGCTACAGAAAAAGTGAGGGCTATAAGCTTAGTCATAACTTTAGTTTGCCAATACTGCGATTGAAGCAAGGCTGCTGCCATTTGCATTGGTTGACTTCACGCGATACAAAGCTCCAACTGCACCAGAAGCATCTGTGTACGAAGTGTCTGAAGTTGTTCCAATTTCGGTATATGCTCCACTAACTTTCTTCAAGATAGAAAAGCCAGTTGGACTACCGCCGTTATCGGTCCAACTAATGCCGACTCCACCACTTCCAGCAGTAGCAACTAAGTTTGTTGGGATTGCTGGTGGCTGATTAGCAGCCACACAAGAAATTACTGTTTTATCTACAACCACTCTAAATTTATATGGAGATGCTTTGATGATCGGTAATATATAACCATTTCCACCGGTACAGCCAGTAGTAGAACTTAACATTAACGTAGATTCGACTACGTTTGCAGCGTAAGTAAAGTTAGTTACGCCAGTACAGCCACCAGTATTATTTCCGCTCCCCGTAATTCCTCCAAGAGGTATTAAGTTCATTGAAAGATTTTTTCCACCGTTAGAGAATGTCCAAGTATTCACCAACTTTTGCAGCCCTGTAACTGGATCAGTATTAAAGTTCGAGTTTGGCATCCCCGCTGTTTTAGCGCTCGCGGAAGAAGGGTCATAAGTAGAACAAGTCCAGCTTCCGTTGAGCTCGGATTCAGTACTTACTCCCTGTGCTGAGCTGTTAATGCTTGCAACAAGATCATTCAAGGTATCCGCTGAAATTACCTGGCCATCTTTAAAGGTAAAAGGAATGATTGAGTCAGCCGCATTGCTAACAACTGCAACAGCAATTCCTGCGCCAGTAAATAAACCAACCAGATAAACAGCAATGCGCTTCATCTTCATGACAGATCCCTAATAAATAAAATGATGCGTGAAATAGTAATACAAAAATCTATAAATTGTTTTAGGTTTGTGAAAATATCCGTTTTTTCACATAAATCTGCAGGAAATGCTTATTCGACCGTAACGCTCTTTGCTAGGTTTCGAGGCTTGTCCACATCAGTGCCGCGCGCACAAGCTGTGTGATACGCCAATAGCTGAAGAGGAACTACATGCAATATTGGTGAGAGGTTGCCATAGTGCTCAGGTAGCTTGATGACATTGATGCCCTCACTGCTTGAGATGTGGCTATCTTGATCAGCAAACACGTAAAGCTTACCACCACGCGCTTTTACTTCTTGCATATTGGATTTGAGTTTTTCCAACAGGATGTCATTCGGCGCTACTGTAACTACCGGCATTTTGTCAGTGACTAATGCAAGTGGGCCATGCTTTAACTCACCAGCTGGATAAGCCTCTGCATGAATGTAAGAAATTTCTTTTAGCTTCAATGCGCCCTCAAGCGCAATGGGATAGTGCATGCCACGGCCAAGGAACAAAGCATTCTCGCACTTAGCAAAAGCATCGCTCCATGCAATGATTTGAGGCTCAAGAGCCAGAACTGCATGAAGCGCTTTTGGCAAATGACGCAACTCGCGAAGCATTTCTTTTTCTGTTTCAGGAGAAATTTTGCCATCACGTTTAGCAATTGAAACCGCCAAGAGATAAAGCGCTAATAGCTGCGTTGTAAATGCTTTCGTAGAAGCAACCCCAATTTCAGCACCAGCTTTGGTCAAGAAATGCCAACCTGTTTCTCTAACCATAGCGCTGCTTGCCACGTTGCAAATTGCCAATGTGTACTGATGGCCTAGGCTCTTGGCATGACGCAAGGCGGCTAAGGTATCCGCAGTCTCGCCAGATTGTGAGACCACCACAATCAATGTTTTTGGATTGGGTACAGTTGTGCGATAGCGATACTCACTCGCAATTTCAACTTGTGTCGGAATACCGGCAATATCTTCTAGCCAATATTTAGCAACACATGCGGAGTAGTAGCTGGTACCGCAAGCCAAAATCAATACTTGATTGAAAGCTTTCCAGTCTTCTGGTTTAGCTTCAAATAGTTCAGGGCCGAAGGCAGCGATGTTGGCAAGCGTGTCGCCAATTGCTCTGGGCTGCTCAAAGATTTCTTTTTGCATGTAATGCTGATACGGCCCAAGATCAACTGACTCAGCTTGAGCTGGCATGGGCTTAAGCTCTCTTTGGGCGACCTTACCTACTTGATCAATTACCTCAATACTGTCCGCCTTGAGAACCGCAACATCACCCTCTTCCAAATACATCATGGAGTGAGCGCGTCCCGCTAAAGCCAAAGCATCAGAGGCTAAGAAATGCTCATGGTCGCCAATGGCAACCACCAAAGGGGAGCCGACACGAGCGCCCACTAGAGTGCTTGGATTATCTTGAGCGATCACACCAATGGCGTATGCACCATGCAACTTAGGTAACACTGCTCTTACAGAGCTGGCAATATCTTTTTGACCACTTGCTACATACTGCTGATGAATTAAATGAGCGATCACTTCCGTATCTGTTTCAGAAGTAAATACATATCCAGCGGCTTTTAAATCTGAACGCAGAACTTCATAGTTTTCAATAATGCCGTTGTGCACAACTGCGATCAAACCATTTGAAGTGTGGGGGTGGGCATTTTGTGTATCTGGTTTGCCATGAGTAGCCCAACGCGTGTGGGCAATACCTAGGGTGCCGAAGAAATCTTTACCTTGCTCACCTAATTCAGAAACGCGAGCAGTCGTGCGCGCTCTTTCAATAGCGTGTTTTGCATCATCGCCATTAATCACCGCAAATCCACAAGAGTCATAACCTCGGTACTCTAGGCGGCGCAAGCCCTCAACCAAAACATCAACAATATTTTTATGGGAGGCCGCACCAACAATACCGCACATTATTTTTTACCCTTTGCGGTTTTCTTAACCGTCTTCTTGACAACTTTCTTTACAGCTATTTTTTTAGCTGCCACTTTCTTGGTGGCAATTTTTTTCACTGCCGTTTTTTTAGCTACAACTTTCTTTTCCTGCTTAACAGGGCGCTGCCACTGCAATGAAATTTGTTTAGCTCTAGAAACAGTCAGCTGGTTTGGAGGGGCATCTTTAGTAAGAGTTGTGCCAGCACCCAATGTCGCGCCACGGCCTACACGCACTGGTGCAACTAACTGAGTATCGGAGCCAATAAAAACATCATCCTCAATAATGGTCTGGTGTTTGTTCACGCCATCGTAGTTACATGTGATCGTGCCAGCACCAATATTGACTCTTGAGCCAACAATGGAATCGCCAACATAGGCCAAATGATTTGCTTTGCTATTAGCAGCAATTTTGCTGTTCTTCACTTCTACGAAATTACCAATATGCACATCATTGGATAAATCTGCGCCAGGGCGTAAACGTGCGTATGGGCCAATGATTGATTGATTGCCTACTTTTGCACCATCTACATGGCTATATGCATGAATAGACACGCCTTTACCAATCACGCTATTGCGAATCACGCAGTAAGGGCCAATCTTTGTGCCGGCATCTAAGGTGACGCAACCCTCAAAGACGCAGCCAACATCAATCGAGACATCGGTGCCGCACTCTAGAGTGCCACGCACATCAATACGTGCTGGGTCAGCAAGTGATACTCCCGCATCCATCAATTGGCTTGCAATATTGAGTTGGTGAACGCGCTCTAACGCAGCGAGTTGGTCGCGGCTATTAACGCCAACCGTTTCAAACTCATCATCAGCTTGCGTTGTACGAATCGGTACGCCATCTTTAACAGCCATCGCGATCACATCAGTCAAGTAATACTCACCTTGGGCGTTACTTGCACGCAAAGCTTTCAACCACTTCTTTAATGAGTTTGTTGGCAACACCATGATGCCGGTGTTGATCTCTTGGATTGCTTTTTGCGTAGGCGTTGCGTCTTTCTCTTCAACGATCTCTTTCACAGAGCCATCTACGTCACGGACAATCCGACCGTATCCAGTTGGATTGGCAAGGTTTTGCGTGAGGAGCGCAAGGGCACTGTCTTGACCACGAACACCATCAGCTAACTTTGCTAATTTAGCCAAAGTCTTTTTTGTGGTGAGGGGAACATCGCCGTACAAAACTAATGTGGGCTCTTGAGTATCTAATTTAGGCAGGGCCTGCAGAAGAGCATGGCCCGTTCCTTTTTGCTCCGCTTGAAGCGCCGTCGCTACCTTGCTAAAACTGGAGTCTTCTTTACTTGCATTTAATAAAAATGCTTTGACGTCTGCTGCGCCATGACCAACTACTACAACAGGACCAGATTTAGCCTTCTTATCTTGTAGTGAAAGAGCGGTACTGAGAACGTGTTGGAGCAGGGGCTTGCCTGCCAAAGTTTGCAGGACCTTGGGCAGAGCGGATTTCATCCGCTTTCCTTGCCCAGCAGCCAAAATGACGATATTCATAAAGGGGAATTATAAGTCCCCTGAATCATGGTTCCACAGGCCAATTCGTCTAAATCAGCCTCATCAATAGCCCTGTCACCAGTTGATCTAGCGGCAATTCCAGATAACTCAGTCGAAATCTCGAGATTTTTGAAATCAAAGGCTTCACCGTCCATCAAATGAGATGGGACGATGTGGTGCATTGAGCGGAATAAGTTCTCCACCCGGCCTGGATGCTTCTTTTCCCACTCGCGCAGCATTTCTTTCATTACCTGACGCTGCAGATTTGGCTGACTTCCACACAAATCACACGGAATGATGGGGAAATTCATATCTGCCGCATAACGCTCAAGCAATTTCTCGGGAACATATGCCAATGGGCGGATCACAATATGTTTGCCGTCATCAGAGCGCAACTTTGGAGGCATGCCTTTTAGCTTGCCTGCATAGAACATATTGAGCATCAAAGTTTCTAGAATGTCATCGCGATGATGGCCTAAAGCAATCTTCGTTGCACCCAACTCATCGGCTACGCGATACAAAATTCCCCTGCGCAAGCGTGAACACAATCCACAAGTAGTTTTACCCTCAGGAATTACGCGCTTCACAATGCTGTAAGTATCTTGCTCTTCGATGTGATACTGAACGCCCAAGCTCTTCAAATAATTTGGCAATATTTCGGCAGGGAAATTAGGCTGCTTCTGATCTAAGTTCACCGCAATAATTTCAAAATTGATCGGTGCACGCTCACGCAACTTCATCAGAATATCAAGCATGGCATAACTGTCTTTGCCGCCCGATACACATACCATTACCTTGTCACCCTCTTCGATCATGCCGAAGTCACCAATAGCTTGACCAACCAAGCGACAGAGTTTTTTCTCTAGCTTATTTTCTTCGAAGATAACTTTACGAATATCGCCCATAAGAGTTCTTTTCTAAATTCTTTTACTCAAGATGCTTTGATGCGAAACACTTCAACGCCCACCGAGTGGCAGTCTGGATATACATCTGGTTTGGCTGTACTCACACGTGCAGCCAAGACTTTAGGGTGCAGCAACATCGCAGTCACAATGTCATCACAGAAAGTTTCTTGTAAATGAATATGGCCCTGCGAGGCTCTAGCCTTAATGGTCTCACGCATAAAGTCGTAATCCACCACCTCATCCAACTGATCTTGGGTTGGCGTATTAAGCCCTAGCGGAATATAGAGGTCTACATTCAAAATAACGCGTTGCTCTGCTTTTTTCTCAAAATCATGAACACCGATGTTGATATAGATCTCATAGTCGCGTAAAAATAAACGACGACAGTCAACAAGAGCAGGATGAGAAAGAATTGCGTGCATGAATATTTACTTTTTAAAAATACTTAATTGGTTTTGAACATCACATCACGTGATGATGGCAGTAAGTGCTGTCCGCCATCGACATATAAAGTCGTTCCAGTAATAGCGCTAGATTCAGCTAAAAATACTGCTGCTTTTGCAATATCTGCAGGCGTTGAAGATTTTCCTAGTGGCGTCATTTGATGCGCCTTTGAAAAGCCGTCATTTGTTTGATCACCTGATGGCAAAGATATTCCAGGGGCCAATCCGACTATTCGCAAATGCGGCGCAAAATCCATAGCTAACAACTCAACAGAAGAAAGTAGTGCGGCCTTAGACAGGGTGTAAGACAAATAATCTGGATTGAGATTGATTAACTTTTGATCTAGCAATTGAATTACTGCTGGAATAACAGCAGGGATCCCTGCAGAAGTATTGGCTTTACTTTTTTGATACTCAAACATCAATTGAGATAACAAAATGGGCGCTGTCAAATTAACCTGCATATGATCTTGCAAACTTTTTCCACTTAACGGAGTGCTTGAGTTGGCGCGATCGTATTCAAAGATGGATGCACTATTTACCAGGCAAGCTAAACCAGGAAAGGCCTTACTCGCATTGAAGAAAAGCCCTTTGGTGGCAGCCTCATCAAGCAAGTCCGCCTGGAAAGCCTGGGCTTTCACACCCATCATCTCGATTTCTCTGATGGTTTCTTGGGCCTCTTGCTCAGATCGCCCATAATGAACTGCTACATCCCAACCCTGACGGGCAAACTGCATGGCAATTTCTCGACCTAGACGCTTGGCGGCGCCAGTCACTAAAACTGCCTTTTTTTGCTGGGATGGGGTCGTTGAACTAGGGTTCAATTAAATTCTCTTAGACTAGCGAGCTATGGATATTACCTTGACCAGCCTTGAAACGGAGCATAGTGCCGCTTTAAAGGCCAAAATAGCCTCCCAAATCGCCTCAGAAGGCGGCTGGCTGCCATTTTCTCGCTACATGGAGATGGCTCTCTATGAGCCTGGAATGGGCTACTACAGCGCAGGCGCCCATAAACTAGGAGCTGGGGGTGATTTCACGACAGCCCCCGAACTTAGCCCCCTCTTTGGCGCTGCTATTTGCTCTACCCTCTTGCCAGTACTTGAGGGACTCAAGGAAAAAGGGTTACCTGCTCAGATTTTGGAATTTGGTGCCGGCACGGGCAAGCTGGCAACTTCCATACTGACCCGCCTAAATGATCTTGGGTTTTCTTTGGCTCGTTACGACATTATTGAAATCTCACCAGACCTAGCTCAACGTCAACAAGAAAGAATTAGAAATACTGTTGAGCAACTCAATCTCAACACTCAGTGCACCTGGCTCACAGAACTACCAGAAAAATTCGCGGGCGTCATTCTTGCAAACGAAGTAATTGATGCCATTCCTTGTGACGCCATCATTTTTCAGAATGGTTTTTGGTATTGGTATGGCGTTACTTTGGAGAATGACAAACTAGCTTGGAAATTGGGTTCCCCAGTTGAGCAACAACTGCTCCCCGAAAGTCTGCTCAGTGGAAATTTCTCAGAAGGTTATGTCACAGAATTACATGCGCCTGCGAATGCTTGGATGCAACAAGTTGCCAAGCATTTAGATGTTGGATTGTTTCTTACTTTTGACTATGGCTTTCCGGAAAGCGAGTACTACCACCCGCAAAGGCTCGAAGGCACCTTGATGGCTCATCACCGTCATCACGCAATTCAAGACCCATTCCACCTTCCAGGTCTTTGCGACATTACAACTCACGTTGAGTGGTCGCAAATTGCTCGCAGTGCATTAGCTGAAAATGCTGATGATGTTTATCTGACAAATCAGGCTGCATACCTTCTGGATGCAGGCATAGGCGATATTGCGTTGGAGATAGGCGACCCCAGTGACCCAGAAACTTTTCTACCAATCTCGAACTCTTTACAAAAGTTGTTGTCTGAAGCCGAGATGGGCGAATTGTTTAAGGCCTTTGCATTTTCTAAAAACTTAGAAAGTCTGTTGCCAGGGCATGTACTTGAAGACTTGCCGGGCTTGCGCGGAAGAAACAGACTGTAGTTCTGACTGTTCTTAAGACTCTAGAGCCGCAGTGATTGCAGCCAACCTGGCAGACTCAAATGCGCTACCAATGCGCTCGCCATTGGATCGATCTTCTGCAGCAACACCAGCAATAATTTCTGCAGTATTGATGGATTGTGCATTACGCATTGCATTGATCAAAGCGGAAACATTCATTGCCAACTTTTCTGCAAGATTCAAAATCGCTTGAGCACGATCTGGCTTACGCCAAACATCCGCACGATTAAACCAAGCCAAAACATCAATCGCCTGATAAGAGGTATCGCGATACTTATTGATTAACACTCTTAGATCGCTAAATATTTCACTGAAATCTCGCACATCGATTGGCATACGAACGCAATCCGCCCATGAACGAATTTCACTAGCAGGTAGGTGCATTAGCGCAACAGCGCAGCGCTCCTCTAGACTATTACCTGCCAAAGCCAAATGCGCGATGAGCTCCTCGCGGAAAGACTCTTCTGCCAGCTTGGAAGTCAGCAATGACGGCAATACAGTGTTAGCGGCCCCAGTATTTAATAAAACCTGAAACAGGTGCATGGGCTTGGCAGAGACTAGGCCTCTAGCCAGCTCCTGCCAAATTCGCTCTGCTGATAATGCGCTTAATTCACCGGACTGAACAATCGCTTTTAAGGCAATGAGCGTTTCGTCAGCCACTCTAAATTCTGGGAAGCGTGCAGCAAAGCGAGCAATTCGCAATAAGCGCAGTGGATCCTCGGCAAATGCATCTGATACATGACGAAATATTTTGGCTGCTAAATCTTCTTGACCATTATGTGGATCAATAATCGGACCGAATTGTTTTCCGTCGACACCCACTTCTTGCGCCATTGCATTGATGGTTAAATCTCGACGCTCTAAATCCTGCTCCAAGGTAACGGAAGGATCGGCATAGAAATGAAATCCTTTATAGCCTTTACCAGTCTTGCGCTCAGTACGGGCAAGCGCGTATTCAGCTTGCGTCTCTGGATGTAGGAACACTGGAAAATCTTTACCAACAGGCCGAAAGCCCTTGGCTATCACCTCTTCTACGCTGGATCCAACCACAACATAATCAATGTCGTGCACAGGCAAGCCCATGAGGGTGTCCCTGATGGCGCCGCCCACTGCGTAGATTTTCATTACTGCATGCCCTCTAAAGTGCGACGACTCATTTTGAATACATCCGTCAAAGCATCAACTCCATTTACCGGCAAGACATTAGGCGCTTTCATGGAGGCAATATTGTCACGTGACATCAATGTAGGACCAGGCAAGAATTCAAATGCCAATGCTTGTAGGTAGCCCACAAAGGCTGGTACTGGAATAATGGCGCAAGAGGTCTTGGCTTTACGCGCAGCGAACTCCACAATTTCTTTCATGGTGTAAACCGTTGGGCCCACCAAATCATAAGACTGGTGAATTGTTTGCGGCATTGATAAAGATTTCACAAATGCAGTCGCAACATCATCCACGCTTACCGGCTGAAATTTCGCCTGATGATTTGCTAAAGGCATAGCAGGAAATAACTTAGTCAATTTAGAAAACAGGTTAATGAACTGATCTTGGGCACCGAAGATGACCGATGGCCTGAAGATAGTCCAATCTAAATTGCTTTCTTTGACCGCAGCCTCGCCATCACCTTTACTGCGCTGATACATTGATGGGCCTTGAGAATCGGCTCCCAATGCGCTCATATGCAAATAGCGCTTTAAGCCATGCAACTGCATCGCCGTAATAATATTTTTTGGCAACTCTACGTGCGCAGCCTTAAACACTTTTCCATAAGGCTGTGCTGGCTTATCGTGCAACACGCCGACCAAATTAATCACTGCGCCATTAGGCTTGATACGCCCACAAAGACTCTGCAATTCATCAAACTCATGAATATCAGCCTCTTCCACATGCACTTTAGGCAACATACGCAATTCACGTGCAGCAACTAAGTGGCTCGTTGGCACTAATACAGAATAGCCCGCAAGCTGAAGTTGCGCAGCAATGACTCGCCCCACAAATCCATTGCCACCGATGAGAAGGATGTCATATTTCATAAGAAGCTTTCTTTGCTTTACGCAGTAATTGATTGTTTAAGGAAGCTCAGATTGAGTTGCAGCCTTTGGTGTAATAACACCTAAGCGCTGTTTTAATGACTGTGTAGAACCATTGATGACTGATGAATAGTAATTTGCATTAGAAAGTACATTCTTCACATAAACACGCGTCTCAGTAAATGGAATAGTCTCAGCAAAAATAGCACCCTCTGTTGGACCGGATAATTTTTCACGCCAAGCTTTTGAGCGAGAAGGGCCTGCGTTATATGCCGCAGAAGCTAAAACCCAAGATCCATCCAGATCAACAAGAACCATATTGAGATAATTGCTGCCCAATGTCAGATTGGTATTGGTATCGCTCAATTTGTCATTGGTGTAGTTTGTCATGCCAATCTTCTTAGCAACATACTTCGCGGTATTTGGCATCACCTGCATTAATCCTGATGCGCCTACAGATGAAGCAGCATTCATAATGAAGCGCGACTCTTGACGAATCAAGCCATAAGCCCAGGCAAGATTCAAATCAATCTGGCGAGCAATTGGAGAAAGCTCCTCTTTGTATGGCGTTGGATAACGCAAACTAAAGTCGTGCTCTTGCTTGGTACGATCTGCAGTATTAACGACACGGTCATACAGGTTGATGCGCTTTGCATACTCAGCTGCTGCAATCAACTGCTTGTCAGTCATATTGCGCAATTCCCAATTCCACTCACGGTTGCCTTCAAAGCGAAGATTCATGGCATATAAACGCTCGCCACGAATAAAGCCCTTGCGGCTGGCCATTGCATCAATCTCTTGCTCGGTTACCTTGGTTTTAGCGGGCGCATGATTTGATTTGCCCAACTCTTCACGCGCAAGTTGCCCATAAAAATTGTATTGGTCAGCAATTAATTCAAAACTCTCTTTGGCTTTTACATCTTGACCTTCGGCCTTGAGCGCACGACCGTACCAATAGGTCCATGCTGGATCTTTGCTGCGTACCGCAGGGTTCATGCCATCAATTGCATTTTTTACCAAGACCCAATCCTTAGCACGCAATCCTGCGCGCACTTTCCATTCTTGCGATTCAACGGAAAGGAGCTCGTTATAACCAAGCTCTTGCTGGAGGCGATACGCATCATCTGCATTCGGATCTAATTTCTTCGCCAAAAATTGTCCGATCACGCCCCATGCGACTGCTTGGTTTTCTTTGCTATAGCGAGATGCGCTTTGAGAAAAGTCACGATAGGCCTTGGATGGGTCCGCCTTCGCTGCTTTGACGATATCTCCAATTGGATCTTCACCACCAAGGCGACGAGCCATGGTGTCATAACCCCTCTCGCTTGCAGCGCGACCAATGGCTTTAGCTTCGCTGGGAGTCATGCCGCCAGCAGCAACTAATGAGGGAACCAATTCTTGGCATGCCTGACCAAAATAACTAGGATCTAACAGCACCGATCGGGAATCAATTGCCAACTTCGTTGGATTCTCACCTTGCGATAACTTTGATAACAAGGAGTAGCACTTTACTTGCGTGTCGTCATCCAAAACAAATTTGGCATACTCCGCATCAAAGCGCGCCCAGTCCTTGCGCTTACCCAACACCAAAAGCCAGTCATTCCGCATACGATCAGCCAGTGCTGTACCCTGGTACTGATTTAAAAAAGCAACGACCTGAGCATCGGCGCTGTAATCATTGCGTGCTCCACCAGCACTATCAAATAGCTGCGGCTTGATCCGGAAATAAGTTACGTAATCATCAAATGGGTAATTGGCTAAATTAGATGAAAGCTGCTGGGTACGAAATACATCGTTCTTTTTTGCTGCCTCACGCAAATCGATGAACATCCGATCAGTATCAGTAATTTCGGCAGGAGCTGCTTTGCTCTCATAAGACTTGGGTAGGTTTGGCTTTTTTAGCTTTTCTGCATAAGAATTGGATATGCCAAGCGCTAGACCCAAAACCAGAATTTTGGCCCACTGATGGTATTTGCTATTAACTGTTGCAGACTTCATTCTTGCGATCTAACCCTATCTCTATTTGCAAGGCTTCGGCCCTGCGATACTTGATTACTATATTCTTTAATTTTCGCCTGATAATGGTCGATATGCACGAGAATTCACCAAAAACTCTTCGTCAAAATTTACTGAAACAACGCACTAGCTTTGCATCTGAGCAAAATTACGCTCAAATTCAAGCCTGCCTAATCGATCACTTAAATCAATTGCTAGCAGAGCAAGGTAAATCTTGGCAATCCATTGCTCTGTATTGGCCCATTCAGGATGAAGTTGATTTACGCTCCACCTTGCTGGCCTGGGTTAAAAATGCCCCCAACCGGACTCTCACGCTGCCCCTTGGCACCATTGATAAACATCTCGATTTTTATCAATGGTGCCAAGGGGATCAATTAATTCCCAGTAAGCATGGCGTACCAGAGCCAGATCCCAACAATGCCTTAAGACCACTCATCAATCCGGACTGCATTCTGATTCCCTGCGTTGGCTGGTCCAGCTCAGTTGAGAACGGTAAACCGCATTACTGGCGACTGGGCTATGGTGGCGGATATTTTGATCGCACCCTAGCCGATCTCAGAAAGAAAAATTCCAAGCTGGTTTGCGTTGGGATTGGTTTTGATTGGCAAAAATTAGATGATGCCCAGTGGGCGGCTCAAACTCATGATGAGCCTCTAGATATGCTTTTGACGGAGTCTGGCTTACTAAGTTGATTTACTTTGTTAAATCTAAGTTATCAGCAATCGCCAAAACTGCATCAGCCTGGTTCAGCGAATAGAAGTGAATTCCGGGTGCGCCTGCAGTTAACAACTGATCACATAAGTCTGTCACTACTTCTTCACCAAATGCACGAATTGAGGCAATGTCATCACCATAAGACTGAAGACGCAAACGAATCCAGCGTGGAATTTCAGCGCCGCACGCATCAGAAAAGCGCAATAACTGGCTGCTATTGGTGATCGGCATAATGCCGGCGATGATCGGCTGTATTACGCCCTGGTCATAGGCCTCGTCCACAAAGCGGAAGTAAGCATCGCTGTTATAAAAATATTGAGTGACGGCGGAGTTTGCGCCTGCCTTCATTTTTTGCACAAAGAAGTCCACATCACTAGCAGGCGACTTTGCCTGTGGATGGGTCTCTGGATATGCAGCTACATCAATGTGAAACCAATCGCCTGTTTCTGCACGAATAAATTCAACTAATTCGTTCGCATGATGAAACTCACCATACTGGCCCATGCCAGATGGCAAGTCACCGCGCAAAGCCACAATGCGCTTCACACCTAATGCTTGATATTGCTTGAGCATCTCGCGCACGCTTTCACGTGAGCTACCAACACAAGATAAGTGAGGAGCAACTGCTGCACCAGCAGCATGTATATCGCTCACCACTTTTAATGTGCCAGACTGAGTAGAGCCACCGGCACCAAAGGTCACGGAATAAAACGAAGGCTTAAGCGTTTCAGAAAAACGCTCGCGCACCAGATGCAACTTACTCTCACCTTCAGGTGTTTTTGGAGGAAAGAATTCGACGCTTAATTCCATGATTTTGGGCCTAGGTTTCTATGTGACTGGATTAATAGCGATAGTGGTCAGCCTTGTAAGGGCCTTCCTTCGTTACGCCAATGTAAGAAGCTTGCTGGTCTGACAATACTGTCAACTCTGCATTGAGAGTCTTGAGCTGCAAACGTGCAACCTTTTCATCCAAATGCTTAGGCAATGTGTAAACACCCACTGGGTATTTATCTGTGCCTACTGCATTCCACAATTCGATTTGTGCGATCACTTGGTTTGCAAATGAAGAGCTCATCACATATGAAGGGTGTCCTGTACCGCAACCGAGGTTAACCAAGCGGCCTTTAGCCAAAATGATGATGCGCTTCTCAGGCTTGCCATTAGCAGCTGGGAAAATCACATGGTCAACTTGTGGCTTGATCTCTTCCCACTTGTACTTTTCAATACCAGCAACATCGATCTCATTATCAAAGTGGCCAATGTTACAAACGATGGCTTGATTTTTCATCTTAGCCATATGGTCATGTGTAATCACGTGGTAGTTGCCTGTTGCAGAAACAAAGATGTCTGCTTTATCAGCAGCGTAATCCATTGTTACCACACGGTAGCCTTCCATTGCAGCTTGCAATGCGCAGATTGGATCTACTTCAGTAACCCAAACTTGGGCAGACAAAGCACGCAATGCTTGCGCAGAGCCTTTACCTACGTCGCCGTAACCACAAACTACAGCAACCTTACCAGCCACCATCACGTCAGTAGCACGCTTGATCGCATCAACCAAAGACTCGCGGCAACCATAAAGATTGTCGAACTTGCTCTTGGTTACAGAGTCATTCACGTTAATTGCTGGGAACTTCAACTCACCCTTAGCAAACATTTGATACAGACGATGAACACCAGTAGTCGTTTCTTCTGTAACGCCTTTAACTTTTTCTAAGCGTGTTGAATACCAAGTTGGGTCTTGCGCCAATTTTTTCTTGATGGCAGCAAACAAAATGGTTTCTTCTTCGCTAGTTGGATTGCTTAAGCAAGCTTGGTCTTTTTCAGCGCGTGCGCCAAGGTGCAACAACAATGTAGCGTCGCCGCCGTCATCCAAAATCATATTGGTGTAGCCGCCATCAGCCCACTCAAAAATACGGTGGGTAAAGTCCCAATACTGCTCAAGAGTTTCGCCCTTAATCGCAAACACTGGTGTGCCATTAGCGGCAATCGCTGCTGCTGCATGATCTTGTGTAGAGAAAATATTGCAAGAAGCCCATTGAACTTCAGCGCCAAGCGCCTCAAGTGTCTCGATCAACACTGCAGTTTGAATGGTCATATGCAAAGAGCCAGTAATGCGTGCGCCACGCAATGGCTGTTGTGCAGAAAATTCGTCACGAATGGCAATCAAGCCAGGCATCTCAGTTTCAGCAATCGCAATTTCTTTACGGCCGAAGTCAGCTAAAGAAATATCAGCAATTGCGCAACGAGTTGCAACAAAGTTATTTAAGTCAGTTACGGTATTCATTAATGCTCCAGCTAAATACGATCCAATGCTGGAGTAGAAACTCGCTAGCCATTGAATCATGGGTTAGCGAGCGCGGTTGCAATTAGCAAACTCTGGGGGTTACCTTAGAATCCACTCCCTTCAAGCCTGGGGAAGTGCTGGGTCTCAGCATTCCTTGCAACGCTCCTTGAAGGTATGCCGTAATTGTAAACAATTACGGCATATTTCGCCTCAATACGACTACAAACTACGTATTTCCTACTTACAGACCTGCTGCGGCACGTAATGCAGCCGCTTTGTCTGTTTGCTCCCATGTAAATTCTGGCTCCTCACGACCAAAGTGGCCATAAGCAGCAGTCTTTTTATAAATTGGGCGCAAGAGATTGAGCATCTTCACGATACCTTTTGGACGCAAATCAAAATGCTCAGAAACCAATTGAGCAATCTTCTCATCCGAAATCTTGCCAGTGCCAAATGTGCTCACCATCACTGAAGTAGGCTTAGCAACACCAATCGCGTAAGAGATCTGAATCAAGCACTTGCTTGCCAAACCAGCGGCAACTACGTTCTTCGCAACATAACGACCAGCATATGCAGCAGAGCGGTCAACCTTGGATGGATCCTTGCCTGAGAAAGCGCCACCACCATGAGGAGCTGCACCACCGTAAGTGTCCACAATAATTTTGCGGCCAGTTAAACCGCAATCGCCTTGTGGGCCGCCAATAACAAAACGACCTGTTGGGTTTACCAAAAAGTTAATTGCGCCTTTGATTAAGTGCTTAGGCAAAACTGGTTTGATGATTTCTTCGATGACTGCTTCGCGCAATTTTTCGAGAGAGATATCTTCATCGTGCTGAGTAGACAACACAACTGTATCGATGGAGTCAGGCTTGCCATCCACATAACGCAATGTCACTTGTGACTTCGCATCAGGGCGCAACCAATTCAAACGGCCATCGCGACGCAATTGTGATTGGCGCTCAACCAAACGATGTGACAAGTGAATCGGCAAAGGCATCAGCTCTGCAGTCTCATCACAAGCGTAACCAAACATCAGACCTTGGTCACCGGCACCTTGATCCAAGCCATCATCATGGGCCTTATCAACGCCTTGAGCGATATCAGGACTTTGCTTGTCGTAAGCAACTAACACTGCACAACCTTTGTAGTCGATACCGTAAGCAGTGTTGTCGTAACCAATTTCACGCAAGGTATTACGAGCCACTTGGATGTAATCAACGTTAGCGTTAGTGGTGATTTCACCAGCCAAAACAACCAAGCCGGTATTACATAAAGTTTCTGCTGCAACACGTGCAGTTGGATCCTGAGCCAAGATGGCATCAAGAATCGAATCAGAGATTTGGTCTGCTACTTTATCGGGGTGACCTTCAGAAACGGATTCTGAGGTAAAGAAGTAATCATTTGCCATTGCATATTCCTTTAAAAATTAACACGATCATTGGGACAACTCGACGTGCCAGGAACCACAACGGCGACGCTTTAGCAGAATTTATGAATCGCCCTGCAAGTTGCCTTAACTCAGCGATGGGGGAATTTTATCCGAAAAATGCCTTATTCGGCAAGGCATGCTGAAATCCACACACTGAGAGCGGCATTGAATATCATTAGGGGGTGAGAAAACTCCTACTTAAGCTCTGCCTCAATACGATTGCCGTGCTGCCTCTTGCGCTTATGCAGGTAATTGGAGCCCTTTTAGGCATGTTGGCTTATGTAGGCTCCAAACAATATCGCTCGTTCTTTAGACCGCAATATGAAGCTGTTGTTATTGCACGGGGACTCCCTTTCAGGCTTTGGAGCGCCGTAAGAGCCTCCGGAATGTTGTTTTCAGATAGCTTGTGGATTTGGCGCAACCCTGCAAAAGCACTGCAGTTGGTTGAAGTGCAAAACTGGGATGTAGTTGAAGCAGCGATTGGCGAAGGACATGGCTTAGTCATGCTTACTCCACACCTTGGCGGCTTTGAAATCATTCCGCGTGTCTTGGCACAACATTTTCCAGCAACGATTCTGTATCGTCCATCACGCCAAGAATGGCTCAATGAAGTGGTTGAAGAAGGTCGCGCTTATCCAAACATGCATTTTGTTCCGACCAACCTGAATGGCGTGCGTCAAATGACGCGGGCACTCACACGCGGCGAGGCTATCGGCATTCTTCCAGATCAAGTGCCCAGTGGGGGTGAGGGTGTATGGGTGCCATTTTTTGGGCGCCCCGCTTACACAACGCCATTACCAGCGCGTCTTGCCAACCGCAACAACACGCCAGTAGTGATGTTTACCGCCAAGCGCAAAGACATTGGTCAAGGCTGGCTCATGCAGGCAACTCGTCTTGAGCCTCTGTCTGAAGACGCCACCATTGCTGCCGCAGAGTTGAACGTTGCGATTGAAAATGCTGTACTCGTCGCACCAGAACAATTCATCTGGTCATACAACCGCTATAAGCATCCTGCCGGTGCAGAATTGCCACCAAGCACTTAGCTATAGAATTAGTTATAAAATTTCGAAATGACCTGGTTACAAAACCTCTTCAATTTCTTAGCGCTTAGTCTTTTGCGTCTCTTTGCTTTTCTGCCGTACACCATAACCGTCCATGTAGGCTATGGTCTAGGTTGGCTTGCAGCCCATATACCCAATGGCCGCACTCATGTTGTCAAAACCAATTTGCGTTTGTGCTTTCCTAATCTCAATGAAAAAGAAATTGATGAACTTGCAATTGAGCACTGGAAATTGTTTGGTCGCAGCGTATTAGAGAGAAGTCGTATCTGGCTGGGCAGCGGCAAACAAATTACCGATATCGTCACAATCAAATCAGCCATTACTCTAGGCGATCGCAAGCCACGTCTACTCATTAATCCTCACTTTGTTGGCCTTGAAGGTGGTTTTATGGCGCTTTCAGTACTGGCTAATGAGCATGACTGGCCCCGTGGCGCTGGCCTCTATCAAAATATGAAGAATCCATTCTTCAACCAAAAAATGATCGAGTGGAGAAATCGTTTTGGTGGAAAGTCGATTGAAAGACAGAGCCGCTTACGCGATCTCATTCGAGAAATTCAAACTGGCAACTTTATTTTCATCGCCCCCGATATTGATCTAGGCCCACGTGACTCAGTCTTTGTGCCCTTCTTTGGCATTCAAACCAATACCATCACCTCAGTATCGCGCTTGGCTAGGCTGAGCGGTGCTGAGGTATGCCTCATGACGACTACCTTGAACAAAGACCGTAAAGGCTATACCTGCAATATCAGCGAGCCCCTGCCAAACTTTCCTAGCGATGATGTTGAAAAAGATACCGCACGCCTAAATCAATATATTGAAGAACTTGTTCGCGAAAGACCGGCAGAGTACTATTGGGTTCATAAGCGCTTTAAACACAGACCCGAAGGCGAACCCAGTCTTTACGATTAAACGGAAATATTTTGAGTACCAATACTAGCAATCCAGTACGCAAGCTACGCTTCACCAAAATGCATGGTGCTGGCAATGACTTTATTGTGATCAATGGCATTGATCAAGACTTGAGTGGCATCACCAAAGCGCAATGGCAAGCCTTGGCCCATCGTCAATTTGGCATTGGTGCCGACCAGATTCTTTTAGTTGAAAAAGCAACGCGCCCAGACGCTGATTTTCGGTACCGAATTTTTAATGCCGATGGAGGCGAAGTAGAGCAATGCGGCAACGGGTCTCGTTGCTTTGTTCGCTTTGTATTAGATCAAGGCCTCTCTAATAAGAATCCTTTGCGTGTCGAGGTTGCACATACCGTCCTCACATTGAAGTCTCATCCTGATGGTCAGGTTGAGGTGGATATGGGTGCGCCTATTTTTGAACACAGTCACATTCCATTTAACGCCAATGGCCTGGCAAGCATTCAAGAGTTTCAAGAGATGTTGTATGCGCTACCACTCAACCATCCTGCAACGCACGACAGCTTAGTTGGCGTTCTCTCGATGGGCAATCCACATGCAGTGCAAGTGGTTGGTGACGTTGATAGCGCACCCGTTTTAGAAGAAGGTCCTGAGATTGAAAAGTTTTCTGCGTTTCCGAAAAAGGTAAACGTAGGCTACCTGCAAGCAATTAATCGCAATGAAATTAAGTTGCGCGTCTTTGAGCGTGGTGCCGGGGAAACCTTAGCCTGCGGTACTGGTGCTTGCGCAGCCGTGGTTTCAGGCATCCGCAGGGGTTTACTAGACTCGCCAGTGAAAGTGCATACGCGCGGTGGCGACCTGCAAATTGCTTGGGGCGGAATGATTAATGGCGATGCCCAGCCAGTCATCATGACTGGTCCGGCAGTTACCGTCTTTGAAGGCGAAACAGAGATCTAAAAGCTATTTCTCTTAGATTCCGTATTTCTCGCGATAAGCCTTAACTGCAGGCAAATAATTAGTTAACTGAGTATCGCTTGATGCCGTTAAGAAGGACATCAAGCCAGCCAGATTAGCAATCGAAATTACTGGCAAACCAAACTCTTGCTCTACTGCCTGCACGGCAGATTTTTCACCAATCTCGATTGCATTCCCTGAGCGCTCCATACGATCCAAAGCAATCAATACTGCCGCAGGCTCTGCGCCTGCTTTCCGAATGAGATCGACAGACTCTCTGACTGAAGTGCCCGCAGAAATCACGTCATCAATAATGACTACGCGCCCTTTTACTGGTGCCCCAACTAGCATCCCGCCTTCGCCATGATCTTTTGCTTCTTTGCGGTTATAGGCATAAGGAACATTAATACCGTCATCCGCTAAAGCGATAGCAGTTGCCGCTGCAAGGGTGATTCCCTTGTAAGCAGGCCCATAAAGCATGTCGAACTGCAGATTGGATTCTTGCAGGGCTTTGGCGTAGTAACGGCCAAGGGCGCTTAAACGAGCGCCATCATTGAATTCGCCGGCATTAAAAAAATAGGGTGAGAGTCTTCCCGCTTTGGTTTTAAACTCCCCGAAGGACAAAACCTTTGCCTCCAAGGCAAAACGAATAAAGTTATCTTGATTTGAATTATTTGAGCTCATAGGCCTACATGTTACGCATCATTTCCGCGAACCTCAACGGTATCCGTTCTGCAGTCAAAAAAGGCTTTCTGCCATGGGCTGTTAAGCAAAAGGCTGATTTCATTTGCATGCAAGAGCTCAAGGCTCAGCGTGATGACTTAGAAGACGCCATCCTCAACCCCGATGGCATGCATGGCTATTTCCATCATGCCGAGAAAAAAGGCTATAGCGGCTGCGGGATTTATACCCCCCATAAGCCAGACGAGGTCTTGTACGGCTATGGCAATGAGGAGTTCGATGCCGAGGGGCGTTATGTAGAAGTACGCTTCAAAGGGCTTTCTGTTATTTCCGTCTATATGCCCTCTGGCTCAAGCTCGCCCGAGCGCCAAGAAGCCAAGTATCGCTATCTTGATAGCTTCCTGCCACATCTCGTAGCGCTCAAAAAATCTGGTCGTGAAATCGTCTTATGTGGTGACGTCAATATTGCCCATCAAGAAATTGATCTCAAGAACTGGAAAGGCAATCTCAAAAATTCTGGCTTCTTACCCGAAGAGCGCGCATGGCTTACTAACTTATTTAGCAAAGTAGGTTACGTCGATGTCTATCGCGAACTTGAACCAGAGGCAACTGAAACTTGCTACACCTGGTGGAGTAATCGTGGTCAAGCCTATGCAAAGAATGTTGGTTGGCGTATCGACTATCACATCAGCACACCAGGCATTGCTGCTACCGCCAAAAAAACCGCTGTTTACAAAGAAGAAAAGTTTTCAGATCATGCACCACTGACCGTGGACTACGACTGGAAAATCTAAGCAACAAGAAAGGCGGAAGGTATCTTTTTTACCGCCCTTACTCTTCTTTACTCCCCTTCTTTTTTGATCTGAACGATCTTGAAATGAATGGTTACCCAAATCAGCAATAGGACGGGGGCGCCAATAATGGCGGTGCCGTAGAAGAATGCTTGGTAGCCAAAGTTATCGACAAACACTCCGGAGAAGCCCGCCAGCCATTTAGGCAAGAGCAGCATCATCGAACTAAACAAAGCGTACTGAGTTGCCGAGTAACGGATATTGGTAAGTGACGACAAGAAGGCAATAAAGGCTGCGCTGGCGATTCCAGAACTTAAATTGTCAGCAGAGATTACCCAAATGAGTCCATGCAAATCATGGCCCTGCGTTGCAAGCCAAGCAAATAACAAATTGCTGACTGCTGAAAGCACTGCGCCTACAAATAGTATTCGCAATACACCAAAACGCAAAGTGAGTACGCCACCCAGAAAGGCTCCCACTAAAGTCATTACCACACCAAAAACTTTACTTACTGCAGCAACTTCATCTTTGGTATAGCCCATATCAACATAAAATGGATTAGCCATAATGCCCATCACCACATCGCTAATGCGATAGACGGCAATTAAAGACAAAATCAATACTGCATGCCAACGATAGCGAGTGATAAATTCTGCAAAAGGCTCAACCAAGGTTTGGTACAGCCATGCTTTGGCAGTGCGAACTTTTGCTAGCTCATATCTTGCCGGCTCTTTGCTCAACAAGGTCGTTACAACACCAACCCCAATTGAGGCGGCCATACAGAGATAAGCAAATTGCCATGCACTCGCATCGTAACCACTGCCTGATTCGGCACGAGCAGCTAGCCAAAGAACGCCAGCGCCAGCCCAAATTAAAGCCAGTCGATAGCCAGTTTGATAGGTGGCCGCTAAAGCAGCCTGATGATCACTATTAGCTGACTCAATTCGAAAGGCATCCAATGCAATGTCTTGAGTAGCAGAACCGAATGCCACTAATAGCGCACACCAAACAATGGAATTGAGAGCAAGCTTAGGATCCAAAGTGGACATGCCAACAAGACCCAAGATGATGAGCGCTTGCGCAAAGAGCAGCCAACTACGGCGGCGACCAAATAACTTTGTGAGCAAAGGAATTTGCAAACGATCTACGAGCGGAGCCCAAACCCACTTGAAAGCATAGATCAAGCCAACCCAAGTTAAGTAGCCGATCGTACTGCGATCAATGCCTGCTTCGCGCAACCAAAAACTGAGCGTGCCCAGAATCAGCAATAAAGGCAACCCTGCAGAGAAGCCCAAGAAGAGCATTCGCAGACAAGGCCATTCGAGATAAACCCGAAAGTCTTTTAACCAAGATTGGACTGCGGTCAACACCTTTGAATTTATATTCTATGCGCGACGAATGCGGAATAAAGCGAGGCTGCCAAATAGATTTGGCATCAAGGTAACCTGACGACCCTCATGCAAGATGCATTGGTCGAGAACCTTAAGTCCAAGACTAGATGCCAACTTCTCAAAGTCAGCAACAGTGAGTACGCGTACATTAGGCGTGTTGTACCACTGATAAGGCAAGCTCTTCGAGACTGGCATGCGGCCCAAGCCCACAGCAAGGCGATGGGACCAATGTCCAAAATTTGGAAAAGAAATTACTGACTCTTTTCCCACGCGAACGACTTCGCGCAAAATCTTTTCAGTTTGATGAATGGTTTGCAAGGTCTGTGACAGCACGACCGTGTCAAAACTATTATCTTCAAAGAGCGCTAAGCCACCTTCTAAATCCTGCTGGATCACGTTCAAACCTTTTTGCACACAAGAGAGAACGCGTGCATCATCAATCTCAACGCCATAGGTGTGAACTGGTTTTTGTTTCTGCAAAAATTCCAGGAAGCTGCCGTCACCACAACCAAGATCCAAAACTTGAGTATTAGGTGCAATCCAATTGGCTATGGCAGCAAAGTCAGCGCGCTTATTAAAGTTACTCATACTTGAGCCTCGCGCATTTGCTTAAAGTAAGCCCTTACTAGATTGTGATAGCGCGCATCATCTAGCAAGAATGCATCGTGACCATGTGGCGCATCAATTTCAGCATAAGTGACTTCGCTCTTATTACTCAACAAAGACTGAACAATCTCGCGACTACGATTAGGCGGGAAACGCCAATCGGTTGAAAAGCTCACCACCAAAAACTTAGCCTGAACCTCTGCCAGAGCACGATCCAGGCTGCCATCATATCGGCGCGCAGGATCAAAATAGTCTAGCGCGCGCGTAATAAGCAGGTAGGTATTGGCGTCAAAGTAGGTTGAAAACTTATCGCCCTGATGGCGTAAGTAGCTCTCGACCTCAAACTCCACATCAAAGCTGAAGCGGTAGTCATTTGACTCGCCATTAGGGCGCTGCAATTCACGTCCAAACTTTTCGGCCATATCGTCATCAGACAAATAAGTAATGTGGCCAACCATACGAGCCAAACGTAAACCACGTTTAGGCACAACGCCATGCTCGTAATAATTGCCGCCATGAAAATCAGGGTCAGACAAAATGGCATTACGTGCAACTTCATTAAATGCAATATTTTGTGCGCTGAGTTTTGGGGTCGATGCGACCACAACACAATGCTCTAAGCGCTTAGGAAACTGAATTGACCAAGCCATTGCTTGCATGCCGCCCAAACTGCCCCCCATTACCGCAGCGAATTTGCGAATACCCAGCTTATCCGCCAAACGGGCTTGAGTATTTACCCAATCTTCGACAGTAACTACAGGGAACTCAGAGCCATAAGGCTTGCCGGTTGCAGGATTAATACTCATCGGCCCAGTAGAGCCAAAGCAAGAGCCTAAATTATTTACGCCAATAACAAAGAAGTGATTGGTGTCCACGGGCTTGCCTGGACCAATCATGTTGTCCCACCAACCAATGTCCTTAGGGTCTTCTGGGCTTGGGCCGGCTACATGGTGAGATGCATTGAGCGCATGACAAACTAGTACGGCATTACTTTTATCAGCATTGAGTTTGCCGTAAGTTTCAATCACTAAATCGTAGCCAGACAACATGGCGCCACTCTGCAAAGGCAGGGGCTCGGCAAAATGAATAGTATTTCTAGAGAGGTGTAGCTCGCTCATTCTGACAGGAGAAGGCGCAAACTAACATCAGAGGCTTCTGTCGGCAACTTTTTAAATCCGCTACGGGCAAAGCGATGCCAACGCCCCAAAACAAAACTCATCAACATAGCAGCACGGATGCTGACCTCTTCTTGACCCAGCTGCGCCCAATTACCACCTTGGGTTTGAGCAATACGCAGAGCCTGCTTCAGCGAAGCCTCAACACGATCTAACACCTGAGTAATGCGCTCTTGTAAGCGATCATCTTCTTGTAGTAATGCATCTCCCAATAGAACACGAGTCATTCCAGGATTCTTTTCGGCAAAGAATAAGAGCATCTGCAAAATACCGCG
Organism: Polynucleobacter parvulilacunae; assembly: GCF_018881715.1. Taxonomy (GTDB): domain Bacteria; phylum Pseudomonadota; class Gammaproteobacteria; order Burkholderiales; family Burkholderiaceae; genus Polynucleobacter; species Polynucleobacter parvulilacunae. The sequence continues at coordinate 435,980 of NZ_JACVPW010000001.1, forward strand.
CGCTTGAGCAAGGCCAGATTCTTCCTTTTGATTAATTTGATTAATCAATCCGAAAACTGTTTGCTCAATAAAAGAAATTAGGCCTTCGAACATCTGCGCTTTACTAGCGAAATGACGATAGAGAGCGGCTTCTGAAACTTCAATCTTGGCGGCTAAGGCCGCAGTAGTAACGCGCTCACTTTTAGGGTTTTGCAACATCTCAGCAAGCACTTGCAAAATCTGTAAGCGGCGCTCACCTGGGCGGGGGCGCTTACGGGCCTTGCCAGCATCAGCGTTGCTGGCGTTGATATCTGCTGGCTCTATAGATTCACGCATGTTTGTTTACTTATCTCGAGCGAATCATCGTTCCGAACGCCTGCTCGGTCAGGATTTCTAACAATAAAGAGTGCTCGATACGACCATCGATGATGTGCACTGAATTCACGCCACTCTTGGCTGCATCTAATGCAGAAGAAATTTTAGGTAGCATGCCGCCAGAAATCGTGCCATCAGCAAACAAGCCATCGATCTCACGAGCAGTTAAGTCAGTAAGCAACTTGCCGTCTTTATCCATCACACCCGGAATATTGGTCATCATTACCAACTTCTCCGCATGGAGGATCTCAGCCATCTTGCCCGCTACCAAATCTGCATTGATGTTGTAAGCCTGGCCTTCTTCACTAAATCCAATTGGTGAAATCACCGGAATAAATGCATCGTCTTGCAACGCTTTCACAACTGCAGGGTTGATGGCCTCAATTTCACCTACAAAGCCTAGATCAATTGTTCCGCCAGCATTCTTTTCATCAGCAACCAGCATTTTCTTGGCGCGAATGAGGCCACCATCTTTACCAGTCAAGCCAACCGCTTGGCCGCCAAAGTGGTTAATCAACATAACGATGTCTTGCTGCACTTCGCCACCGAGAACCCACTCAACTACTTCCATAGTTTCTTCGTCGGTCACGCGCATACCCTGAATAAAGGTACCGGTCTTACCAATTTTCTTGAGGGCTTCATCAATCTGTGGTCCGCCGCCATGAACCACTACCGGATTCATGCCAACCAACTTCAACAAAATGACATCGCGCGCAAAAGATTCTTTGAGTCGCTCCTCAACCATAGCATTTCCGCCGTACTTAATCACGATCGTTTTGCCGTGATAAGAGCGGATGTAAGGCAAAGCCTCAGCCAGAATCTCCGCCTTCAATAAAGGCGAAATATCACTAATAGTTGGTAAATGCTTAGTCATTGCTACTTAAAATTTATTCGCCAAACAATTTTTGACGGAGTTCGCGACGCTCTTGAGCCTCAAGAGATAAATTGGCTGTAGGCCTTGCAATTAAACGGTTCAGGCCAATTGGCTCACCTGTTTCTTCACACCAACCGTAGTCACCAGACTCGATGCGCGCCAGTGCTTGCTCTACTTTTTTGAGCAACTTACGCTCACGATCACGCGTACGCAATTCCAACGCATGCTCTTCTTCAATCGTTGCACGATCAGCAGGATCTGGAACCAAAATATTTTCACGAAGATGCTCAGTCGTCTCAGATGCATTTTTCAAAATGTCGTCTTTAAGAGTGAGTAATTTTTGACGGAAAAAATCCAACTGCGCAGCACTCATGTAGTCCTTGTCGGACATCTTGAGCAATTCCGCTTCAGTTAGTGGGGCACCTTTTGCAACTTTAGTGCTCGCAGCTTTGCTAGCTTTTGCAGCAGTTGCTGGTTTTGTTGCTGTTTTTACCGTCATTTCATTCTTTCCTGATTTGAAGCATTATTGCCCCATTCTGCCAAACTTTTACAGCCATTTAATCAATATTCTTCAATATTCATAATAACCGCCGTGGCGGCGGATTGTACCCGAATCTTCCTAGGCCAAACATCCCTCAAGCCCAGCCAATAGGGTGTCCTTAGGCAAATCGATACCTATGAAGACCATACGGGTTTGCTTGGGTTCAGCACCCCATGGGCCAGCTAAATCGCTACCCATCATCTGATGAACGCCCTGAAACACCACTTTTCGGCTACTTCCCTTCACATAGAGCACGCCCTTGTAGCGCAGCATCTTCTCACCAAAGACCTCCAAAATGCCCCCTAGGAAATCTTCCAACTTTTTGTGATTAAAGGGTTTATCACTACGAAAAACGAAGGATTGAATGCGATCTGTATGGCCTGCGTGGCCATGGTGATGCTGGTGATCATGACTGTGATCGTGTCCACAGGTGCTATGGTCATGATCGTGGTCATGGCTATGGTCATGGCCGCAATTGGCATGATCATGATCGTCCTGCTCCAAGAAATGCGGATCAATATCCAGCTTGGCATTTAAATTGAAGCCCTTGAGGTCCAAAACTGCATTTAAAGGCACTACGCCCTTAGAAATACCTGCAATCGGGGCTCTCGGATTCATATGCATCAGGCGATTACGCAAAGCATCTACTTCACCAGGCGTCACTAAATCTGTCTTGGTAATAAAGATCTGGTCGGCAAAGCCAACTTGGCGCTGAGCCTCCTCATGTTCATTCAATTGCTGCTGGCCATGTTTGGCATCTACCAAAGTCACCACAGCATCCAAAACGTAATGGTCGGCAACATCATCGTCCATAAAGAATGTCTGGGCTACCGGGCCTGGGTTGGCCACGCCAGTGGTTTCAATCACAACGCGATCAAAACTTATCTTCTTGTCTTTGCGTTGCTCCCAAAGCTCATTGAGCGCCTCTACAAGGTCGCCACGGATAGTGCAGCAAATACAACCATTGCTCATCTGCACGATGTTCTCTTGGTTGTCTTGCACCAAGATATCGTTATCAATATTTTCTTCGCCGAATTCATTCTCGATCACAGCAATTTTTTTGCCATGCTCTTCAGTCAGAATGTGTTTGAGCAAAGTGGTTTTGCCGCTTCCTAAGAAGCCAGTCAAAATGGTTACCGGAATTAATGCCATGGATGATCCAATCAAAATCTAAAAGCCGTCATTTCCCAAAGCGGGAAACCTTCTATATTACCGAGTTCCTCAGTCTTTGCCAGCCTTTGCGCGTGGATGCGCTTTATCGTATGCCTGAGCAAGGTGCTGAAAATCTAGCGAGGTATAAATCTGGGTGCTGGCGATGCTGGCATGCCCCAACATCTCCTGAACTGCACGTAAATCTTGCGAGGATTGCAGCACATGACTTGCAAAGCTGTGACGCATCATATGAGGATGTACATGAGTGGGCAATCCAGCGCGCATCGCCAAAGTACGCAATCTCGCCTGTACCGTACGTGGCGATAAACGCTTGCCGGTAGCTGATAAAAATAATGCAATGGATTCTTCCGAGTAACTTCCGGCATCCCGTAGCTCTCGCCATGCAGCAAGCGATTTCATTGCTGGGACACCAACGGGTACTGAACGTCGTTTACCACCTTTACCCAATACAGTTACTTCAGCAGCATCCCAATCTAGCCAGCCTGCAGATTCATGTTGGCGATCCTTGCTTTGCATGACATCAATGCCCAGCAATTCAGACAAACGCAAGCCAGATGAGTAGAGCAAATCAATAATCGCTGCATCTCGGATCGATTCCAAATCTTTCTTTTCTTCAGCCTCTTTGACTGCCTGATTAACCAGAGAGAGGGCCTGCTCCACCGATAGCGCCTTAGGCAATGACTTCAAACGCTTGGGCGCCTTCACGTCATCAACCGGATTGGCAACTAGATTGCTGGTGACCTTACCGGTACGGGCATCGCGCCTCGCATCTTTCTCAGTAAGCCAGTCATACCAACCGCGCCATGCAGAAAGCGCTCTCGCAATGCTTCTCGAAGATTTGCCTTTGGAATGTAGGCGACCCGCCCAACGACGCACATGGCCGTTACTCACCTTTAATAATTCAATGGAATCTTCTAGAGCAAAATTTTGGAGATCACTTAGATCCATGCCGTAGGCTTTGAGGGTATGCGGCGATAGTTGACGCAACACATGCAGCTCATGCAAGTACTCCTGCATGAGCGGATAAAGATCAGTCGCCTTTAATTTCATAAGCCTGGGTACGATCCAAAGCTGCAGCGGTTAATTCAGCGATCTGGCGTAAATAGAACGCGCCCATATCTGCAGTAAAGCGAGACTCGTCCTTGCTGGCCAATAACAATACAGCTGGTGATTGGGTGGCGCCAATACTTTTGCCCAGTGGTAAGCCAATAGCCACCATGCTTTGCCATTCAGGATCAATAGTTGTTTGGGTTGCCAATAAATCTACGCTGGCAGCTGCCAATTCTTTGGCTGAGCCACATAGCGGTGCATCTACCCAAGGACCAAAAGCAGAGTTAGGCGATAACAATTGCGCGGACTCTACTTCAAATACTTCCGCTAAGCCTGAGGTAATTGCAGACTCCACATCACCTTTGTTATTAGCTTTCATCAAGCGCAATAGCCATGCAACCAAACTTTGTTGTGTTTTATCGTTGCGACTACCAAAGTGCAACATCTCGCTTAAGCGACGATTGAGCTCTTGGTTTTGCGTACGCAACACTGTCATCTGACGCTCTTGCAAAGAAATCGCACGATCCTCGTGTGGATGCTTAATCCGGATCTCATTGAAGAGATCGGCGTAGCGCTCAAAGAAGCCCGGAGTTGCACGCAACCACTCGGCAACTAATTCTTCTTGCTCGGCCTGCTTTGGATCGATTGCGCTCATGTATTACTTTCTCAAATGACTTTTTTATTAACTTAATTTATTTGCTTAACTTAGCTTTTTACGCAAGAGCTCGTTTACCTGACCAGGATTTGCTTTGCCTTGGGAGGCTTTCATGATCTGCCCTACTAATGCATTGAAGGCCTTCTCTTTGCCAGCGCGGAACTCTTCAACAGACTTCTGGTTGGCCGCCAACACTTGATCGATGATGGCTTCGATGGCGCCGCTATCACTAATTTGCTTCAAGCCCTTTGCGTCAATGACTTGATCAACCGTGCTGATAGCTTTGCCCGCAACAGCCTCTTCCCAAAGAATGGCAAAGATATCTTTAGCAATCTTGTTAGAAATTGTGCCGTCAGCTACACGCGTCAGCAATGGTGCCAAGTGGTCTGCTTTTAATGGCGCATCTGCCATAGCAATGCCGGCGCGATTTAACGAAGATGCAAGTTCGCCAGCAATTAAATTGGCAGCAGCTTTTGCAAGTGGTTTGCCTACGATCGCTAAAAGCGCTTCAAATACTTTTGCAGTATCGCGATCTTGTGTAAGCAACTGCGCATCGTATGCACTTAAACCAAATTCGCTTTGCCACTGCTCGCGCAATTGGGCTAGAAGCGCAGGCATCTTACTACGCACCTCTGCGATCCATGCGTCATCAATCACTACTGGCAATAAATCGGGGTCTGGGAAGTAGCGATAGTCATTCGCATCTTCTTTGCTACGCATGCTACGCGTTTCGCCACGATCAGGATCGTATAAACGCGTTTCTTGAACAACAGTGCCGCCATCTTCAATAAGTTCGATTTGACGACGCACTTCATATTGAATAGCTTCCTCCAAAAAGCGGAAGGAGTTCAAGTTTTTGATTTCGCAACGGGTACCAAATTCAGCCTGTCCTTTAGGACGCACTGAAACGTTGGCATCGCAGCGGAAAGAGCCTTCTTGCATATTGCCGTCACAAACGCCAAGCCACACAACCAGGCCGTGCAGTGCCTTGGCATAGGCAACTGCCTCAGCAGCGCTGCGCATCACCGGTTCAGTCACGATCTCCAGCAAAGGTGTTCCTGCGCGGTTTAAATCAATGCCGCTAGAAGGTTCGCCATGAGGGCCAGTAAAACCCTCTTCGTGAACTGATTTGCCGGCATCCTCTTCCATATGAGCGCGTGTCAGCTCAACCACCTTGACTTCATCGCCTACCAAGATTTCAAGATAGCCACCGACAACAACCGGAATATCCATCTGGCTAATTTGATAGCCCTTAGGCAAATCAGGATAGAAATAGTTCTTACGCGCAAAAATACTCGCTGGTGAAATCTTTGCATTCACAGCCAAACCAAAACGAATCGCATGCTCTACAGCCTGACGATTGAGCACAGGCAAAACGCCAGGCAACGCGAGGTCAACTGCGCATGCTTGTGTATTTGGCTCGGCACCAAAGCGCGTACTTGCGCCACTAAAAATCTTAGACTGTGTTTGTAGCTGAGCGTGGGTCTCTAGACCAATGACGACTTCCCATTGCATCACGCCACCTCGCTTGCTGGACGCAAATGCCAATCGCTGGCTTGCTGATATTGGTGAGCCACTTGCAACAAGCGCGCTTCAGAAAAATAGTTGCCGATAAGTTGCATACCAATTGGTAGATTATTTGTATTGAATCCGCAAGGAACACTCATCGCTGGCAAGCCTGCTAAGTTAGTAGACAGGGTGTAAATATCTTCTAGATACATTTGTACAGGGTCTTTTGACTTCTCACCCAAGCGCCAAGCCACATCAGGGGCTACAGGCCCCAGGATGACATCGCACTGGTTAAATGCAGCCTGAAAATCTGCTGCAATAATGCGGCGAATTTTTTGCGCCTGCAGATAGTAAGCATCATAGTAACCATGACAAAGAACATAGGTTCCGATCATGATGCGACGCTTTACTTCTGAACCAAAACCTTCGGTGCGTGACTTCGCATACATGTCATTGAGATCGCGATATTCATTCGCGCGATAGCCATAACGAACACCATCAAAGCGACTTAAATTGCTGGACGCCTCCGCTGGTGCCAAAACGTAATAGACCGGAATTGATAATTTGGTCTTGGGCAAACTCACCTCAATTAATATGGCACCTAAATTTTCTAAAAGCTTGGCTGCCTCATTAACGGATTTCGCAACATCACTTGCTAAGCCGTCGGCAAAAAATTCTTTCGGTAAACCAACACGCAAACCTTCTAATGGTTTTGCAGGGTTTGCATTACCTTCTTTCCAATTCTGATTGAGATAGCGACCATAGTCTTCTCCAGAATCCGCCAAAGAAGTGGAGTCACGCGGATCATGGGAAGACATTGCTGAGAGCAGTAGAGCGCAATCTTCGGCAGTCTTGCCCATGGGGCCCGCTTGATCCAGTGAAGAGGCATAGGCAATCATGCCGTAGCGCGACACGCGCCCATAACTTGGCTTTATTCCGGTCAAGCCACAAAATGCAGCTGGCTGACGAATGGAGCCGCCTGTATCTGTTCCGGTAGCGATCGGCGCTAAACCAGCTGCAACGGCTGCAGCCGAGCCACCTGACGAACCACCAGCCACGTGAGCAGCATTCCAAGGATTTAAAACCGGCCCATAGGCGGAGTTTTCATTAGAGGAGCCCATTGCGAACTCATCCATATTGGTTTTGCCCAAACAAACCATGCCAGCACCATGGGGATTGTTTTCATCTGGAATTCCCAGATTGGCAACCACTGTGGCATCAAACGGACTCTGATACCCAGCCAAGATTTTGGAGGCTGCAGTCGACTTCCAGCCACGCGTTACGAAGACATCCTTGTGGGCAACGGGGATGCCAGTTAGCTTGCTAGCCTTTCCTAAGGAAATTAACTGATCTGCTTTAGATGCTTGCTCTAAACTTAAGTGGGCATTCACATCAAGATAGGCATTCCACTGTTTTCCAGCCTCAATACGATCCAAAAAGTACTGGGTTAACTCGGTACTGGAGACCTCTTTTGCAGCCAGTGCTTTTGCCATTAAGGCGATAGGGGTGTTGTGCCAACTCATTCGATCACCTTTGGCACGAGGAAATAGCCATCATGCTGCGCAGGGGCTGATTTCATATTTTCGGCACGGTGATCTGATTCGGTGACCTGGTCAACACGCATTGGCTGAGCCAAATCACGTAAAAAGAGGATCGGATGCGCCAATGGCTCAAGACCGCTTGTATCAACGGCCTGCATTTCCTCAACCAAGGAAAAAATGGCCTGTAATTGAGGCAAAACTGCCTCGGCTTCTGCCTGATTTAACTCAAGCCTAGAAAGGTGCGCAATGCGCTGGACATCATCAAGTTTCATGGGGCGCTAGAGTATCATTCCTATATATTTTCATTAACACTTTCTATTTTCCCACTACATCATGTTTGGTTTTTTCCGCAGCTACTTTTCCAATGACCTAGCCATCGACCTAGGAACCGCTAACACGTTAATTTATATGCGTGAGCGGGGTATTGTCCTCGATGAACCCTCTGTTGTGGCAATTCGCCAAGAAGGCGGTCCAAACGGCAAAAAGACCATTTTGGCTGTCGGCAAAGAGGCAAAAGCGATGTTGGGTCGTGTTCCAGGGAATATTGAGGCTATTCGCCCAATGAAAGACGGTGTTATTGCCGACTTCACGATTACCGAACAAATGCTCAAGCAATTTATCAAGCTTGTGCACGAAAGTAAATTATTAAAGCCAAGCCCACGCATCATCATTTGCGTTCCTTGTGGATCTACTCAAGTTGAACGTCGTGCGATTCGCGAATCTGCATTAGGTGCTGGTGCATCACAAGTATTTTTGATTGAAGAACCAATGGCTGCTGCAATTGGTTCTGGCTTGCCAGTTTCTGAAGCTGCTGGATCAATGGTTGTTGATATCGGCGGTGGTACAACTGAAGTTGGCGTGATGTCATTAGGTGGCATGGTTTACAAAGGCTCTGTTCGTGTTGGTGGCGACAAATTTGACGAAGCCATTACCAATTACATTCGTCGTAACTACGGCATGTTGATTGGCGAACAAACTGCTGAGTTGATCAAGAAAACAATTGGCTCTGCTTTCCCTGGCGCTGAAGTGCGCGAGATGGAAGTAAAAGGTCGCAATCTCTCTGAAGGCATTCCACGTAGCTTTACTGTTACTAGCAATGAAATTTTGGAAGCATTGACTGATCCATTAAATCAAATCGTGACTGCAGTAAAAGCGGCTCTCGAGCAGATTCCACCTGAGTTGGCGTCCGACATTGCTGAGCGCGGCATGATGCTCACAGGCGGCGGCGCCTTATTGCGCGACCTCGATCGCCTCTTGTTGGAAGAAACAGGCTTGCCGATCCATGTTGCAGAAGACCCTTTAACTTGCGTGGCTCGTGGTTGCGGTATCGCACTTGAGCGCATGGATAAGTTAGGCGGAGTGTTCTCGCACGAGTAAGCGACATACACGTCGACCAGGGAATTGCAACATAGCGCTCCACCACTTTTCAGACAGGGCATTCCGGCCTTACTTAAACTGATTGTCTGTCTGTCGATCAGCATCGCCCTGATGCTGATCGATTTTCGTTTCAAAGCACTAGACCCCATTCGTAATAACGTCAATTGGATTTTGCGTCCCCTTGAATATGTGATGATGGCACCACGCAACGCCTTCGAAGCAACATCAGAATATTTCACCACCCGATCAACTCTTGATCAAGAAAACCAAGTCATGAAAGTGCGTCAAGCAGAGCTTTCATTGCTAGCGAATCAATCTGAATTTTTGATGGTAGAAAACCAAAACTTGCGCGAGCTCATGACGCTGCAAAAGCAAGTGCCATTCAAAACATTGCCAGTAGAAATTCTGTTTAACCCACCGAACCCAATCTCGCAGCGCATCGTAATTAATCGCGGCAGCAACGATGGGCTGAAGCTTGGGAACCCAATCGCCAATGATTCCGGCATCCTGGGTCAGGTTGTGCGCCTGTATGAACGTTCTGCCGAGGTTTCTTTATTGGAGGACCGTGACTTTGCGGTTCCCGTCCAGGTAGCTCGTAACGGACTGCGGGCTGCTGTATTTGGGGCTGGGCGCGGCAATCCTTTAGAGCTTCGTTATTTACCGGTAGCTAGCGACCTAGAAGTTGGCGACATTTTGCTGACATCCGGAATTGATGGCGTTTATCCCCCCGGCTTTGCTGTGGCGGTGATTAGCAAAATTGAGCGCAATGCTGATAAAAATTCTTCTAACGTCTTTTGCGTACCAGTTGCCGCAGTCAATCGCTATCGTCAAGCGCTGGCTCTTTTGTACGATCCTCAATTTGATGCCAAGGCAGCAGTCAATAACAAATCCGCTTCTGGAGCGCCGTTAACCAATATCCCAGGCAGAAGACAAACGCGTGCGCGAGGAATGCAATGATCGATTTCCAGAGCGGCTATATCCTGCGCCCGGTAAATCCGGTCTTCATTTATTTCAGCTTATTTTGCGCACTGCTATTAAATCTTTTGCCGATTGGTAATTATGGTTGGGTGCCTGATTGGTTGATTCTCTGCATTGTGTTTTGGAATATTCATCAACATCGTTATGTCAGCGTGATTACTGCTTTCATTCTGGGTTTGATGATGGATGTTCACAACTCAGATCTACTGGGCTTGCATGCCTTTAGCTATTCACTGGTCGCTTATGTAGCAATCTCCTGGCATCGCCGCATTGTGGCTCTCACAGTGCTTTCACAAGCCTTGCATCTACTGCCCATTTTCTTATTGGTATCGCTATTTCCAGTATTGGCGCATTGGCTGCTCAGCGGTGAGCTGTATTGGTGGGCGCTGACTGGCGCAATTCAGGCGTTAATAGAAGCGATGCTCTGGCCATTGGCTACCCGTATCTTGCTAGCGCCACAGCGTCGCCCTATAGATGTTGATCACAATCGACCTCTCTAAGAAGCAGCATGGTTTCTTTTAAAAAACCGGATCTCGACTCATTCCAGGAGCGCATTCATATTGCGACTCTGTTTGTCACATTTTGTTTTCTACTGTTGATTACTCGCCTGGTTTGGTTGCAGCTCGTAAGCCACGGAAAGTACGCCCTATTAGCTGAAAGCAATCGCATTGCTTTAGTTCCCGCACCTGCTAACCGCGGCCTTTTAATTGATCGCAATGGCATTGTCATCGGCAGAAATTACTCCGCCCTCACCTTGGATGTGAATGCTGAAGAGGTAAAAGGGAACGTAGATCAACTCATTAACGAACTTTCTGAAATCATTGATATTTCCCCAAGAGATCGTCGTAATTTCAAGCGATCTCTGGAAGATTCCCGAAATATGGGCACTTTTCCCCTGCGGTCCATGCTCAACGAGACGGAAACAGCCAGATTTATGGCCAATCGTTACCGTTTTCCGGGGGTAGAGATCCGAGCCAGAAGCTTTCGGGAGTACCCATACAACGAATTGGCCTCCCACTTAATTGGATATATTGGCCGCGTTTCTCAGAAAGATAAGGAACGCATGCAGGCTGAAATTGAGGGCGCCAAAGCAGATGATCCCGATGCATTACAAGCCTCTTTTTTGCCGGGTATTCAGTATGTTGGCAAGATTGGCTTAGAGCAAAGCTATGAAACTGTTTTGCGTGGAGTGCCTGGGTATGACCAAGTAGAAATTACTGCAGGCGGCAAACCAGTACGAACACTTTCGAGTTCGCCATCAGTTCCTGGAAAAAATGTTGTGCTCTCGGTGGATATCAAGTTGCAATATTTAGTAGAGCAACTGTATGGTAATTTCCGCGGTGCGTTTGTAGCAATTGAACCGGAGACGGGCGATGTGTTGGCATTTGTGTCTAAGCCGAACTTCAATCCAAATGACTTTGTTGAAGGTATTGATTCGGTGACTTGGAAAGAGTTAAATGACTCTCCACAGAAGCCGCTCTATAACCGTCCACTAAAAGGCATCTATCCACCGGGATCAACTTACAAACCTTTTATGGCACTTGCGGCTTTAGAAAATAAAAAGCGCACGCCATCACAAACTATTTCTGATCCTGGCTACTTTGATTTTGGTAATCACACCTTCCGTGATGACAAAAAAGGTGGTCACGGCATTGTTGATATGCAAAAGTCCATTGTTGAATCTTGTGACACTTACTACTACATGCTTGCGCGCGACATGGGCGTAAATATGATGCATGACTTTATGAAGCCGCTGGGTTTTGGCCAAATTACCGGCATTGATTTACAAGGTGAGGCACGAGGTGTTCTACCATCTACTGAGTGGAAGAAAAATACTTTCAAGAAACCAGAGCAGCAAAAATGGTACGAGGGTGAAACCATTTCATTGGGAATTGGGCAAGGTTATAACGCCTTCACCATTTTGCAATTGGCTCACGCTATGGCAAACGTTGCCAATAATGGCATCGTCATGAAGCCCCACTTAGTCAAAGCCATTGAAGATCCTTTTACCCGCAACAGAGTTCTCACCACACCAAAAGAAAGCTATCGCATTGATCTCAATGCTGAGAATATTGAAGTGATTAAAAAAGCCATGGTCGAGGTTAATAACTCCGGCACATCTGCCGCAGCATTTAAAGGTACTGGATATCAAGTGGGCGGAAAGACTGGAACTGCGCAGGTATTTAGTTTGAACTCCAAAGATTACAAACATGGATCCACAGCAGAATTTTTGCGTGACCATGCTTTGTACATCGCTTTTGCTCCAGCGGACAAGCCAACTATTGTGATTGCGATGGTTGTAGAGAACGCAGGCTTCGGCGCGCAGTATGCCGCCCCAATTGCACGCCAAGCACTGGACTACTACATTGAGGGCAAATGGCCCAAGGAGGTTCCCGAATGGAAAAGAGCCCCTTAATTAAAGTTAAAGGATTTTTCTTTAGCCTCTTTGCTGGTTTAGATCGCCAGCTAGGCCTTATTCTGCTTGGCTTAGCGGCTGTTGGCTTTTTTACTTTCCTATCTGCCAGTCAAAATACTCCCGTACAAATTGCAGATGAATTACGCAACCTTGCTCTGTCATTTGTAGTGATGTGGCTTGTGTCGCGTATTCCACCAAAGTGGTTAGAGATGGGTGCAGTTTGGATTTATGGATTAGGCGTTGCGCTTTTAATTGCAGTGGCCGCATTTGGATTAATTAAAAAAGGTGCGCGTCGTTGGCTTAATGTTGGCGTAGTTATTCAGCCATCTGAAATTATGAAAATCGCGATGCCACTAATGCTAGCCTGGTATTTCCAGAAGCGCGAAGGCATTCAAAAATCTTGGGACTATGGTGTCGCTGCAATTATTTTGGCAATCCCCGTCTTCTTAATTGCCCGCCAACCAGACTTGGGTACTGCGCTACTTGTTTTTGCCGCAGGGATGTATGTCATTATTTTGGCAGGACTACCCTGGAAGTGGATCCTGCCATTTGTAGGGCTCGGTGTTACTGGAATTTTGTTAATCATTATTTTTGGCGGCACTATTTGTGCCCATGATGTAGTTTGGCCATTTGTTCATGACTATCAAAAGCATCGCATCTGTACTTTGCTTGATCCGACTAGCGATCCATTGGGAAAAGGCTTTCACACGATTCAATCTATGATTGCTATTGGCTCTGGTGGATTCTTTGGTAAAGGCTGGTTCCAAGGAACACAAGCGCACTTAGAATTTATTCCAGAAAAGCATACTGACTTTGTATTTGCTGTTTTCTCAGAAGAGTTTGGCTTACTGGGCAATCTGGTTTTGCTTGCGCTTTTCTTTGCGCTGATTAAGCGAGGCCTCGCAATTTCTGCCAGCGCACCCAATTTATTTACGCGCTTGCTGGGTGCGGCAGTGACTTTAATTTTCTTTACCTATGCATTCGTCAATATCGGCATGGTAAGCGGCTTATTGCCAGTGGTTGGTGTGCCACTACCATTTATTAGTTACGGCGGTACTGCATTGGTAACGCTAGGGTTTGGAGCCGGCATCCTCATGAGTATTCATCGTCACCGCCGCTTAGTACAAAGCTAATCCAATAGGATTGCATAATTTTTGTTTTTGATTTTTGAGATTCTGAAGGCAACAAAAAAGCCCGGCATGCCGGGCTTTTTTATCAACAAAGGAAGAATTACTTCTTACGCTTGTTAACTGAATCTTTAAATGCTTTACCAGCAGAAAACTTAACAGTTTTTGCAGCAGCAATTTTGAGTGGCTCGCCAGTTTTTGGGTTACGACCCATACGTGCAGCACGCTTGCCAGAAGCAAAAGTACCAAAGCCGATCAGTTGTACTGAGTCACCTTTAGTAACAGCTTTGATGATTGTGTCGATTGCAGAATTCAATGCGAATTCAGCTTTGGCTTTAGAAATCTCCGCGTCGTCAGCAATCGCTGCGATTAGTTCGGCTTTGTTCAAGTGAAGCTCCTTATAGATATTGATGTCAGCGCACATTACGCTTACATGATTTTAACCACAAAAAATTACAAAAATAAAGTTGCGTTACAGCAATTTTTTACAACGACTACAAACTACTCATCCAAAACAGTGATATCGGAAACAAAATACTCTGTATCACCAAAACAAGTGGTTGGTAAACCAATGTGTTGCTCATACTTTAAAGCAACCTTTTTGCCTAAATTAGCATTTATTTTTTGCGCCACACTATCTTCGCGCACCGTAAAGAGGAATTTTTCTGACATGGTGCCCGGCATAGAAACCATGGCCAATTCACCTTCCCAGGTTTTGCATACGTAGCCACGATTGGAGAATTTCTGTACATATCCTGCGCGCTCACCGCTTCCGTAGCTCCAATTCAGCATTGCCCACGTATAGACCGAAACACCCACTAACCCAATTAAAACAAGGCTTAAGAGCCACTTTATAAAGCTATTCATCAGACTTTCCTTGGCAAATCTCCACACAAACCCTTAGCGGGTCCTTATATCTTCTATACGCAGTATATGTGCATCCCAGCGGAAGAAATAGTCTATTTAACTGCCGCATCCAAATTAAAATATCAGCAATTACCTCACTTAGACAAAATCCATGGAAATTCGCCACATCATCTTTTTAATTTTTGTAGCCTCGGCGGTTTATGTTTATTACAGAGGAAAAGTTCGTTTTGGGGTCGTGAGATCTCTTACGGATTACCAGGTACTTTTGGCCCCCGTAAATACAGTTTTATATTTATTTTCCAAAGTAAAGGCGAGCGCCTTTATTCCGGTAAACCAATTTCCAGAGATGAAGTCTATTCAAGATAACTGGGAAATCATTCGCCAAGAGGCGCTTTCCTTGCAAGAGGGTGGCTCAATTGCAGCCGCTACCGGCTACAACGACATCGGCTTTAATTCGTTCTTTCGCACTGGTTGGAAGCGTTTTCACCTCTGTTGGTATGGCAAAGAGGTGCCATCAGCCCAAGCCAAATGCCCTAAAACAGTCGCCCTTCTAAAATCCATCCCTTCGGTCAAGGCGGCTATGTTTGCCTCCCTACCCCCTGGAGCAACGCTGGTAAGGCATCGAGACCCCTATGCAGGCTCTTTGCGCTATCACATTGGCTTAGTAACGCCCAACGATCCCAAATGCTTTATTGACGTAGATGGGGAGCGCTACTTCTGGAAAGATGGTGAAGCAGTCATGTTTGATGAAACCTATATTCATTACGCTGCCAACGAAACAGATCAACAAAGAATTATCTTGTTTTGCGATGTTGAGCGTCCGGTTTACACCAAAGTTGTTGAGCTATTCAATCGCTGGTTTGGACGATATGTCATGAGTGCCGCCTCATCCCAAAACGTTGCAGGCGAAAAAGTGGGGTTTGTAAATGTTCTATTTACCTATTTTTACCAACTCCGAGCACAAGCCAAAAAGTTAAAAGCAAAACATCGCACTGTTTATTACGTTGGCAAGTGGGTACTCATTTTGGGAATTTTGTGGGCTATTTTTTGGTAAAGCCAACTTAGTTTTTGGGACTTAATAACTGAACAATTTGCTCAGGACTTATTGAGCCCCAAATTTCCACGCGTTTTTTGCGGCTATTTTGGCCAGACAAAAATTGAATTTGCTTTTGGGGCACCCTTAACTGCTTAGATAGCCAAGCCAATAAGAGCTCATTGGCCTTATTTTCCAAGGCCGGCGCCTGAAGGGAAATTTTCAAACAGCCATCATGAAGACCAACGACTCTTGTCACCTTCGCCCCTGGTTGGCAATGTAAATTTAAGGCAATTCCGGTGGGGGTTTGTTTTAACCAAAGAGGCGTCATCAAAGTACTTTAAACTGAAAGCATGACGATGAAGAATTCTCAAGCTTTAGAGCAGCTATTTTCCAATAATCGTGCCTGGGCCGAAAGCATGGTGGCACAAGATGCCAATTTCTTTAAGCGCCTAGTTTCTCAGCAAGCTCCTGAATACCTTTGGATTGGCTGCTCCGACAGTCGAGTCCCGGCAAATGAAATCGTAAACCTACTACCGGGCGAACTATTCGTTCATCGAAACGTTGCCAATGTTGTTGTTCATACCGACTTAAATTGCTTATCTGTTATTCAGTTTGCTATCGATCTTCTTAAAGTGAAGCACATATTGGTGGTTGGCCACTATGGTTGCTCTGGTGTCCATGCGGCACTAACCGATAAACGCGTTGGTCTAGCAGATAACTGGCTGCGTCATGTGAAAGATGTACATCAAAAACATGGGCGTTATTTGGGTGAAATGATTCCAACGCCCAAGCGTCAAGATCGCCTATGCGAACTCAATGTTATCGAACAAGTTGTTAACGTATGCGAAACAACCATCGTGCAAGATGCGTGGGCACGCGGACAAAATCTCACAGTGCATGGTTGGGCTTATCGCCTTGAAACTGGTTTAGTAAACGATCTAGGTATGTCGAGTAGCTCAATCGAAGAAATGACAGAACGCTATGCTAAATCGGTAAAGCGTTACGAATCAGAGCAAAACTAATTTGCTCAAATCCATTTCTAATCAAGTAGGCGTCGCGCTACTAAGACTGCTTGCCCTGTTGCCCTATAAGGCGCTGGTCGCAATCGGTTATGGCCTTGGATATATTGCGGCCCGTATTCCGAGCGATAGAAATCGAGTAGTCAAAACAAATCTTCATTTGTGTTTTCCCAAACTCAGCACCACTGAAATCGATGATCTTGCCAAAGAACATTGGCGCTTACTTGGGCGCAGTCTGGTAGAAAAAAGCATCATCTGGTGCGGCAGCTCAAAACAATTAAGCAAGATGATTGAGGTGAAATCTGCCGTAGACCTCTCTAGTAAAAAGCCGCGCATCTTGGTCAACATGCATTTCACAGGCATTGAGGGCAGCATTATTTTGAGCGCTCTCTCTAAAGAAAAACATTGGCCACGCACCTCTGGATTTTTTCAGCGAATGAAAAATCCATTCTTCAACAAAAAAATCGTGGATTGGCGCAATCGTTTTGGAGGAAACTCGATTGATCGACAAGGTAATGCAAAAGCAATTATTCGAGAAATTCGAAATGGGGACTTCATCATCATTGCACCCGATATTGATCTAGGCCTTAAGGATTCGGAATTTGTTCCTTTCTTTGGAATTCAAACAAATACCATCACCACTATCTCGCGTTTGGCAAAAATTACTGGTGCTGACGTTTGTTTAATGACCACCACGCTAAAGGCAGATGAATCTGGCTATCTTTGTGAAATTAGAAGACCGTTAGAAAACTTTCCGGGGGCAGACCCCAAGTCTGACACCGCACGCCTTAATCAATACTTTGAAGCTGAAATTCGACTTCGGCCGGCCGAATACTACTGGGTTCATAAGCGCTTTAAAAATCGTCCAGATAATGGTCCGAGCCCCTATAACCCTTCTATCTAGGGGCCTTTTGTCCTATCATTAGGGGATGACCGAACGTATTGGGCTATTTGCCGATCTCCACAGTAATTTAGAAGCTTTTAATGCTTGTATGGCTCGCGCCGAGGAACTTGGCGTTACTCGCATGGTATTTCTAGGTGACCTCGTAGGGTATAACGCCGATCCTGTTGCACTCATTGAACGTATTGCCACGCTCGTTGAAAACAAGAAGGCAATTGCCATTCTCGGCAATCATGATGAGGCTGTTTTTAAAGATAGTCGCAATCAAATGAATGCCAGTGCCAATGCCGCCATTGAGTGGACTAAATCTCAATTACATAATGATCATGTAGCGTTTCTTAAAAATCTTCCGTTGATGGTTCAAGAGGAGAAGATTTGTTTTGTGCATGCCTCTGCCTACAATCCGGCCGAGTGGAATTACATCACTGACAGCATGAGTGCATGGCGTTGCGTACAAAGCTCTGGGAAAAATTACACCTTTGTTGGTCATGCACATGAGCAAGCACTTTTTTACCAAAGCGCCGTTGGGAAACTCATTCGATTTGCGCCGCACCCTGGTGATGACATCCCTGTGCTACCCCATCGTCAATGGGTCGGCGTTGTTGGATCACTTGGTCAACCCCGAGATGGAAATCCAGAAGCCTGCTTTGCCGTTTTTGAGCCTGCCTCAGAAGTGCTGACATTTCATCGCACACCCTACGATCACTACACTGCCGCAGAGAAAGTGCGTCGCGCTGGCCTGCCAGAAGACCTGGCAAACCGCCTCATTACCGGCAAATAAATAATGCCCATCAATACCGACATTGAAGCTGTAGACGATATATTTCAAGAAGGTAAGGTAGTAGACGGCTTTGTCTTAGGCAAGGAAGTGCATCGTGGCGGAATGGCTAGCCTTTTTTCAGCAACGAAAGAGGGTATAGATATCCCTATTTTGCTGAAGATACCGCGTGTTGGCAGAGATCAACCAGTAGAAAGTTTGATCGGCTTTGAAACCGAACTCACTATCTTGCGGTCTCTAAAAAGTCCTTTTGTTCCGCAATATTTAGGTTCGGGCAATATGGCCACGCGTCCTTATATTGCGATGGAAAGAGTTGATGGCCACCCACTAGAGGACTACATCAAAGAAGGCAAAGTATTTACGATTGACGAGGTCGTGCGCATTGGCGCAGATTTAGCGCAAGCTGTTCAATCACTGCACTCACAAGATGCCATTCATCTAGATGTCAAGCCTGAAAATATTTTGATTGATGAAAAGGGGAAGTTAACACTCATTGACTTTGGTTTGTCGCACCACGCTCGGTATCCAGACCTTCTTGCAGAAGAGATGCGCAAAGGTATTGGGTCTGCACCCTATATTTCTCCTGAGCAAGTGGCAGGCATTCGCTCTGATTCGCGCAGTGATATTTTTTCTATTGGCGTGATCATGTACGAGCTGCTAACTGGCGAACTGCCATTTGGCAACCCTCAAACGATGAGCGGTCTGCGCAAGAGGATGTGGGCTGAGCCCTTTCCGCCACGCGCTATTCGCAGAGAAATTCCGCGCTGGTTACAAGAGGTAGTGCTGAGATGTCTGGAGCCACGCGCCGCAGATCGCTATCAAAGCGCTGCGCGTTTACGTCAAGTATTACGAGATCCCGAAGGCGTTACCCTCACAGAACGCGCCGACCGCGTTGAACCACCCAGCTTTTGGGAAAACCTCAAAGGCATGTTCAAAGCCGCTGGTTACGAGCCTTCTCCCAGCCCCCGGCCTAGTATGGGCAGCCTTGATGCACCCCTCATGATTGCTGCGATAGATACACGCCAATCCGATGAAGCTTTGCGTGAGCGCATGCAAACCACGGCAAAGAATTTATTGCAGGCCTATCCAGAGAGCCGCTTGGTTTGCATCAGTACGATTGCAAGCACCCCAACTTATGAGGGCAATCATGAAAGCCAAACAGCTAGCGGCATCGTCCGCGGCCACTTAGTACAGCTGATGGAGTGGGCTAAACCGCTCAAATTACCACCCGAAAGAATTTCTTATCACGTACTAGAAGCAATGGATCCCGCCTCTAGGATTGTGGAGTTCGCAAAAGATAATGATGCGTCACTCATTTTGATTGGGGCATCACACAAGCTACCTAACAAAGTAACGCCTTGGAGAACCTCAATGACTAAGATCGTCGAAGAGGCTCCCTGCAGCGTTCATATTGTCAGAACTTAATTAACGCATTTTTTCTTGCTTTTGATCCAGGATAAGTTCTGGCTCTTGCGCCTCAATCCAGTTATCGCGATTTAGCACACTAGTTAATTGCTTATGGTCTAACTCACCAGTCCACTTAGCAACCACGATAGTAGCTACACCATTGCCAATTAAGTTCGTTAATGCACGCGCCTCAGACATAAAGCGGTCAACACCCAAGATGATCGCCAAACCAGCTACCGGAACATCTCCGACAGCAGAAAGGGTGGCTGCTAAAACGATAAACCCGCTACCAGTTACGCCTGCTGCGCCCTTAGATGTGAGCAGCAGCACCAGCAAGAGCGTGACCTCTTGCATGAGTGTCATCGGCGTATTGGTTGCTTGCGCAATAAATACTGCGGCCATTGTTAAATAAATAGAGGTGCCATCTAAATTGAATGAATAACCCGTTGGAATAACGAGGCCCACACAAGTTTTCTTGGCACCCAACAGCTCCATTTTCTCCATCATGCGCGGTAAAACAGATTCGGATGATGAGGTGCCCAGGACAATTAATAACTCTTCTTTGATATAGCGAACGAATTTAAAAATATTGAATCCGTTAAATCGCGCAATGATTCCCAACACAATAAACACAAAGAGCAAGCAAGTTAAATAAAACGAGCCCATTAATTTGCCCAGTGAGAACAAAGAGCCTATGCCGTATTTACCAATAGTGAATGACATTGCGCCGAATGCGCCAATAGGCGCAAACTTCATGATGACGCCAATCATGTCAAAAAGAACGTGCGATGTTTTTTCGATCAGGTCGAACACCATCGTTCCGCGACCGCCAAACTTATGCAATGCAAATCCAAACAATATTGCAATGAAAAGGACCTGCAAAATTTCACCCTTAGCAAATGCATCTACCGCACTGCTCGGGATAATATTCATTAAGAAATCAGTGGTGGTGCCCATTTTTCCAGGCCCGGTATATGCAGCGATTCCCTTGGTATCCAAAGTTGTTGGGTCGATATTCATGCCGGCACCAGGCTGAAGCAGATTAACCACGACCAGACCAACCACTAAAGCAATACTGCTAACAATCTCAAAATACAAAAGGGCTAGTCCGCCAGTTTTGCCAACCTTCTTCATATCTTCCATGCCGGCAATACCGAGAACTACCGTACAAAAAATAATGGGGGCGATTAACATCTTGATGCCCTTAATAAAGGCATCGCCAAACGGCTTCATGTCCGTACCCAAGCTTGGGTAGAAATGACCCAATAAAATACCTATCACAACAGCTGCAAGTACTTGAAAATAAAGGATTTTATAAATCGGTGGCTTCTTTAAGCTTATTGTCATGGCGACTTCCTTTATTTGGTGAGCTCTAAACTTCTAGTTTAGTCAAATTGAAATGCTGCCTCGCACCATATATACATGGGCTTTAACGGATAATGCAGGCATGGAAGAAAAAGTACGCGTTTCTAAATTACTCTCTGAACTTGGTCTTTGCTCACGTCGTGAGGCTGACTCTTATATTGAGCAAGGCCTAGTGACTGTAGATGGTGAGGTAGTGAATGAGTTAGGTACGCGTGCGTTCCGTCACCAAAAGATTGAATTGCAATCGGGTGCAAAAGCACAACAAGCTTCTCGTATTACGGTCATCCTTAATAAGCCGGTTGGTTACATCTCTCACTATGACGATGAACAGGAATACCAACCAGCAGCGTCTTTGATCACACCCGAAAACTACTTTGCCAGCCCACTAGACAAAGGTCGTAGCCCTCGCTTTAATACCAAGGGTCTAGCGCCTGCAGGACGACTGGACATTGACTCGACGGGTATGTTGGTATTGACCCAGGATGGTCGCATTGCCAAATTGTTGATTGGTGAAAATAGCCCAATCGAAAAGGAATATTTAGTACGCGTTGAGGGAGCCCTCTCCTTCGAAGATTTAGATCGTCTGCGGCATGGCCTATCGCTTGATGGCGTAGTACTAAAACCTGCGCAAGTCAGTTGGCAGAATGAAGATCAACTTCGCTTCGTGTTGCGCGAGGGTCGTAAGCGCCAAATTCGTCGCATGTGTGAGATGGTGGGCCTTAAAGTATTAGGTCTTAAACGGGTCAGAATGGGTCGCATCTCTTTAGGCCCACTACCACCGGGCCAATGGCGCTATGTAAGGCCTGAAGAGCAGTTCTGATGCACTTCAGGCGCTTATAATTGCGCACAAAACCAGATTAATCAACGCAGAATTACCATCGAAACTATCACCTCCAGCACTCCAGGCGCAGAAGTCTTAAGACGCCGTAGCTTTGCCATCATCTCTCACCCGGATGCCGGCAAAACGACGCTTACAGAAAAATTGTTGCTTTACGCAGGAGCCATTCAAATTGCAGGAAGTGTGAAGGCTCGTAAAGCGAGCCGTCATGCAACGTCTGACTGGATGGAAATTGAAAAGCAACGCGGCATCTCGGTAGCAAGCTCTGTGATGCAGATGGAATACCGCGATTGCATCATTAACTTACTGGATACCCCAGGACACCAGGACTTCTCCGAAGATACCTATCGAGTTTTAACTGCGGTTGACTCAGCCCTTATGGTGATTGATGCCGCTAACGGCGTTGAATCTCAAACCTTACGCTTGCTTGAGGTATGTCGCGCACGCAACACACCTATCGTGACTTTCATCAATAAGATGGACCGTGAGGTAAAGCCTCCAATGGAGCTCATGGATGAGATTGAAACAGCGCTTGGTATAGAAGTAGTTCCTTTTACATGGCCAGTTGGCATGGGTAAATCCTTTGCTGGCGTTATCGACATTGCCAATATGCGTATGCGCATGTTTAAAGCAGGCGAAGATCGCGTTACCGAAGATTCTCATGCTGTAGTTGATGTCAATGACCCGGCCCTTAAGGAACGTCTTGGTACCGACCTAGAAAACGCCTTAGCCGAAGTAGCCTTAATTAAAGATGCAATGCCCGCATTTGATCTCGAGGCCTTCTTGGCTGGACGTCAGTCGCCAGTGTTTTTTGGCTCAGCTATCAATAACTTTGGTGTGCGAGAGATTCTTAATACATTAGTTGAGCTTGCGCCATCGCCAGGCTCACGCAAAGCATTGCAACGAGAAGTGAGTCCTGCAGAAAATAAATTCTCCGCAGTAGTATTTAAGATTCAAGCAAACATGGATCCAGCACATCGCGACCGTGTGGCATTTCTACGCATCTGCTCGGGACACTTCCAGCGAGGCATGAAACTTAAGATTTGCCGTAATGGCAAAGAAGTGCGCACAAACAATGCGCTCTCTTTTCTCTCGCAACGACGCGATATTTTGGATGAAGCCTTTCCAGGCGACATCATTGGCCTGCCAAACCATGGCCTGCTACGTCTTGGAGATACGCTGACCGAAGGTGAACAATTGCAATTTACTGGTTTGCCATTCTTTGCTCCAGAAATTTTCCGCATGGTGGAGTCTGCGGATCCATTGCGCTCAAAACAATTGCGCACAGGACTGATGCAGTTGGGCGAAGAAGGTGCCATTCAAGTCTTTAGGCCAATGGCGGGTGGCACCATGCTGCTTGGTGCGTTTGGTCAGCTGCAATTTGAAGTGGTTAGCCATCGCCTCCAAACTGAGTATGGCGCAGAAGTAAGGCTTCTACCCGCCCGTTATAGCTTGGCGCGCTGGGTGAGCTCAGATGATCCTGTAGCCCTGAAAAAATTTACGCAAGAAAATATTCATCGCATGGCAGAAGACGTTGTTGGCGCATCTGTTTTCTTAGCGTCACACAAGTCAGAGTTAGACGTTGCACAACAACGCTGGGAGTCCATTCAATTCCATGCGCTGAGAGAGCATGCGGGCCTCATTTATCAATCAGATTTAGCGGGCTAAATCATTCTGCCGCTTTACTGAATTAGCGTTTTGCTTTGCAATCAAATACGGCAACCATCTGAGTGTCGCTATTTCTGAATGAGGCGACCTTACCGTACTGCGCACAATAGACGCTTGCTTTTTGAGTTAATTGCTCAATTGACTCACCGCTACTGTTTAGAAAAGTAACGTGATTGGAGTCTGATGCATCGGTATACACTGCAGCACAGCCAACCAATAAGGCGAGACAAAACAGATTTACTGTAGAAAACTTCAATGTCACATTCATCAAACATCCTTTGTATTTAATTTAGGATTCATTCGGCTTTAATTTTTTTATCAGTCTTACTGTAATTGCGCTGGCAAACGGCTTGTAGATCAAAATACCGGCAATTGCCACTGGGTAGGCCACCAACCAAACTTCGAACCAAATCCTTAAGAAATTTTCTGCAGAACCAATACGCGCAAATGTGGTGGCACACGTAATCGTTGCAGACATTAAAAAGCCCATTATCAGAGCAAAAATAAGATTTGGGAGATTCTTCATAGGCACATCATAGCTTCTAGGGTGCTTAACTGTTATTCTGGACTGTGATCACTATTGTGCGCCCTAGACAGGGGAATCTCTTTAGCAAGCCCTCGAGATTCATCATTCCATTACTCTAGGAAAATTCCATGGCTGTAGGCCAAAATCAAAGAACCAGAAAAAATGACTCTATGCTCACTAAAACAGGTAAGGCCCGCTTAGGCCCCCTGAATACTGCGCAACTTAATAAGCTACTAGAGTCAAGCACTAAGCCGAAAGAAAAAAGCAAAATTTTGCGAGCACTGAGCAAACGTCCAGCTGTTGCCGCATAATTAAAAAGCCCCGCCAATAAAATGAGCGGGGCTTTTTAAATTCAGCATTTTAAGAGCTATCTATTTCTATGCCTGTTTTATCAACATTCTCCTCCCGAGGATAACGGTTGATACAACTAATACAGCAAAGATTAAGTTCATCATAGTAAGAGAATCGCCAAGCAAAACGCTAGCGGCCACTAGTGTGCAAAAGGGTTGAATGAGCTGCACTTGACTTACCCTTGCAATGCCACCAATCGCAAGCCCTTCGTACCAAAAGAAAAAACCAAGGAACATTGGAAATAAGCTGAGATAGATAAAGCTAGTCCAAGCAACCGCTCCAGCGTCTATGTACCCTGGACCATAAGTGAACCATGTCATCACGATGTTGAGTGGCAATGAAATCACCAAAGCCCATGAAATTACTGCGCGAGGGTTCATTTTTCTGGAGAGCTCGCCGCCCTCGACATAACCAATGCAGGCACTGATTCCACCAAGTACTAGAAGGCCATCAATATAAGTGAAGCTTCCAGAACTCTTCAACAATGCATATAGGACAACTAAGCCCGCACCCAGTAGAGATACCAACCAAAACCCCAAGGATGGGCGCTCTTTAAACCGTAGCACTCCAATTACGGTTGTAGCTAAGGGCATCATCCCCAAGATCACCGCACCGTGGGATGGGGAGCCATCGGCCATTGCTACAGTAGTCAAGATGGGAAATCCAAACACCACGCCTAAAGCGATAACAACAAACTTCACAAAATTAACTTTGTTTGGTGTGGTCTCTTTTTTATAAATAAGGTAAGTCAGAGCAATCAGGCCTGCTAATGTCGCCCTGCCAAAAGCAATGAAATAAGGATTAAAGCTTAAGACAGCAATCTTGCTTACCGGTAGCGTTAAGCTAAAAATGAGGATGCCGATAAAACCAATCAGCATCCCTTTGCTTTCTTTATTCACCATCACCCTTTATTTAATGTTGAATTGATTGTATTAATAATCTTCCAGGAGTGGGCTGTAATATGTAAGCACTTCTTATGAAATTAAACGCTCATATTCATGCCATCTACCTTGCACCCTCTGCAGGGGCTCAGATGCAAACCATCAACTACGCCAGAGTCAATGCTTGCTCAGGCATTGAAGGCGATCGTTATGCCATGGGTACGGGAGCATATTCGGCTGTTGAGCCCACAAGGGTGCGTCATCTAAGCCTGATTTCTGTATCAGCCATTGAAACCGCAAATGACTGGTTAAGAGCGGGTGATGAGCCCACTTTTGATGCCGCTGAAACACGTCGCAATATCGTTCTAGAAGGAATCACAGCAACCGAGTTGAATGACCTAGTGGGCAAACAATTTCAACTGGGCAACTTGCAACTGCTAGGCACAGAACTTTGCACCCCTTGTGAAAGGCCGGCACAACTACTGAGCAAGCCCAGCTTTATGGAGGCATTTGAAGGGCGCGGAGGAATTCGAGCCGAAGTTCTGAATACCGGAACCCTTGCTATCGGCGACAAACTAACCCTGAACAATGAAAAACACCATGATTGATTACCGAGACAATCTCTCGATTACTGCCGAACAAGCTATCGACCTCTATAAACGCTCCACCCTGGGTGAGCGTCGCCCTGTAGACAATATTCAAACCTTTGAGGCTATGCTTAAAAATGCCAACCTCACTATTACGGCCTGGGATGGTGAAAAGCTTGTGGGCATCTCTCGTTCACTCACTGACTTTGCTTATGTAGCTTATCTTGCGGATTTAGCAGTAGATCAACAATATCAACGATCTGGCATCGGCAAAAAATTAATCGAAGAAACCAAAAAATGTCTTGGCCCAGAATGCATGATTGTGCTTTTAGCGGCGCCCAAAGCAAATGAATACTATGAACATATTGGTTTTGAACACAATCCACGCGCCTGGACTCTTAAAAAGTAATTCAGTCTTTATCATCAGTACATGACTATTACTCGCTTTTGCCTAGTTCGCCATGGAGAAACCGATTGGAATGCTGCCCGCCGCCTTCAGGGACACACAGATATTGACCTAAATGCGAGAGGCCTTGCTCAAGCAAAGCAAATGGCCCGTGCACTCAAAGAAATCAATTTGCAATTTGATGTTTTATATACCAGCGATCTTCAGCGCGCAGCCAAAACTGCACTAGCAATTGAGCAGTTATTTAATACAGCTGCAATTAGAAATACTCAATTGAGAGAGCGTCATCTGGGCGCACTCCAAGGACTTACCACTAATGAAGCGCCAACACGCGAGCCAGATCTTTGGAAATCCCATCTAAGTAGAAATATTGAAGAAAACTTAAGAGACGGTGAAAGCATTCAACAATTTGCAAATCGTATTCAATCGGCGCTAGAGCAAATTCGAGCTCAACATACTGGCAAAACTATTTTGCTGGTAAGTCACGGCGGCGCCTTGGACATGATGTATAGGGTGGCAAGCAATCAGGCGCTAGCTGCCGAAAAAGCAGTATCAGTACCGAATGCCTCACTTAATTGGATCAGCCATGACGGGCACTCTTGGAAAGTCGAGGGTTGGGCAGATACAAGTCATCTGGATAATTTGGCGCTAGATAATCTAGATCTCTAAAATAAATGCCTCTAGAGGCTTATGATGGGCACATGAAATCATTTATTCGCGTAGCAGTCCTTTTAATTGCCTGGACAATCTATATCCCAGCGTTTGCGGTCGATGATGTTCCTGATGGACTGCCAGATCGCATCGTTGGAGATATTGGCGGGGCTGTTTATACCTCTAACTTACATATCGGCACCGAAGGTACTCAATCCTTAGTGCTGCCGTATGCTTTTTTTGACTATCAACGTTTTTTTGCTCGCATTGATGAGGTGGGTATTAAAACTTTCAAAATGGGTTATGGATACTTTGAAGTCATTGGAAAAATTAATTTAGATACCTACAAAGTAAAGTCATCCATCAACGGCAACTCTATTAATCGTAGTGACCCCATTCCCCTGGGCTTAGGCACCTTTCAAGAGACGCCCATTGGTGGGTTTTTTGTTAATGCTTATCACGACTTTGGAAAATCCAAAGGCGCACTTTATGAGTTTTTGTACTTTGCTGAAATTGAGACCTACAAAAAAGTGGTGGTCTATCCGCAAATTGGCATTGAGAGACAGTCAAACCAATATGCCAACTACTACTATGGCATCAATGCTGGAGAGTCCAGCCTGACAGGCTATGCAGCCTATAGCGCCCCAGCCACCAACAATCTATTAGCAGGCTTAATGGTAGAAATTCCGGTGGTTGATAACTGGTATATCAATATTTATGGCAAACGCAAGTGGATGGGCACGGGAATCAATAACAGTCCAGTTATGAATCGCTCATTTCAGGACAACGTTTTCATGGCACTAGCCTATCGCTTTAAGTAGTCCAAGATAAAGCAGTAATTAAGCCACCCGTAGGCGGCTTAATGTAGCCATAGCTAGAAACTTACTTTACAGGATGTAATTTATTTTGATCTGATGCGCAGAAGTCTACGATCACATCAGCAAAATTTAAATAACGAGAATTGCTTTTTCTAAAACGATCAATCTCTGCGGCCAGAGGTGAAACTGCGCCCTTAAAGACAGCATCTTCGTAACCAGGATGATATGGGGCCTCTTCAACAAATTTATTTGTCATACATTTACCTTAATAAGTTAGCACCCGAAATGAATTGATTTCAGGGAAATTCGATGGGATAGCGCTGCGTTCGCGGCGCGATAAAGCGACGAACTATTCGATCTGAATTAGCATGAAGACTCTCCCAAAGCGGTCCATCAAAAACATAGCCTAGCCATGTAGATGGATGCCGCTCCCCCTGTCCTTGATACCTGAGAGATTCACACTAAGCCTAGCTTAGGGCTTGCTCCTTCGGTGCGCCATAAAAATGGCGGCTCTCCAGACGGCTATTTAGGATAAGCAGTACCTTCCTGGTGGATACCTGAGCGTTCATGGGAGTTTGCGCCTTCGGTGGAGGGAAGCCCCTCGCTCTCCTGCTTGTAAAAATTATAACCTGATGATACTTTTATCAAAATAGTGATTTATACCGATATGCCCTTAAAAAGTCATTACAAGAATAGAGAGGCCCGAGATCAGCATTACCAACTCCATTAATAGTAAAAATTTCTTTTCTGGTAATGCGAGCACAATTCTCTTAGAGAAGATGGAGCCAAGCAAAACGCAGCTGCCAATAAGCAGACCTTGAATAATGGCGGCCGTATTCAAAAAACCAAGTTGATGGAAAGTAATGCCCTTGGTAAATAGAATGGATAAAGTGCTGGCGGCCTCTGTACCTAAAAATGCCCCTTTAGTTAAACCATAGGCTAGAAAGAAGGGTGTATTGATCGCACCTGTTGTTGCAACAATTCCTGTCAGATAGCCGATAGCAGCGCCTACCAAACCCATCTGCCAAAGTTTTAAATAAAAATTCTTTTTGCGCATCCAACGACGAATTGGAATTAATAAAATTAAAAAGATTCCTAAAGTAATTTCAATTAGGCGCTCATCAAGCTGCACTAAGGTACTAACGCCTAGCACCGTAAATGGAATTGCAGTAAGGCTATAAACAAAACAAACCCGCCACTGAATGACGCTCCACCATAAAAAAATTCGGGAGAGATTTGCTACTGTAGCCACCAAAGCAATTACTGGTATTGCCTGAATAGGTCCATAGAAATAAACCAATGCAGGCATCAATATGATGGTGGTGCCAAACCCGATGACACCGCCCAAGATACCCGCGCCCAGACCCAGCAAGCCAAGAATAAAGGCTTGAAGAAGAAGATCAAGCAAGTTTATTCATCTCGATTTAATTTTTAGTAGGCTTTTTAACGCCCCTGACAATCTACAGGCATTTCCCACATAGGCTTACCCTGACTGTAATCGCAGTTAACGCCAACTGGCGAGGTGGTGCTAGCAAGACAGCCGCTCAAGATCAAAGAAAATAAAGCGACTGACAGAGTTAAGAATCGTTTTTTCATATTTATATTTCCCAATCAAATTATTTTTGTCATTAAGACCAAAATGCCTTCATCATTTCAGCTTGGTCGCGCGCTCGACCCAGAAGAGATTTTACTTTTTATCAATCTAGAAATCCATCTTGCCAAAGAAACAATCAGCAAGATTCCAGTGACGTCACCTAGAAACATAACCTCGAGGCCGCCCCATAGATCCTGCGACCGACCATCCAAATAAAGAATTGATTGCGTAACCAAGCTATTGAGAATGGCATAACTTAGGGAAATGGCGAGCAAAGAGCGTAAAGATAGATTTGAAAGATCGCTTTCTAATTGAAATTTTTCCGAGCAAATCTTACATACAAGCCAAGGGACACCAGCGCTACCGACAGACAATACAAATACCAGACCAAATTGCCCAGGAAATGGAAATATAACGCCCCACAAATTGGAAACTATAAAGATAGCAAGTGCGCCAATTGGGCCAGTAACTAAGGTCATTAGTATTTTGACGCCACTGGGCAGGTGTACCAAATGTGCCCCTGGAGTCAAGTACAAAAAATCTGTGCAAAGATTGTTTGCGAAATAGAAGAGTCCGTACCCAAGCGTTAGGATGACGAATAGTTTGAAACTATGAGAAAAGGTTTTCATCCAAAAAACATTTTGTATAAGGGCCACCCCAGGTTTAATATAACCAATGTGATAAGGGTTCCAAAAGTAAATTTCATGCCGGTTACCCTCAAACTGAAATCTGGGGGTGGCGTATTAATACCCTTTGCATGAATCAAGCGCCCAATAATTAAAGTGATGCCAGGAAGAAGAACCAACCACCAAGGTGCGCCATTTAACTCTAAGCACGCAATCAAAATAATTCCAAACGGCACATATTCAGCAAAGTTACCTTGTGCGCGAATAGCTCTCTCAAGATCTTCGTGACCCCCACTTCCCAAGCCAACCTTATTCTCTCTTCTAAGAGCAATGACAGCAAACGAGAGATTGATGAAGATGATGGTCAATACAGCAGCAATGATTGAGGTGATGAATAGCATCCTTATCTTCCTTATAGAACTTCTAAAACCTTGCTTAGCGAGGAACCTTCGTAGTTTGGTTTTTCGCCAATTTCTTCGAAGGGGTGGCCTAAACGATTAACCCAAAACACATCAAAGCCGAACCACTTAGCTGCTAGGGCATCCCAAGCATTACTCGATACAAAAAGTATCTCTTCTTTCTTCACCGGAAACGCTTTAAGTAAAAGCTCGTAGGCTTGTGGGGCAGTTTTAAATAGACGAACGTCCTCAATAGTGACCACTTTATCAAGGTAGGGCTTTAGCCCATTACTTTCGACCACTGTTGCCAACATCTCTCTACTGCCGTTTGAAAGAATCGCCGTTGAAATACCCTTTTCCTTGATTGCCTTGAGAACGCTCAAGCTATCTGCAAAGCCTGTCAGCTTGGCATACTGATCCATCAGTCGCTTCTCATGCTCGACAGTAAGATTTAATCCCATTCGCTTACAAACATAGCGTAATGAACGAATCGTCAATTCCCAAAATGGAAGATAGTGCTTGCTGCCATGGGGATTGGGATCACTCATAGTTACTAAACGGGTGTATTCGATTTGGCGGTCACGCCACATCAAAGCAAAGGCCTGACCGTGACCGGGAAATAATTCTTCTGCCAACTGCCCCATGGAATACACATCAAATAATGTTCCATACGCATCAAAAGATACAAGCTTATACATTCTGACCCTACTTTCTAGACTTATATTTATGAATAGCTTCTTTCAAATCCGAATACTCTTCGCAACCAAAAAGACAGGCTTTATCCAGTCTGGCCAATAAAGCCTCGGCGCCCGGCAAGTCATTCTTGGTTAACTTGAGCATTCCGTAATACTCAAGAGCGCCACGATGATTAGGATCTATTTTCAATGCAGTTTGATAGTATTTCTCCGCTCCAGCCAAATCAGGCGGCTGTTTTTTACGAAGGCTATAGCCTAGTAAATTATTCCAGTCTGCCGAGCTTGTGTCATTAGCAGCCTGTAATTGCTGTATTGCCTGCTCATACTTTTCAGCCTTAATACTTGCCCTTGCCTGAGTTAGCCAAACTGGGTCTTGCTTGGCGGGGGCAGTATCTGCAGCATGAGATCTCCCAAGTATCGAAAGAAACAACATAGCCGATAAGATTATTTTTTTCATTTGAAGGCCCATAGCGAAGAATCTATCTTTTATATACCGATTATTAAAGTCTCGCTTGAGTGAGCACAGAAGGGCGATTAACCAGGGCCTGAGGAAGCTTAATCCTTGTCGGCATACTGCATTTCGCCGTTCCCAAACGACCAATTTTCCTTGCTTACTTCAAGCAGATTGATAAAGATATCTTGAGGTCTGACTTTAAGTTTTTCTACTAAAGCATCGCAAATAGCTTTATAGAGGCTCTTTTTAAGATCCGTAGATCTGCCAAAACTGATGGTTGCCTGAATAAAAATAATCCCTTCTGAATATTCAATGCCCAAATAACTTTTTGGAATATTTAATTCTGATGCATCGTGTCTAGTAATAATCTGAAACTTATCATCTGCAGGAACATTGATTTGCTCCCGCATCACGTTATAGACAATATCCCCGACTTGCTGAGCAAAGCTCTCAGAGTGTTTTTTGCTTAAATCAATTCTGACTAATGGCATCACTATTCTCCTTAGATCCGTCCATCTTATAGGGCTCTAGTTATTTATGTTTAACTTGAATGCGCCCCAAAGAAAAAACCACCCGAAGGTGGTTTTGGTGTTTCTTGATGGCCCCGGGAGGAATCGAACCGGGGCCGAGGATGCTCAACCTTATGCCCAAAATTCTTTAATTTTTGATGCCTCCACCTTTGCTCGATCATATCCAGTTCGCAATGCGCCTTCGATCTGCTTTGGATCTAACAAATTTACGCCCTGAGGAGTGCCGGCAACTATCCACTTTACTTTTGTACCAGTTGCTTCTACATCTTTAATGTTTTGACTAATAGGGTGTGGAATTGTTGTGAGAATCGCTCCAGTAACACCATCAGTTAATGTAATGATCAAAGCTCTTTTTGAGCCCGCCACTAAATCTACATGGGCTGGATTAGAACAAATTCCCCCATCCATGACATAACGCTGACCCAACAATGTTGGCCCAGCAACGCCAGGTAATGAACTGCTTGCGGCGGCGCCATGCGCCAAGGCAATATTATTTTGCTTGGCAGATTGCTGCCCTACAATTAATCGCTCTCCTGTGTAGCAATCAATTCCAGTTGTAAACATTCTTTTTGGGGGCCAACTTGTTTTGCTATCACCAGTTAACAAAGCGGCTAATTTTTCAATGCGATCACTGTTTAATTTATTGTCAGCGGCTAGTGCGGCGGCGCCAATGATTCTGCGTGTTTCAATACTGCCATCCGTAGCACTCATATTGACCTTATCGGCTCTCATCTGACTTATATTAGGGGTCGCCACAGGCGCTATCTTAGAAAAGATTTCTGGAAACTTTCCAAAAAAATCAAACTCTGTTCGCAAGCGATAAAACTCGCCAGAAAGTAGTGATGACCCCATGTATGAACCGGCAGAAGTACCAACAACTAACTCAGGAATATTGGCCATATCTAGACCAGCCTCATAAAGGCCATGAAAAAATCCGCAATACCAAGCGATGTAATACTCTCCGCCACCACCGAGCACCATAGTCCGATCCAATCCTTTTGCTAAATTGGAAACGGTTGGTTTTATTGCGATAGGAATTGCTAAACCATCATCAGAAAATAACTTTTTAGATATTTCATTTGCTTTAATTTCAATATTTGACTTTTGTGAAGCCGCTTGAGCATTGGCAGCATCAATAGCAGTTCCAGCAGAGCCGGCAACCGCAATGGCTCCAGCGGTAGAGGCTTTCAAAAAATTACGGCGTGACAATTGAGTCATAGAGGCTCCCGGGATAATCTATTAATTTATAGCAGATTCCCAAATGAAAAAACCACCCGAAGGTGGTTTTAGTGAATCTTGGTGGCCCGGGGCGGAATCGACCAGGACCGAGGATGTCTGACTCTGCTTTAGACTATCCAATACCCATTTTTCTTAAGGCTTAAATGACTTGGATCATTACCAAATATCTACTAACAGCAGGAATGGTTGTATTCATCTCTGAAGCCGCTAAACGCAGTGATAGATTAGGCGGCTTTATTGCGGCATTGCCCTTAATGACTCTTTTAACTCTTATATGGCTGTATGTAGAAAACCAGCCTGAAGAGAAAATTGCCAATCACGCCTATTACACCTTTTGGTATGTGATTCCAACGCTACCTATGTTTCTATTATTTCCATATCTACTTCCTAAGCTGGGATTTTGGATAACTATGGGGGCTTGCATAGTGGCAACAGTTATCTGCTTTGGCTTATTTGCCTTGGTAATGAAGAGCTTTGGAATTAATCTGCTCTAAATGAAAAAACCACCCGAAGGTGGTTTTAGTGTTTCTTGGTGGCCCGGGACGGAATCGACCAGGAGCTAGGAAGCCCGCTCCTTCAAGATCGCCCGAATATCTCGATATATCTGGAGACCCGCAATGAGGATAAGTGAGAGGGATAGCGGCACCACCGAAATATAGCCAACCTTCTTAAAGCTAACTGCGCCAATAATGCCGCCAATTAAGAACATTCCAAAAATGCATAAATGGGTTTTAAGCTTTTCTCGATTGGCTTTGACATAACCGCTCACATTGGCCTCTTGTGATTTATTCCAATAAACCAACTTACCAAGCTCAATGCCTATGTCAGTGATAACGCCCGTCATATGAGTCGTTCTAATTTCTGCTCGAGAGGCCTTGGTGACAATTGCATTTTGTAAGCCCATTACAAAACAGAGGAGTAGGGCAATGGCTGGGACCGTTAAAGGCAAATACAAATTTAAGTTTGCTCCAACAAGCCCAAATACCAGTAGCAAGATGGCCTCAAGCAATAGGGGCAAAGCAAACTCACTATGAATTTTTCTCCTGTGCCCCCAATTAATCAGAATGGCTGTCGTCGCGGCGCCAAATAAAAATGAGAGCAATAGAGATATGCCGCCCAAAACTGAAATGAAATCATTGAGGGCGAGATCATCGCCGATAGCAGAAATGATGCCGCTCATATGGGATGTGTAACGAGCGATTGCTAAAAAACCACCAGCATTAACAGCCCCTGCGACAAAGGCCATATAAGCACCCAATTGAATGTTGTTCTTATGAGACCTTTGAGCGCTGGTTAACAACTGAATGAACTTAATTGGCATCTAAGCTACATTCTACGACTCAATACTATCAACGACTCAAGGCGGATGACCCAAATGAAGAAACCGCCCGCAGGTGGTTTTGGTGTTTCTTGGCGGCCCGGGGCGGAATCGACCAGGACTGAGGATGTCTGATCCTAGCTAGCTTGCTTGTGCCACTTCTGCTTTTCCTCCGGACTCATATTTTCCCATTTGGCTTTACGGGCCTTCATCTCAGCCTGCTCTTCAGGCGTTAATCCATCAAAGAAAGCCTTTCTCTCGGCTTTCATTCTTTCTTTTTGCTCAGGAGTAATTGATTGCCATTGAGCCTTCATTTGATCGCGCATCTTATGCCAGTATTCTTTACGCTCTTCTGGAGTTGCCTTAAGTAATGCGGCATCAGTTTGTTTCATTTGCTCAAGGCGTTGATCAAATGTCAGGTTGCTGTTTGCCAACGGATTTGGTGGTTCAGGTATCGCCGCACCAGCCAAGGAAAATATAGATATGCCAAATAGCAGTCCCAGTACAAATTTCTTAGAACTCATAACGCCCCCTCTTGTTGGTTATTCCTCATTCTAGTCCCGACCAATGGATCCTCATCCGTCGGCCAAAATGAAAAAACCACCCGAAGGTGGTTTTAGAGTCTCCTCCAGTCAATAACAATCTCGACATAGAATTAAAAAAAAGCCCCCAATCTAACATCTATTAAGCGTTTCTGTATTGGCGCTTACCCTTGATTACCAGTATTTAAAAGGCCTCTCGGCATCCACATCTCCGCCTAGGGCCCTCATATTCATATTGCAGTGGGGACATGTAAGGCCATCCCACTCCGACAGATGAGCACTAGAGTGGCAACTGGTGCAAACAGGCGGCATACTAATTTCAGCATTAATACTTCCTGGGTGAGCAATTGCATAAGAATCAATCGTTGAACAAGACTTGCAGACCATTGCCACTTTAGAAGAGTGCAGCCCCACTTCTTTGCCGATACCGCTAATACATTCAAACTTGCAGGAACGGCATACAAATTTATATCTAGCCATTAATCAACCTCACTAATTCTTTTTAGATTGAAGTGCTAACTTCTTCATGTGAGCATCCTGAATGAGCAATTGCCTTTCTTGATTGGCTACTCCAATAGTGATCTTTCTGGCTATAAGATCCGCATACACACCATCAATCTTTTTAAAGAAATCCTCGTAGACCAATTTCTTTTCGGGACTTAAGCCCTCCAAAGCAATAGGTCGGCAGGAATTTGCTTCAGCCAGATAATTCGTTAGCGCCTTAGCTTGCTCATCTGTCAATTTATCCGCGGAGCTAAACAAGGCCTTTGCATGAGCATTATTTCTTGTTACAGCAATAACCTGACTATCGACCAACAAAGCATCAGCGCTTTGATTTCCGCGAATGATGCAATCATTTAGTCGCTTTGCTACAGAGCCTGAATGATCGGGCGCTGGAGCTGTCATTGGTGATGGGGTTTTAGCAAGCTGTACTGGATTATTAGGTGCAACATTTGTCGCACATCCACCTAGGAAAACAATTCCTATCAAACTTAATTTAAATATATTTTTCATTTGGTAGTCCATTAGTTATTGATAGACAAAGTCAGCGCGACGATTTTCTTTAAACGCCGCCTCTGTCTGAGCTGGGTTAGCTGGCTTTTCTTTACCAAAGCTCACCGCCTCTAACTGAGATTCGCTGATGCCTTGAGCGAGCAGGGCCTTTTTAACGGCTTCAGATCGCTTTTGGCCCAAGGCTAAGTTGTATTCAGCTGTTCCACGATCATCGGTATTACCTTGAATAATGATCGATGCTTTTTGCTTTTGAAATGCCTTTAAGTAAGAAGCGTGTGCGGAGATTGTCGAAACATATTTTGGGTCTACGGTAAAGCTATCAAACTCAAAATAGATTGAGCGCTTACCATACACACTAGACTTTGGATCACTAATGGGGTCGTAAGTCATAGAGCCCTTCGCATTAACTTCAGCCACCCCATTGGCGTCATCTAACTTGACGCTACTACAGGCAGAGACGAATAAAACCAATAGTGCCAAAGGCAATATTTTTATAAATTTAAACATGATAAGATTTCCCAAACGTGGCTACATACTGCTAGCCAAATAGCAAAGGGACATGCCACTAAAGCACGTCCCACCTAAGAAAATTAGGCTGTAGCTTTGGGTGGCTTAAATGCTGAGTCGGGAAAGTTTTGAGAAAATAGCACTTCATTTGCCGTAGCAAATTTATGCTTAGTCATTGGTGGAAGAAAAATCACAATTCCAACGTCGCTAAAACTTGCAGTCACATGACTCATGAGGTACATAGTATGAACCTGCTCTTTGTCATCAGCAGATTCAGAGCTGCTGTGTGCTTGCTGTGACATTGAAGCATTGCTGTAGCTACCAACGAGCTCTGCCCGCTCAATCGCAGACTGGATAAAAATATTTCCGGCCGCCGCCTTAAATGCAATTAAGAAGAGGCATATTAATAGAACGAGTGTTTTACTACGAAGCAACATGGATGAAATTCTATACCCGATTGGTATATTTGTCGTTTTAAACGACACTCCACCCAGCCCATAAAAATAAAAAACCACCCGAAGGTGGTTTTGGTGTTTCTTGGTGGCCCGGGGCGGAATCGAACCACCGACACAAGGATTTTCAATCCTCTGCTCTACCGACTGAGCTACCAGGCCAAGACTTGGAATTATAAATGAAACTGGAAGTGGGCTTAGTAAATGTGCCTACTGCGGCTAACTCTGTTGATTTACAGGGAAATCCTGTCGGGGTGGGGATGTTTTATCCTGCTTAACGGTAGGAGGCGGGATAGAGGACTATTAATTCTCTGTACTATCAGCGCTATTATTAAGTTTCATCAGAGGGAGCGATATGGGCACAGGTGACATGGCCGCATGGGCACAAGCTATAGGAACTTTTTTGGCCATTTTAGCGGCCGGCTTAATTGCCACATGCCAATCACAATCTCAATATCAAAACAGTCTTAAGTTACAAAAGATACAAGACTGGAACAAGGAGGTAATTCTTTGTGAGGCCGTAGTAGAAATCATCAAAAATTCTGCCGAGAGGGTGCGGTATGTTTTTGACACCTTTCAATCCCGCGAAGACATCATTGATGTAGCAACAAAACTTAAGCACTATGATTTTGAGTGCCTAAATGATGTAATTGAATCACTCAAGCAAATCCCTTTAAATTACCTACCGTCGGCAAATTTAGTAAGCGATGTTATGGCAATGATTTCAGCCATTAGACAGCTCGATATTCAAGTCGATAAAGCAACCTACGAATACAAAACTATTGATGCCACCAAAACCGCAACATTTCTAACTGTAGTATCGCAAATTAAAAACTCAACAAAAGATACGCACACAAGGGCTAATAAGCACTTAACGTCAATAAAGAGTGTCGTTATTTAACGAACAACAGGAACAACTATGGATGAAAAAGAACTTGCCTGGACAAGAGTGGTTGAACAAAGAAAGCAATTAGACCAGCTTGTTTATGTAGCTTTTGGTAGCGCCGCTCTTTATATCCTTGCGATTGTCATTTTTGATTTTCACGCAAGCCAAGCATCAAACATATTGGTAGTTATAGCTGTTATCGCGAGCAAATATTACGCTGGCTACAAGAGTGATAAATTGGAAAAAGACTATTACAAAGAATTTCCACCTAGCCGACATACCTAAGAATGGTTATCCGCTTAATGTTTCATTGCCTTCTGTAGCTGTTGCTGTGCCTTAGCGACTTGCTGACGCTGTCGCTCAGCTTTAACAGCCTCCTGACTGCGCTTAACTTGTTGCTTAAGCGTATCTATACGCTGTTGCTGTGGCGTGAGTGGTTTTATAGACTTGATGGTTTCTACTTCTTTAATCAGCATCAATATATTTAGTAAGACAGGTTTAAGTAAAAGCAGGTTTTTTGACGGATAGAAAAACCCTGCGTTTTGTTAAACCCTTTATTCAAGAAAACAAAAAACCACCCGAAGGTGGTTTTAATGAGAAATAGCCTTGTCAACCAACCCGCATTGGCAACAAGATCATTTGACGACCACTGAAATGAAGCCTCTCTTGGATCTCCAGCGGAGTTTGGTTATGTAGAAACTTGGTAAAGAAATTAGTCTTAGCAAAAAGCAACTTACTAGCAAATGAAATGCTCTCATTTGGGAACTCTTGATAAGCCTGATCTGTTAACTTCATGAATTCTTTGATAGGATCTGTACCAAAACCAATCTTATAAGTAGCCGCCAAACCATGTTGATGACAAAAATCAACATAGTAAGACATGGATTTTTCCATTTGCTCTCTTAATGCTTCTACCTTTTGATGTCCATCAAAGCTAGAGGCGTCGACCTCTCCCACTGCCACAAAAACATAATTCTTGTAGTGAGGAAATAATCTCATTGCCCACATCAGAGCATGAATGCTTGCTCCACGATGACGGCTAACCAAAATGATTGCGGCTGGTTTAGATCGGTCTAGTGCTGGTACCTCAGACTTTGTGCTGTCTACCAAATTGTCTGGGAATGCCTCATCCGCCTTACTCAACTCAGCTCTAAATGCCTCATAGTGCTTTCTTGTAAGCAAGCACAAGACAACCACAACACTTGTTACCAAGATAGTTAACCAACCACCTTCAAATAATTTTTCACTAATCGTAATTGTCAAGATGGATGCGGTAACAACAAAACCGAGAGCACTTAATAAGAAATGCTTGAACCAACCTTTATCTTGACTATGCTTGATCCAATAGACTGACATTCCAAACAATGACAAGCTGAATGTTAAAAACACATTGATGCTGTACAGAACTACTAAGGTGGCAACAGAACCGCCTGTAAAGATCAAAATTAGAAATGCGGCGATGCCCATCACCAAAATACCGTTTTGTCTTACTAGACGACTAGATAATTCACGAAACTGGCGAGGCACCCAATAGTCTGCGGCCATATTGGATAGAACTGTTGGGCCATCTAAAAAACCAGTTTGCGCCGCAACAAACAAAAGGCCTGCTTCAAGCAACAAGACAACGGCCAAAGCAATTGCGTTAATGTCGCCACCATTCGGATTTAAATGCTCAATGATCATTCCAAATGCGGTGGCGTTTAATGTTTGACCGTCAACCTTCTCGGCACCCCAAAGCATATACAGCAAAATAATGCCGCCCGCTGTAATGGCCAATGAGAAGGCCAAGTACCACATCGTTCTTTTGCCATGAGGCACTCTGGGTTCAGCAAGCGTATTCACATTATTAGACACCGCCTCTAAGCCGGTATAAGTACCGCCGCCCAACGAATACGCCTTGAGAAATAGCGAGGCGACCATAATCCAACCAAGATTGCTTCCTAAAGCATTCGCTTCCGAAATGGCATTAGGCATTAAGTTGCCTAATTCTGGAGCATGAACACCAATGCCATAAGCGATCAATATCGCATGGGTAATACAAAAACCCAAAAAGATTGGCAACAATACAACGATAGATTCTTTAATGCCTCTAAAGTTCAGGAAAATTAAAAAGACGACTAAACCTAACTCAATCATGAGTTTGTAGTCTTGAAACTCTGGTGGTATCAAACTAAATGCGGCATCAACACCACTAGCCAGTGATATCGCAATAGTGAGCACATAATCGACGAGCAAGGCTGACCCAGAAATTAATCCCGCCTTTGATCCCAACAAAGCTGTAGCAACACGATAACCGCCGCCACCCGTTGGAAATAATTCAATAATTTGGTTGTATCCCAAGGCAATAATAAAGACAGTTAAAGCCGTTGCCATTGCTAGAAACAAAGCCATATTGTGATTTGCCCCTAAGGCAAGAAATGCCTCTTCGGGACCATAGCAAGAAGATGAAAGTCCATCAGCCCCCAAGCCAACCCATGCCAGCAATGGAATGATCGCAATCGCATGGCGTGTCTTAGGATCCATTGGATCCAAGGCTTTACCCCTAAAGAAATTAATGATTTTTTTCATGATGTCCTTCTTGTTTCTTGGTTAAATGTCTAAACGGTATCCAATGCCCGTTTCGGTAAGTAGGTACTTCGGTTGTGCGGGATCATCCTCTAACTTTTGCCGTAAATGTCCCATGTAAATTCGCAAGTAATGACTGTCTTCGACGTGTTGTCCACCCCAGACTTCTTTTAAAAGTTGACGATGCGTAACAACGCGGCCTTGATTGACCAATAAAACATTTAAGAGCTGATATTCAGTCTTACTTAAATGAATTTCTTGATTGGCTTTAATTACTTTTCTAGTGCTCAAATCAATTTGAATATCGCCAAATGAAAAGGTGGGTGTATTGGCTTGAGCAATATTGAGACGACGCAATAAGACACGCATTCTTGCCATGAGCTCAGCAGTGCCAAATGGCTTGGTCAAGTAATCGTCCGCACCTGCGTCTAAGGCTTTTACCTTTTCATGTTCAGCAATTCTGGCAGATAAAACCAGAATAGGGTTTGATGACCAAGTCCGATAGCTCTTAATAAATTCAATGCCGTCACCATCTATTAAGCCTAAGTCCAGTATCACCACATCGGGTTTGGTTGAAGCCGCAACTTGTAGGCCACCCTTAACGCTACCTTCCAATACAACCTTCAAATCCATGCTCGTGACAACCTTAGCGATCAAATCACGAATCTGTACATCATCTTCAATGATGAGAGCTTGCCTCGGAGCGTTATCAATACTCATGATTGACGGAACTCCGGATATTGAAAGATCGGCAAAGTAAATTCAATCGTAGAGCCCTTACCGCTTGAATTATTTTTTGCCGAGATTGTTCCGCCATGAGCTTCAACGATGGTCTTACAGATTGCTAAGCCAACACCCATGCCTGATTGCTTAGTATCAGAGATTCCCCTGGAAAACATTTCGAATAGCTCAGCAGGGTTTTGTTTAAATCCAACGCCTAAGTCTTGAATGGAAATGAGCAACTGTGATGAATTAAAACTAGCAGTAACAACAATCTCTGTCGAAACATCTGAATACTTCGCCGCATTCTCTAAAAGATTGGATAGCACCCGCTCAATCAGCACTTCATCAAAATACATAGGCGGCACATCAGCAGGAATATGGGCGATCACCCTTCTATTGGGAAAGGCGCCATTGAAATGCTTAATACTTGCGCCCATAACATCCTCAAGTGGTTGCCATTCCTTTTTCAAGGTTGGGCCTTGAGTCTGAAGCCTTGCCATCTCTAGTAAGTTGCCGATCATGCCAGCCAATCTCATGCCTTGATTACGAATCGTTTCAAGATCTTTAATACTTTCTTTACCTAATTCTGGGTGATTAGTCTGTAAGTTCTCAGCCAAGCCCACCATAGTAGTTAGTGGGGTGCGGAGATCGTGAGATAGCGAAGAAAGAATCGCACTTTTTAGCCTCTCTGTTGCGGCCTCAACCTTACTTTCTTCTTCGGCCTTAAGAGACCTTAATTGGGCTACAGCCAAAGCAATCAAATTAGATGCTGTTTGTAACAAGTCATCTAAACCATGTTTTCTAATAGACCTTGTGGGATCAGACGCAATCAGAATCCCGTATGTTTTAAGTTCCGCACGAATCGGGATAAAGATAATTGAGCTTCCATCAATTTCATCTATTTCATGAAAGATGCGATTACCACTTTGAATTGCCCAAGCAATGGTTTGAGAATCAAATTTAGACTGCTTGAGCTCTTCTGGATTATCCGTAATGAATAACTCGATCTCTATACCTATTGGCTCTTCTAGGGCAGATTTAGCAACCTGAATAATCTGCTCGTCTGATTGGGCGCTAAAAAGCCCACGAGATAGAGTCTGAAGGGCTCTAGCTAATTTTTCACGAGCCAAAACATCGCTAATTTGCTCCTTCAGCCTTGCGGCTAAATGTCCGGTCACCAAACCAACAATCAGCATTACTAAGAAGGTAATAAGGTATTGACTATCGTCAACCGAGAATGAAAATCTGGGGGTTACAAAAAAGAAGTCGAAAAAGGCCACATTGATAAACGCAGAAAATATGGCGGCATTACGACCCAATGCTGTAGCAATCAAGAAGGTGCTCAATAGGAAGATCATCACAATATTGGCAAGATCAACCAGCCCCAATAAAGCCGTACAAATCAGACTCAAGATTGAAGCAACAGCCACACAAATCAAACCCGAGAAAAATGGCTGATTAGCAATTGAGGAATTTATTGTCTTTTTGTCCACATAAGCATTTTGAATCCATCGGTGTAAAAAAGGCGTAAAAATCGTTATTAAAATTTTTACGCCATAAAACTTTCTACCGACCAAAGCCCTTTCTCACAGCCCCGCTTGCCAGCTCAATCTGACTATCTAGCTCGCCTGCTTCTACTGCGCTTTTAACTAACTCAAGCGCTTTAACCAACTCAGCGGGATTGCCAACTTCCACGCTGTGCTTA
This sequence comes from Polynucleobacter parvulilacunae, assembly GCF_018881715.1. Taxonomy (GTDB): domain Bacteria; phylum Pseudomonadota; class Gammaproteobacteria; order Burkholderiales; family Burkholderiaceae; genus Polynucleobacter; species Polynucleobacter parvulilacunae. The sequence continues at coordinate 478,922 of NZ_JACVPW010000001.1, forward strand.
CCTTTAGCAAGCTCTAATGGTCTACTACCGTATTTGACACAGAAGCAAACTTTGCCCAATTCATTTTTGAACCACCATTCTCGAATGCGCTTAGGTAATTCAATTTGCTTGCGTAGCCCTGTTTCTTTATCCGTAAAGCTACGATATTTTTTGACTACAAACTGCGTGCCATCTATTTGACTTTTTGCTAACTGTATTTGCTCCCACAATTTGTTTGATAGCTTGTTCCTGCGCATCACCATTGCCGGTAAATGCGTTGGCTTTTTGGCACTCGTAATTTTTAATCCGTCTAAAACACCCATTTATATTGCTCCTTTTTTCACTTGGTTTACTTGGTTCAGTTAGGTCACTTGGTGACTTGGTGAACTTGGTAGATATAGGTTTAAGAAAACGCAGGTTTTTTGCTACTTTTTGGCGTTAAAAAACCTGCTTTTCCATAAACCCTATATAAACAGTAGCTTCAAAGGCAATAAAGGACTACCGAAAAAGGCCGAAATTCGTCGTTTTTGGGCTATACGGGGGGTGTTGTTTAATCCTGAAAATTCTCAATTTTGCGAATTGCGCTTTGTACCGAAGCAAGAAATTTACAAAAACAGCTCTGGCAATACCTATTAATTTCGCAAATACAAAATTGATTATTAGTTATAGGTAGGTAGTTGTTGCGTCAAAACCTTCGGTCCTCGTCAGTGCGCATAGTGTTCATTCGAAAGAGTAATGAAAAGCACTCAAATCAGCGCTATATGCGTGCGATACATCCAATCTACTAGCTGAGTAGCTGAAATACACAAAACAGCACTATGAGCTTGTAATTAATTGCTTAAATTCACCATACCAAATAAGACTAATTTATTTACGGTGTTTTATTAGGTTAGCTAAATAAACACATATAAATGAGACTTAAAGTTGGCACGCTGAATGTAATAGTGCTGTGAAATCCGTTCTGATGTGTGACGGTACACAAGGGTTGCTCATTACTCGCTTCTTCGCACTAACTAGCTGATGGCTAGATGCTTAAACGACGTCTCGATATGACAGTACCGTTTGCGAAGTCGTAATAGTTGGTAACGCAGTAATGCGTGAATAAAGTGAGTGGGATGCCACAAATTAACCCACAAACACACCCACATGGCTTCTGGCATTGGTAGTGAGTGTGTTGCGTAAGACGAGTACATAAAAGGAGATCGCAAAACCTGCCTTTCTTGTTAAATCAAGTTGTGCGTGCCAGTTGTTAATCCTCAGCAATGATTAGCTATCGCTACGCCTTTAACAAGGCGTGGCTTGACTTCCTAGCAATGACCTAACTCAAAAGCAAAGCCCTTAATAAATCATTTAATAGAAGATTAAAGAAATGAGCGGCAAACAAAAGCGTTAGCTTTTGTGTAGACGCAAGCGAACTTTAGTTCGCTCTTAAATTAACTCTGAAGTTAAGCTAAAGATTTAAGGGAAATTATGAGTACGTACAAAGTGACCTATACAGCTTATTCAAAAGGAAGTAATGAGGTAGTGAGCGAAGGGATAATGGAAATTAATACAAGTACCGCTTATCAAGCAGAGCAAGCTGTTAAAGCAATATTTTCTGGGCTAGATGTGATTATTCGGTATACAAACAACGCTTAATTATTGATTAAAGCTCAATCTAGCGCCTCATTTGATCGCTTTTTCCAATTGAGAGTCATTCTCAATTATATGCTAAGATGAGAACAATTCTCATTAAGTATATTTGGCATTTCTGATGTTTTTCTCATTTAGTACAAACCGCACGGCCTTTATCGGCCTAATTAGCGCCCTTTATTTGGGGGCTCTATCTTGTGCTGTAAGAGCAGAGGCGCCAGTTAGTGACATGCCCATTGTTATGGCTGAATCACCTGTCAGTGATTCACCTAAACTTGACGGCGCATTTGCTGTTGAAGGGGATACAGAGCAGTGGAGCATTCATGGTCAGTCTACTTATATCGTTCAGCAGAAAAATAACTTTAACTCACCTTACTACGGACAAAACAGCCTTCTCAATAAATCTGAAGGCGGTGGTGGCAAGAGCTACACATTAAGTGCTACAGCGTTCTTAGGGGCAAGACTTTGGGAAGGCGCTGAAGTTTATTGGAACCCAGAGATGTTCGAGGGAACACCTTTTAATGGACAGCTTCTTGGCTTAGGTGGATTTCAGAATGGTGAATTACAAAAGGGCGCATATGCTCCGCCAATCTACTACACGGCTCGCGCCTTTATTCGTCAGACCTTTGGCTTAGGTGGTGGGAAAGAACATATTGAAGGCGGCCCCAATCAACTTGCTGGCAATCTCGATAAAAATAGAGTCGTCGTTACCTACGGTAAGTTCGCCACATTAGATTTCTTTGATCAAAATAGCTACAGCCACGATCCACGGACACAGTTTCAAAACTTTGCGCTTTTCTCTATGGGCGCTTATGGCTATGCCGCAGACAGTAAAGGCTATACCTATGGCGTTGTAGCAGAGTGGTATCAAGACGATTGGATTTTGAAGGCGGCAAGATTGGCGATGCCGACTATTCCGAATACTGCTCAGCTTGACTACAGCATGAGCCAAGACTATGGCAATCAAATTGAGTTAACTCATGAGCATGAGCTCTGGGGTAAGCCCGGCGCAGTAAGGGCTCTTTACTACCAACAGCATGCCTACATGGGCAACTACCAAAATGCGATTAATCAAGCTCAACAAACTAACAGCACTCCTGATGTAACTGGTGTTCGCAAAGCGGCGCAGAGTTCATGGGGATATGGTTTTAATATTGAGCAGGCCATCAATGATGATGTTGGTATCTTTGGTCGTTGGAGCTGGAATCCAGGCACAACCGAAGCACAGACAGTAGATATAAGTCGGTCGCTATCAGGCGGTGTGAGCATCAAAGGCTCTATTTGGTCGCGACCAAAAGATACAGTGGGCATAGGTTATGCCGCCAATGGAATCTCTTCGTCGCAAATTAGTTATCTACAGCAAGGTGGTATGGCCGCATTTATCGGCGATGGCGCACTTAGCTACAAAAAAGAGCAAATCTTTGAAACCTTCTACAGCGCAAAAGTTTATAAAGAGCTATTCATATCTGCTGACTATCAACGGATTGCTAATCCAGCCTACAACTCTGCTCGTGGCCCAGTCAATTTCTTTGGGCTTAGGGCGCACATAGAAATTTGATGCCCTTATATTAATTAATTTTGTCGTTTTGTCACGACGGATTAGCTAAATAGCAATACATAAGCTTTTCCGCAAAACCTTATGTTTACTGGCTTAGAAGGCATAACCAGTTGAAATCATTAAGGAAATCAACTTGACAATTAACGATCCAAAATCGGTAGGAATTTTAGAAATAAGAAAACATACTTTAGACATAGCAAAACTTTATTTACAAAGGAAATCTATGTCAAAAAAGGCCAAGACACTCAATCAAGCAGAGCTACGCAAAGTACTTGATTACATCTCAACTCGTAAACACTCAGCACGCAACAGGGCAATGCTAATGACCACATTTTTAAGTGGCATGCGTGTCGCGGAGGTGGCGTCGCTTAAATTTAGCGATGTAGTGGATAGCGAAGGCAGCATACGCAACGAAATCCGCTTAACTCCTGAAATGACAAAAGGACAGTACGCAAGGGTAGTGTTTATAAATGAGCGCTTGTGTAAGGAGCTACAGCAATATATTCGCTTCTATAAACCAGCAGATAAGACTATGAAGTTCTTTTATAGCCAGAAAAAGGATAGCGATGGCTTTAATGCGAACACGCTCACACAGCACTTCCACTTTCTTTATAAGAGGGCGGGGGTAGATGGCGCATCAAGCCACAGCGGTCGAAGGAGCTTCATTACCAACCTTGCCAGCAAAGGCGTATCCGTCCGCGTGCTAATGAGCCTAGCTGGTCACAGATCGATTTCGACTACACAATCCTATATCGACATTAACGACAATATGCTTCGTAGTGCTGTTGAATTGGTCTAGAACCTTTTGATTTTTGCCGGGGGGAAATTTATTTGCTTTAGATAGTCTGTAAGCCTTGCGGTCGCAATCCAGTAATCCCTGTCATTTAGCTCTTTCACCAACGACACAACTTGGGTGAGCACTTGGTTATCTGCCAATAATTTTGGAAGCAACAGAGTCGGAAAATAATTTTCCCATCTCCTAATTTTTAAATGATCTCTTCTTGAACTTAATAATTCGCCTCGAATCATAAAAATAAGCCTGAGATATTTCTCATGTAAAACAAAATACTGCTGACTGAAATCAAACTCTCTTCCTAGCAAAACTGGTAAGCGATCCTTAATTACATTTAACAAATCAATTTCATCAAGAACTTCATCAGTAAGTTCTTTTGAAAGCAGATGGAGCTCTCTATATCTATCTATTGATTCGGAAACCCACAATATTAGAAACTCGTTCATTTTTTCGTGGGCCACCTGTAAGAACCTGTTGTACTCCTTAAAGCTCCCTAGATAGCTCAAGATCTCTTGCTTTTGTTTTGAAAAATCAAGGTCCCTAATCCAAACCTTTTGATTGTCTTTAAGGTAATTTTCCCAAATAGCCCTTAGCTCAGATGCGTCTTCATCAAATAGAAGATCCTCGGGAAAACCCAGCTCATATTCAACATCTATTTTCCGCAAGTATTGCTCAACGATTTCTGATTGAGAATAAGGATCCCCAATGGAGACATTAAAGACGTCAGAATAGCTGGGAAGATAGGAGGCTGGGTCAACATAGAAAACAGTGAGTATGTCATCTAGCTCCGCCAAATCCGAATCAGAAAGCATATCTGGATATGGGTACAAGTTATTTTTTAAAAAGGTTCTCAGTCCAAATGTATTAGCAAGATAACCTTCACTTTTTAGGTAAGCATCTTTAAGCTGAACTGCTTTAATAAAAGCGGGGGAATGAGACTGATTACGTATTAAGTCTGCTTTAGACTTTCTCATAGCATTCTTAAATGCTTCATTCTTAGTGATGTTGGAGTCTATATATTCGTTCCAGTTCACTTCAATCCTCTCAGTGCTTTATTTTATGGCTCAGTTAAATCACGCCAGAAGGTGGTTTATTAAAAAGCAGGGTTTTTGTACTTGTCAAAAAACCTGCTTTTTAATAAACCTACACCTTCTTGGGCTTTTTGACAGGCTTCTTACCACCTCTTAGCCACTCAAGATGCTCTCGCTCTTCTTCGCTGAGCCTATCTTCTGCCCGTTCAAGGATTTGCCGCTCTAACTTGTGTATTTCCTTATCTCGCTCATTAACTACAGCAACAGCTCGTCCAAAACCAGCTTTCACTAAGGCAATATTGCCAGCGCTAACTGCTTGCGTTCCGCCTTTGCCTTCACTAACCGACTTGCTCCAAGCATCCATATAAATTCGATTTGCCCTAGCTTCGCGTTGCTTTTGTAGCTCTTTAATATCTTCAACGGCATTGCCATCAGCATCTTGTAATGCCTGCTTATAGATTTCAATGCGAACTTCACGCTTATCTTTCCAACCTAGCTTTTGCTTTTCTTCTTCGCTCTTTGGTGGCTTATGTTTTTTTCGTAAAACCTGCTGTTCAGTCCACGCATCATCTAATGCCTTTTGCTGATGAACATTAAGCAGGCTTTTATTCTTCTTTGCCTCTACCTCTTCGCCACGCTCTAATTGCTCAATCGCCTCTCGTAATCGCTCGGGTATATGAGTGGCATTTAACTTTGGCATCTAGTTCTTTGCGCTAAAGAGTGTCTATCTCTTAACATCCCAGCTGTTCAATAGCTTGGTGCCTTTATCTACCGAGAATACAAAGTTGTTAGTTTTGTATGGACTAGAGGAGCGATATTTCCAAGTCTCGCAAGTCCACGCACCGCCAGCAGTAGCGCCGCCGCAGGTTGAAACACTTATCTCGTTTGGTGCGCCAAAGATTTCTCTAACCTCGGTTGAGGACATTCCGATTCTGAGCTTATCTATATTCTCTTCATTAAAGGCTGAAGTAATTGCGCAACTCACAACCAACCCCAATAATGGCAAAAGAGATAAGAAGGGCTTATTGAAGTAATTTCTCTTATTGGTTTTGGTCTCTAAATTAAATAATTTCAGCATTTCACCCTCTTTATAAATGGCTATTTAAATCTTACACATATAAAAATAATAATCAACTTAACTAGCCAAGTATGTCCGCCTTTAACATCGGCGTTAGCTTGCTGTAATGCCGCTCAATCATTCCTACACTCGTGCCCATTTGTTTGGCGAGCGTATGGATATCAACACCCTTAGCCAATGACTGCGTGGCATATGTATGGCGTAGGCTATACAGCGTCCTGTTCTGCCCGCTAGCATCTTTGCGCAGATGACTACGAACCATTAAATTTCTAAAGATGTTCTCCATGTGGCTTAGCTGGCTGTTATCAGGCAATACGAATATCAGCCTATCCAGCCTTGCCTCAATAACGGTATTCAGGTTCTTATATTCCAGCTTTTGCCACTTAATCAAATGCTCTAGAACAGCCACTACTTCACGCCTAGCAATCAAGTAGCGTGGTCCTGTCTTGCCGCTCACCCATATACGCAAATACTTCTTATTGCCTACCCAGTACCACTGTAAGTGTTGCCACCGAACACGCAATGCTTCTGTACCATGACGCACGCCTGTATGTAATAAGAACTGAACATAAGCGCCGCACAATATACGCATCTTTAGCGTGTGCTCTGTATAGGAGCTCTTTTGCCATGTCTCTAAGTAGCTGAGCATTTCAGCTACTTCTTCGTTATTAAAAGCGGGGCGCGCCATACCCTTGGCGCCTTTGCTATTCAAGGCTGGCACGATATGACTTGCCGTAACCATGCCACGCTCACGAGCTAAAGTGATAACCCTGTTGTAGGCACTTGAGTGATTTAATTTCGTACTACCTTTGGGGACCTTTCCCATCATCGCCATACGCCATGCTTCAAAGTCGGAAATTAATTCAGGAGTGATGTCTTTAATTTCATAAGCACCGAAGAAAGGAATTAAGTATTTGTTAATCGCAAATTCGTAATCTCTATACGCACGCTTGCCTGTGCTGGCATTGATAGAGCGGCGCATGTTTGCTAATTCATCTATCGCAATTTGCTTAAACGTCTTCATCGCTAAAGCTAAGCCGAAGTTTATTTTTATTTGTGCTGTGTGATAAATCGAGATAGCTTGTATCTTTGCTTGCTCGACATCGTCTGTGCCTGTTGTTGCGTTATGCCACTTGTTGTTAGCTAACTTAAATCGACACTGCCACTGCGATGACTGCGAACGCTTATAGACATTGAGTTTGCCGTCCATTAGCTTGATAACAGCATCGTCGCTAACAACTGCGTCAGCAAAAAGATAATTGAGATTAGACATAGCAACTCGCGTCAATAAATTACGCTTGCTATTGTGTTGTCAGAAAATTATTTGTGCGACCTAAATATTTTTGCCGCGCGGCGCTCTGTTTATACGTGTGGTGTTTATAGTTTTTTTATTTGTCGCCACACCCGCAGATGCTTATTTTACAAGGGTTTGCGGGTAGCTTAAGTCAATGTCTTGACACTGTTTTTTACTCAAAAATTAGCGTTTTCAATCCTCTGCTCTACCGACTGAGCTACCAGGCCAAGACTTGGAATTATAACGAATTGGCTTGGGGTTCTATGAAATTTCCCTGGTTTGCCTTTGATGCTTGGGTTTTGCTCAATTATTTAGGGCTGCTGCCCTTTGCTTGGGGGATTAGCTTTCGCCTTTATTGCGGGAGGTATCAATTCCAAGGGCTTTAAGCTTGCGATACAAATGCGTTCTTTCTAGGCCCGTGTACTCTGAAATCTTGGTCATACTGCCGCCCATGATTTGCATTTGATGCTCAAAGTACGCCTTCTCAAACAAATCTCTTGCCTCTCTTAAGGGAAGATCAAAGTAAGTTTTTGCAATTCCACTAATGTATTCGCCCGCTGCAGGTGCGCTAACTAACTCAACAGTTGCTTGCTTTGGCGCAGAAATACTATTTGAGCTAGATTGAACTGCCCGCTCCTGCTCTGGCTCAACATATTTTGGGGAGCTCTCCAAAGCTTTGCTGACCGTCTTCAAAAGCTTTTGTAAGGCGATTGGTTTTTCTAAAAAGTTGAGCGCGCCAATGCGAGTAGCTTCAACAGCAGTATCAATTGTTGCGTGACCAGACATCATGACTACTGGCATGGTGAGTTGACCCGTGTTAGACCACTCTTTTAATAAAGTGATGCCATCAGTGTCTGGCATCCAGATGTCTAGCAAGACTAAATCGGGGCGCATTTGTTCACGAATAGTGCGCGCCTGAATTGCGCTCTCTGCAGAGTACACAGTATGGCCTTCATCCGTAAGAATCTCATTGAGAAGCTCACGAATTCCCATCTCATCATCAACAACCAAAATACTGGCCATGCTTAGGCTGCCTCTTTTGCTAGATTCATAAACAATATTGATACTTGCGCACCAACCACTTCTTCGCCCTGCATACGGTTTCGAATTTCAATTTTGGCAGAGTGATCATCAATAATTTTCTTGACTACCGCCAAACCCAATCCCGTACCTTTGCTCTTTGTTGTTACGTAAGGTTCAAAGGCTCTTGCCAATATCTTAGCTGGAAATCCAACTCCGCCATCACTTATTGTTAATCGCACTGCATTTTGAGCTTGCCCATTGCGCTCACCATAAGGCACTAACTCTGTTTTAACCTCTACCGGGCTGCCGGGATTAGGGCCCTCTAAAGTCGAATCTTGGGCGTTTTGTAACAAGTTATGGATAACCTGTCTTAACTGCGTTGGATCACCCATGATTTCTGGGCAATTTGGATCTAATTGAGTGCGCAAGGGACTGCCCTCATAAAGACCCAAAATTTCAGAGGTAAGCGTATTAATAGAAACCGGTTTTAGTTGTGGTGTTGGTGTCTTTGCAAAATCCCTAAAGTCATTGACCATTTCTTTCATGGCCTGCACCTGCCCAATAATGGTTTCGGTACTACGGTTAATCATCTCTTCCTGCTCTGGGCTCAACTTACCAGCAAGCTTATGTTGCAGTCTTTCAGCTGAAAGCTGTATTGGCGTCAGAGGATTTTTAATTTCATGGGCAAGGCGACGTGCAACCTCACTCCATGCAATCGATCTTTGTGCGCTCACTACATCTGTGATGTCATCAAAGACCACCATGCGCAAATCCCCCGTAAGCTCAGTGCCACGGACAAAGAGAGTAACGCCCAAGTCATTTTCAAACTCGTTCGCGCTATGCAATTGAATTTGCTTTTGCCAAACTGGCGCGCTAGTTGGAGCAGTTTTTTGCTCTACACCACCCTCACCAAGCACTGCAAGCTTCATAGTTGAAAAGCCTTCTTTAATGGCTTCTTCAAACTCTATGAGAGCAGGGTTGCTGCTGAGGGGCTTCCCATCCAGCAGGGTAAGATCTTTAGCAAAAATTCTGTCTGCGCCCGCATTACTAGAAACAATGTTGTAGTTTTTATCAAAAATGCATACGCCTGCAGTAAGGCTGCCCAATACGCGCTCTAAGAAGGCTTTGGATTCTTGTAAAGAGGTGCGGGTGTCAGCCAGCTGCCTGGTCATGACATTAAATTGCCGCGTTAGCATGCCGAGCTCGTCACCAGTATCAAGTTCAGGCTTGGGCGACAAGTCACCCTGAGCAACCGCTTGGGTGCCCCTTAACAACATTAAGAGAGGCCTAGCGAGCTGCCTACCCAACATGAGGGCTAAGGTAATCGCCACAAATACCGCAAAGAAAAGGGTCAGTGTCAGCGTTCCCACGAACATCTTGCGCAGACCGGTTCGTCCTAGAGCTTTTTCTTGATATTCACTATACGCAGATTCCACCGCAAAAATATTCTTAGCTAATGGAGTTGGGATGTAGCGCACTAATTGTAAAAAATACTTATCATCGCCATCTTTTCCGGAGTCAGCTTTGCTATTGACAGTCTTTTTGCGAACAATTGGGATAATCGCCCTAATTCGATATCCGCGCTGACCACCCTCAACTTCAATTTGATCTAAAAAAGTTGTCCCCTTCTTTTTAAATGCTTCAGCAACTACGTCGGCACTGGGGACGGGAAAATATTTTTTAGGCTTTACTTCGCTAGTAAAAATTAAATTGCGCTGCATATTGAAGAGGCTAACTTCTTGAATGCCAAATTGATTGCGAATCTTCATAACTGCAGTAGCAACCTGCTCTGTACTCGTACCCGAGGGCATCTGCACTATCTGTTCAGCAATAAAGTTGCCTTCACCCAGAATCTCTTCTTGGGCTACGCGCAAGGTAACGCGACCCAACTCTAAACCCGAATTAAGCGCTGTCTCTACTTTGACGTCAAACCAGGTTTCGATACTGCGCGATACGAACTGCAAAGAAACGCCATACAAAATTAAGCCCGGAACAATGCCAACTAATGCAAAAATCATTGCGAGCTTTGCAATCAAACGGGTACCAAAATGTCCTCGATACCATCGCACCGCAATCACGGCCACCAAAGTTAAGATGACTAAAGTTAAGCAAATTCCGATCACTACATTGGCGGCGTATAGCCAGATAAAGTAGTTATCAAAAAATTCTGTATTGGATGAGGCAATTGCCAGCAAAACCAATAGCAACAAAGCAAATGCGCCGATGACCCCAATCGTGATCGGAATTATTTTTTTACTCCAAGCTTTGGATGTAAAAAAACCCGGATCCAACATGGCTGTTATCGGTCTCATCGTTTAATCAGATTGGGTCCGTTGGAGGAAAATGGAAAGCGATACCAATCGCTCGACACATTCCAGTCGCGGTTATTAAGTGCATTTACCTGGAATGGTTTTGGTAGTTTGCTCAGGTCTAGTGTCATACGCAGTGCTGCGGTATAAGACCTACTGGGATCTAATTGTGCGTTATCCATCACGCGCCATCCACCAATACTGCCGACCGCTTGCAGTGCCTCAGAAATAGTTTTGGCAGAAAAAGTAAATCCTTCTGAAGCAATTCGATACTGCTGTGTGAGGGGCTGATAAGACAAGCGAGCTTGTCGTTGTACAAGAGCAGATTTTTCGTCAAACCAATACCAACGTGAGCGCGTTAAGTCGAACTCGGTTTGAAAATACAAAACCACGCCCTTTTGCACTGCGTCTTCTAATCCTGGCGATAGCTCAATCTGAAAGGTGGCATTAAGAAGCCAGTCGTTATCCGCCTTCTCTAACTCAAAGGATTTAATCTTGATGCCTTCTGCACTGACGGCTGATGAAAACACGCTCAATACCATCATGAACAAAAAGAGAAATTGTTTAATGCTTCGGCTCATGGCCCATTTTTCTTAAACAAAGCATAGTAAAAACCGTCATTTAACTCGCCAGGCAAAATCTGGCCTGGAGCGGCTAATCGTACCGCATCAGCATGTTGCTCAGCAAACCAACTGGCCTGATCATCGCCCTCCTCGGGGAATATGGAGCAAGTGACGTATAAAAGCGTACCTCCCGCTTTGAGCATCTTCCACGCTTGATTCAAAATTGCGCGCTGTCTTTCTTGCAGGGCTCTAATATCTGCCTCTCGCCTGAGAAATGGGATGTCTGGATGGCGGGACACGATTCCCGAAGCTGAACAAGGTGCATCGAGCAGAATCTTGTCAAAATGAATGCCATCCCACCAAGCTGCTTTTGATGCATCACCACGCAGCACCTTCACCTTGTCAGAATGCAAACGAAGACGATCTAAATTGCCACCAATTTTTCCAATCCGTTCGCCATCTAGCTCAAGGGCGCGCATTGAACAATCTGCCAGCTCTAATAGATGCGCTGTTTTTCCGCCGGGGGCAGCACAAGCATCAAGAACCAACTCCCCCTCCTGGGGATTTAATAGGATTGCCGCTAACTGCGCTCCAGCATCCTGTACAGAAACGGCGCCTGTATAAAAACCCGGGAGATCCGATACGGGCACCGCCTCAGGCAATAGAAGTGCTAAAGGCAATTGAATTCCCGCCAACTCATTGATTGGCCTTGATGAAATTCCGACCTCAGACAATAGGGATTGGTATTGTTCGCGCGTGTATTGCTTTTGGTTTACGCGCAAAATTAATGGCGCACGCTTGGCTTGTTGAAACAAAATGGATTGCCATGCTTTGGAGTAATTGCGCTTGAGATTTGCGCGCCACCAGGCGGGCACATACATTGGAATTGGGTCAGGTGGATAACATTTTTCACCCTCAGGCGGCTGAACTAATAGACTCACCTTGCGTAGGACTGCATTCACCAAACCTTTGGCATACATAGTTTCATCATATTCACCACACGCCTTAACCGCCTGATCAACAATGGTGTGGGCTGGATAGCCTTTACTCTCAGCGGCATCTTGCAAAAATAAAGCAATCGCAACACTTAACAAATGATCTACTTCTGGGGGAGGTGTCTTTGGAATAAATTGCTTAATCAACTCGTGAGAGCGCACCCATTTACGAAGAGCGTCAAAACTTAAACTCTGCACGATTGGGCGCTCATGTGCTTCGAGCTGATCCAGAACTTCCGTAAGCGATCTTCCACTCATGACCTCGCTTATCGCTTGTGCAGCAATAGTGATTGCTTCAGAAAGCGGGAGACTGCGGGGTGTTTTTTGATCAGTCAAATTAATTTGCTCCGGGATATGCCCCGTTTTTTGCCATACTCATTAGGCGTGCCACGCGCTCTTCAGTAGGCGGGTGGGTTGAAAAAAGTTGTGCAAGGCCGCCAGCACTCAAAGGATTGAGAATCATCATCTGCGCAGTTTCGGGGTGCTGTTCAACCGCTTGAAATGGAATGCCTTGAGCATAGCTGTGAATCTTTTCCAATGCGTGCGCAAGCGCCTCAGGGTCTGCGCTGATTTCTGCACCACCGCGATCGGCCTCGTACTCTCTTGCGCGAGAAATGCTCATCTGAATCAAGCTTGCTGCAATTGGTGCCAAGATTGCGACCATTAAGCTGGCGATGGGATTATTGGGTCTGCCTTCAGAGTCACGTCCACCAAAGAACATGGCAAAGTTGGCCAATGCCGAAATCGCTCCAGCCATCGTGGCAGCAACAGTGGAAATCAAAATATCCCGATGACGAACATGAGCCAGCTCATGGGCCATCACACCACGTAATTCACGATTAGAGAGAATTTTCAGAATGCCTGTGGTTGCTGCAACTGAGGCGTTGTCTGGATTACGCCCGGTTGCAAAAGCATTGGGAGCATCTTCGTTAATCAAAAAGACTTTGGGCATTGGCAAGCCGGCTTTCTCCGACAACTCTTTTACTAGGCCATAAAACTGTGGCGCCGATCTTTCATCAACCTGTTGCGCATTCGTCATCTTCAGCACCATGGTGTCAGAAAACCAATAGCTAAAGAAGTTCATGCCAACCGCCATGAGCAACGCCATTAACATGCCTTGCTCTCCACCCAGCATGCCACCAACCACAATAAATAGCGCAGTAATCGCTGCCATCAAAACAGCAGTCTTTGCAAAATTAAACATTTCTACTCCTTTGATTGAAAGTGCAACTGTTTCTCGCTAATCGACTGAATGCATGTTTTGGCATCTATTTTTTTACCGCCAGGTTTTTGCATTTCCAAAATCTCAATAATTCCTTCGCCACATTGAATATATACGCCATCATTGCCAAACCCCAGAACGTCGCCCGGGCTGCCGGCAGGGCTTATGGCCTGGCCATCTACAGGTCTTGAGTTCCAAAATTTCATGGCCAGGCCATTGAGATTGCTGCTTGCGCCTGGAAATGGATTGAAGGCACGAATGCGTTGATCAATTTCTTTAGCGCTTAGGGTCCAGTCAATTTCGGCTTCGCTCTTCAGTATTTTTTCAGCGTAAGTAATGCCTTCTTTTTCTTGTGGCACTCGTTTTACATCTTTACTTTGCTGTAATTGATTTAAAACATCAACAATCAATTTTGAGCCGAGCAGCGCTAACCGATCATGCAAGCTTGTACTAGTTTCATCGCGAGCAATCTCAAGGTCCGCTATTAAAACGGTATCTCCAGTATCTAAGCCAACATCCATTTGCATAATGCAAACACCTGTCTTGAGATCTCCCGACTCAATCGCTCGCTGAATTGGTGCTGCACCTCGCCAACGCGGCAGTAATGAAGCATGAATATTAAAACTGCCATGTCTACCTGACATCTCGCTAATATCCAAAATTTCTTGCGGCAGGATCAGGCCATAAGCAACCACCACCATGGCATCAAACTCAATTGATGACAAATGCTCATAAGCTGCTTGTGCTTGAGCCTGCTTTTGCGAGTCAGTGCTTGCGCGCCTTAATGTCTCAGGTTGTAACACTGGAATATGGTGTTGCAAGGCAAACTCTTTAACCGGGCTTGCTTGCAGGTGCATGCCCCTACCAGCACGACGATCGGGCTGCGTTAAGGCCAAAACAATTTCATGACCGGCATCGTAAATCGCGTGCATCGCTTGCGCGGCAAACTCAGGAGTTCCAGCAAAAACAATTTTCATTGGGGCGCTTAGCGCTGACCTACTAATTCTTTAGCGCGCTTCTTCATTTTTTGTGAGATACGGGTTCGCTTCAATATCGACAAATATTCAACGAATACTTTTCCTTGCAAATGATCTAGCTCGTGCTGCAAACAAACGGCCAATAAACCATCGGCTTCGATTTCAAATTCTTTGCCGTCAACATCTAGGGCTTTCACGCGGATCTCCGCAGGCCTTTCAACCTCGTCATAAAACTCTGGAACAGATAAACAACCCTCACGCCAAGATTTGGTTTCCTCGCTTGTCCAAACGATTTCTGGATTGATAAAAACCATCAGTTCGTTTTGCTCATCAGATACATCAATCACCACAATACGCTCATGAATATCCACCTGGGTTGCCGCTAAGCCGACACCTGGCGCCTCGTACATCGTGTCTGCCATATCGGCAACAATTTTTTTAATACGAGCATCAACCTGCGCCACAGGTTTAGCAACCTTGTGCAGGCGGGGGTCTGGGTAGCAAAGGACGGTTAATAAAGCCATATAAGAATTATCCAACAGAGCTATCAGTCTGTCCTGATTGTTGCAATTCCCCTAAAGAACAAAATTGGATTATGAAAACAATGCGCGCAGCAATCCCCGCCCTTCAAATTCATCGTGGGAGTCCAGATTACCCACCCCGACTCTACGATTTGTATGATCCTCCAGCAACGCTCTATATATATGGCGATATCAGACTTCTGAAGATGCCCATGATTGCCATCGTAGGCTCAAGAAACGCTAGCCTAGAGGGCTTAGAAAACGCACGCCTCTTTGCGCAAGCACTATCAAAAGCAGGCTCGCTAATACTGTCTGGCCTAGCAAGGGGGGTGGATAGCGCCGCCCACCAGGCCACTCTTGAGCTGGGGTCCAAACATCCTACTGCAGCGGTATTGGGCACCGGGGTAGATATCGTCTACCCACGCCAAAATATTGGGCTATCCCATGCCATTAGCCAACAAGGGCTCTTAATCTCTGAGTTTGAATTGGGGGTGAGACCAAAAGCATTTCACTTTCCCAGGCGAAATCGCATTATTGCGGCCCTAGCCCTTGGTGTAGTAGTGGTAGAGGCAGCCGAAAAGTCTGGCTCCCTCATCACTGCACGCCTAGCTGCAGACCTAGGAAGAGAGGTTTTTGCCCTTCCTGGGCCCATCTATAACGACAATTCTGCTGGTTGCCACCTGCTGATTCAACAAGGGGCAAAACTAGCCTTCAGACCGGATGACGTTCTTGAGGAGCTTCATTTTTAGCAAAAAACCCTCTTTTAATGCCCTAAAAGTGGCTTTTTGCCTAAAAATTCTAAATTTAGATCTAATCAAAAGAGACCAAAAATAGGGTGTTTTGGACTTTTCCTAATTTATCGGTTAATAATAAAAAAGGGGTATGCAGTTGGCTATGGTCAATTTTGGTTTAAATTGATCGTCCGTTTTACCCCGAAAAACATCATTTCTAGCTCAAATTTAGGCAAAACGCGTGGCAACTAAAGCAACTACCAAAAAAAGCAGCTCCAAGACTACCGCCGGGGACCACCCTAAGGCGCTCATCATTGCAGAGAAGCCTTCTGTTGCCAATGACATTGCTAAAGCCCTGGGCGGCTTTACTAAATATGAAGATTATTTTGAGAGCGATGAATTCTTAATCTCTTCCGCAGTTGGCCATTTATTAGAAATTGCTGCCCCCGAAGAGTTTGACGTAAAACGCGGCAAATGGTCTTTTGCCAATTTGCCAGTAGTGCCTCCTTATTTTGACTTGCGTCCGATTGCAAAAACAGAGTCGCGCCTCAAGGTCTTACAAAAACTCATTAAGCGCAAAGATGTCACTGCACTGATTAACGCCTGTGACGCCGGGCGTGAGGGTGAATTGATTTTCCGCTTAATCGCGCAACATGCAAAAGCATCGCAATCGATTAAACGCTTATGGCTGCAATCGATGACGCCAGCAGCAATTCGCGAAGGCTTTACTAACCTGCGCTCAGATGACGATATGAAGCCGCTTGCTGATGCAGCCCGTTGCCGCTCAGAAGCAGACTGGCTGGTCGGTATTAATGGCACGCGTGCAATGACTGCTTTTAATAGTAAGAGTGGTGGATTTTTCTTAACAACTGTTGGTCGCGTG
The DNA here is from genome assembly GCF_018881715.1 of Polynucleobacter parvulilacunae. Lineage (GTDB taxonomy): Bacteria > Pseudomonadota > Gammaproteobacteria > Burkholderiales > Burkholderiaceae > Polynucleobacter > Polynucleobacter parvulilacunae. The sequence continues at coordinate 495,511 of NZ_JACVPW010000001.1, forward strand.
CAGACACCAACACTCTCCATTGTTGTTGAGCGTGAAGAGCTGATTCGTAAGTTCATCTCCAAAGATTATTGGGAAGTAAAAGCGGAATTTATCGCTGCAGCTGGCGTGTATGAAGGGCGCTGGTTTGAGCCGAAATTTAAAAAAGATGTTGCAGAACCTGATGCACGTGAGAACCGCTTGTGGAGTGAGGCGGCGGCGCAAAGCATTGTGGCAGCCTGTCGCGGTAAAAAAGCAAGCGTCACTGAAGAGGCTAAGCCTGCTACCCAGCTTGCCCCACAGCTATTTGATTTAACGAGCTTACAACGCGAAGCAAACGCGCGCTTTGGTTTCTCTGCAAAGAATACTTTGGGTCTTGCTCAAGCTTTATATGAGCGCCACAAAGTATTAACGTATCCGCGTACTGATGCAAAAGCACTTCCTGAGGACTATCTCGATACTGTTAAACAAACCATGGAGAACCTTGCTGAAAATTCGCAAGACTACCGCGCTTTTGCTAAACAAATCTTGCAAGGTGATCCGAAGGATCCGAAAGCTAAAGCGGGTTACGGCTGGGTTAAGCCAAATAAGCGAATTTTTGATAACTCTAAAATTTCTGATCACTTTGCGATCATTCCAACATTAGAGACGCCTAAGAATTTAAGTGAGCCTGAAGCCAAACTTTACGATTTGGTTGTCCGTCGTTTCTTGGCGGTATTTTATCCAGCTGCAGAATTCCGCGTCACTACACGCATCACCGAGGTCTCTGGGCACCACTTCAAAACTGAGGGTCGCGTGCTTGTAAACCCAGGCTGGCTAACGGTTTACGGCAAATCCAATCAAGCGGATGATGAGCTGGTCCCAGTTCAAGAGGGCGAAGCAGTACAAACAGAATCTATTGCTGCCGTGCCTTTAAAAACTAAGCCGCCAGCTCGCTATACCGAGGCAACTTTACTGTCTGCAATGGAAAGCGCCGGCAAGTGGGTTGATGACGATGAGATGCGTGAAGCAATGGCTGAAAAGGGCCTGGGAACTCCTGCAACGCGCGCCGCCATTATTGAAGGCTTGCTTGCTGAAAAATATATGGTGCGTGAAGCACGCGAATTGATTCCAACTGCAAAAGCTTTTCAGTTAATGACTTTGTTACGTGGCTTAGATGTAGAAGAATTAACTCGCCCTGATTTAACTGGTAGCTGGGAAAATAAGCTATCACTCATCGAACAGGGCAAGATGAATCGCGATACCTTCATGCAAGAGATTGCGCAGATGACTCAGCGCATCGTGAAGCGCGCCAAAGAATACGACAGCGACACTATTCCGGGCGACTACGCCACTATGACCACGCCGTGCCCGCACTGTAAGGGTCCGGTCAAAGAGAACTATCGCCGTTTTGCCTGTGAAAAGTGTGGCTTCACCATTAGCAAAACACCTGGTGGACGTGCTTTTGAATACCCTGAGGTTGAAGAGTTGTTGCGTGAAAAAACCATCGGACCATTGCAGGGATTCCGCAGCAAAATGGGTCGCCCGTTTGCAGCAATCATTAAGTTAAGTGAAATTCCAGAAGACGATAAAGATTATCCAAATGCTGGCTTTAAGCTCGAGTTTGATTTTGGCAACGCGCAAGATGACGAAACTGAAGAGGTTGATTTCACGGGTCGCCAAGCTCTAGGCGTTTGCCCAAAGTGCTCTGGCGCAGTTTATGAAGATGGGATGCGTTATGTTTGCGAAAAGAATACTGGGCCTAACAAGACCTGTGATTTCAAAACTGGGAAGGTAGTGCTGCAGCAAGAAGTTTCTGCGGAGCAGGTTCAGAAGTTGCTGAAGGAAGGTAAAACAGATCTGCTCACCAACTTTAAGTCGAACCGCACTGGGCGTGGCTTTAAAGCCTATTTGGCCTTAGATTCGGCTGGCAAAATTGGCTTTGAATTTGAAGCCAAAGCGCCTAAAGCTGAGGGCGCAGCCAAAGCGCCCGCGAAGAAGCGTGCTGGGGCCAGTGCTGCAACCAAGTCTGCTGCAAAGCCAAAGCGTGCAAGCAAAGCAAAGTCATCCTCTAGTAGCTGAGCAGTAATAAGCTTGGCCGCTAGAGCGGACCACAAGATTCCTCTTGAGCCTAAGGCTATTGCTAAAAATATTCCTGGGCGTTGAGTGAGCGCGCCGATGATTGGCAAACGATCCCCGGCAACACAGCGCACACCAACAAATTCACTCGCCTTTATTAATGCGCGAAGATCTGCTTCTGGATAATTCACCAAACCTTTGGCTTGTTCACGATTGAAATCATCACTCGCCCCTCTTGGCGACAAATCATCTTCGCCCTCATCAAAACTAGAGCCCACAATCCATTGATGGCTCCCGTCATCAAGCCTTGCAGCGGGCAAACAGTAACCATCACCAGAAATACCAACCCTGGGCAACTTGCTGACCCAAGCATCGCCTTCTTTGACTTTGAAAATACTAAGCTGGCCCCTTACTGGCCTTAAGGGCAAACGAATGCCAACGGTGCTCATCAAAGCCTTAGCCTCGATGGCACAGGCCACTACAAGCTTATTTGTAGTAACAATGATTTGATTTGCATCATCGAATAAATACCACTGATTCTCACGCTCTTCTAGGCGTGCAACCCGCGTATTCCACAGACAAGTTAATTGCCGATGTTCTTGCAACAACCGTTTACTTGTTTCGAGCAAATTTAAGCCGGCGCCGCGTGGCAGCCAAACACCGCTTTGCTCAACTCCACAAATTTTTGCAGCTTCTTGAGCATCCAAAACAATTGCCATATCTTGATCAAGGCCTAAAGAGCGAAGATGCTCTGTCATTTCAGCGCGATCGAAATTTTTATCTTTTTTGGTCGGCTGAAATATCCCATGCTGGTGCCAAACATTTTTCCAGCGAGCTTCGGCGAGTAAAAAAGCAATGCGCGTTAGACGCAATAAACGAGGAGAGCCTTTGCCAATATGGGGATGGGCAATCGCATAAGCGTGGCTTGAACAAGCCGTGGCGGGTGAAGGAGCTGCGTCGACAATACAGACTGCTTTGCCGCGCTCGAGCAATTCATTTGCAATGGTTGCGCCGCAAATGCCTGCCCCAATCACCACTATTTCATGGTGTTGGGGTTTGATCATTTAAATAAATCTAGATAGATATTGGTGCCGCTGAAAGCTTAGGCGTTCAAGCGTTTTTCAATCTTGGTACGCATCTCAGCCAATTCCTTCGGCAAGCGCTCACCAAGGTGCTCAAACAACTCTGTGTGTAGCTTGAGTTCGTTTTTCCAGTCATCCACCTTGGCGGTAATAACTTTCTCGAACTTCTCAAGTGAAAAGTCTAAGCCCTTCCAATTCATATCACCGTGCTCTGGTGAAATACCAAATACGGTTTCAACACCTTTTGCGGTGCCGTCTGCACGACCCAAGATCCATGCCAGAACGCGCATGTTTTCGCCGTATCCAGGCCAAACAAACTTGCCATCGTCGCCTTTACGGAACCAGTTCACACAATAAATCTTAGGCAATACAGCGCCTTCAGCTTCAAGCTTCTTGCCAATATTGAGCCAATGCTGGAAGTAGTCGCTCATGTTGTAACCAGCAAATGCAATCATTGCAAATGGGTCACGACGCACAACGCCAACTTGACCTGTAATAGCAGCAGTGGTTTCAGAGCCCATCGTTGCGGCCATATACACACCTTCTACCCAATCACGCGCTTCGCTAACGAGAGGTACGGTGGTTGAACGACGACCGCCGAACAAGAATGCATCGATTGGAACGCCTTCTGGATCATCCCACTTAGGATCAACAGCTGGGTTGTTTGTGGCTGCCATTGTGAAACGGGAGTTTGCATGAGCGGCTTTGCGACCTGCAGCGCCATCAGCCGGAGTCCAATCCTTGCCTTGCCAATCGATCAAATGTGCTGGCGGTGTTTCTGTCAAACCTTCCCACCAAACATCACCATCATCAGTCAAACCAACGTTTGTAAAGATCACATCTTCATTTAATGAGTCAATGCAATTTGGATTTGTTTGACGGTTTGTTCCGGGAGCAACGCCGAAGTAACCAGACTCCGGGTTAATCGCGAACAAACGGGTTTTGCCTGTGACAGCATCTTTGCGTGGCTTAATCCATGCAATGTCGTCGCCAATAGTTGTTACCTTCCAGCCGTCAAATCCTGCTGGTGGAATCATCATGGAGAAGTTGGTTTTGCCGCAAGCTGACGGGAACGCTGCAGCTACGTGATATTTTTTCCCTTCAGGTGAGGTAACACCCAAGATCAACATATGCTCTGCGAGCCATCCTTGCTCGCGGCCCATGTTAGAAGCAATGCGCAAGGCAAAACATTTTTTACCCAACAATGCATTGCCGCCGTAACCAGAACCAAATGACCAAATTTCACGAGTTTCTGGATAGTGAACGATATATTTGGTTTTGTTATTTGGCCAAGCCATGTCCTTTTCGCCTGGGTTCAAAGGCTTACCAACTGTATGAACACAAGGAACAAATTCGCCATCAGCACCAAGCTGATCAATAACCGCCCTACCCATGCGAGTCATCAAGCGCATATTGATCGCAACATATGGGCTATCGGACAACTCAACGCCAATATGCGCGATTGGGGAACCAATAGGGCCCATGGAAAACGGCACAACATACATAGTTCTACCGCGCATTGATCCATCAAACAATGGTTGAAGCGTAGCGCGCATTTCTTTTGGCTCAACCCAATTGTTGGTTGGGCCAGCATCTTCTTGTTTGGCGGAGCAGATATAAGTGCGGTCTTCAACGCGTGCCACATCATCTGGATCAGATAGGGCCAAGAATGAGTTTTTACGCTTTGCTGGGTTGAGGCGCTTGAATACGCCCGCCTTCACCAATAACTCGCAAAGCTCATCGTACTCAGCCTGTGAACCATCACACCAACGAATGGCATCAGGCTTAGTCAGGGCGGCAACTTCGCCAACCCACTCAATTAAACGCTTGTTTTTTACATACGCTGGCGCATTTACATTGATCTGGCCACTGGTAGTTGAAGTCATGTGTTTCCCTATGAAAATTGAATTTTTTAATCCTGCAATTTTATCATTTTGGATGAATTTTTCCCTTCAGGCCGTCACGGCGTAAACCCTCTATTTGCCAATACAAAATTGGCTGAAGATTTTCCCCAAAAGGTCATCTGGAAGCAGTTTTCCGGTAATTTCACCGAGGTGTTTTTGGGCTAAAGAGAGCTCTTCTGCAAACAATTCAAGCGAATTATTACCATTTGCTGCGAATTGTTCTGATTTTTCAATATGTTCGGCAGCTCGCTCTATGCAATCTAAATGCCTTCTACGGGCCAAAATTGCGCCTTCTTGTGGGCCGGCCCAGCCTACCAACTCCAGAATCTTCTGTTTTAGCTGCTCTATTCCAGCGCCCGTTTTGGCAGAAATCAATAGCGCTTCGCCAGAGGCTGTTTTGGGTGGCTCTTGAAGTAAATCTGACTTATTCACAAGCTCAAGAACGGCGCATTTAGGGGGTAATTCTTTCAAAATCTGGGTTTTTAGGTCGTCCTGCTGGGGGGTTGACTGGGCATCAGTCAGAAAAATCACTAAATCAGCCAGGCGGATCGAATCCCAAGACCGTTCAATGCCTTTTGCCTCTACAACATCGGTTGTGTCACGCAGACCAGCCGTATCAATAATGTGCATCGGAACGCCATCAATCGTGATGCTTTCTTTAACTCGATCTCGGGTGGTTCCTGCAATAGGGGTAACAATAGCCACCTCTTCACCGGCCAAACGATTGAGCAGAGAGCTTTTTCCAACGTTAGGCGCTCCAGCCAACACCAGCTGAATCCCATCGCGCAAGATTTTTCCCTGCTTTGCGCCAGTGCGCAAGGCTTGTAATTTTTCTTTAACGGCGGTCAAGCGTTCTCGGGCCTGAGCATTTTCTAAGAATTCGATTTCTTCCTCAGGGAAGTCTAGGGTCGACTCAACCAATATTCTGAGTTGGGTGATTTCCTCAATTAAGTTATTGATGTCATCAGAAAATGCACCCTGCAACGAGCGGGCAGCGCCACGAACAGCCGCTTCGCTTTGTGCGTCAATCAAATCAGCAATCGCTTCGGCCTGAGTTAAATCAATCTTATTATTTAAGTAAGCACGTAAAGTAAATTCTCCCGGCTCAGCAATAACCAGGCCATCATCCTTGCCCAACTCAAGACAACGCTTCATAACCAACTCAAGCAGTTGTGGACCGCCATGACACTGAAGCTCTAAAACATCTTCGCCCGTGAATGAAGCGGGGCCAACAAAGTAAATGGCAATGAGTTGATCGATAGCCTGGCCATGTGCGTCACATAGCGTTAATAAGTTTGCCTGCCTTGGGGATAGTTTTTTTTGAAAGAGGGTGGTTGTAAGGCCATTCAAGTTTTGTCCGCTGATTCGAACAACGCCCACACCAGCCTTGCCTGACGCGGTTGCGACAGCAATGATAGGCAATTTTCTCGTCATCATTGCTGTCTACTTATTACAAACTTTTATGCAGCGCGCAAATTACTTAGCGGGCTTTTTTCCAAACATTTGGTTAATCTGCCACTGCTGCGCAATCGAGAGAAGATTGTTGGTAACCCAATACAAGACTAGGCCAGCGGGGAAGAAGAAGAACATGATTGAAAACACAATTGGCATGTACATCATGACTTTTGCCTGAATTGGGTCTGGTGGCGTTGGGTTCAACTTGGTTTGGACAAACATCGAAACCGCCATGATGACTGGCAAGATGTAGTAAGGGTCAGGAACTGAAAGGTCGTGAATCCACAATACCCATGGGGCTCCACGCATCTCTACCGAAGACAACAACACCCAATACAAAGAAATAAATACTGGGATCTGAATCACCACTGGTAAGCAACCACCCAGTGGATTGATCTTTTCCTTGCGATACATCTCCATCATGGCTTGATTGAGTTTTTGTGGTTCGCCCTTGTACTGCTCCTTCATAGCCGCCAAGCGTGGCTGCACTTCCTTCATGCGGGCCATTGACTTATAGCTTGCAGCAGATAAGGGGAAGAACACCAACTTAATTAAGATGGTTAATAAAATAATAGACCAACCCCAGTTACCAGCAATATTGTGAATGTGCTCCAGCAACCAAAAAATAGGTTTGGCCAGAATAGTTAGATAGCCATAGTCTTTAAGCAGCTCCAGTCCAGGTGCTATAGTTTCCAACATGCGCTCTTCTTGTGGACCAACAAATAACTGCGCATTAGCGATTAATGTGGTTCCAGCTGGAATTGCGCCTAATTGTGTCTGCATTCCGACTCGGTACAAATCACTATCGATTTTTCCTGAGTAAATATCTCGCGGCAATTTGTCATCTGGAATCCATGCACTAGCGAAGTAGTGTTGAACCATAGCAACCCAGCCAGGCTGTCCGGCCGATACCTGTGCGGGTGCAGTAAATTTATTTTTCTCCATATCTGTAAATGGGACCTTTTTAAACTTATCCCCATCGGTATAAATTGCTGGCCCAGTAAAAGTGCTTGCAGAAAAAGCACCTCCAAAAGGTCCAATTTTTTGCTCCTGGGAGCCATCTCGCACAATCTCTGTATACAAACTCAGTGGAGCTCCATTTGCTGCCACCTGTGTAACCCGATGCCCAACATAAACATCGTAACTTTGAGGATTCAGGAGAAATGTTTTTTCTAGTTTCACACCGTTACGCTCGGCGGAAAGAACCAAAAACGGTCTACCAGACTCGTCTTTACCTGAGCGGTCAAGCTTAAATGTGCTGGTGTGGTTGGGCAAATCCGCATTACCAACAGCCACCAAACCCGAGCGAGCTACATAGGTGTGGGTAGGTGTATGTTGGAAAATTTCTACTGGTTTTTGATCTGGGGTTAGTTCTTTTAATAATTTCGCACCAACGACGTTTGCGCCTGCAGAGCTTATCTCCAACGAGAGAAGGTCGTTAGACAAAACAAATTTTTCAGCATTCTCGCCTGTTATTGCTTTGGAGTTAGGCGCCTGGGTAATGGGTGTGCCTGCTATTGCCGCCGGGGTATCAACCTTGGGTGGTGTCGCCTTATCGTTTGATGAAGCAACAACAGCTGGAGATCCACCAAACAAGGATGGTTTTCCCTCATGAACCTGCCAATTGTTGTAGAGCATGAGACCCGACATCGAGAATACAGCCCAAAGAATTGTTTTTTTAAAGTCCATTTACATTCACTTAAGTTGATGTTTTGTTTCTTTTAAAGCGGGGTCATACCCGCCGTGTGACCAGGGGTTACAGCGAAAAATGCGCCACGCCGTAAGTCCAAAGCTTTTAATAAATCCATAGTGACTAAAGCAGTCACAAGCGTATTGCGAACAACTGGGCACGTATTTGCAGTGCATTCCTAAATACGGACTCAAGGCTAGTTGATAAATCTTTAATAGCCTAATGGCCGCATTATTTAAAACGCGCACGTTAAAGCAACCCCGAAATCTGAGAGCGCAAAGTTTCTTTTTCTTTTTTTCTGAGTCTGCCTCGGGTCTCGCGACCAATTGGTTTTTTGAGCTTAACCACAACATCTTTATTTAATGTGTTGGCTTGAGCCATCCAAACCAATTCGCGGATCATCCGCTTTAGGCGATTTCGATCAACCGCTCTTTTGGCTAACTTTTTTGCAACCGCAACACCCAAGTCAGGCTGAAGGCCTTCTTGAGTAGATGCAATATACATACCCCAATACAAACTTGTCTTGGGGCGTGTTTTTAGTAATTCAGAAATCCTTGCGCTATTCAATGGCTAAATTAAACAGCCAAACGCTTGCGACCTTTTGCACGGCGAGCATTTAAAACTGCGCGTCCGCTCTTGGTTTTCATGCGAATACGGAAGCCGTGTGTGCGCTTGCGACGGGTTACTGAGGGTTGGTAAGTTCTTTTCATGTTCGATCCCTGGAAAACCAAGTATTTTCCTTGTTGCAGAGCAAAAGGTCAATCCATCTTGATGAATATGTAGGTGTTTTTCTCTATTTTTTCTCAAATTTCACTTAAATCATTAATTTAAATGAAGATTTTCTTATTATTCACAAGTTATCCACAGCTTTTCCACGTTTTTCTTGCTTGTGGATAACTTTAGAGCATCGCTACAATGGATCCTCCAAAAATATGAGCAACTTACACAATCCTCCCGCCTTGAATTCAATTAGCCCACTGGGGTTTTGGGATGATGCTATCGGCATTTTGTCCCGCGAACTGTCGCCCCAACAGTTTAAAACATGGATTCAACCCCTTACTTTATTGTCTTTTGTTGAAAGTGATGACTCACTAACAATAGGCGCTCCCAATCGCTTTAAGTTGGATTGGATTAAAAAGACGTTTGCGGACCGATTCCAGGAACTGGCCTCCCAGTACTTTGGGCGCCCAATTAATGTAGGCTTTACTTTGGCGGTGGAAGGCAGCTCTGCAAGTGCAGCACCCACAATGGTCGCGGATGAGCCTGCACAAAAAAAGATCTCGATTGAAGTCGTGGAACCCAACATTTCGGTTGAGGAAAGCGCTTTTGAGATTGAAGACCACTCCAAGCTCAATCCAAACCTTACTTTTGAAACATTTGTAACCGGTAAGGCCAATCAATTGGCTAGGGCTGCATCAATTCAGGTAGCGCACAACCCGGGCACCTCTTATAACCCCATGTTTTTATATGGCGGGGTTGGTCTAGGTAAAACCCATTTGATCCACGCTATTGGCAATCACCTCCTAAAAGAGAAGCCTAACGCCAGAATTCGCTATATTCACGCTGAACAGTACGTTTCAGACGTGGTTCGCGCATATCAACAAAAGGCGTTTGATCGCTTTAAGCGCTATTACCACTCCCTAGATTTATTGTTAATTGACGATATTCAATTTTTTAGTGGGAAGTCTAGAACGCAAGAAGAGTTCTTCTATGCGTTTGAGGCCCTATTGAGCAATAAAGCCCAAGTCATTATTACTAGTGACACCTACCCCAAAGAAATGGCGGGCATAGATGATCGACTTATCTCTCGCTTTGATTCTGGTTTAACGGTTGCGATCGAGCCGCCGGAGCTAGAAATGCGGGTAGCTATTTTGATGAAAAAAGCTATTAATGAAGGCATCCCTATGAGCGAGGATGTGGCGTTCTTTGTAGCTAAACACCTACGCTCAAACGTTCGTGAGTTGGAGGGGGCTTTAAGAAAGATTCTTGCATTTGTTCGCTTTCATGGCCGGGAAGTAACTATTGAGGTTGCCAGAACAGCATTGAAGGATCTGCTTTCCATTCAAAATCGCCAGATCTCTGTTGAAAATATTCAAAAAGCCGTTGCGGATTTTTACAGCATTAAGGTCGCAGATATGTACTCTAAAAAGCGTCCGGCAAATATTGCTAGGCCCCGCCAAATTGCGATGTTTATGGCTAAAGAGTTGACCCAAAAAAGTCTTCCTGAGATTGGTGAATTGTTTGGCGGCAGAGACCACACAACCGTCCTACACGCCGTTCGCAAGATTGCAGATGAGCGAGCACATGATGGACAGTTAAATCATGAAATCCATGTTATCGAGCAAACCCTAAAGGCTTAGTTTTTTGCTTGTGGATAAGGCTGTGGACAACCCTATGGATAAGTTTGGGGATTAGATGTGGATAAATTGTGGAAAGAGTCAGCTTCATGCAAAAATAGGGTGTTGATAAAAAGTTATCCCCTTTTTATGCAGTGCTTATACAAGAGTTTTCCACAGGTTTTTTAGTCTTCAAAGTGTTGTTTTGTAAGGGGTTTTTGACTTATCCACGGAATTTCAGACCCTTATTACTATTACTACTAAGATATATACAAGGATTTAAAAGCAATGCAACTCGTTAACACTTCTCGCGATAGCCTACTAAAACCCCTTCAGGTTGTTAGTGGAATTGTTGAACGCAGACACACACTGCCAATTTTGGCAAACCTCTTATTTAAAAAAGTTGGAGAGAAAGTTTCATTTATCTCTACCGATATTGAAATTCAAATAACAACCAATGCTAATTTTGGTGTTGGAGCAGAAGATGTCACAACAACTGTAGCCGCAAGAAAATTGCTTGATATTTTGCGTGCGTTACCAGAAGGCCCAGTGTCTTTAAATCTTAAAGATAACAAAATGGTTGTACAAAGCGGCAAGAGTCGCTTTTCTTTGCAAACCCTATCTGCGACAGAGTTTCCGGTGATGCAAAGTGTTGGCGAAGTGACTGCCGCATGGAAGATGTCGCAAAAGAGCTTCCGCCAGTTAATTAGCCAAGTACATTTCTCAATGGCTCAGCAAGACATTCGTTATTACCTAAACGGTATGTTGTTAGTTATTGAGGGTAAAGAGGTTGTTGCTGTTGCAACTGATGGTCATCGTCTTGCTTACTCTCAGGTTGAGTTGGCTGAGGCGCCATCTGGCTCAGGTCAAAAGCAAGAAATCATTATTCCTCGCAAAACAATTTTAGAGTGCCAACATTTATTAGAAGATTCTGATGAGTCTTTGGAAATTAGTTTGACTGCAAATCAAGTGAAATTTTCTTTCGGTGATATTGAGTTGATTTCAAAATTGGTTGAGGGCAAATTCCCAGACTTCCAACGAGTGATTCCTAAAGGACAGAAAAATTCATTAGTGGTTGGGCGTGATGCCCTGCAATCAGCCCTCCAGCGTGCTGCCATTTTGACAACAGATAAATTCAAAGGTGTTCGTTTTTCTTTATCTCCAAATCGCATCACTATTCAATCAACCAACGCTGAGCAAGAAGAAGCTCAAGAAGAGATTGAAACTGAATATGCTGGTGATGCTGTAGAGATTGGATTTAACGTTAGTTATTTATTAGATGTTTTATCAAACCTCAAGAATGAGAAAATTCAAATTAGTTTGGGTGATGCAAATAGTAGCGCTGTAATTACTCTGCCTGGCTCAGAGAGTTTTAAGTATGTTGTGATGCCAATGCGTATTTAACTTAGAAAAAAATGACTGAAGAAAAAAAAGTAGTAGAGCAGTACGGCGCTGCATCGATTCAAATCCTAGAGGGTCTTGAAGCTGTTCGTAAACGTCCTGGTATGTACATCGGAGACACCTCTGATGGAACCGGTTTACATCATCTCGTTTTTGAAGTTCTAGATAACTCTATTGATGAAGCGTTGGCTGGGTATTGTTCTGAAATCACAGTAGTGATTCAAACAGATAACTCCATCTCAATTGTTGATAACGGTCGTGGTGTTCCTACAGGCATTAAATACGACGATAAGCATGAGCCAAAGCGTAGTGCTGCTGAAATCGTAATGACCGAGCTGCATGCCGGCGGTAAGTTTGACCAAAACAGCTACAAAGTTTCTGGCGGCTTACATGGCGTTGGTGTAAGTTGTGTAAACGCACTATCTAAGTGGTTGAAGTTAACTATTCGCCGTGACGGTAAAGCGCACTACATGGAGTTTGCGCGCGGCGTAATTCAAAACCGTAATATTGTTGAAGAGAATGGTGTTGCAGTTTCTCCGATTACGGTTACGGGCGACACAGAGCTTTCTGGGACCGAAGTTCACTTTTTAGCCGATGAGACAATCTTTGGAAACGTAGAGTTCCATTATGAAATCTTAGTTAAACGTATTCGTGAACTCTCGTTCTTAAATAATGGCGTACACATCAAACTGATTGATCAGCGCACCGGTCAAGAAGAAGACTTTGCTTTTTCGGGTGGCGTGAAGGGGTTTGTTGAGTACATCAACCAAACTAAAAACGTATTACACCCTAATATTTTTTATGCTGAAGGTGTTCGTCCATCTGATTTAGGTGGTCAGATTACTGCTGAAGTATCAATGCAGTGGAATGACAGTTTTAGCGAACAGGTGCTTTGTTTTACTAACAATATTCCACAGCGTGATGGTGGTACACACTTAACCGGCTTGCGCGCCGCAATGACCCGTGTCATTAATAAATATATTGATGAAAATGAGGTTGCCAAAAAAGCGAAGGTAGAAATTTCTGGCGATGATATGCGCGAAGGCTTAGCCTGCGTCTTATCCGTCAAAGTTCCGGAGCCAAAGTTTTCTAGTCAAACTAAAGATAAATTGGTATCTAGTGAGGTTCGTGGTCCTGTTGAGGAAATTGTTGCGGAAGCCTTAAGCGCTTATTTGCAAGAGCGCCCAGCAGATGCCAAGATTCTGTGCGGCAAGATTGTTGACGCTGCACGAGCACGAGAGGCAGCACGCAAAGCGCGTGACATGACTAGACGTAAGGGTGTTTTGGATGGACTTGGTCTGCCCGGCAAGTTAGCTGACTGCCAAGAAAAAGACCCAACCAAATCTGAACTCTTTATTGTTGAGGGTGATTCCGCGGGCGGCTCTGCCAAGCAGGGCCGTGATCGTCGCTTCCAAGCGATCCTGCCTTTAAAAGGAAAAATTCTGAACGTTGAAAAAGCACGTTTTGACAAAATGTTGGCTAGCCAAGAGGTGGTGACTTTAATTACCGTTCTTGGAACTGGCATTGGCATTGAAGAATATAAGGCGGAAAAACTTCGTTACCACCGCATCATCATCATGACCGACGCGGACGTTGACGGTAGCCACATTCGCACATTGTTATTAACCTTCTTCTATAGACAGATGCCAGAGTTGATCGAGCGTGGTCACATCTATATTGCTCAACCACCGCTTTATAAGGTGAAGTTTGGCAAGAATGAGCAGTACATTAAAGATGACAATGAACTCAATCAGTTGTTGTTAAAAATTGCTTTGGAAACTGCCTCCTTACAAACACCTTCTGGTGAGGTTATTGAGGGTGAAGCGCTTAATGAGCTGGCAAAACACTATCAAGTGATTCAGTCCATTGTTGATCGCTTGTCACGCACGATTGATGAAGATGCTTTGCGTGCAATTGCTTCTGGTACACCACTCAATCTTGACACAGAAAAATCAGCAAATGAGTCTGCTGATCGACTAAGACAAGCGCTTGCGGATTCTCTGAATCCATTGGCTTTACCCCCAGAAATTATTGTGCAAAAAGAAGATCGCACAGAGCGCTTCCGTTTGTTATTGTCCCGTCGTATTCATGGGAACCTGAAGCTATCCTCTATTAATTCAGACTTTGTTCATGGCGATGACTATCAAAGCCTTGCAAATGCTGCGGCAGTTTTGTCCGGCAAGGTGGTGGCCGGCTCCAAAGTGCGACGTGGTGACCCAGATAAAAACCAAAAAGAACAAACTATTGGCGACTTTAGGGCCGCCTTTGCTTGGTTATTGTCTGAGGCAGAACGGGTATTAAGTCGTCAGCGCTATAAAGGTCTTGGTGAGATGAATCCATCACAATTGTGGGAGACCACCATGGATGCTAGTTCGAGAACACTTTTGCAAGTGAAGATTGAGGATGCAATTGCTGCAGACCAAGTCTTTACAACATTAATGGGGGATGAGGTTGAACCTCGTCGTGCATTTATTGAAAAGAATGCCCTTATTGCGCGCAACCTAGACGTTTAATTTATGACATCCAAAAAATTAAAACCACCTAAAGTGGACAGATCTTCCATTGTTGTTAAATCCTCCCCCATTCATGGGAAGGGCGTGTTTGTTGCTAAGCCGATCAAAAAAGGCCAAGCCATTATTGAATATAAAGGTGAGCGCATTAGCTGGAAATTGGCAGAAAAGCGTCATCCACACGACCCCAAGGACCCCAATCACACCTTTTATTTTTCATTAGAAGATGGTCGTGTGATTGATGCGAAATACGGCGGTAATGCTGCGCGCTGGATCAATCATTCTTGCAAGCCCATTTGTGAAACCCGTGAAGACAGTTTTGATGGCGAGCCAAGAGTATTTGTTTATGCAAAACGCGCCCTCAAGGTTGGGGAAGAGTTGTTTTATGACTACTCTCTCGATATTGAGGGGAAGATTACCAAGCAAATGAAAAAAGATTACGAGTGTCGTTGTGGCGCAAAAAAATGTCGCGGCACCATGCTCGCAACTAAAGATAAGTAAAAAGCATCTTCATGTTGTTTGTAACAATTCAAGAGTTAGAGGCCGCCATCAACTACTGGCGCAGCCAATCTCCATCGGAGGGTGATGAGCTGCGCCTTTGTTCAGAAGCCTCAGCCCTTGCTAAGCCATATGCCCTCATGATTGTGCAGGGTGCTCAGCGAGTCCCGGTGGATGTGTTAGATGAGTTGGCTCGATCAGCAATTCAACAATTTAAAAAAGTCTCCAAATAGTTTTCTTCGGTAGCCACCTGTTGTTTAGGGTTATTGCTATATATAGCCAAGCTATCTTGGGGTATTCTCATATTCTTGCTCCCAAGTAGGGGGTAGAGGGTATGAGATTGCAAGAAACAATATTAAAAACAATTGGACTGGGGAAATCTTTCAAGGGGTTTTCTGCGGTCACCGACGTGAATCTAGATGTCACTCGCGGAACCATTCATGCCCTAATTGGGCCTAATGGCGCAGGGAAAACCACCTGCTTTAATTTATTGACCAAATTTCTAGAGCCTAGTAGCGGGCAAATTCTATTTAATGGCTTTGACATCACCAATGAGGCCCCCGCACAAATTGCAAGGCGAGGCGTCATTCGCTCTTTTCAGATTTCGGCCGTATTTCCACATTTAACCGTTCTTGAAAACGTTCGTGTTGCACTGCAGCAAGGGTTGGGCACTGAATTTCATTTCTGGAAATCTGGAGACTCTTTAAAGGTGCTGAATGAGCGTGCTTTAGAGCTCCTCCATGAGGTTGGATTGGAAGATTTTGCCCACCAAGAAACTCTAAACCTGGCTTATGGCCGCAAAAGGGCGCTCGAAATTGCCACAACCCTAGCCATGGAGCCCGAGTTGATGCTCCTAGATGAGCCTACACAAGGCATGGGGCATGAGGATGTTGAGCGCGTTACTGAATTGATTGATCGGGTGGCCAAAGGTCGTACCATTCTGATGGTTGAGCACAACATGAAGGTGGTCTCTTCAATTGCTGACCGCATTACTGTTTTGCAGCGAGGCTCGGTTCTTGCTGAAGGTTCTTATCATGAGGTTTCAAACAACCCATTGGTTGTTGAGGCCTATATGGGAAGTCATGGGGGAGACAACCTATGAGCACCATGGCACTAGAGGTTAAAAATTTAGAGTCTTGGTATGGCGAATCCCATATCTTGCACGGCGTAAATTTTGCCGTGCGTGATGGCGAAGTGGTTACCTTGCTTGGTAGAAATGGTGCCGGAAGAAGCACTATTCTTAAAACCATCCTGGGTTTAACCAGCAAAAGAACTGGTTCGGTAGAGGTTTATGGCACACAAACCATCTCCATGCCAACCTACAAGATTGCTCGTTTGGGTGTTGGCTTTTGCCCCGAAGAGCGTGGGATTTTTGCAAGCCTAAGCACCGAAGAAAATTTATTGTTGTTGCCGGAGATTGCTCCTGGCGGCATGGGTTTGGATGAGATTTATGAAATGTTTCCAAATCTCTATGAAAGAAGAAATAGTCCTGGCACCCGTTTGTCTGGTGGCGAGCAACAAATGCTGGCAATGGCGCGAATCCTAAGAACTGGCGCCAAATTGCTGTTGCTTGATGAAATTACTGAAGGGTTGGCGCCGGTGATTGTGCAAAAGCTTGGTGAGGTGGTTACGAGTTTGCGCAACAAAGGTTTCACGATTGTGTTGGTTGAGCAAAACTTCCGTTTTGCCGCACCCTTAGCTGATCGTCATTATGTGGTTGAACATGGAAATGTTGTTGAGGTTGTAAAACAAAGTGAGCTTGCTGAAAAAGCAACTCTATTAAATGAGTATCTTGGTGTTTAGTGGATTTCTATAGGAGACGGTAATGAAGTTAAAGCAAATAACCGCATGTCTGGTTGCGGCCACCATGTTTGGTTCAAACCCAGTGTTTGCACAAGGCGGATCAAAAGTAAGTGGTGATGTTGTAAAGATTGGTGTATTGACCGACCTCTCTTCAACTTACTCTGATTTGGCTGGTCCTGGTGCGGTAATTGCAGCAAAGATGGCCATTGCCGATTTTTCTAAAGATGGCACAGTGATTGGCAAGAAGATTGAGCTCGTTAGTGCTGATCACCAAAACAAGGCTGATATTGCTGCAAATAAAGCGCGTGAATGGTATGACAAAGACGGCGTAGACGTTATTGTTGAGTTGGTTTCAACCAACGTAGCTTTAGCTGTAATGGAAGTTGCCGAACAAAAGAACAAGATTACTTTGGTTTCTGGCGCGGGCTCTTTAACCATTACCAATGAAAAATGTACACCAAACAATGTGCATTGGGCTTATGACACTTATGCGCTGTCAAATGGCACAGGCAAGGCAGTTGTAAAGCAGGGCAAAAAGAATTGGTACTTTATTACTGCTGACTATGCTTTTGGCGCAGCACTTGAGAAAGATGCGACAGCTGTTGTGACTGCTAATGGCGGTAAAGTTTTGGGCACCAGCAAACACCCTTTCCCCAATAGCGATTTCTCTTCATACCTTTTAAAGGCGCAAGCTAGTGGTGCAGATGTAGTTGCTTTGGCAAATGCCGGTCAAGATACTATCAACACCGTTAAGCAGGCCTCTGAGTTTGGTATCAACAAAAAGCAAACGGTTGTTCCCTTATTGATGTTTATCTCCGACGTGCATTCTTTGGGCCTTCCTGCCGCACAGGGTATGTACCTTACAGAGGGCTTCTATTGGGACAAGGATGACAAGACCCGCGCATTCTCCAAGCGCTTTATCTTGCAACACAAGCGTATGCCAACCATGGTTCAGGCTGGCGTTTACTCCTCCGTTCTTGCTTATTTGAATGCGGTTCAAAAAGCCGGTACAGACGATACGCAAGCTGTAATGAAGGCGCTTAAATCAACCAACATCGATGATGGCCTCTTTAAAGGCAAAATTCGTGCGGATGGTAAGTTTGAGCATGATATGTATTTGTTGGAAGTGAAGAAACCGGCTGACTCTAAGAGCCCGTGGGATTACTACAATGTGCGCGCGACGATCCCGGCTGCTGAAGCAACTTTGCCGCTTTCGCAATCGAAGTGCAAGTTAGTTAATAAGTAAGAAATTTAGAAATCAAGAATGTTTGAACTTCTCGGAATTACCCCTCAAGGGCTGGTAGCCCAGCTCTTGGTGGGGCTTATTAATGGCTCGTTCTATGCCATATTGAGCTTGGGATTGGCCATCATTTTTGGCCTTCTCAACATTATTAATTTTGCACATGGTGCTCAATACACTATGGGCGCATTTATTGCGTGGATTGGCTTAACTCAGATTAGCCAATGGCTAGGCTTTCCTGATCTATCTATTAATTATTGGTTTGCTCTCATTATTGTTCCATTGGTTCTGGCTGGTTTTGGCTTAATTCTGGAGCGCACAATGTTGCGCCGCCTGTACCATCTTGATCACCTATATGGTTTGTTGCTGACTTTTGGTTTGGCTCTCATTATTGAGGGCATGTTCCGTCATTGGTATGGCATCTCTGGTGAGAGCTACCCAGCTCCGGAGTTATTGCAGGGGGCGATTCCTTTAGAGTCGCTCGGCATCATCTTGCCGAAGTATCGCGTCTGGGTTGTGGTCATTTCTATGGCGGTATGTTTCTCCACCTGGTATGTTATTGAAAGAACCAAGTTGGGCGCCTATTTGCGTGCCGGTACTGAAAACCCTAAATTGCTACAAGCCTTTGGTATTAATGTTCCGCTAATGATTTCCTTGGCCTACGCTTATGGCGTTGGCTTGGCTGGTTTTGCTGGAGTATTGGCGGCCCCGATTTTCCAAGTAAACCCACTCATGGGTTCCAACCTCATCATCGTTGTTTTTGCGGTGGTTGTAATTGGCGGCATGGGCTCCATCATGGGCGCCATCCTTACAGGCTTGGGTTTGGGGCTTGTTGAAGGCCTCACTAAAGTTTTTTATCCAGAGGCTTCTGGCGTTGTGATTTTTGTGATCATGGCAATTGTGTTGTTGATTCGTCCTGCTGGACTGTTTGGGCGGGAGAAATAAACATGAACCCAAAAACAAAATTGCTTTACGGCATATTAGTGTTGATTGCCTTGCTGCTGCCATTCCAGGATTTTATTTATCTCGTGTTTGCAATGAAGGTATTGTGCTTCGCCCTTTTTGCCTGTGCATTTAATTTGTTACTCGGTTTTACCGGCTTACTGTCTTTCGGTCATGCCGCCTTCTTTGGAACTGCTGCCTACATTACTGCGTACTTCTGTAAAGAGGCGGGCCTCTCGCCGGAATTGGGAATTATCTTGGGTGTCTTGGGTTCTGGCGTTCTGGGTTTTTTAATTGGAGCGCTCGCGATTCGCAGACAAGGCATTTACTTTGCGATGGTTACCTTAGCTTTGTCGCAAATGGTTTACTTCTTAGCCGTTCAGCTTCCATTCACAGGTGGAGAAGATGGCATTCAGGGGGTTCCTCGCGGCATGTTATTTGGCTTGATTGACCTAAAAGATGATGTTGCGATGTATTACTTCGTTTTAGCCGTTTTCTTGTTTGGCTTTGCTGTGATCATGCGTGCAGTGCACTCCCCATTCGGGCAGGTTCTTAAGGCAATTCGTGAGAATGAACCGCGCGCCATTTCGCTTGGTTACGATGTTGATCGATTCAAGTTAATGTCTTTTGTAATTTCTGCCGCCCTTGCTGGTTTGGCTGGATCAATGAAGTCTTTGGTGTTCCAGTTAGCAACCTTGACTGATGTTCATTGGCACATGTCAGGCGAAGTGGTGTTGATGACCTTGCTTGGGGGCATGGGCACTATTCTTGGTCCTGTAGTTGGTGCTGGAATTGTTGTTGGTCTGCAAAACTATCTAGCAAACATCGGCTCTTGGAGCACCATTGCAACCGGATTTATTTTTGTGATTTGCGTTTTAGCATTTCGTCGTGGCGTTGTTGGTGAAATTACCGCGCACTTCAAAAACAAAAACTAATTTCCTTTTATTATTTGGTTTTGGTACGGCGCGGATTTTAAAAGCGCCGTACTCATTTAATTAAAAGAGACTCCCATCGAATTTTCTATTTACATTTGGCCACTGCTTTTAGCGATGGCCTTCTTTGCTGGGCTGGTGGATGCAGTGGCTGGCGGCGGCGGCTTGATTCAGGTGCCCGCACTGTTTGCGGCCTATCCTGATGCTCCTCCCGCAACACTGCTTGCAACCAATAAACTGGGTTCTGTTGGGGGGACTCTGAATGCTGCACGCAAATATTTGCGTCATGTTTCTTTGCCTTGGGCGCTGGTTGGTCCGGCAATTGTTGCGGCTTTTGTAGGTTCGCTTATCGGCGCAGGCGCTGTGAGTCACTTTCCTGCAGAGCCTTTGCGAAAAGCCCTTCCCTTTGTTTTGGTTTTTTTATTAATCTATACCTGGTTTCAACCTTCACTAGGTGAGGCTCATGCGCCAAAGGCAGTGAGTCCGTATCAACAACTTAAGGCTTTGTTGCTCGGTCTTGTTATTGGCTTTTATGACGGCTTCTTTGGTCCCGGTACTGGTAGCTTTTTGCTTTTTGGGTTTGTGCGCTTTTTTAGTTTTGATTTCTTGCACGCCTCTGCCGCTACAAAATTGGTGAATGTGGCGACTAATTTAGCGGCCATCTTAATGTTGGCGAGTCTTGGGCAAATTAATTGGACCCTTGGCTGTGCAATGATGGTTGCTAATATTGTTGGCAGTCAGTTTGGCAGTCGACTCGCAATCAAGCATGGCAGCGCTTTTGTCAGAAAGGCTTTTTTGGTTATTGTGACCGTTCTGATATTGAAGTCAGCCTGGAATGCTTATTTCATCAACTAAATCAATAACTTAGAAATTGTAGACTCCTTTTCTGAGGTTTTTGATGTATTTTGTTTCACGTGAAACAAACAAAATGCTATGATCATCGCCCTATCTGAGGCAAATCATGCGTTATTCCAAAAGTTTTGATGTCATCGTAGTTGGCGGCGGTCACGCCGGGACTGAGGCCGCCCTGGCATCTGCGCGCATGGGTTGCGACACCCTATTAATTACTCACAGCATTGAAAATCTTGGCGCCATGAGTTGTAACCCCTCCATCGGTGGAATTGGTAAAGGCCATTTAGTAAAAGAAATTGATGCGATGGGTGGCGCCATGGCTGCAGCTACAGATGAGGCTGGCATTCAGTTTCGTATTCTCAACTCCAGCAAAGGGCCTGCTGTTCGAGCGACCCGTGCCCAGGGCGATAGGATTTTATATAAGGCTGCTATTCGACGTCGTCTTGAAAACCAGCCTAATTTAAGTCTATTTCAGGCTGCTGTTGATGACCTATTGGTTGGGGGTGATGAGGTACAAGGCGTTGTCACGCAAATGGGCCTAGAGTTTATGGCCAAAAGGGTTGTGCTTACTGCAGGCACCTTTTTGGATGGAAAGATCCACGTTGGATTAAATAATTATGCTGGAGGTCGCGCGGGTGATCCGGCAGCGGTTTCTTTGTCTGCTAGGTTAAAAGAGCTAAAGCTTCCTCAGGGCAGACTAAAAACTGGCACCCCACCCCGCATCGACGGAAGAACGATTGATTTCTCAGTCATGCTGGAGCAGCCGGGGGACTTAGACCCTGTGCCAGTGTTCTCTTATTTGGGCCGTCCAGAGCAGCATCCCAAGCAGGTTCCTTGCTGGATCTCTCATACAAACGAAAGGACTCACGACATTATTCGGGGTGGTTTAGACCGTTCGCCCATGTATACCGGAGTCATTGAGGGGGTTGGTCCGCGCTACTGCCCTTCTATTGAAGACAAAATTCATCGTTTTGCCTCCAGAAACAGCCATCAGATCTTCTTGGAGCCAGAGGGCTTAACAACGAATGAGTTTTATCCCAATGGGATATCTACCAGCTTGCCATTCGATGTTCAATGGGATTTGGTACGAAGTATCCGGGGCATGGAGTCTGCGGTGATCGTTCGCCCGGGTTATGCCATTGAGTATGACTTCTTTGATCCTCGCCAATTGCGTCACAGCCTCGAGACAAGGGTGATTGCTGGGTTGTATTTTGCCGGCCAGATAAATGGCACCACTGGTTATGAAGAGGCTGCAGCACAGGGTATGTTGGCGGGTATTAACGCTGGCTTGGCGGCTCAAGGTAAAGAACCTTGGCTACCTAAGCGCAGTGAATCCTATATTGGCGTTTTGGTGGATGACCTGATTACTCGCGGGGTTCAGGAGCCATATCGAATGTTTACAAGTCGCGCTGAATATCGCCTAAGCCTGCGTGAAGATAATGCCGATATGCGCTTAACAGGGATTGGGCGGGAGCTAGGCCTGGTGGACGATCATCGTTGGGAAGTGTTTTGCAGAAAACAAGAGGCTGTTTCACGTGAAACATCTCGTTTGCAGGACATTTGGATTGGCCCCAAACACGATGCAGCCGCCTTGGTTTCCCAATTATTGGGACAAGACCTGTCCCACGAGTGCAATTTAACGGAGTTGTTGAGGCGTCCGGGCGTTACTTACGAGGCCGTCACCGCTTTGGGTAATGGAATCTGGGCCCCTGAAACTCTGGACGAAGATCTTGGTTTGGCGGCTCAAATCAGTGACCAGGTTGAGATCTCGATCAAATACCAGGGTTATATTGACCGTCAGGCGACAGAAATTGCTCGTCAAGAACACAATGAGACATTCCCGCTGCCCGAGGCGCTCGATTATGCGCAGGTTGTTGGTTTATCAAAAGAAGTTCAGCAAAAGCTGAATTTGCATAAGCCCGAAACTTTGGGTCAAGCAGGCCGTATTTCAGGGGTAACTCCTGCAGCCCTCTCCCTCTTGTTGGTGCATCTGAAAAAGGGCTTGGGACGCGCTCAAGAAACGCATGAGTGAGGGGCTCCTTGCTTTAGGAATTGAGGATCTTGGCCTCAAATTAAGCTCGACCAATATTGCTGATCTAGAGCTATTTTTGCAGGAAATGGGGCGCTGGAATCAGGTCCACAACCTCACAGCAATTGAGGGCGAGAAAGATTCTATTAGGCTGCATCTAATTGATTCTATTGCGGTTTTACCAGTATTAAGGCAGTTTTTAAGGGGCCCCTCACCCAAGATTGCAGATCTTGGTTCCGGGGGTGGGCTGCCAGCGATTCCTATTGCCATTGTTCAGCCGGAGTGGCAGCTTTCACTCATTGAGGCCATCCGCAAGAAGACGGCATTTCTGCAACATGTGCGTGGAAAATTAAAACTTAAAAATATTGAAGTGCTCTGTGAGCGTGTGGAAGATGCTGCAGTGCAACAACCAGCACAATTTGATGCGGTGATTTCTCGTGCATTTACCAATCTCGCTCGTTTCTTAGACTTATCGTTACCCTTCTTAAAGCCCGATGGCTTGGTATTTGCTATGAAAGCTAAGCGTGCAGACGATGAAATGAAAGATGTTTCCATGGATGATTGGCGCTTGGTCGCCGATGAGCCCCTGCATATTCCGAATTTAGCGGTGGAGCGACGCCTTTTGGTGTTATCCCCCGTGAGAAAATCCACCCTCACCTCTTAAGTAGACCCAAAAGTAGCTATGGCAAAAATATTCTGTATCGCAAATCAAAAAGGTGGCGTTGGCAAGACCACTACCGCGGTTAATTTGGCTGCAGGTTTGGCTGGACTGCAACAGCGCGTGTTGTTGGTGGATCTTGATCCTCAGGGTAATGCCACTATGGGTTCTGGCGTAGAAAAGGCAGACTTAAGCACAAGCGTTTACCAAGTTTTAATTGGTATGTCGTCAGTCAAAGAATGTGCGCAGCGTTGTGAAAGCTCTGGGTACGACGTACTGCCCGCTAATCGCGATTTAGCTGGTGCCGAAATTGAACTGGTCGATTTAGATTTGCGCGAAGTGCGCTTGAAAGATGCGCTTGCGCACATAGCGAATGATTATGATTTTATTTTGATTGATTGCCCACCCGCTTTGTCATTGTTAACACTCAATGGATTGTGCGCAGCAAACGGCGTGATCGTTCCAATGCAATGTGAATATTTTGCGTTAGAAGGCTTGTCGGATTTGGTGAACACTATCAAACAAGTACACGCGAATTTGAATCCCGATTTAGTCATCATTGGTTTGTTGCGCGTGATGTTTGATGCGCGCATGACTTTGCAGCAACAAGTTTCGGATCAACTCCTTGAGCACTTTGGTGACAAAGTGTTTAAGACAATTATTCCGCGCAACGTGCGACTCGCCGAAGCCCCTTCTTACGGGCTTCCTGGTGTAGCTTTCGATAAATCATCGCGTGGCGCAAAAGCCTATTTAGAGTTTGGTGCCGAAATGGTTGAGCGCATCAAACAGATGTAATTCCCAGAAAGAAAAATAACGATCATGGTTGCTATTAAGAAAAAAGGTTTGGGTAGAGGGCTTGAAGCCTTGCTTGGAGAAAAGACTCAGCAAGCAAGTTCTTCTACTGATATCAATCGATTGCCGCTAACCGCTTTGCAAGCAGGCAAATATCAGCCGCGTCAAAAAATGGAAGCAGGCGCGCTACAAGAGCTGGCAGAAAGTATTCATGAGCAAGGTGTGATGCAGCCTTTGTTGGTGCGTTTAGTTTCACCAGGTAAGTATGAAATTATTGCGGGCGAAAGACGCTTTCGCGCAGCAACTATTGCGGGCTTAAAAGAAGTCCCTGTTTTAGTTTCTGGGGCTAATGACCAAGCTGCCGCTGCAATGGCTTTGGTAGAAAACATGCAGCGTGAGGATTTAAACCCTCTTGAAGAGTCACAGGGTTTAGCTAGATTGATTGAAGAGTTTGGCTTTACGCATGAGCAAGCAGCAAAAGCGGTAGGCAAATCTCGCAGTGCTATTACCAACTTATTGCGTCTTGCTCAGCTAGCAAAGCCGGTCCAGGCCATGCTGCTGGCTGGCGACATAGATATGGGCCATGCCCGTGCGATCTTACCCCTGCCAGGCTCTAGCCAGGTTGCTTTAGCCCAAAGAATCGCTGCCCAGGGACTATCAGTTCGTGAAGCAGAGCGTATGACAGCAGCTTTAGTGATTGCGGGCGGTCAAATAGGCGACAAAAAAGCGAAAAGTAAGCCCAGCAGCCCTTCGCCAAGCTCAGATCCAGATATGCAGCGCTTGACTCAAGAAATAGCAGATTTGATTGGTTTAAGCGCTCAATTTAAGCTTAAAGGTAAGGGCGGGGAGCTCATACTCCGCTTTAGCCAATTTGATGAGCTTGATTCCTTGTTAAAAAAGTTGGGCATTGAGTCTTAAGTTATACAGAAAAATGTACCCAAATCCTTTGACATATTGCAGTGCAAACATTAAACTTTCGTGGCTAAATTGATTCCTCAAAAAAATCACTTTTCCGAGTTAAATGAATGGGATGAGCCCGAAGAAGAAGTCATTCGGGTCTACAGCAAAGAAGAGATTGTTGCGCTGCAGCAAAGCGATGCAACAAAGTACCGCGCCCTTTCACCTTGGAAAATTGTTTTGGCCCAAGTGTTGATTACGGCTATCAGCATGGTGTTTTGGTCAATTTTTGGGGAGCCGGTAGGGGTAAGCCTTTATACTCAGTCGGCCTTTTTAGGTGGTTTAATTAGCGTCTTGCCTTCAACCCTGTTTTTAGCAAGGTTGGAATTAGCAAAAAAATCGCAAAGATTAAATCCAGGAAGTTTTTTGGCGGCATTAGTTTCTGGCGAATTTATCAAAATCGTCGTGACGCTGATGTTGTTTGTAGGGATTGCTTATTACGTCCCTGGCGTGCTTTGGGTCCCCTTGTTGGTGACTTACCTGCTTGCCCTGAAGTGTGTGTGGCTGGCGTGGTTGTGGCGCTAAGTAGTGACAATTGAGATTGAAACAAAGGACTAGTTAAGAGATGTCTAGCGAAGTAAACCAAGCCCACGGGGCAGTAGAGCAGATGACGCCAACAGCGTACATTTCTGAGCATTTACAAAACCTCAACAATACTGGGTCTGCTCAAAGCTCAATTATTGATTTCAGCGTCATCAATTTGGATACCATTTTTTGGGCGTCCCTTATGGGCTTGCTCACTGTATTTATTTTGTTGATTGCAGCGCGCCGCGCAACTCCAGGCGTTCCAGGTCGCTTCCAATGTTTTGTAGAAATGATCGTGGAAATGGCTGAGACACAATCTAAAAGCATTGTTCATGGTGACCGTTCTTTTATAGCGCCACTCGCTTTGTTTGTATTCTTTTGGATCATCCTTTTAAATACCCTTGACTTGGTTCCGGTTGATTGGGTTTTGGGCGTTAATCATTTCATCGAGAGTTTTGGCGTGCATGTGCCACACCATAAGGTTGTTCCAACAACTGACCTCAATGCAACGATGGGCATGTCCATGTCTGTTTTGCTCTTAGTTTTCTTTTACAGCTTTAAAGTAAAAGGTTTTGGCGGCTTCTTGCATGAACTCATTTCTGCCCCATTCGGCGCGAAATGGTACTTAGCGCCTTTTAACCTTGCTTTGAATATCATCGAATATCTTGCTAAAGGTGTTTCATTGGGAATGCGACTGTTCGGCAATATGTATGCCGGCGAGTTGGTTTTCTTGTTGATCGCATTGCTAGGTAGTGTGTGGACATTTAATTTTGATTTATCCCTGTTCGGTTTGGTGGGCCATGTTATTGCTGGATCAGCTTGGGCCATCTTCCACATTTTGGTTATTTTGTTGCAAGCCTTTATTTTCATGATGTTGACCTTGGTCTACATCGGGCAAGCGCATAGCCATCACTAAGATTTTTATTTTTAACTTATCTCTTTAACTTCAGGAGTCAGCAACATGCAACAATTTCTCGCAAACATTCAAGGTTTCACAGCAATCGCTATCGGCATCATCATCGGCCTCGGCGCGATCGGTGCTTGTTTAGGTATTGCATTGATGGGCGGCAAGTACATCGAAGCTTGTGCACGTCAACCAGAATTGATGGAGCCACTCCAAACCAAGATGTTCCTTTTGGCTGGTTTGATCGACGCTGCGTTCTTGATCGGCGTTGGTGTTGCAATGTTGTTTGCTTTCGCAAACCCACTGCTCGCAGTTATTAAGTAATTGTTTTGGCGTGGATGACCAAGAGGTCATCCAACTGTTCTCAACAATACTGAAAGGAATATCGTGAATCTGAACGCGACCCTATTCGCGCAAATGATCGTTTTCTTCGTCTTATGGTGGGTTGTTGCACGTTTTGTGTGGCCACCGCTTGTTAAGGCGTTAGATGAGCGTTCAAGCAAAATTGCTGATGGTTTAGCTGCTGCCGAGCGCGGTAAAGAAGCACTCGCACTAGCCAGCAATGAAGCTGAGCAAGAATTAACAAAAGCACGCCAAGAAGGTGTTCAACGCGTTGCTGAAGCTGAAAAACGTGCACAAATGTCAGCCGAAGAAATTCGCGCTAACGCACAAGCTGAAGCCGCTCGAATCATTTCTCAAGCGCAGCAAGATGCAGCTCAACAAGTTACACGCGCACGTGAAGTGTTGCGTGCTGAAGTTGCCCTGCTTGCTGTTAAAGGCGCTGAGCAAATTTTGCGTCGTGAAGTTGATGCAAAAGCTCATGGGCAATTACTTGACCAACTAAAGGCAGAACTTTGATATGGCTGATTTAGCCACTATTGCACGTCCTTATGCGGAGGCGCTTTTTCAAAGCGTCAAGCCGGCTGAGCTCGCTGGATGTTTGGAGCAATTAAGCGAATTGGCACAGCTTGCTGCTTTGCCAGAAGTTGCTGCTTTATCAAACAACCCAAAAGTATCCGCAGATGATTTGAGCAAGCTACTTTCTGGCATTGTGAAAACCAAGCTCGATCCTAAAGTGGCTAGCTTTTTAAATCTCGTGAATCAAAGCCACCGCTTAGCGGCCGTTCCTGAAATTGCGAATCAATTTGAAGCAATGAAGAACAAGAGCGAAGGCGCAGCAGAAGTAAACATTACCAGCGCATTCCCTTTAGAGGGTTCTGCGTTAAATGATTTGTTGTCAAGTTTGAAGAAGCGCTTTGGGGGTAAAGAATTGCGCCCAACTATTCAAGTTGACCCAGCATTGATTGGCGGAGTTCGCATTCAAGTTGGCGATGAAGTAATGGATAGTTCAGTTAAGGCCCAGTTAGCTCAAATGCAAGCAAGTCTTGGCGCATAAGTGATCCCTATTAAGAACATACGAAATAAGACCCAGGAGTAAGTAATGCAACTCAACCCTTCCGAGATCAGCGAGCTGATCAAAAGCCGAATTAGCGAATTGGGCGTTGACTCCCAAGTTCGCAACGAAGGCACTGTAATTTCAGTGACCGACGGTATTTGCCGCGTTCATGGCTTGTCAGGCGTTATGCAGGGCGAAATGTTGGAATTTCCAAACAACACAATCGGCCTCGCGTTAAACCTTGAGCGTGATTCTGTTGGTGCCGTAGTGTTGGGTGAATACACCCACATTAAAGAAGGCGACCCAGTTAAATGTACTGGCCGCATTTTGGAAGTCCCAGTTGGCCCAGAGTTGCTCGGTCGCGTTGTAAATGCGCTCGGTCAGCCGATTGATGGCAAAGGCCCAATCAACACCAAGTTAACTGACTTTATTGAAAAAGTTGCTCCTGGCGTTATCGCACGTCAATCTGTTAGCCAACCAGTACAAACTGGTTTGAAGGCGATTGATGCGATGGTTCCAATTGGCCGTGGTCAGCGTGAGTTGATCATTGGCGACCGCCAAACTGGTAAGACAGCAGTTGCGGTTGACGCGATCATTAACCAAAAAGGTAAAGGCGTTTATTGCGTTTACGTGGCGATCGGTCAAAAAGCTTCCACTATTGCTAACGTTGTTCGTAAGCTCACAGAATTGGGCGCGATGGAGTACACCGTTGTTGTTGCAGCGAGTGCTTCTGAGTCTGCAGCGATGCAGTACCTCTCTGCATACGCAGGTTGCACCATGGGTGAATACTTCCGCGACCGCGGTGAAGATGCTTTGATTGTTTACGATGACTTGACCAAGCAAGCAGTTGCTTATCGTCAAATCTCCTTGTTGCTCCGCCGCCCACCAGGCCGCGAAGCTTATCCTGGCGACGTGTTCTACCTCCACTCACGCTTGCTCGAGCGCGCTGCCCGTGTAAATGCTGAGTACGTTGAGAAGTTCACTAACGGCGCAGTAAAAGGCAAAACCGGTTCTTTAACTGCATTGCCAATTATTGAAACTCAAGCTGGCGACGTTTCTGCATTCGTTCCAACCAACGTAATTTCGATTACTGACGGTCAGATCTTCTTGGAAACTGACTTGTTCAACGCTGGTGTGCGTCCTGCGATTAACGCTGGTATTTCTGTATCCCGCGTTGGTGGTGCTGCACAAACTAAAGTCATTAAGAAATTGTCTGGTGGTATCCGTACCGACTTAGCGCAATATCGTGAATTGGCAGCGTTTGCTCAGTTCGCATCTGACCTTGACGAAGCAACCCGCAAGCAGCTCGAGCGTGGTCGTCGTGTTACTGAATTGTGTAAGCAAGCTCAATACAAGCCACTCCAAGTTTGGGAAATGGCTGCTTCACTCTACGCTGTGAACAACGGCTACTTCGACGACCTCGAAGTGAAGAACGTATTGGCATTCGAAAAAGGCCTGCAAGATCATTTGAAATCTAAGTACGCTGACTTAGTTGCGCGTATTGAAGAGACCAAAGATTTGAGCAAGGATGACGAAGCTGCTTTGCGCGCTGCTATTGAGGATTACAAGCGTTCTGCCTCTTTCTAAGAGGGCTCGCATAAATCATGGCAAGCACAAAAGAGATACGATCTAAGATCAAGAGCGTGCAAAACACGCGCAAGATCACGAAGGCAATGGAAATGGTCGCCGCATCCAAGATGCGTCGCGCCCAAGAGCGCATGCGTAATGCGCGTCCATATGCTGAAAAAATTCGTGAGATTGTTGCCAATCTTTCTAAAGCAAATCCTGAGTTCCGCCCTGCTTATATGGCAACTCGTGAAGTTAAGAAGGTTGGCACCATCTTGGTTACAACAGATAAAGGCTTATGCGGCGGTTTAAATACCAACGTATTGCGTTTTATTACTAACCAAGTGCGCGATTTGCAGGAAAAAAATATTGAGATTGTCTACACGGCAATTGGTTCAAAAGGCCTGCAGTTTTTGAATCGCTCAAAAGCAAAACTGATTTCTCAAACAATCCAAATTGGCGATACGCCACATATGGATGTTTTGATTGGCGCTATTGTTGCCCAATTAGAAGCGTTTGAGCGAGGCGAGATTGATGCTGTTTATTTGGCATACAACCGCTTTGTTAATGCCATGAAACAAGAGCCTGTTTTAGAAAAGCTTTTGCCTTTGGAGCCAGCCGCATTGGCGCCAGAAGATAAAGCAGGAAATTCTTGGGATTACATCTACGAACCTGACGCAGAGTCCATTTTGAATGGCTTGCTCAAGCGTTATGTTGAAGCAATGATTTATCAGGCAGTTGCTGAAAACATGGCTTCTGAACAGTCTGCACGGATGGTCTCTATGAAGGCCGCTTCAGATAATGCGAAGAACGTAATCGGCGAATTGCAATTGGAATACAACAAGACACGACAGGCTGCTATTACTAAAGAGTTGTCAGAAATTGTTGGTGGAGCGGCTGCGGTTTAAGCGGTCAGCGTTTAGGAATACGAAAGAATTCAGGAATTAAAAGCGGAGAAATGCGATGAGTAACGGAAATATCGTGCAGTGTATCGGTCCAGTGGTGGACATTCAGTTCCCACGCGACAAAATGCCAAACATTTATGATGCATTGACATTAGTTGAGAGCGGTGAAAAATCATTTGCTGAAAAAGGCTTGACCTTTGAAGTTCAGCAACAAATCGGTGACGGCGTAGTTCGTGCTATTGCCATGGGTGCGAGCGATGGCTTGCGTCGCGGCATGGAAGTGAAATCTACTGGTAAGCCAATTTCAGTTCCTGTTGGTCCAGCAACTTTGGGTCGCATCATGGACGTTTTAGGTCGCCCAATTGACGACGCAGGTCCAATTGCTACTGAAGAGCGTCGTGCTATTCACCAGCCAGCCCCAAAATTTGATGAGCTCTCCCCTTCTGTTGACTTGCTCGAAACCGGCATTAAGGTTATTGACTTAGTTTGCCCGTTTGCTAAAGGCGGTAAGGTTGGATTGTTCGGTGGTGCGGGTGTTGGTAAGACCGTGAACATGATGGAATTGATTAACAACATCGCCAAGCAACACTCAGGTTTGTCAGTGTTTGCCGGTGTTGGTGAGCGTACTCGTGAAGGTAATGACTTCTACCACGAGATGAAAGAATCTAACGTTATCGACAAAGTGGCGATGGTGTTTGGTCAGATGAACGAGCCTCCTGGCAACCGTTTGCGCGTTGCGTTGACTGGTTTGACAATGGCTGAAGCATTCCGTGACGAAGGCCGTGACATTTTGTTCTTCGTTGACAACATCTACCGTTATACATTGGCTGGTACTGAAGTTTCTGCGTTGCTCGGTCGTATGCCTTCTGCTGTGGGTTATCAGCCTACATTGGCTGAAGAGATGGGTAAATTGCAAGAGCGTATTACCTCTACTAAGACTGGTTCCGTTACTTCTATTCAGGCCGTTTACGTTCCTGCGGATGACTTGACCGACCCGTCACCAGCTACAACCTTCTTGCACTTAGACTCCACAGTTGTGTTGTCACGTGACATCGCTGCCTTGGGTATTTACCCAGCGGTTGATCCATTGGACTCAACCAGCCGTCAGCTCGACCCACAAGTGGTTGGTCAAGAGCACTATGAAGTTGCTCGTGACGTACAGATGACGTTGCAACGTTACAAAGAATTGCGCGACATCATTGCGATTTTGGGTATGGACGAATTGTCACCAGAAGACAAATTGGCTGTATCACGTGCTCGTAAGATTCAACGTTTCTTGTCCCAGCCTTTCCACGTTGCTGAAGTGTTTACTGGTTCACCAGGCAAATACGTTCCATTGAAAGAAACTATCCGTGGTTTCAAAATGATTTGCAGCGGCGAATTGGATCACTTGCCTGAGCAAGCGTTCTACATGGTGGGTTCAATTGATGAAGCCATCGAGAAAGCCAAGAAGCTTTAATCTAGGGAAATTATGTCAACCATACGCGTCGATGTAGTAAGTGCTGAGCAGTCTATTTTCAGCGGGGAAGCCAAGTTTGTTGCGCTTCCTGGCGAAAGTGGTGAGCTTGGCATTTTGCGCGGCCACACTCCTTTGATTACACGTATTCGTCCAGGCTCAGTTCGCATTGAAAAGGCTGATGGTGATGAAGAGTTTGTTTTCGTAGCAGGTGGCTATTTAGAGGTTCAGCCAGATCACGTTACCGTATTAGCGGATACCGCTATTCGTGGTCATGATCTTGATGAAGCAAAAGCAACTGAAGCCAAGAAGCGCGCTGAAGAGGCCATGCAAAATCGCGGCACAGACTTTGATTTGGCTTTGGCTCAATCTGAGTTTGCAATGGCAGCTGCACAGTTGGCTGCAATTGCCCGTTTCCGTCGTAAAAAGTAATAGCCGGTCATCTCCTTGCTGTTAAATGATCGGTTTTTAAAGGCCTGCCTGGGCGAAGCGGTTGATCAAACACCGCTTTGGCTCATGCGCCAAGCTGGCCGTTATCTCCCCGAATACAACGCTACACGCGCTAGAGCCGGAAGTTTTCTCGGGCTCGCAAAAAATCCTGCTTATGCTACTGAAGTAACACTTCAGCCTTTGGATCGCTATCCATTGGATGCGGCAATTTTGTTTTCTGATATTTTGACCATTCCTGATGCAATGGGATTGGGTCTGAAATTTACTGCTGGCGAAGGCCCTAGTTTTGACCATCCCCTGCGTACTGAACAGGCGGTTAAGAAATTACGTGCTGCTGATATGGATCAGCTCAAGTATGTTTTTGATGCTGTTTCAGAAATTCGTAAAGCACTCATACAAGATGGCAAACAACGCGTTCCATTGATCGGCTTCTCGGGAAGCCCATGGACATTGGCGTGCTACATGGTTGATGGATCCAGTGCCGATGATTTTCGTCATGCCAAAACCATGATGTTTAGTCGCCCAGATCTCATGCAGCATATCTTGGATATCAATGCGCAATCAGTTGCCGACTATTTGATCGAGCAAGTAAAAGCAGGCGCACAAGCCCTGATGATTTTTGATACTTGGGGCGGAATGCTTCCAGACGGTTGGTATCAAAAGATGTCTTTAGCATCGATGCAAAAAGTAATTGCCTTATTGCCGCGCGAGCATGAAGGTAGAAAAATTCCAGTCATCATGTTTACTAAAGGTGGCGCAATTTGGCTCAATGACATGGCGCAAGTTGGTGCTGATGTGATTGCTATCGACTGGACAATGTCGCTGAGTCGTGCAAGAAAACAGTTGCTCGCTCTGAACAAGCCATTGGCATTACAAGGCAATCTAGATCCGCTAATCTTGTTCGCAGAGCCAAAACAAATTGCAGAGCAAGCCAACCTTCTCCTCGAGGATTTGGCAAGTGCACCAGCCCTCAAGCCTGGTTTACATCCCTTGGATGGCCATGTTTTTAATTTGGGCCATGGCATTTCTCAATTTACCCCCCCAGAGAGCGTGACAGCTCTTGCCGAGGCTGTCATAAATCGCTCTAGGTCTCTCAGGACAAAGTCATAAAACTGAGTGAATGCTAACTTGCTACTGAGAATTTTTAACGAAAGTTATACACAGTTAGCGACGAAATTCAAAATTCAGTGAGATTGCGATTAAAGATGAAAATTCACTTTCGAATAGCTCTTTAACTTATTGATTTATAAGTAAAATAGTAAAAAAGCTTGAAAAGGGTGCAGAAACTGAAGGCTGATAAATTAGCTTATAAATCAGAATCATCTGATGATATCCACAGACTTATCCACAAGCAAAAACGAGATTTGAAGTAAATCATGCCTCCTCCAATCGTAGTCCAAGTCGTTGTTGATAAGCCCCTCGCCCAGGGCTTTGACTACCTGTGGGACGCGAAGGCGCTGGGAGGCCAACCAGAGATTGGCTCGATAGTTGAAGTTCCATTTGGGCGCAGTCTTCTTGTTGGCATGGTTATAAAAGTAAGTGCTCACTCTGAATTTGATGTAGAGAAATTAAAAGCGGTAACAAGAGTGGCCCCGCTACCTCCCTTAGATCCTGCAGCCCTACGCTTGGTCAATTTTGCCAGCCAGTATTACATTCATGCGCTTGGTGAAACCATTATTCCCACCATTCCGCAGATGTGGAAAAAGCCGGATGATTGGGAAAAGATTCCAAAGAAATTGGCTGCAGATGAAGAAAAGAAAAAGAAAAAAATTCATCCAGAATTGAGCGAGGGATTCATTGATGAAAATCTTTTGAATGATGGTCAAAAGCTTGCGCTTGAGGAACTGCGTGATTGCTCATTAAATAAATTCAAAGCAATTTTGTTGCAAGGCCAAACTGGCAGTGGAAAGACGGCCGTATTTTTAAATTGGTTGAGCGGCATTTTGCAGGACACAACTGCGCAGGTTTTGCTCTTGGTCCCTGAGATTAATTTAACACCACAGCTAGAGCGTAGAGTGCGCGCCTATTTTCCGGATAAGAAAATGGTTGTACTTCACAGTGGGGTGAGTGAAAAAGTGAGGGGCATTGCCTGGTATGAGGCAATTACCGGAAAAGCCCAAATTATTTTGGGTACACGTTTAGCAGCCTTAACTCCCTTGCCAAATTTGCGTGCAATAGTTGTGGATGAAGAACATGACCCATCATACAAACAACAAGATGGCATTCGCTACTCTGCGCGTGACTTAGCGGTTTGGCGTGCTCATGATCTGAAGATTCCAATTCTATTGGCATCCGCTACACCATCCTTGGAAACCTGGATGGCAGCTAAAGCGGGCCGTTATGAATATATTCGTCTAGATCAGCGTGCACAGGGCGCTAGCTTGCCGCAAGTCCATTTAGTCAATACGCGCGACCCACAAAGCCAATTTAGTCCGGGCGATCTAGAAAAGCCCAAGGCAAAGAGTCTGATTACTAAAACTCTTGCTAATGCAGTTAGCAAAAATCTAGAAGGAAAGAAGCAGAGTCTCATCCTGATTAATCGACGCGGTTATGCCCCGGTCCTTAGTTGCGGTGCGTGTTCATGGCTGTCGAAATGCGAGCAATGCAGCTCTTATATGGTGATGCATAAGGCTGGTGCTTTAGGTAGGAAATCAGTATTGAGCTGCCACCATTGCGGCTTAGTTAAGCCCATTCCGAACCATTGCCCTGATTGTGGAAATGCTGACTTGAAGACTTTGGGGCAAGGCACCCAAAAGGTCGAAGATTCTATTGAGGAGATGTGGCCGGGGGCCAGGGTACTCAGGGTCGATACAGATTCCAGCAGAAAGAGTAAGGGCGCGGAAGAACTCTTTCAGGAGATACATGGGGGCAATGTCGATATCGTGGTGGGAACGCAGATGATCGCCAAGGGCCACGACTATCAAAATATAGGCTTAGTCGCCGTGCTAGATGCAGACAGTAGATTGTTCTCCCAAGACTTTAGGGCTGCAGAACGATTGTTTGCCCAACTAGTTCAGGTTGCAGGACGTGCTGGGCGCTCAAATAAAGACGGTGAAATTGGGGGCGCAATTTATGTTGAAACCCAGTTTCCAGAAGCCGCAGTTTTTCAGTTTTTGCTGCGCCATGATGTAGATGGTTTTTTAGCCTTTACAGCAAATGAAAGAAAAGAAGCGGGTTTGCCACCCTTTGCCTATCAAGCCCTGATACATGCTGAGGCAAAAAGCCTGGACAAGGCAATTCAGTTTTTAAGTGGGCTAAAGGGCTATTTACGGGCTCAGGGCCATATATCTAAAGGACTTAGAGTCTATGACCCAGTGCCAAAGGCGGTAATGCGAGTGGCTGGCTCAGAGCGCGCCCAATTACTTGTAGAGTCAGATGATCGTAAAAATTTGCAAGAGATTTTAGAGGCGATAGACCATTATTTACGAGATCATTCTCAAGGCCGCATTAGCAAAGAGGGCCGAATTCGTTGGCTCATTGAGCGCGACCCAATTTCAATCTAATTGACCTGACTTATTAGGCGCCAGGTCCTGCGCTATATTTTTCTAGGCTTAATAACTGATTTAGCTCGGTAGCAAGGCTGTCATCAGACGTTGGTTTGATTTTGAATAGCCAAACACCATAAGGTTTTTCATTGACGATTTCAGGTGATGCATCCACCTCTTCGTTGAGTGCAACAATTTCTCCGCTCACGGGCGCATGAATATCACTGGCTGCTTTTACTGACTCAATCACAGCAATGGCTTCGCCCTGCTTTACTTGCTGCCCAACTTTTGGCGCCTGAAAAAACATCACGTCACCCAGAGCTTCTTGTGCGTGATTGCTAATACCAACCCAAACTAGGCCATCTTCTTCTTGATCTGCCCATTCATGCGTTTCTGCAAATTTAAATGTATCTTGGCTATTCATGTTTTATCCTTTGAGAACATTTTATGCTCAGTCCCATAAACTAGCTTACTCAATGACGCACTTACACACTTGTTTATATGCCAATTAAATTAGGAATTGTTCCCGTAACTCCCTATGAGCAAAATTGCTCCATCTTGGTTTGCCAAGAGACTGGCGATGCAGCCGTGGTGGATCCAGGCGGAGATATAGAAAAGATCCTCACAGGCGTTCAGCAAATGGGCGGCAAGGTGAAGAAGATCCTCTTGACCCATGGGCACCTTGACCACTGTGCGGCTGCTAAAGACTTGGCTGATCAGCTTGGTGTGCCAATTGAGGGGCCTCAGGAAGATGAGCGTTTTTGGATTGATCAGCTACCACAGCAAACAGTGCGCTTTGGTTTTGGGCATGCCAAAGTGTTTGAGCCCGACCGCTGGTTAAATAATGGTGATCATGTTCAAGTTGGCAACGTTGATCTTGAGGTGTTTCATTGTCCTGGTCACACACCGGGACACGTTGTATTTTTTGACAAGGAAGATCGCCTGGCAATTGTTGGCGACGTTTTGTTTGCGGGCTCAATTGGCAGAACAGATTTTCCGCGTGGCAATCATGCGGATTTAATTAATGCGATCAAAACAAAGTTATGGCCCTTAGGCGATGATGTGCAATTTGTTCCTGGGCATGGACCGATGTCGACGTTTGGCCAAGAACGAAAAACCAACCCTTACGTTGGGGATGGCGCTTAAAACTTTTGCTACAAATGAAATTAGGTTTTTGCTGAGCCGGTACGGTGTGTGCGGTTATATAAACAGCTTGCGCAGATCCAGCGTTGCTTGCGATTGCTTGTCGGAATCCAGGTACCGCCCTCGAGTCGTTTTTCACGACTGCAAGAAGAGCAAAATTTTAGGCTCTGAGAGGTTTCTTGGGTAGCTGCTGGAGTCGAGGTAGTCATGGGCAATCCGGGTAAGGCAAATCTTTATACAGAGATCTATTTTACCCGTTTTGTCCCGCTGGAGCTGGGCTGAGCACAACTCGGACCGATTCGGCCGTCTTGTTGCCATCGAAATCTAGCCAAGCCTTGTTTTCAAAGTCATAGAGCTTGCACTTGCGTGCAGTATCGAAATACCAGCCCCAAGAGAACTTCTGCACAAAAATGCGGTCCGGAAGGATGGTTTCAAGGGTCTGCTGGGCTTCTGGCAGGCGATATAGCGGTACGCTCATGTCCACATGGTGCGCAGTGTGCTCCATGATGTGGTGCATCAATTTGCCCCAAATCCAGTTAAAAGTCAGATGAACCGTTGTTGAAACAAATGGTTGGGCGCGTAACCACTCAGATTTCTTGTCGTACCAAGATACCTTTGGGTGGGTGTGGTGAACGTAGACCACAAATCCAATCATGCCATTCCAGAACAAGAATGGAATGGCAAAACCAGTGATTAAACCAATCCAAATAGACTGGCCTGTAGCAATTGCGCCAGCAATCAAACATCCGATCCAAACGATCGCAAATGCAGTAACCAGTAAATTGTCTTTTAAGAAAATTGGACGATCACCAGGTTTGTTTTTGGCGTTTGGAAAGTACTCACGTCTCCACCAAATTTCAATAAGATAATAAAAAACAGGGCCCCATCCACTACGGTAAAGGCGCTCTAGAGCCTTACGCCATGGGGGAAGCGCGTCGTATTCTGATTTTGATAAGGGTGCCCATACAAAGTCAAAACCCTTTAGATTGGTTTGACCATGATGCACAACGTTATGACCAACATCCCACAAACTATATGGTGTGAGCGATGGCAAGAACGCAATGCGACCTAATACTTTATTCAGTTCGCGATTCGGTGTATAGCTTTGATGGCAGGCATCATGACCCAAAATAAAAATGCGGCCTGTTACAAAACCGGCCACAAGACCAAAAACAATCTTCAATAGAAGGCTCTCAACAAAAATCGTACCCGCGATGCAGCCTAACCAAAGGAAGGCATCGATTGCTAAGAGCATGATTGCGCGCCCAGTTTCACCTTGTGCCATTGGAATTAACCAGCTTCGAATGATTTTTCGATGCGGTAATGGCGCCTCTGGCGGCAAAGGATTGGTCAGGGAGGGCTCTGAAAGGGCTGAATTTAGATGTGTAGACACGATAAGAATCAATAAGTTAGATGCAAATGATAGCGGTTTTCGTGATTTTCCGCATGATGTAGGTCAAAAACCCCTTGAATTTTGGCGCGCCCGGCAGGAATCGAACCTGCGACCCTTGGCTTCGGAGGCCAATACTCTATCCACTGAGCTACGGGCGCTAGTGAAAAAACTGGTTACCCTCCTATTGTAAGTGCCTATAACCCTACTCTCTAGTTATAATCACCGCAAAGCAACCCTAAAACCCGTCAAACGATAAATTCTTATGAGCAACGAGCACGGAAGTCTGATCAAGTCCCCAAAACAACTCATCATCATGGTGTTTGCAAGCTTTTTTGTGCCGCTCATCATTATTTTGTTGTTAATGGTGTTTGTTAACAATGGTAAGCGAACGGATTCATCTGCTTCTGCTGATCAAATCATTAAGCCGGTGGCGCAATTGAATTTAAAAGATGATAGCGAGCCTGCGGCTCCTGTTGCTGGCGCCAAATAAGTCCTTAGCGCAAATGTAATAGCTGGCCTTGTGCCAGCTTTTTTATTTTCAATTATTCGCTCTTTGCATCTAAAGCAATTTGGTAGGCCTCTTTTTTGCTGAGGCCTAAGGTTTGTGAAAGAACTGCGGCAATTTCTTTGCTGCCCATGTAGGGGCTCAACGCATTGGCCCACATCAATAGAGATGAATGCTCTGGAGCCTCATCGTTATTGGCTGGGCGCCCTGCTACCACAATAACAAATTCACCCTTTAAGCTCTCTGCGCTATCTAACCAGTTCGCAACATCTTGTGCATGTAGGCAGACGAGTTGTTCAAACTTTTTAGTGAGCTCGCGACAAACCAAAAGTTGACGATCGGGCTCTAAATTATTTGCAAGCATTGCTAGTGTTTCTTTGATGTGATGTGGCGACTCAAAAAAGATGCTCGCTTTTTTGCTGCTAGAAATATCTTGCATGAAGGCGTCACGCTCTTTAGTTTTGTTAGGCCAAAAACCTAAAAATTGAAAGCGCCCTTCCGAACTATGCATCACAGACCCTGCTGCTGATATCGCTCCGGACACTGCGCTTGCGCCAGGAATGGGGATTACTCTCAATCCTGCTTTTTGAACTTCATTCACCAGTCTTGCGCCAGGGTCTGATACGCCTGGCGTACCAGCATCTGAAATGTAAGCCCAACGTTCATTGTTAGAAAGGTGCTGGATAACTGTTTGTGCACCGCTGATTTCATTATGTTCGTGCAGGGCTAAACATTTTTTATGAATGCCAAATTGCCCAAGTAATGCAGCACTATGCCTAGTGTCTTCGCAAGCAATGCCATCGACTGCATTTAAGACATGCAGGGCGCGCAAAGTAATGTCGCCTAAATTACCAATTGGCGTGGCAACCATGTAAAGCGCCCCAGCAGGCAAGTCCTGCTGTTTTAAGAAATCGATTGAGCTAAGTTCCATGGGGCTGCCTACAAAAAGTTAAATAATTACCAAGAGAATACGTTGCTTTTGATATGGGCCGAATGCCGCTGAAATGACGACATCTTTGGCGCATAATATTGCTATGGAAAAAGAGATTAACGAACGTTTACGCAAACGCGCTTCCCAACATTTTCTTGACAGTATTGCTGTAAAGCAAGAGGCCGAAAAAGAGCTCCCTGAATCTGTTGCTAAGGGTGTTTTGGCAATGGTTGACTGTTTGCGCGCTGGCGGTAAGGTAATGGCTTGCGGCAATGGCGGTTCTGCAGCAGATGCGCAACACTTTGCCGCAGAGTTAATTGGTCGATTTGAGCGAGAGCGCCAAGAATTGGCTGCAATTGCATTGACGACCGACACCTCTATTCTGACTGCGGTTGGAAACGATTACAGCTATGACGAGGTTTTCAGCAAACAAGTTCGCGGACTTGGTAAAAAAGGCGACATCCTTTTGGGCATCTCGACTTCTGGAAACTCAAAGAATGTAGTGAAGGCAATTGAGGCCGCAAAAAAGATGGGCATCAAAATTATTGCGCTTACTGGTAATGGTGGCGGAAAAATTGCTCAGCTATTGGATCAGGATGACATTCATTTGTGCGTACCATCAACTCGCACCGCACGAATTCAAGAAACGCATT
The DNA here is from genome assembly GCF_018881715.1 of Polynucleobacter parvulilacunae. Taxonomy (GTDB): domain Bacteria; phylum Pseudomonadota; class Gammaproteobacteria; order Burkholderiales; family Burkholderiaceae; genus Polynucleobacter; species Polynucleobacter parvulilacunae. The sequence continues at coordinate 535,938 of NZ_JACVPW010000001.1, forward strand.
TAGTTTTGCTTCATGCTTTATGCGATGGCGTAGACCATGTTCTACTCGACTAAAAATTATTGTCGCTTCAATACGGAAAATATTTAAATGAAAATTTCATTTTTTAAAACATTATTGCTCGCCGCTCTCATCGCCTCACAAATTTCTGCGTGTGCGGTAGTAGCTGTTGGTGGGGTTGCGGCTGGCGCAACGGTAGCTGCTGATCGTCGTTCACCAGGCGTACAAGCGATTGATAAAGGCATTGAGTTAGAAGCAGAAAATGCCTTAGCAAAACGATTTGGCGATAACGCACACATTAACGTTACTTCGTTTAATCAAAAGGTATTGCTAACCGGCGAAGTCAAGGATGCAGAGGTCAAAGGGCAAGCAACAGAATATGTAAAGGCCATGAAGAATGCTCGCTCCGTCTTTAATGAGCTAGTGATTGGGCCAAACAGCAGCTACACTTCACGGGCAAATGATTCTTATCTAGAGTCTAAGATCAAAACGCAAATGATCTTTACAGATCAGCTGCCATCAAATTCTATGGCGATTGTTGCCGAAGGGAGCAGCGTATACCTCATGGGAATGCTGACTCAGAACGAGGCAGGTATTGCGAAGAAAGTTGCTAGCAATACTAACGGCGTGAAAGATGTCTACGCATACTTTGACATTATTTCTGATGAAGAAAAAGCCCGCCTAGAAAAACAAGGTAAGGCTGATCAAACACAACCTAGTAGCCCGCCAAAATTCCAATAATTTTTTTGTAGGTTAGTGATGTCACAAAAGCGAGTATTTGTAAAAATAGTTTTTCTATTTGCAATGCTCGCTTATTTCATTCCTGCTGTGCACGCTAACGCGGAAGATGAAAAAGCATTTGCGACTGCAAAACAAAACGCTTGTTTAGGCTGTCATGCAATTAATAAAAAAATTGTTGGCCCAAGTTTTCAAGCGATTGCCGAAAAATATAAGAATGATTCGAACGCTCAAGTATTTTTAAAAAATAAGATTGCTAAAGGTGGGTCAGGTTCGTGGGGCGTTGTACCCATGCCCGCCAACGCTAAGTTGAGTGATGCGGATTTGTCTTTATTAACTGGTTGGATATTGCGTGGTGCACCCAACAAAAATTAATGCTGCAAATGCATTGACTATCGCGCGAGACCGGGTCTACCCAAAAACCACCACCACGCTTCATTAGAGCGCTTAAGATTTTCTTTCAGCGCGTAGTCCAAGTCAGCCCACTGCTCATTGGCAGCCTCCTCCACAATAGTTGCGGGATTTGCTGGAGGCAATTTAAGACAAGCATCTGCATCGCCATAAGCGAATTCAACAGTCATACCTGCTTTTTGTGCCAAATGCATCATGGCTTTGTTATTGGCTAGGCAATGTACATAGAGAGTTTCAATGCGGGTATTGCGTGAATGTACGGCTGAACGCTGTAGTAATGCGGTTCCAAGGCCCTGTCCGCGGCCTTCTGGTAGGACGGATACGCCAAATTCAGCGGCTCTCGCCTGACCCTTGTGCTCTGGCAAATAAGCTAAATGCGCCATACCCACAAGCTTTAGATCAAGGTCAAATACACCAAAAATCACATCTCTATTGAAATCTAGGCGCTCAACATAATGACAAATCACCTCATCAGGGGTCTGTGTGCCAAAGCGCAAGCGCCTATCTTCATCATTTAGTTGCAACAAATGATTCAGTATTTCTTGTCTGTATCCAGCATGAAGTTCACGAACGGGTACAGCCTGCCCTACCGTATATGGCTTTGCAGGTAAGTGACTATTCGCTAATGTATTGTGCATAGCAATATTTTAACAGAAATCAGCATTAATTTCAGGGTTTTCCCTAATCTGTTGGAAATAGGTCAAAAGTAACCAAAAAAAGTCCTGATTTTTCGTGGGTCTAGGGCTAAACCCTAAAAAAACCGAAATTTTTCAAAAAAAGTGAATTTTTTTTGTAAATATAAGCCCTTGTTTTTATTGGACTTATTTTGATAGTCAGAAAAAACTTAGGTTTTTTTAGGTAAAAGAGTACGAAAGGTGTTGACGACCCAAAATAAGTGCGCTATAGTCTCATCTCTCTGCTGAATGTTATTTGAAATACAAAACAAGTCAGCCCTCTTTAAAAATTAGTCAACCGATAATTGTGGGTACTAAGTGAAAGCATCCAGTCCTTCGGGACAGATGTAAATAAATAGTACTCATAGACAGTAAAAAGATTTGGTTTTATTACCAAGTCAATTTCTTGAATGAGTGCGACGATCCGCAAGGATCACAGGAATTGAACTGAAGAGTTTGATCCTGGCTCAGATTGAACGCTGGCGGCATGCCTTACACATGCAAGTCGAACGGCAGCACGGGTGCTTGCACCTGGTGGCGAGTGGCGAACGGGTGAGTAATACATCGGAACGTACCTTATCGTGGGGGATAACGCAGCGAAAGCTGTGCTAATACCGCATACGCCCTGAGGGGGAAAGCGGGGGATCGAAAGACCTCGCGCGATTAGAGCGGCCGATGCCTGATTAGCTTGTTGGTGGGGTAAAAGCCCACCAAGGCGACGATCAGTAGCTGGTCTGAGAGGACGATCAGCCACACTGGGACTGAGACACGGCCCAGACTCCTACGGGAGGCAGCAGTGGGGAATTTTGGACAATGGGGGAAACCCTGATCCAGCAATGCCGCGTGAGTGAAGAAGGCCTTCGGGTTGTAAAGCTCTTTTGTCAGGGAAGAAACACCGGCTCTAACACAGTCCGGGAATGACGGTACCTGAAGAATAAGCACCGGCTAACTACGTGCCAGCAGCCGCGGTAATACGTAGGGTGCGAGCGTTAATCGGAATTACTGGGCGTAAAGCGTGCGCAGGCGGTTATACAAGACAGGCGTGAAATCCCCGGGCTTAACCTGGGAATGGCGCCTGTGACTGTATAGCTAGAGTGTGTCAGAGGGGGGTAGAATTCCACGTGTAGCAGTGAAATGCGTAGATATGTGGAGGAATACCAATGGCGAAGGCAGCCCCCTGGGATAACACTGACGCTCATGCACGAAAGCGTGGGGAGCAAACAGGATTAGATACCCTGGTAGTCCACGCCCTAAACGATGCTGACTAGTTGTTCGGGATTTACATCCTGAGTAACGTAGCTAACGCGTGAAGTCAGCCGCCTGGGGAGTACGGTCGCAAGATTAAAACTCAAAGGAATTGACGGGGACCCGCACAAGCGGTGGATGATGTGGATTAATTCGATGCAACGCGAAAAACCTTACCTACCCTTGACATGTCACTAACGAAGTAGAGATACATTAGGTGCTCGTAAGAGAAAGTGAACACAGGTGCTGCATGGCTGTCGTCAGCTCGTGTCGTGAGATGTTGGGTTAAGTCCCGCAACGAGCGCAACCCTTGTCTTTAGTTGCTACGCAAGAGCACTCTAAAGAGACTGCCGGTGACAAACCGGAGGAAGGTGGGGATGACGTCAAGTCCTCATGGCCCTTATGGGTAGGGCTTCACACGTCATACAATGGTGCATACAGAGGGTTGCCAACCCGCGAGGGGGAGCTAATCTCAGAAAATGCATCGTAGTCCGGATCGTAGTCTGCAACTCGACTACGTGAAGCTGGAATCGCTAGTAATCGCGGATCAGAATGTCGCGGTGAATACGTTCCCGGGTCTTGTACACACCGCCCGTCATACCATGGGAGTGGGTTTTGCCAGAAGCCGTTAGCCTAACCGCAAGGAGGGCGACTGCCACGGCAGGGTTCATGACTGGGGTAAAGTCGTAACAAGGTAGCCGTATCGGAAGGTGCGGCTGGATCACCTCCTTTCTAGAGAAAAGATGCTGAATCCTAGTGCCCACACTTATCGGTTGACAATAAAAGCCACGGGTCTGTAGCTCAGCTGGTTAGAGCACTGTGTTGATAACGCAGGGGTCGTAGGTTCAAGTCCTACCAGACCCACCACCAGCCAGAAACAAGACTTAGTGGGACGTTGGGGGATTAGCTCAGCTGGGAGAGCACCTGCTTTGCAAGCAGGGGGTCGTCGGTTCGATCCCGTCATCCTCCACCATCATCTAAATGTCAAAACTAAGCGAATATTTAATCGTTTAGTTTTGCCATTTATGGCTGTTCTTTAAAAATTTGAGTAAGCAAAGTGTCAAATGTTTCTTTGAGAGGACATTTGACAATGTAATAAGGGTAAAGATTGAATCATCAATCAGTAATACAAACGAGTTTTACCAAGTTCTTAACAAAGTACTTACAGTTTGGATTACGGCAAACATGTCAGAAGTAGAAGTAAAACCTGTAACAGGTACTAGCAATGGTGCTCGTTATAGGATCAAGTGAATAAGTGCACATGATGGATGCCTTGGCGATTACAGGCGACGAAAGACGTTATAACCTGCGATAAGCCCCGGGGAGCTGGTAAATAAGCTTTGATCCGGGGATTTCTGAATGGGGAAACCCACCACTTTTGTGGTATCCATACCTGAATACATAGGGTATGAGAAGCGAACCTTGTGAACTGAAACATCTAAGTAGCAAGAGGAAAAGACATCAACCGAGATTCCCAGAGTAGTGGCGAGCGAAATGGGAACAGCCTTCTAGTGATATCTCAGTAATTAACAGAATGGAATGGAAAGTCCAACAATAAAGGGTGATAGTCCCGTATGTGAAAATTATTGAGTGGTACTAGGCTAGAGACAAGTAGGGCGGGACACGTGAAATCCTGTCTGAATATGGGGGGACCATCCTCCAAGGCTAAATACTCGTAATCGACCGATAGTGAACAAGTACCGTGAGGGAAAGGCGAAAAGAACCCCGGGAGGGGAGTGAAATAGATCCTGAAATTGTGTGCATACAAACAGTAGGAGCCTCGTAAGGGGTGACTGCGTACCTTTTGTATAATGGGTCAGCGACTTACATTCAGTAGCAAGCTTAACCGAATAGGGAAGGCGTAGCGAAAGCGAGTCCGAATAGGGCGCTAGTTGCTGGGTGTAGACCCGAAACCAGTTGATCTATCCATGGCCAGGTTGAAGGTGCGGTAACACGTACTGGAGGACCGAACCCACTAACGTTGAAAAGTTAGGGGATGAGCTGTGGATAGGGGTGAAAGGCTAAACAAAACTGGAAATAGCTGGTTCTCTCCGAAAACTATTTAGGTAGTGCCTCGTGTATCACTGTAGGGGGTAGAGCACTGTCATGGTAGTGGGGTCCATTGCGGATTACTGCGCCATAGCAAACTCCGAATACCTACAAGTGCAAGCACGGGAGACAGACATCGGGTGCTAACGTCCGGTGTCAAGAGGGAAACAACCCAGACCGCCAGCTAAGGTCCCTAATATATGCTAAGTGGGAAACGAAGTGGGAAGGCTAAAACAGTCAGGAGGTTGGCTTAGAAGCAGCCATCCTTTAAAGAAAGCGTAATAGCTCACTGATCGAGTCGTCCTGCGCGGAAGATGTAACGGGGCTAAGCATATAACCGAAGCTGCGGATCACAGCAATGTGATGGTAGGAGAGCGTTCTGTAAGCCTGTGAAGGTGTCTTGTAAAGGATGCTGGAGGTATCAGAAGTGCGAATGCTGACATGAGTAGCGATAAAGGGGGTGAAAAGCCCCCTCGCCGTAAGCCCAAGGTTTCCTGTTCAACGTTCATCGGAACAGGGTGAGTCGGCCCCTAAGGCGAGGCAGAGATGCGTAGCTGATGGGAACAAGGTTAATATTCCTTGACCATTGTTAGATGCGATGGGGGGACGGATCGCGGAAAGTTGTCCGGGTGTTGGAAGTCCCGGTTCTTGCGTTGGAGATGGCTATTAGGTAAATCCGGTAGCGTAATTCAAGGGCGTGAGACGAGCGAATTTATTCGCGAAGCAATTGGAAGTGGTTCCAAGAAAAGCCTCTAAGCTTCAGTCTAACAAGACCGTACCGCAAACCGACACAGGTGGGCGAGATGAGTATTCTAAGGCGCTTGAGAGAACTCAGGAGAAGGAACTCGGCAAATTTGTACCGTAACTTCGGGATAAGGTACGCCCTGGTAGTTTGACCCTGTACAAGGGGAGGACGAAAGGGTTGCAATAAAAAGGTGGCTGCGACTGTTTAATAAAAACACAGCACTCTGCAAACACGAAAGTGGACGTATAGGGTGTGACGCCTGCCCGGTGCTGGAAGATTAAATGATGGGGTGCAAGCTCTTGATTGAAGTCCCAGTAAACGGCGGCCGTAACTATAACGGTCCTAAGGTAGCGAAATTCCTTGTCGGGTAAGTTCCGACCTGCACGAATGGCGTAACGATGGCCACACTGTCTCCTCCTGAGACTCAGCGAAGTTGAAATGTTTGTGATGATGCAATCTACCCGTGGCTAGACGGAAAGACCCCATGAACCTTTACTGTAGCTTTGCATTGGACTTTGAATCGGTCTGTGTAGGATAGGTGGGAGGCGTTGATAACAGGATGCTAGTTCTGTTGGAGCCAACCTTGAAATACCACCCTGATTTATTTGAGGTTCTAACCTTGGCCCGTTATCCGGGTCGGGAACAGTGCATGGTAGGCAGTTTGACTGGGGCGGTCTCCTCCCAAAGTGTAACGGAGGAGTACGAAGGTACGCTTGGTACGGTCGGACATCGTACCTAAAGTGCAATGGCAAAAGCGTGCTTAACTGCGAGACCGACAAGTCGAGCAGGTGCGAAAGCAGGTCATAGTGATCCGGTGGTTCTGTATGGAAGGGCCATCGCTCAACGGATAAAAGGTACTCTGGGGATAACAGGCTGATACCGCCCAAGAGTTCATATCGACGGCGGTGTTTGGCACCTCGATGTCGGCTCATCTCATCCTGGGGCTGTAGCCGGTCCCAAGGGTATGGCTGTTCGCCATTTAAAGAGGTACGTGAGCTGGGTTTAAAACGTCGTGAGACAGTTTGGTCCCTATCTGCCATGGGCGTTGGAGATTTGACGGGGGCTGCTCCTAGTACGAGAGGACCGGAGTGGACGTACCGCTGGTGTACCTGTTGTTTCGCCAGAAGCATCGCAGGGTAGCTATGTACGGAAGAGATAACCGCTGAAAGCATCTAAGCGGGAAACTTGCCTGAAGATGAGATCTCCCGTAGGTTTAACCTACATAAAGGGTCGTTGAAGACCACAACGTTGATAGGTCGGGTGTGGAAGTGCAGTAATGCATTAAGCTAACCGATACTAATTGCCCGTTAGGCTTGATCCTATAACCAGCACTATTGTGTTGGATGTTTGCCAGATTTAATCTGCATCCTTAATTACATGCTTACTCAAATAGAGTTGTTGATTTAATCAGCAACTCGACCCTCTACGCCCGGTGACCATAGCAAGTTGGAACCACTCCTTCCCATCCCGAACAGGACAGTGAAACGACTTTACGCCGATGATAGTGCGGATTACCCGTGTGAAAGTAGGTAACTGCCGGGCACCAATGCGACGCCCAGACCCTTTTAGGTCTGGGCGTTTTTACTTGTGCAAAGCGTTTAGAGTGATTGACAGAAACTCCATTTGGAGTCAGAATATTGGGTTCGCGGAGGGGTGTCCGAGCGGCTAAAGGAGGCAGACTGTAAATCTGTTGGCTATGCCTACGTAGGTTCGAATCCTACCCCCTCCACCAGATGTGCGGGATTAGTTTAATGGTAAAACAGCAGATTTCCAATCTTCGGTCAAGAGTTCGATTCTCTTATCCCGCTCCAGAATTTGTTGCATTAGATTTCGCCCATGTGGCTCAGTGGTAGAGCACTCCCTTGGTAAGGGAGAGGTCGGCAGTTCGATCCTGCCCATGGGCACCATGTTTGGATTTATTAATTGTGTATTTCGTGTTTGGTTTAAGAGTTAACTAAAGGCAGATTAAAAATGGCAAAAGAAAAATTCGAGCGGACAAAACCGCACGTAAACGTAGGCACCATCGGTCACGTTGACCACGGTAAAACCACATTGACAGCAGCAATTGCAACCGTGCTTTCTAAAGCATTCGGTGGCGAAGCTAAAGCATACGATCAGATCGATGCTGCTCCAGAAGAAAAAGCACGTGGTATTACGATTAATACTGCGCACGTTGAGTATGAGACTGCTAACCGTCACTACGCTCACGTGGATTGCCCAGGACATGCTGACTACGTTAAGAACATGATTACTGGTGCTGCTCAGATGGACGGCGCAATTTTAGTTTGCTCTGCTGCTGACGGCCCAATGCCACAAACACGTGAGCATATCCTCTTGGCACGCCAAGTTGGTGTTCCTTACATCGTGGTGTTCTTGAACAAGTGCGACATGGTTGATGACGCTGAATTGCTCGAGTTAGTTGAAATGGAAGTTCGTGAGCTTCTATCTAAGTACAACTTCCCTGGCGATGACACACCAATCATTCAAGGTTCTGCTAAGTTAGCGCTTGAAGGCGACGAAGGCCCATTGGGTAAAGAAGCCATCATGAAATTGGCTGAAGCATTAGACACATACATCCCAACCCCAGAGCGTGCTGTTGACGGCGCGTTCTTGATGCCAGTAGAAGACGTGTTCTCTATCTCCGGTCGCGGTACTGTAGTTACAGGCCGTATCGAGCGCGGTATCGTTAAAGTGGGCGAAGAGATCGAAATTATCGGTATCAAGCCAACACTCAAGACAACATGTACTGGTGTTGAAATGTTCCGCAAATTGCTCGACCAAGGTCAAGCAGGCGATAACGTTGGTATCTTGTTACGCGGTACAAAACGTGAAGAAGTTGAGCGCGGCCAAGTATTGGCTAAGCCAGGTTCAATCACCCCACATACTCACTTTACAGCCGAGGTTTACATCTTGGGTAAAGACGAAGGTGGTCGTCATACTCCATTCTTTAACAACTATCGTCCACAGTTCTACTTCCGCACTACGGACGTAACTGGTTCAATCGAGTTGCCAAAAGACAAAGAAATGGTAATGCCTGGTGATAACGTAACCATTACCGTAAAACTCATCGCTCCAATCGCGATGGAAGAAGGTTTACGTTTTGCGATCCGTGAAGGTGGCCGTACTGTTGGCGCCGGCGTGGTTGCAAAGATTTTGGCTTAAGTAGTAAGTTTTTTTATAAAGGGGTGTAGCTCAATTGGCAGAGCGTTGGTCTCCAAAACCAAAGGTTGGGGGTTCGATGCCCTCCGCCCCTGCCACGATTTGAACTGAAAGCAAAATGTCTCATCAAACAGCAAGTCATACTGAAGAAAAAAGCAGCTGGGTCTCTGGACTCGCTGCTTTAATCGTTGTTGCAGCGTTAGTTCTTTACTACACGCTCGTAGATCAATCTATGTTGGTTCGTCTTGCTGTTTTGTTTGGTGGCATCGCAGCTGCAGTTGTAATTGTGGCGATATCTCCTGATGGGCGCCGTTTTATCGCCTACGCAAAAGATTCTTGGTATGAAGTAAAAAAGGTTGTTTGGCCAACTCGTAAAGAGACGACCCAAATGACTCTAGTCGTATTTGGCTTTGTTCTGATCATGTCCTTATTTTTATGGATTGCAGACAAATTAATTGAATGGCTAGTTTTTTCAGTCTTTTTAGGCTGGAAGTGAGTAAGAAAAATGACTGATTCTGAGTTGGCCGTAAATCCACAAGCTACTGGCAATATGCGCTGGTACGTAATCCATGCTTATTCAGGTATGGAGAAAAGCGTTAAAAAAGGCCTTGAGGAGCGTATTGCACGTTCTGGCATGCCTGAAAAATTTGGCCGTATTTTGGTTCCCTCTGAAGAAGTGGTTGAAATCAAATCTGGCACAAAGTCTGTTTCTGAGCGTCGCTTCTTCCCAGGTTATGTCCTGATTGAGATGGAAATGACCGATGAGAGCTGGCATTTGGTGAAAAATACGCCAAAAGTGACTGGTTTTGTTGGCGGTGTTCGTAACCGTCCAAGCCCGATTTCTACGGCTGAAGTAGCCAAAATCATGGATCAAATGCAGGCTGGGGTGGATAAACCTAAGCCTAAGACTCTATTTGAGGTTGGTGAGATTGTCCGCGTTAAAGAAGGCCCATTTGTTGATTTCAACGGAAATATCGAAGAAGTCAACTATGAAAAGTCAAGATTACGCGTTTCTGTTACAATTTTTGGCCGGGGTACCCCAGTTGAGCTGGAGTTCGGCCAGGTAGAAAAGATGTAAAAACAAGGACTTAGTCCCGGTTTGTAGTGCAAAAGTTTGTAGTTTTAAGTGGTTAGCAATAACCGAGGAGCGGAGCTAGAAAGCCAAAAACTAGTGAAGCGTTTACTCAACAGCGGTCTTTCCTTATGAGGTTAGGCGCGCTTTTAGGAGCAACACATGGCAAAGAAGATTATTGGCTTTATTAAGCTGCAGATCCCTGCAGGTAAAGCAAATCCATCACCACCCGTAGGTCCAGCATTGGGTCAGCGCGGTCTTAACATTATGGAATTCTGTAAGGCGTTCAATGCTCAAACTCAGAGCATGGAACCTGGCCTGCCAATTCCAGTCGTGATTACAGCGTTCGCTGATAAGAGCTTCACATTCATCATGAAGACTCCTCCAGCAACCATCATGATTAAGAAGGCTGCGAAGATTGAAAAAGGATCACCACGTCCTCATACCGATAAAGTGGGTTCAATTACACGTGCTCAAGCAGAAGAAATCGCTAAAGCAAAAATGCCAGATTTGACAGCAGCCGATATGGACGCAGCTGTTAGAACAATCGCTGGTAGCGCCCGTTCCATGGGCATCACTGTGGAAGGTCTCTAATCATGACTAAATTATCTAAACGCGTAAAAGCTATTCAATCTAAAGTTGACCGCAATAAGTTTTATTCATTAGACGACGCATTGAACCTCGTTAAAGAGTGTGCAACTGCCAAGTTTGATGAGTCAATCGACGTTGCTGTTCAGTTGGGTATTGACGCTAAGAAATCTGACCAAGTTGTGCGTGGCGCAGTAGTGCTCCCAGCTGGTACAGGTAAGCATGTTCGTGTAGCTGTTTTTGCTCAAGGCGAGAAGGCTGAACAAGCTAAAGCCGCTGGTGCAGAAATCGTTGGCATGGAAGAACTTGCTGAGCAAATTAAAGGCGGCAAAATTGATTTCGATATTTTGATCGCATCCCCAGACACAATGAAAATAGTTGGTACTTTAGGTCAAGTATTGGGCCCACGTGGTTTGATGCCGAATCCAAAAGTTGGAACAGTGACTCCTGACGTTGCTACTGCAGTTAAGAATGCAAAAGCTGGTCAAGTTCAGTTCCGTGTGGACAAAGCCGGTATCGTGCACGCAAGCATTGGCCGTCGTTCATTCGAACCAACTGCATTGAAATCCAACTTGCTCGCATTGCTCGAGGCTTTGAATAAAGCAAAGCCACCGGCATCTAAGGGTATTTATTTAAAGAAGGTTGCCGTAAGCAGCACCATGGGTGCCGGCGTACGCGTAGACCAAGCATCGTTACAGGCTGCAGCTTAATAGCTTGTAACAAAAAAGAACTTTGGGTCGACTCTCGCTCTTTGAGTGAGAGTCGAACATCAAAGACCGTTGGTGAATTAGTTGCTAATACAGAGTTAATTCTTAATCGTTACGAAAGTAATAGCCAGCGCAGATGGCGACCCTGAAAAGATTTTCACAAGAACTTTGTGAACAAATGATCAGACGCTGGTGTGTAACCCCAACTGGAAACAGTTGGTTTTTATGGAGTTAAACCGTGCCTTTGAATGTACAAGACAAAAAAGCGATTGTTGCTGATGTCGGCGCTCAATTGGCTGGAGCCCAAACCGTCGTGCTCGCTGAATACCGTGGTATTCCAGTAGAGCAGTTGACAAAGCTACGTGCTAGCGCACGTGACCAAGGTGTATATCTTCGCGTTCTGAAGAACACATTGGCACGCCGTGCTGCACAAGGCACACAGTTTGAGCCTCTTGCTGATTCGATGGTTGGCCCCTTGATCTACGGCATCTCTGCTGATCCGATTGCTTCGGCAAAAGTATTGCAGAACTTTGCTAAGACTCAAGACAAGCTAGTCATTACTGCTGGCTTATATAACGGCAAGTTGTTGGACGTAGCGGGTGTTAAATCCCTCGCGTCTATTCCAAGCCGCGACGAGTTGTTATCTCAGTTGTTGGGCGTGATGTTGGCCCCAGTTTCTGCGATGGCTCGCGTATTGGGTGCAGTAGCAGCACAAAAGGCAGAAGGAGCACCTGCTCCTGTTGCAGCACCGGTAGCAGAAGTAGCAGCAGCCCCAGCAGAAGTAGTTGCTGAAGCCGCCGCTCCAGAAGCAAGTGCTGAGCCTGCAGCCGCAGCCCCAGAAGCTGGAACAGAAACACCGCAAACCCCTGCCGCTGAATAAGCGACAGATTAACTATTTAAGTATTAGGAGCTAAAAATGGCGATTACTAAAGAAGAAATCATTGATGCAGTAGGTAGCATGTCTGTTATGGATTTGAACGACTTGGTTAAGGCGTTCGAAGAGAAGTTTGGCGTATCAGCTGCAGCGATGGCTGTTGCTGGTCCTGCTGGTGCAGCTGGCGGCGCTGCTGCTGAAGAGCAAACAGAATTCACTGTTAACTTGCTCGAAGCTGGCGCAAACAAAGTTTCAGTAATTAAGGCAGTTCGCGAAATTACTGGTCTTGGCTTGAAAGAAGCTAAGGACTTGGTTGACGGTGCACCGAAGCCAATCAAAGAAGCTGTTGATAAGAAGACAGCTGAAGAAGCTAAGAAGAAGCTTGAAGAAGCTGGCGCTAAAGCAGAACTCAAGTAATACACAAACTGCTGGCGCCTCTCAAAAAGAGGCGTTAGCCATGTTGGGTTTGACCTCTAGAGGTCAAACCCGATTTCATTTCTGATTGAAATCGGGTTTGCCTTCTGATACGACTGCAGAATGCAAGTTTGGTCGGACACTGGATCTTTCGATTTAGTGTTGTCCGCCAGTGATTGGTAGTGGCCAATCGCCAAATCTTTGTACAGTCGCTGAATTCGGAGATGAAATGAACTATAGCTTCACCGAACGCAAGCGAGTCCGTAAAAGCTTTGCTAAGCGAGTAAACAACCACCAGGTTCCGTACCTGATCGCAACGCAGCTGGAATCCTACGCTAAATTTTTACAGGCTGATAAGCCGGCAATGTCTCGTCTTACTGAGGGACTTCAAGCTGCCTTTACATCAGCATTCCCAATTGTGTCTAACAACGGCTATGCACGTATGGAATACGTGTCTTACCAGTTATCACAGCCACCATTTGACGTTAAAGAATGTCAACAACGTGGTTACACATACCACTCTGCCTTACGCGCAAAAGTTCGCTTGATTATTTATGATCGCGAAGCGCCTACTAAGGTTAAAGAGGTAAAAGAGAGCGAAGTCTACATGGGTGAAATTCCACTCATGACAGAAAATGGCTCTTTTGTGATTAACGGTACTGAGCGCGTAATCGTTTCTCAGTTGCACCGTTCACCAGGCGTGTTTTTCGAACACGATAAGGGCAAGACACACAGCTCAGGTAAGTTGCTGTTCTCAGCACGCATCATTCCTTACCGTGGTTCATGGCTCGATTTCGAGTTTGATCCAAAAGACATTCTTTATTTCCGCGTTGACCGTCGTCGTAAGATGCCTGTCACCATTTTGCTCAAAGCAATTGGTTTCAACAACGAACAGATTCTTGCTAACTTCTTTAACTTTGACCATTTCTCATTGACTGCTAATGGCGGTTCAATGGAATTTGTGCCAGAGCGTTTACGTGGTCAGTTGGCTAGCTTTGACGTGCTCGACAAGAATGGCGTTGTGGTCATTCAAAAAGACAAGCGTATCAATGCAAAGCACATACGTGAACTCGAAGCCGCTAAGACAAAAACAATCGCTGTACCAGATGACTATTTAATTGGTCGTGTAGTTGCACGCAATATTGTTGATCCAGATTCTGGTGAAATATTGGCTTACGCTAATGATGAAATCACTGAAGAGTTGTTGGCGACATTGCGCGATGCAGGTATCAAGCAGTTGGAAACCATTTACACCAATGATTTGGATTCTGGCGCATACATTTCTCAGACATTGCGTACTGATGAAACTGCGGATCAAATGGCCGCTCGTATTGCCATCTATCGCATGATGCGTCCTGGTGAGCCTCCAACAGAAGATGCTGTTGAAGCCTTGTTCCAGCGTTTGTTCTACAACGAAGATAGTTACGATTTATCACGCGTTGGTCGTATGAAAGTTAACAGCCGTCTCGGTCGCTCTGAGATGGAAGGCAAAATGGTTTTATCGGATGAAGACATCCTCGATACCATCAAGTCTTTGGTTGACTTGCGTAACGGCAAAGGCGAAGTCGATGACATCGATCACTTAGGCAATCGTCGCGTACGTTGCGTAGGTGAATTGGCAGAGAATCAATTCCGTGCAGGTTTGTCACGTGTTGAGCGTGCGGTTAAAGAACGTCTCGGCCAAGCCGAAACAGAAAACCTCATGCCGCATGACTTGATTAACAGTAAGCCAATTTCTTCTGCTATTCGTGAGTTCTTCGGTTCTTCACAGTTGTCCCAGTTTATGGACCAAACCAATCCACTTTCAGAGATCACGCACAAGCGTCGTATTTCTGCATTGGGACCTGGTGGTTTGACACGCGAGCGCGCAGGCTTCGAAGTGCGCGACGTGCATCCAACCCATTACGGACGTGTTTGCCCAATCGAAACTCCAGAAGGACCAAACATTGGTTTGATCAACTCACTCGCATTATTTGCGCGTTTGAATGAGCATGGTTTCTTAGAGACCCCATACCGTAAAGTTTCTAACAGCAAAGTAAGTGACGAAGTGGTTTACCTCTCTGCGATTGAAGAGGCGAAGTATGTGATTGCTCAGGCAAACGCAACGATCGACAAGAGCGGTAAGTTGGCCGATGAATTGGTTTCAGCGCGTCAAGCTGGTGAGACCATGATGGTTAGCCCAGAGCGCATCGATTTCATCGACGTTGCTCCTAGTCAGATCGTTTCTGCTGCTGCTTCACTCGTTCCATTTTTGGAGCATGATGATGCGAACCGTGCGTTGATGGGTGCGAATATGCAACGTCAAGCGGTTCCTTGCTTGCGTCCAGATAAGCCATTGGTTGGTACTGGTTTAGAGCGTATTGTTGCGGTTGACTCTGGTACTGTGATTTTGGCTTCCCGCGGCGGTATTGTTGATTATGTTGACGCAAACCGTGTAGTTATTCGTGTAAACGATGACGAGACAGCGGCTGGTGAAGTTGGTGTGGATATTTATAACCTTATCAAGTACACCCGTTCAAATCAAAATACCAACATTAACCAACGCCCAATCGTTCAGGCTGGTGATCGTGTCGTCCGCGGCGACGTAGTTGCTGACGGCGCATCTACCGACTTAGGTGAATTGGCTTTGGGTCAAAACATGACCGTGGCATTTATGCCATGGAACGGTTACAACTTCGAAGATTCAATCTTGATCTCTGAGAAAGTTGTTGCTGACGACCGCTATACATCTATTCATATTGAAGAGTTGTCAGTGGTTGCACGTGATACCAAACTTGGTTCAGAAGAAATTACTCGCGATATTTCCAATTTGGCAGAGTCACAACTCTCCCGTTTGGATGAGAGCGGTATTGTTTACATTGGTGCTGAAGTTGAAGCTGGTGACGTATTGGTTGGTAAGGTAACTCCAAAGGGTGAGACAACTCTCACTCCTGAAGAGAAGCTGCTCCGTGCCATCTTCGGTGAAAAAGCATCTGACGTTAAAGATACTTCTTTGCGCGTTCCATCTGGAATGATTGGTACCGTTATTGATGTTCAAGTCTTCACCCGTGAAGGCATTGAGCGCGATGCACGTGCACAGTCAATCATTCAAGAAGAATTGCAGCGCTATCGTTTGGACTTAAACGACCAGTTGCGTATTGTTGAGGGCGACGCCTTCATGCGTTTAGAAAAACTGTTGATTGGCAAAGTTGCCAATGGTGGGCCTCAGAAATTAGCTAAAGGCACTAAGATCGACAAGGAATACCTTGCCAGCTTAGATAAATACCATTGGTTTGATGTGCGTCCAGCAGATGATGAAGTTGCCTCACAAGTTGAAGCGATTAAGTCCTCTATCGAAGCGAAACGTAAACAGTTTGATGAAGCCTTCGAAGAGAAGCGCACCAAACTTACCCAGGGTGATGATTTGCAACCTGGCGTAACGAAGATGGTTAAGGTGTACTTGGCTGTTAAGCGTCGCTTGCAGCCTGGCGACAAGATGGCCGGTCGTCACGGCAACAAGGGTGTGGTTTCTAAAATCGCTCCAGCTGAAGATATGCCATTTATGGCTGACGGACGCCCTGTTGATATCGTCTTGAACCCATTGGGTGTTCCTTCCCGTATGAACGTTGGTCAGATCTTGGAAACCCACTTAGGTTGGGCAGCTCAAGGTATTGGTAAGCGTATCGACGAGATGGTTCGTGAACAAGCTAAACAAGCTGAGTTACGCAAGTTCCTCAAGCAGCTTTACAATGAAACAGGCCGTATTGAAGATATCGACAACTTCACTGACGAGCAAATCACAGTATTGGCTGAGAATCTCCGCCAAGGCTTGCCATTTGCAACTCCAGTGTTTGACGGTGCTACAGAAGCTGAAATCGGACGCATGCTTGAGTTGGCTTATCCAGAAGAAGTAGCTACTTCTTTGAAGATGACTCCATCACGTCAGCAAATGATTTTGTGCGACGGCCGTACTGGCGATCAGTTTGAGCGTCCAGTAACTGTTGGCGTAATGCATGTCTTGAAACTCCACCATTTGGTCGATGACAAGATGCATGCTCGTTCAACCGGACCTTACTCTTTAGTAACGCAACAGCCATTGGGCGGTAAAGCTCAGTTCGGTGGTCAGCGCTTTGGTGAGATGGAAGTCTGGGCCCTCGAAGCATACGGTGCTTCATATGTCTTGCAGGAAATGCTGACAGTGAAGTCCGATGACGTCGCAGGCCGTACCAAGGTTTACGAAAACATCGTCAAGGGCGAGCACACGATTGATGCTGGCATGCCCGAATCCTTCAACGTGCTGGTAAAAGAAATCCGTTCGTTGGGTATTGACATTGACATGGAGCGCAACTGATATGAAAGCATTGCTCGATTTATTTAAGCAAACGCAGGGCGAAGAGCAGTTTGATGTCATCAAAATTGGTCTCGCATCTCCTGAGAAAATTCGCTCATGGTCTTTTGGTGAAGTACGCAAACCAGAAACCATCAACTACCGGACTTTTAAGCCCGAGCGTGATGGTTTGTTCTGCGCCAAGATTTTTGGACCAACCAAAGACTACGAGTGCTTATGCGGCAAGTACAAGCGCTTAAAGTTCCGTGGCGTTATCTGTGAGAAGTGTGGTGTTGAAGTTACTCTCGCTAAAGTACGTCGTGAGCGCATGGGCCACATTGAGTTGGCAGCCCCTGTAGCGCACATCTGGTTCTTGAAGTCCCTGCCATCCCGTTTGGGTATGGTTCTCGATATGACATTGCGTGATATCGAGCGCGTTCTTTACTTTGAAGCATATGTAGTGGTTGATCCTGGCATGACTCCTGAAGGCGCAATGAAGCGCGGTCAGATCATGTCTGAAGACGAATACATTGCAAAGACTGAAGAGTATGGTGACGGTGCATTTACCGCCATCATGGGCGCTGAAGGTATTCGTGATCTCTTGCGTTCGATTGATATCGATCGCGAAGTTGAGACAATTCGTGCTGATTTGAAGGCTACTGGTAGCGATGCCAAGATCAAGAAATACGCTAAGCGCTTAAAAGTGCTCGAGGCGTTCCAGACTTCAGGCATTAAGCCTGACTGGATGATCATGGAAGTGTTGCCAGTATTGCCACCAGAATTGCGCCCATTGGTGCCATTGGATGGCGGTCGCTTTGCTACTTCAGATTTGAACGATCTCTACCGTCGTGTGATTAACCGTAACAACCGTTTGAAGCGTTTGTTAGAGTTGCGCGCGCCAGAGATCATCGTTCGTAACGAAAAACGTATGTTGCAAGAAGCGGTTGACTCATTGCTCGACAACGGTCGTCGCGGTAAGGCCATGACTGGCGCTAACAAGCGTCCTCTCAAGTCCTTGGCTGAGATGATTAAAGGTAAGAGCGGTCGTTTCCGTCAAAACTTGTTGGGTAAACGCGTTGACTACTCTGGTCGTTCAGTCATCGTGGTTGGCCCTACATTGAAATTGCATCAGTGCGGCTTACCAAAATTGATGGCTTTGGAATTGTTCAAGCCGTTCATTTTTAACAAGCTTGAGACTTTAGGAATTGCAACCACGATTAAGGCTGCGAAGAAAGAAGTTGAAAGCCAGACTCCAATCGTTTGGGACATTCTCGAAGAAGTGATTCGTGAACATCCAATCATGTTGAACCGTGCGCCTACATTGCACCGTCTCGGTATTCAGGCTTTCGAGCCAATGCTGATTGAAGGTAAAGCAATCCAATTGCACCCATTAGTTTGCGCGGCATTTAACGCGGACTTTGACGGTGACCAAATGGCGGTTCACGTTCCTTTGTCGCTCGAAGCGCAAATGGAAGCACGTACATTGATGTTGGCTTCGAACAACGTATTGTTCCCAGCTAACGGCGAACCATCTATCGTTCCTTCACAGGACGTGGTGTTGGGTCTGTACTACGCTACACGTGACAAGATCAACGGTAAAGGCGAAGGCATGGTTTTCGCCAACATCACTGAAGTGGTACGTGCATACGAAGCAGGCCAAGTTGAATTGGCCTCACGCGTTGCTGTGCGTATTACCGAGTTTGAGATCGTGGACAAAAAAGCAGAAGGCGATGCGCGTTTTGCTGAGAAAACCAAGATCTATCAAACTTCAGTTGGCCGTGCAATCCTGTCTGAGATTTTGCCTAAAGGCATGTCTTTCGAGGAAATCAACAAACCTTTGAAGAAAAAAGAAATCTCACGCTTGATCAACACTTCATTCCGTAAGTGTGGATTACGTGAAACAGTTATTTTTGCTGACCGCCTCTTGCAGTCTGGTTTCCGCTTGGCAACCAACGCAGGCATCTCCGTTGCGATTGACGATATGTTGATCCCAACATCTAAAGAGCGCATCATCACTGAAGCTTCTGCCAAGGTTAAAGAGTATGACAAGCAGTTCATGTCAGGCCTTGTAACCAATCAAGAGCGTTATAACAACGTGGTTGATATTTGGGGTGCCGCAGGCGACCAAGTTGGTAAGGCGATGATGGATGAGTTGTCACACGTTGACGTACTCGACCGTAACGGCAAGACTGTTCGTCAAGAATCTTTCAACTCCATCTACATGATGGCGGACTCTGGTGCCCGTGGATCTGCAGCGCAGATTCGTCAGTTGGCTGGTATGCGTGGTTTGATGGCTAAGCCTGATGGCTCGATCATTGAAACCCCAATTACTGCGAACTTCCGTGAAGGTTTGAACGTGTTGCAGTACTTCATCTCAACCCACGGTGCTCGTAAAGGTCTGGCTGATACAGCGTTGAAGACAGCGAACTCTGGTTACTTGACACGTCGTTTGTGCGACGTTACTCAAGATCTCGTGGTTATTGAAGAAGATTGCGGCGCAACTTCTGGCGTAACGATGAAGGCGCTTGTTGAGGGCGGCGAAATTATCGAAGCATTGCGCGATCGTATTTTGGGTCGTGTATGTATCGGTGACATCGTTCACCCTGACACACAAGAAGTAATTGTTCCTAACGACACAATGCTCGACGAAGATCATGTTGATCAAATTGTGGCATTGGGTATCGACGAAGTTAAAGTTCGCACAGTATTGTCTTGCTTAACTCGATTTGGTTTATGCGCTAAGTGCTACGGACGTGATCTAGGTCGCGGTGGTTTGGTGAACGTTGGTGAAGCGGTTGGTGTTATCGCTGCTCAGTCCATCGGTGAGCCGGGCACACAGTTGACTATGCGTACCTTCCACATCGGTGGTGCAGCGTCACGTGCATTGGTTGCAAGCAACATTGAAGCCAAATCTAACGGCGCTTTGAAGTTCTCCGGCACGATGCGTGTTGTGAAGAACGCGAAGGGCGAGCAGATCGTGATTTCACGTTCTGGCGAAGCCTTGATCGTTGACGAGAATGGTCGTGAGCGCGAGCGTCATAAAGTGCCTTACGGCGCAACTCTCTTGTTAAAAGAAGATGCAGCTGTGAAAGCTGGCGCAAGCTTGGCGACATGGGATCCATTAACACGTCCGATTATTTCTGAGTACGCTGGTATCGCTCGCTTCGACAACGTTGAAGAAGGCGTAACTGTTGCTAAGCAGGTTGATGAAGTTACTGGTCTTTCCACTTTGGTGGTGATTGACGGTAAGCGTCGTTCTGCTGCAAGCAAAGGCGTTCGCCCAATGATCAACTTGGTTGATGACAAAGGTAATGAAGTCATGATCGCCGGTACTGATCACCCAGTAAACATTGGCCTCCAAGTGGGTGCTTTGATTACTGTTAAAGATGGTCAGAAGGTCGAAGTTGGTGAAGTATTGGCACGTATTCCAATCGAATCACAGAAGACTCGTGACATTACTGGTGGTTTGCCACGCGTTGCAGAATTGTTCGAAGCACGTTCACCTAAAGATGCAGCTGTCTTGGCGAAAGTTACTGGAACAGTTTCCTTCGGCAAAGAAACCAAAGGTAAGCAACGTTTGGTGATTACCGATATGGACGGCGAAGCCAATGAATTCTTGATTCCTAAAGAGAAGCAAGTTCTTGTTCATGACGGTCAAGTTGTGAATAAGGGCGAGATGATTGTGGAAGGCCCTGCCGATCCACATGACATCTTGACTCTCAGAGGTATTGAAGAGTTGGCGATTTACATCGTTGATGAAGTTCAAGACGTTTACCGTTTGCAAGGCGTGAAGATTAATGACAAGCACATTGAAGTAATCGTGCGTCAAATGTTGCGTCGCGTGCAAATCACTGATGGTGGCGATACTGCCTACATCACCGGTGAGCAAGTTGAGCGCTCAAAACTGTATGACGCTAACGATTTAGTGATTGCCGCAGGTAAGCGCCCAGCTCAGTTCGAAAACGTGCTGTTGGGTATTACTAAAGCATCCTTGTCGACAGACAGCTTCATTTCAGCGGCTTCTTTCCAAGAAACCACCCGTGTATTGACCGAAGCCGCCATTATGGGCAAGACCGATACACTCCGTGGTCTCAAGGAAAACGTCATTATTGGTCGTCTGATTCCTGCTGGTACCGGCTTGTCTTATCGCCGTGCACGCAAGGTCAGAGAGCAATTCGAGCGTGATCGCGCTCAAATGATTGCCGCCGAAGAGGAAGTAATGGCCAATATGCCTGTAGAAATCGAGGCTGAAGTCGTTGCTCCTGCTGGGGAGGCTGATCCAAGCTAATTTGGTAATTCTGGCCAGAAATGGCCAGTTTTTTCCCCATTTGGTTGACGGAAAAGGCTGGCCAAGCTAGAATGCTGAGTTCTACTGATTCAGAAGAGGGTCTTTTTGACCTAGAAATTCTCTAAGTCATTGATTTTCTTGAAGAAAGCAACAAAGAAGTACTAACCGAGCTATTTTATGCCAACAATTAATCAATTAATACGCAAGCCAAGATCCAGGCTGATCGTTAAAAGCAAGAGCCCTGCACTGGAAAACAGTCCGCAGCGCCGTGGTGTTTGTACACGTGTGTACACCACTACTCCTAAAAAGCCTAACTCTGCGCTTCGTAAAGTAGCCAAAGTTCGCTTAACCAATGGTTTTGAAGTGATTTCATACATTGGTGGTGAAGGCCATAACCTCCAGGAACACTCAGTAGTGTTGATCCGTGGTGGTCGTGTAAAGGATTTGCCAGGTGTTCGTTACCACATCGTTCGTGGCTCACTTGACTTGCAAGGTGTTAAAGACCGTAAGCAATCACGTTCCAAGTACGGTGCTAAGCGCGCTAAGAAAGCCGCTTAATAGCAACTTAAAGTATTTGCAGTAAGTCTTCGTTTGTCAGACTTAAAAGACAAGTAAGTGGTTGTTCCGTCTGAGAATCTTCTTTGATAGTAGGACAACCGGAGCGGGTGATCCAGGTGGATCGCCCCTAACTGAACTGAAGGAGTAGTTATGCCACGTCGTCGTGAAGTTCCCAAACGGGAAATTTTGCCGGATCCAAAATTCGGCAATGTAGAAGTAGCTAAATTCATGAACGTCCTCATGTTGGACGGCAAAAAATCGGTTGCAGAGCGTATCGTTTACGGTGCCTTTGATCACATCGAGAAAAAAGCAAACAAAGAACCACTCGAAGTTTTCTCAACAGCTATGGGCAACGTTAAGCCAATGGTTGAGGTGAAGAGCCGTCGTGTTGGCGGCGCTAACTACCAGGTTCCTGTTGAAGTTCGCCCGTCACGCCGTTCAGCTTTGGCAATGCGCTGGGTGCGCGAAGCCGCTAAAAAGCGCGGTGAAAAATCCATGGCTCAACGTTTGGCCAACGAATTATTAGAAGCTGCAGAAGGTCGCGGCGGAGCAATGAAGAAGCGTGAAGAAGTTCACCGTATGGCAGAAGCTAATAAAGCTTTCTCACATTTCCGCTTCTAATCGCACAGCAAAGAAAAGGTACCAACAGTGGCACGTAAAACCCCTATCGACAGATACCGCAATATCGGTATCTCTGCGCATATTGACGCAGGTAAGACAACAACAACAGAACGCGTTTTGTTCTACACCGGCGTTAATCACAAAATCGGTGAAGTACATGATGGCGCTGCAACCATGGACTGGATGGAGCAAGAGCAAGAGCGTGGTATCACGATTACTTCTGCTGCTACTACAACGTTCTGGAAGGGCATGGCTGGTAATTTTCCAGAGCACCGTATCAATATTATTGATACCCCAGGACACGTAGACTTCACCATTGAAGTTGAGCGTTCAATGCGCGTGTTGGATGGCGCCTGTATGGTTTACTGTGCGGTAGGTGGTGTACAGCCACAATCTGAAACTGTTTGGCGTCAAGCTAACAAGTATCAAGTTCCACGTTTAGCATTCGTAAACAAGATGGACCGTACAGGTGCGAACTTCTTCAAAGTCTATGACCAGATGAAATTACGCCTTAAGGCAAATCCTATCTTGATCCAAATTCCTATCGGCGCTGAAGAAAACTTCAAAGGCGTTGTTGATTTGGTGAAGATGAAAGCTATCTATTGGGATGAGGCTTCACAAGGTACTAAGTTTACGTACGAAGATATTCCTGCAGAATTGCAAGCATCCGCCGAAGAGTGGCGCGAGAAGTTGCTTGAAGCAGCTGCTGAAAGCTCAGAAGAGTTGATGGAAAAGTACCTCGGCGGTGAAGCGTTGACCGAAGAAGAAATCAAAGCAGCATTGCGTCAACGCACCATTGCAAATGAAATTATTCCAATGATGTGTGGAACTGCTTTCAAAAACAAAGGCGTTCAGGCGATGTTGGACGCAGTAGTTGAATTGCTGCCATCACCATTAGACGTTCCACCAGTTCCTTGTGAATTGGAAGACGGTACACCCACAACACGTAAAGCCTCTGATGATGAGAAATTCTCAGCATTGGCATTTAAGATCATGACTGACCCATTTGTTGGCCAGCTGATCTTCTTCCGTGTTTACTCAGGTGTAATGAAATCAGGCGACACAATCTACAACCCAATCAAGGGTAAGAAAGAACGTGTTGGTCGTTTGTTGCAGATGCATGCAAACGAACGTGAAGAAATTAAAGAAGTGTTTGCGGGTGATATCGCAGCTGCGGTTGGTCTGAAAGACGCAACTACTGGCGAAACATTATGTGATCCAGATGGCATCGTTATTTTGGAGCGCATGGTATTCCCAGAGCCAGTGATTTCACAAGCGGTTGAGCCAAAGACTAAGCCAGATCAAGAAAAAATGGGTCTTGCTTTGAATCGCTTGGCACAAGAAGATCCTTCTTTCCGTGTGAAGACAGACGAAGAATCAGGCCAAACAATTATTTCCGGTATGGGCGAGCTCCACTTGGAAATTTTGGTTGACCGTATGAAGCGTGAATTCGGTGTTGAAGCAACTGTTGGTAAGCCGCAAGTTGCTTATCGCGAAACTATTCGCAAGGTTTGCGAAGAAGTTGAAGGTAAATTTGTTAAGCAGTCTGGTGGTCGTGGTCAATACGGTCACGTGGTATTGAAGTTAGAGCCACAAGCCCCGGGCAAAGGTTTTGAATTCGTTGACGCAATTAAGGGCGGTGTAGTTCCACGTGAATACATCCCTGCAGTTGAAAAAGGCATCATCGAAACATTGAACTCCGGTATTTTGGCTGGCTATCCAGTTGTAGATATCAAAGCAACATTGTTCTTCGGTTCATACCATGACGTTGACTCCAATGAAAACGCATTTAAGATGGCGGGTTCTATGGCGTTCAAGGACGGTATGCGCAAAGCATCCCCTGTGTTGCTTGAGCCGATGATGGCTGTTGAAGTTGAAACGCCAGAAGATTTCATGGGTAACGTAATGGGTGATCTCTCATCCCGTCGCGGTATTTTGCAAGGTATGGATGACATTCCAGGCGGCGGTAAGATCGTTCGCGCTGAAGTGCCGTTGGCAGAGATGTTTGGTTACTCAACTGGCTTGCGCTCGTTGACCCAAGGTCGCGCCACCTACACCATGGAATTTAAGCATTATTCCGAAGCACCGAAGAACGTTGCTGAAGCAGTTATGGCTGCTAAAGCGAAGTAATTTATCCACATTAATTTTGAATATTGACTAGCTAAAGAAGGCAGACAAAAATGGCAAAAGAAAAATTCGAGCGGACAAAACCGCACGTAAACGTAGGCACCATCGGTCACGTTGACCACGGTAAAACCACATTGACAGCAGCAATTGCAACCGTGCTTTCTAAAGCATTCGGTGGCGAAGCTAAAGCATACGATCAGATCGATGCTGCTCCAGAAGAAAAAGCACGTGGTATTACGATTAATACTGCGCACGTTGAGTATGAGACTGCTAACCGTCACTACGCTCACGTGGATTGCCCAGGACATGCTGACTACGTTAAGAACATGATTACTGGTGCTGCTCAGATGGACGGCGCAATTTTAGTTTGCTCTGCTGCTGACGGCCCAATGCCACAAACACGTGAGCATATCCTCTTGGCACGCCAAGTTGGTGTTCCTTACATCGTGGTGTTCTTGAACAAGTGCGACATGGTTGATGACGCTGAATTGCTCGAGTTAGTTGAAATGGAAGTTCGTGAGCTTCTATCTAAGTACAACTTCCCTGGCGATGACACACCAATCATTCAAGGTTCTGCTAAGTTAGCGCTTGAAGGCGACGAAGGCCCATTGGGTAAAGAAGCCATCATGAAATTGGCTGAAGCATTAGACACATACATCCCAACCCCAGAGCGTGCTGTTGACGGCGCGTTCTTGATGCCAGTAGAAGACGTGTTCTCTATCTCCGGTCGCGGTACTGTAGTTACAGGCCGTATCGAGCGCGGTATCGTTAAAGTGGGCGAAGAGATCGAAATTATCGGTATCAAGCCAACACTCAAGACAACATGTACTGGTGTTGAAATGTTCCGCAAATTGCTCGACCAAGGTCAAGCAGGCGATAACGTTGGTATCTTGTTACGCGGTACAAAACGTGAAGAAGTTGAGCGCGGCCAAGTATTGGCTAAGCCAGGTTCAATCACCCCACATACTCACTTTACAGCCGAGGTTTACATCTTGGGTAAAGACGAAGGTGGTCGTCATACTCCATTCTTTAACAACTATCGTCCACAGTTCTACTTCCGCACTACGGACGTAACTGGTTCAATCGAGTTGCCAAAAGACAAAGAAATGGTAATGCCTGGTGATAACGTAACCATTACCGTAAAACTCATCGCTCCAATCGCGATGGAAGAAGGTTTACGTTTTGCGATCCGTGAAGGTGGCCGTACTGTTGGCGCCGGCGTGGTTGCAAAGATTTTGGCTTAAGTTTTACTAGTAACAAATATTTAGCGGTTTGCTAACCGGTGACATCAGTGCTGCTGATGTCACCGTGCTCTTTAGATGTATAACGTGGCAGCACCACAACGCTCTTTGGAATTAATATGCAAAACCAAAAAATTCGTATTCGTCTTAAAGCATTTGATTACCGTTTAATTGACCAGTCTGCAGCTGAAATCGTTGATACAGCTAAGCGTACTGGTGCCGTTGTTAAGGGTCCAGTACCTTTGCCAACACGTATTGAGCGCTTTGACATCTTGCGTTCACCACACGTGAACAAGACATCTCGTGATCAATTAGAGATCCGTACCCATCTCCGTTTGATGGATATCGTAGATCCTACAGAGAAAACTGTAGATGCTTTGATGAAATTAGACCTCCCAGCAGGTGTAGACGTCGAAATTAAGTTGCAGTAATTTGTTGTTTCCGGTCTTTTTGCTTGTCAAGATCGGCATTTCGGGATAGAATCTAAGGCTTCACTCAATTATTTGGGCGAAAATCTTAGTTTTATCAGCATTAAAAACGTTGTAAGTTATTGATTTAGAAGTACTTTTACTTGTAAATCACTTAAATTAATTTTGCCGACCAATCGAAGTCGGCGTGGAGCATGAATATGAGCTTAGGCTTAATCGGTCGTAAGATCGGCATGACCCGTCTATTTACGGACGAAGGGGAAGCGATTCCTGTAACCGTAATTGACGTGAGCGACAACAGAATCGCTCAAATCAAGACCCAGGCAACTGATGGCTATGATGCTATCCAGTTGGCACATGGCACACGTAGAGCTACTCGCGTTACCAAAGCAATGGCTGGTCACTTCGCTAAAGCGGGTGTGATGGCTGGTAACGGTCTCAACGAATTTCAATTAGATGCTGCAAAAATCGCAGAAATGACACCAGGACAAGTAATTCCTGCTGACACTGCATTTGCTGCTGGCCAAAAAGTGGACGTACAAGGTGTAACGATTGGTAAAGGCTATGCCGGTACCATCAAGCGCCATCACTTCGCTTCAGGTCGCGCGTCACACGGTAACTCACGTTCACATAACGTGCCAGGTTCTATCGGTATGGCGCAAGATCCAGGTCGTGTTTTCCCAGGTAAGCGCATGACAGGCCACCTTGGTGACGAAACACGCACTGTACAAAATTTAGTCATCGCACGCATTGATGCAGAACGCAATCTCATCATGGTTAAAGGCGCTATTCCAGGTGCCCCAGGCGGTAAAGTTATTGTTACTCCAGCGGTGAAGACACCGTTGAAGAAGAAATAAGGAGAGCGAATATGGAACTTAAGCTTCTCCAAGACAACGGTACTTTAGGTGCAGGCGTACAAGCTTCACCAGAAGTATTCGAACGTGAATATAACGAAGCGTTGGTACACCAAGTTGTAGTGGCCTACCAAGCAAATGCACGTAGCGGTAACCGTGCACAAAAAGACCGTGAGCAAGTTAAGCACACAACTAAGAAGCCTTGGCGTCAAAAAGGTACTGGTCGTGCACGTGCTGGTATGAGCTCTTCCCCGCTGTGGCGTGGAGGTGGTCGTATATTCCCAAATTCTCCAGAAGAGAATTTCAGCCAAAAAGTAAACAAGAAAATGTACCGCGCTGGTATGAGATCTATTTTGTCTCAGTTAGCTCGCGAAGGTCGTTTGAATGTAGTTGATCAATTTTCTCTTGACGCTCCAAAGACTAAAGTTTTAGCTGACAAAGTTAAAGCAATGGGATTGGATTCAGTCTTGATTATTGTTGATCAGGTTAGCGAGAATTTGTACTTGGCATCACGTAACTTGCATAAAGTTGCTGTATGTGAGCCACAGCACGCTGATCCATTAGCTTTGGTTCAATACAAAAAAGTATTGGTAAGCAAAGCTGCGATCGCAAAAATTGAGGAGTTGCTGAAATGAGCCAAGTCCGTAAAAACGATCACAACCTGATGAGGGTTCTGCTTGGTCCGGTTATCTCTGAAAAAGCCACTATGGTTGCAGAGAAAAACGAACAAGTAGTTTTCCAAGTAGCTCGCGACGCAAACAAGAGCGACGTAAAACAAGCAGTTGAATTGCTCTTTAAAGTGCAAGTTGACTCAGTTCAAATCGTGAATCAAAAAGGCAAGCCTAAGCGCTATGGCCGTTTTGAAGGTCGTCGTGACCACACTAAGAAGGCCTATGTAAGCTTGAAGCCAGGTCAAGAAATTAACTTTGAAGCGGAGGCGAATTAATCATGCCTTTGATGAAGACAAAACCGACCTCACCAGGTCGTCGTTCAATGGTCAAGGTGGTAAATCCTGACCTGCATAAAGGTAAACCTTTTGCAGCGTTGGTGGAGCCACAATTCCAAAAAGCGGGTCGTAACAATAATGGTCACATCACTACCCGTCATAAGGGTGGTGGTCATAAGCATCACTATCGTGTTGTTGATTTCAAACGCAATGACAAAGATGGCATTCCAGCAAAAGTTGAACGCTTGGAATACGATCCAAACCGCAGTGCAAATATTGCATTGATCGTGTTTGCTGATGGTGAGCGTCGCTACATTCTTGCTGCAAAAGGCATGACTGTTGGTCAGGCATTGATGAGTGGTTCAGAAGCCCCAATCAAGTCTGGTAACAACTTGCCGATTCGCAACATTCCAGTTGGTAGCACTATTCACTGCGTAGAAATCATGCCAGGTAAGGGTGCTCAAGTTGCCCGTTCTGCTGGTGGTTCTGCAGTATTGCTAGCTCGTGAAGGCGTGTACGCTCAAGTGCGTTTGCGCTCTGGTGAAGTTCGCCGTGTTCTGATTGACTGCCGCGCCACTATTGGCGAAGTTGGTAACGAAGAGCACAGCTTGCGTGTTATCGGTAAAGCAGGTGCAAATCGCTGGCGTGGTATTCGTCCAACCGTTCGCGGTGTGGCAATGAACCCAGTAGATCACCCACACGGTGGTGGTGAAGGTAGAACTGGCGAAGGCCGTGTACCTGTATCCCCATGGGGCACACCAACCAAAGGTTATCGTACACGTCGCAATAAGCGTACAACTTCGATGATCGTTCAACGTCGTCAAAAACGTTAAGCGATAAGGATAAATAGATATGACACGTTCAGCTAAAAAAGGCCCATTTTGCGAAGCCAGCTTAGTAAATAAAGTTGAAGTCGCACAAGCCAACAAAGACAAAAAACCGATCAAAACTTGGTCACGCCGTTCAACAATCCTCCCAGACTTTATTGGTCTGACGATTGCTGTACATAACGGTCGTCAACACGTTCCGGTATATGTATCAGAAAACATGGTGGGTCATAAGTTAGGCGAGTTTGCCTTGACCCGTACTTTCAAAGGTCACGCTGCTGACAAGAAAGTAACGAAGAAGTAAGGGGATGATGATGGAAGTTAAAGCTATTCACAAGGGTGCCCGCATTTCTGCACAAAAAACACGTTTGGTCGCCGACCAGATCCGTGGTTTGCCGATTGCTCGCGCATTAAACATTTTGAATTTCAGCCCCAAGAAAGCTGCCTTCATTGTGAAAAAAGTGGTTGAGTCTGCAGTGGCCAACGCTGAACACAATAAAGGTGCTGATATTGATGAGCTCAAGGTTTCAACAATTATTGTTGATAAAGGCACCTCCTTGAAGCGCTTCACAGCGCGCGCTAAGGGCCGTGGCAATCAAATTGAAAAACAAACATGTCACATTACCGTGACCTTGAGTAACTAAGGGAAGATATGGGACAAAAGATAAACCCAACCGGATTCCGACTCGCGGTAACGAAGAATTGGACGTCACGTTGGTATGCAAACAATACTGACTTCGCAAAGATGTTGAAAGAGGACGTAGATGTCCGCATCTATCTCAAGAAGAAGTTGAAGAATGCATCCGTAAGTAAAGTTGTGATTGAGCGTCCTGCAAAGAATGCACGTATCACTATTTATAGTTCACGTCCAGGCGTTGTAATCGGTAAAAAAGGCGAAGATATTGAAGTGCTCCGCCGCGAATTGCAAAAACGTATGGGTGTTCCAGTTCACGTGAATATCGAAGAAATTCGTAAGCCTGAAGTTGATGCACAATTGATCGCTGACTCTATTACTCAACAGTTAGAGAAGCGCATTATGTTCCGCCGTGCAATGAAGCGTGCAATGCAAAACGCAATGCGTCTTGGCGCTCAAGGCATCAAGATCATGTCATCAGGTCGTTTGAATGGTGCTGAGATTGCACGTCGCGAATGGTACCGTGAAGGTCGCGTTCCACTTCATACATTGAAGGCTGATATTGATTACGCAACTTCCGAGGCTGAAACTACATACGGCATCATCGGTGTAAAAGTTTGGGTATACAAAGGCGACACATTGGGTCGTGGTGCAGAAGCTCAAGTTTCTGCACAAGCTGCCGAACCAGCTGCCGAAGAAAAGAAAACTCGTCGTGCTCCAAGCAAGACAGCTGCTCGTAAACCAGCTGCTGGCACAGACAAGCCATTAGTTGCTGCTAAACCAGCAGTAAAGCGTGTGCGTAAGGTTGAAACACCAGCCGCAGATACGCAGAAGTCAGGAGAGTAAGCATGCTACAACCAAAGCGTCGCAAGTATCGTAAGGAACAAAAAGGCCGTAACACTGGCGTGGCAACACGTGGTAGTTCTGTAGCCTTTGGTGACTTTGGATTGAAGGCCGTTGGCCGTGGTCGTTTGACTGCGCGTCAAATTGAGTCTGCACGTCGTGCAATGACTCGTCACATTAAACGTGGTGGCCGTATTTGGATTCGCATTTTCCCAGATAAGCCAATTTCACAAAAACCTGCTGAAGTACGTATGGGTAACGGTAAAGGTAATCCAGAGTACTACGTAGCTGAAATTCAACCAGGCAAGGTGCTCTACGAGATGGACGGTGTTGACGAGCAATTGGCGCGCGAAGCTTTCAAGCTTGCTGCTGCTAAGTTGCCTTTACAGACCACTTTCGTGATTCGCCACTTAGGTTGATCGGGATAGAGATTATGAAAAATACAGAATTAGCTTCAAAAGATCTGAATGCTTTAAATGCAGAGTTAACCGAGTTGCTTAAGACCGGTTTCAAGCTTCGCATGCAAAAAGGCACTCAGCAACTCACAAATACCAGCCAATTGGGTAAAAATAAGCGCGACATCGCTCGTGTGAAGACTTTTATCGCCCAAAAGACTGCACAGAAATAAGGAAAAAGGGATATGACAGAATTATCTAAACCCTTGCGCCGTACCCTTGTGGGACGCGTTGTTAGCGACAAAATGCAAAAAACTGTGACGGTTTTGGTTGAGCGTCAAGTTAAGCATCCAGTGATTGGTAAGTACGTTGGCCAATCCAAAAAGTACCATGCTCATGACGAAGCTGGCACATACAAGATGGGTGATACCGTTGAAATTGCTGAATCTAAGCCAATTTCACGTACTAAATCTTGGGTTGTGACCCGTTTAGTTGAAGCTTCAAAGGGTATTTAAAGAAATATTAGGGATTTTGGCGAAATTTCTTGCCAAATCCCTGTTTTACGTAGTAGAATAGAAGGCTTCTCTGGTTTTATTAGAGAAGCAGTGTTTTTCATTAATTCCGGGTTTTAACTTTCGTTAAAGCCCATAGACGGAACCAAGACTGTTTGCCTTTGGCCAATAAGTTGGGGATTAGAAATGATACAAACCGAAAGTAGATTACAGGTTGCCGATAACACAGGCGCCAGTGAAGTATTGTGCATCAAGGTATTGGGCGGGTCTAAGCGTCGTTACGCCAGTATCGGTGATGTCATTAAAGTGACTGTAAAGTCCGCTGCTCCACGTGGCCGTGTAAAAAAAGGTGATATTTATAACGCCGTAGTAGTGAGAACTGCTAAGGGTGTTCGCCGTCCAGATGGTTCATTGATTAAGTTCGATGGCAACGCTGCGGTATTGCTCAACGCTAAGTTAGAGCCAATTGGCACACGCATCTTCGGACCAGTTACACGCGAATTGCGTACTGAGAAGTTCATGAAGATCGTTTCTCTCGCCCCCGAAGTTATTTAAGAGGCTGATATGAAAAAGATTCGTAAAGGTGATTCCGTAGTTCTGTTGACTGGCCGCGATAAGGGCAAGCAAGGAACTGTTACAGCCGTTCTCGAGAACAAATTAGTAATCGAAGGCGTAAATATTTATAAAAAGAGCGTTAAGCCAAATCCTGCAGCCGGTGTTACTGGCGGCATGATTGACAAGACGATGCCTGTTCACATTTCTAATGTGGCTGTGGTTGACGGTAACGGCAAACCATCACGTGTTGGTATCAAACTCGTGGACGGTAAAAAGCAACGTTTCCTCAAAACCACTGGCGCAACTTTAAGCGCATAAGGGGCACGGAGAAATTATGAGCACACGTTTTCAAGAACACTATCAAGCTAAAGTTGTTGCTGATTTGATCGCCAAATTTGGTTACAAGTCAGTAATGGAAGTTCCACGCATCACTAAGGTAACCCTGAACATGGGCTTGGGCGATGCAGTCAACGACAAGAAAATTATCGAAAATGCAGTTGGCGATTTAACTAAAGTTGCAGGCCAAAAGCCAGTTGTAACTAAAGCTAAAAAAGCGATTGCAGGTTTCAAGATTCGTCAAGGCTACCCAATCGGTGCCATGGTGACATTGCGTGGTGCACGCATGTACGAATTCTTGGATCGTTTCGTTACTGTTGCATTGCCACGCGTACGTGACTTCCGCGGTATTTCTGGGAAAGCATTTGACGGCCGTGGTAACTACAACATCGGCGTTAAAGAACAGATCATTTTCCCTGAAATCGAATACGACAAAATTGATGCCCTCCGCGGTCTCAATATCAGTATTACGACGACTGCTAAAACCGACGAAGAAGCAAAAGCTTTGTTGGCAGCATTCAAATTCCCTTTCCGCAATTAAGAGGCTAACGTGGCAAAACTATCCCTAATTGAGCGCGAGAATAAGCGCGCAAAAACTGTAGAGAAGTACGCTGCCAAGCGTGCTGAACTCAAAGCGATCATTGCTGATCAATCACGCAGCGATGAAGAGCGCTATGAAGCTCGCTTGAAGCTACAGGCACTTCCACGTAACGCAAGCCCGATTCGTCAAAGAAATCGTTGTTCATTAACCGGTCGCCCACGTGGCACATTCCGTAAATTCGGTTTGGCTCGTAGCAAGATTCGTGAAATCGCCTTCCGTGGCGAAATCCCCGGTTTAACCAAGGCCAGCTGGTAAGCGGCGAAAGAATTAGGAGAACTCATGAGTATCAGCGATCCAATCGCCGACATGTTGACAAGGATCCGCAATGCGCAAGCAGTGCAGAAACCCGTAGTCTTGATGCCGTCGTCAAAAGTTAAAGTAGCCATCGCAAAAGTTTTGCAAGATGAAGGCTATATCGAAAGTTTCGAAATCAAAGGTGAAGCAGCTAAGCCAGTGCTCCACATAGATCTCAAATACTATGCAGGCCGTCCTGTTATTGAGCGTATTGACCGTGTATCTACACCAAGTCTGCGTATCTATAAAGGCCGTCATGACATTCCAGAAGTAATGAATGGCTTGGGCATTGCAATTATTTCAACCCCTCAAGGCGTAATGACAGACCGTAAAGCACGTGCAACAGGCGTGGGCGGCGAAGTTATTTGCTACGTAGCTTAAGGAGCGAAATATGTCCCGCGTAGGTAAATCACCAATTACAGTTCCTAAAGGCGCTGAAATCAGCATCAATGGTGCAAACATTACTGTTAAAGGCCCACTGGGCACCTTGACACATAACTTGCATCCGTCTGTTGGTTTGAAACAAGAAGATGGCGTATTGACAGTTGTTTTAAATAACGACTCACCAGAAGCTGGTGCACAGTCAGGTACAGCACGTGCTTTAGTTAACAACATGGTTGTTGGCGTAACTGCTGGCTTTGAGCGCAAGCTCAGCTTGGTAGGCGTTGGTTACCGTGCTGCTGCCCAAGGCGAAACATTGAAATTACAGTTGGGTTTCTCACACGACATTATTTACAACCTGCCAAAGGGTGTAAAGGCTGAGACTCCGACTCAAACTGAAATCATTATCAAAGGTTCCAACAAGCAGCAAGTTGGCCAGGTCGCTGCTGAAGTTCGCGCATACCGTTCACCAGAGCCATATAAAGGCAAGGGTGTTCGCTACGTGGATGAGGTTGTGCATCTGAAAGAAACTAAGAAGAAGTAAGCGAGATTAGAAAATGAATAAAGACGAATCCAGACAAAGACGCGCTAGGCAGACTCGTATTCGCATTGCCGAAGCTTTGGCAAATCGCTTAACAGTTATCCGTAGCAATACTCATATTTCTGCTCAGGTTTATAGCCCATGCGGAACCAAAGTTGTAGCAGCTGCTTCAACAATGGAAAAAGATTTGCGCCAAGCGATCAAAAACGGCGGCAACGCTGAAGCGGCAAAACAAATCGGCAAATTAGTTGCTGAGCGTGCTGTTAAGGCAGGCGTTGTTGATGTTGCGTTTGATCGTTCCGGTCATCGTTACCACGGCCGTATTAAGGCCTTAGCTGAAGCTGCGCGTGAAGCCGGCCTGAAGTTCTAATAGGGTTTAGGAAAAAACATGGCAAAAATGCAAACTAAGATGCAAAACGAAGAGCGTGATGATGGTCTTCGCGAGAAGATGATCGCTGTTAATCGTGTAACTAAAGTGGTTAAGGGTGGTCGTATTCTCGGCTTCGCTGCACTCACTGTAGTTGGCGATGGCGATGGCCGCATCGGCATGGGTAAAGGCAAATCAAAAGAAGTTCCAGTTGCTGTTCAAAAAGCAATGGACGAAGCTCGTCGCAAGATGATCAAAGTAACTTTGCGTAAAGGTACTTTGCAGCACACTGTTACTGGTCAACATGGCGCGTCACGCGTTTTGATTTCTCCAGCTAAAGACGGTACTGGAATTATTGCTGGCGGCCCAATGCGCGCAATTTTCGACGTAATGGGTGTAACTAACGTGGTTGCTAAGTCACTTGGCTCTACAAACCCGTACAACTTGGTTCGTGCAACCATTGATGGTTTGAGCAAGATGAGTACTCCTGCTGAGATTGCTGCTAAGCGCGGTAAGTCAGTTGAAGAGATTCTCGGCTAAGACCAAAAGATTAGGAATCTACAAATGACAACATCTAACTCCAAAGTCAAACTGCAATTAGTACGCAGCTTGATCGGTACACGCGAAAGCCACCGTGCAACTGTACGAGGCTTAGGCCTTCGTCGCATCAATTCAGTATCTGAATTGGAAGACACTCCAGCTGTTCGCGGCATGATTAATAAAGTTTCTTATCTAGTTAAAGTCGTTGGCTAATAACTAGCAAGTAAATAGGCGAAGAATATGCAACTCAACACAATTAAACCTGCAGAAGGCTCCAAGAAAAACCGTCGTCGCGTTGGTCGCGGTATTGGTTCTGGTCTTGGTAAAACTGCTGGCCGTGGTCACAAAGGTCAAAAATCCCGTTCTGGTGGTTTCCATAAGGTCGGATTTGAAGGCGGTCAGATGCCTATGTATCGTCGTTTGCCAAAACGCGGTTTCGTGTCTTTGACGCGTCGTCACGTTGGTCAAATTACTTTGAACGACTTAGCAAAAATCAATTTGCCAGAAGTAGACTTATTGGTATTGAGAGCTCATGGCTTTGCTGGTGAGCAAATCAATGCAGTTAAGGTTATCAAGACTGGTGAACTCAAGATTGCTGTAACCCTCAAGGGCATCACAGCAACTGCTGGCGCTAAAGCAGCTATTGAAGCTGCTGGCGGCAAATTGGTTGAATTGGTTTAATAGGTCTTTTAGTAGATATGGCATTAGCACCTACCAATAACGCAAACACTGCAGCATCAGGCGGCAAGTTTGGCGAACTACGCCAACGCTTAGTCTTCCTGGTGTTGGCTTTGCTCGTGTTCCGTTTAGGTGCTCATATTCCAGTTCCTGGAATTGATCCAGACCAATTGGCAAAGTTATTTTCTGGCCAAAAAGACGGTATCTTGGGAATGTTTAACTTGTTCTCAGGTGGCGCCCTATCTCGCTTCACTGTATTTGCTTTAGGCATCATGCCTTACATCTCTGCGTCGATCATCATGCAGTTGATGACGATTGTTGTTCCTTCTTTGGAGTCTTTGAAAAAAGAAGGTCAAGCTGGTCAACGTAAGATTACTCAGTACACACGCTATGGTACTGTGCTCTTGGCAACATTCCAAGCATTGGGTATTTCTGTTGCCTTGCAGGCTCAGCCAGGTTTGGTTATCAACCCAGGTTTGATGTTTGAATTGAACACTGTAGTAACTTTGGTTACCGGCACGATGTTCTTGATGTGGCTTGGCGAGCAAATTACTGAGCGTGGTCTTGGTAACGGTATTTCGATCATTATTTTCGGTGGCATTGTTTCTGGCTTACCAAATGCATTGGCTAGCTTGTTAGAGTTAGTTCGTACTGGCTCAATGAATATTATTTCTGCGCTTTTGATTGTTGTGATCGTTGCAGCAGTAACTTATTTTGTGGTGTTTGTAGAGCGCGGTCAGCGCCGTATCTTGGTGAACTACGCTAAGCGTCAAGTTGGCAACAAGATTTACGGTGGTCAGTCCTCTTACTTCCCATTGAAGTTGAACATGGCAGGCGTTATTCCTCCAATTTTTGCTTCTTCAATTATTTTGTTCCCTGCAACGATTGCTGGCTGGTTTACATCAGGCGAGCCAACCAATATGTTCAGCAGAATTATTAAAGACTTGGCAGCTACTTTGGCTCCAGGCCAGCCTGTGTATACAATTTTGTACGCAGCAGCGATTATTTTCTTCTGTTTCTTCTATACCGCTTTGGTATTTAACAGCCGTGAGACTGCTGAGAACTTGAAGAAGAGCGGCGCCTTTGTTCCTGGTATTCGTCCAGGTGATCAAACAGCGCGTTACATCGATAAGATTTTGGTGCGCTTAACTTTGGCTGGTGCAATTTATATGGTTCTGGTTTGCTTGTTGCCAGAATTCTTGGTGCTGAAGTACAACGTGCCGTTCTATTTCGGCGGTACTTCATTATTAATTATTGTTGTTGTTGCAATGGATTTCATGGCTCAAGTTCAGTCATTCGTCATGCAACAGCAGTACGGCTCTTTAATGAAGAAAGCCAACTTTAAGATGGGCGCTTAACTGAATGTCTAAAGACGATGTAATTCAGATGGCGGGAGAAGTAGTGGAGAATTTGCCGAACGCGATGTTTCGCGTGAAGCTAGAAAACGGACATGTGGTTCTAGGGCACATTTCCGGAAAAATGCGGATGCACTATATCCGTATTTTGCCGGGAGATAAGGTGACGGTGGAGATGACTCCTTACGACCTGACGCGCGCAAGAATCATTTTCCGCGCGAAGTAAAGATTAAGTAGTACCTATTTTTAAGAGGTGAGTTATGAAAGTTTTAGCATCCGTTAAGTGTATTTGCAGAAATTGCAAGATCATTAAGCGCAAACGCGTTGTGCGCGTGATCTGTTCTTCAGACGCACGTCATAAGCAGCGTCAAGGCTGATCTGGTTAATTAAGAGGAAATCTCATGGCACGTATCGCTGGGGTAAATATCCCAAATCATCAACATACTGTTATCGGTTTAACAGCAATTTTTGGCATTGGCACAACTCGTGCACGCAAAATTTGTGAAACCACAGGTGTTGCAATCGACAAAAAAGTTAAAGACCTTACTGACGGTGACTTGGAAAAGTTGCGTGATGAAGTAGGTAAATTCATTACTGAAGGTGACCTTCGTCGTGAAGTAACTATGAGCATCAAGCGTTTGATGGACTTAGGTTGCTACCGCGGTGTGCGTCATCGTAAGGGCTTGCCTGTACGTGGTCAACGTACTAAGACTAACGCGCGTACCCGTAAGGGCCCACGTAAGTCTGGCGTGCAACTGAAGAAATAATCAAGAAAGTTTATTGACATGGCAAAACAACAATCCGCTTCCGCCGCTTCACAGCGCGCTCGTAAGAAGGTTAAAAAGAACGTTGCTGACGGTATTGCGCACGTTCACGCTTCTTTTAACAACACCATTATTACGATCACTGATCGTCAAGGAAATGCGCTTTCATGGGCAACTTCTGGCGGACAGGGCTTCAAAGGCTCACGTAAATCAACACCTTTTGCTGCTCAGGTAGCTGCAGAAGTTGCTGGTAAGACTGCCATTGAATGCGGTATCAAGAACTTAGAAGTTCAGATCAAAGGCCCAGGCCCAGGTCGTGAATCAGCAGTTCGTGCATTGAACTCATTGGGCATCAAGATTACTGAGATTCAAGACGTAACTCCAGTTCCACACAATGGTTGCCGTCCTCCTAAGCGTCGTCGTATCTAAGCTTGGAAGTTGGCAGTACAACAGTTTCAGTAGTTTTTTATTAAAGCCCACTGTTCGCCTGATTTAAAGGGCGAACTCACCGCCGGTCGTAAGACTGCGGCAAAGAAAGGAAAGCATCGTGGCACGTTACTTAGGGCCTAAGGCCAAATTAGCACGTCGGGAAGGTACCGACTTATTTTTAAAGAGCGCACGTCGCGCCCTGTCAGACAAGTGCAAGTTAGATACTAAGCCTGGTCAACATGGCCGTACATCTGGCTCAAGAACATCTGATTACGGTAATCAATTGCGTGAAAAGCAAAAGGTTAAGCGTATCTATGGCGTATTAGAGCGTCAATTCCGTCGTTACTTCGCAGAAGCTGAGCGTCGTAAGGGCAACACTGGTGAAACATTGCTCCAGTTGCTTGAGTCACGTTTAGATAACGTGGTTTATCGCATGGGCTTTGGTTCAACACGCGCTGAAGCACGTCAGTTGGTTTCTCATTGCGCAATTTTGCTCAATGGTAGCCCTGTAAATATTCCATCAATTCAGGTTAAGCCTGGTGATGTAGTTGCAATTCGTGAAAAAGCGAAGAAGCAAGCGCGTATTACAGAATCACTCAATTTGGTTGGGCAAATGGCAGCTGTTACTTGGGTTTCAGTTGACGCAGCCAAGCTCGAGGGAACATTTAAGCAAGTGCCTGACCGTGAAGACATTAGCGGTGAAATTAATGAAAGTTTGATCGTTGAATTGTATTCACGCTAATTAGGCACTCTCAAGGAAAAAATATGCAAACAAATTTGCTCAAGCCAAAGATTATTTCTGTTGAAGCGCTTACCGCCAACCAAGCTAAGGTTGTTATGGAGCCGTTCGAGCGTGGCTATGGCCACACACTCGGAAATGCATTACGTCGTGTACTGTTGTCCTCGATGGTTGGTTATGCGCCAACTGAAGTAGCTATTGCTGGTGTTGTTCATGAGTACTCCACATTGGATGGAGTTCAAGAGGATGTAGTAAACCTCTTGTTGAACCTCAAAGGTATCGTATTTAAATTGCAGTCACGTGACGAAGTTACTATCAATTTGCGTAAAGAAGGCCCAGGCGTTGTTACAGCAAAAGATATCGACTTGCCACATGATGTAGAAATCATGAACCCTGATCATGTGATCGCTCACTTGTCAGCTGGTGGTAAGTTGGACATGCAGATCAAGGTTGAAAAAGGCCGTGGTTATGTACCAGGTAACGTTCGTCAGTACAGCGACGAAACTACTAAGATCATTGGCCGTATCGTTTTAGATGCATCATTTAGCCCGGTTAGCCGTGTTAGCTATGCTGTTGAGTCTGCTCGTGTTGAGCAACGTACCGACCTCGATCGTTTAGTGATGACTATCGAAACTAACGGTGTGTTGTCTCCTGAAGAAGCAATTCGTCAAGCAGCTAGCATCTTGGTTGATCAGTTAGTTGTATTCGCAGCCCTCGAAAGCAGCGAAGTTTCTGGTGATTTGGCACCAAGCCGCTCTTCAATGGTTGATCCAATGTTGATGCGTCCGGTTGATGATCTCGAGCTCACAGTTCGCTCTGCAAACTGCTTGAAGGCTGAGAACATTTACTACATCGGTGACTTGATTCAACGTACAGAGAATGAATTGTTGAAGACGCCTAATCTAGGTCGCAAATCTTTGAATGAAATTAAAGATGTTTTGGCGGCTCGTGGCTTAAGTCTTGGCATGAAACTCGAAAGCTGGCCTCCAGCTAACCTCGAGAAATAATTAGAAAGGAAGCATCATGCGTCACGGAAACGGCTTACGCAAACTAAACAGAACATCATCACATCGCCTAGCGATGCTGCGCAACATGTCCAATTCACTTTTGGAGCACGAAGTCATTAAAACGACTTTGCCAAAAGCAAAAGAATTGCGCATGGTTGTTGAGCCTTTAATTACCTTAGGTAAAAAAGACAACTTAGCAAACCGTCGCTTAGCATTCAATCGCACACGTGATCGCGATATCGTAACCAAGCTCTTTACAGAGCTCGGCCCACGCTACGCAACACGTCCAGGTGGCTACCTTCGTATTTTGAAGTTTGGCTTCCGTCATGGCGACAATGCACCAATGGCTTTGGTTGAGTTGGTAGATCGCCCAGAAGTTGAAGAAACAGCAGTAGTAGCTGAAGAGGCTTAAGTCTCCCGGTTACGGTAAAAAGCCAGGCTTCGGTCTGGCTTTTTTCATTTAACAGGTTATAAATACAGAATGTCTGAAAACCTCCAGGTCAATCCCATAAAGCTTTTGGTGGTGCTCACTAGCCTTCCTGATATGGAGGCCGCCAAGGGCTTAGCAAGGTCCTTGGTTGAGCAGAATTTAGCTGCTTGTGTGCAAATTACTGAAGGAGTTCACTCAATATATCGTTGGGAGGGTAAGGTTCGTGAAGAACGCGAAGTTTTGCTTTCAGCGAAGACAACTAATGCAAAGTGGCTTGTGATCTCCACCTTTATTAAAAATGCACATCCATACGATCTTCCCGAGATATTGGCTTTTTCTCCTGAGCAATATGAAGAGCAATACGGCAAGTGGGTAGAGTCTGAGGTAAATTCGAAGTCATGAAATTACATTCTTTCATCGTGAGAATTTTTGCGCTCTTGTTGCTTTTCTCTGCGCAAGTATTTGCTGCGCAAGATTTCCTGCCGCCAGAAAAAGCATTTCGTGTGGAAGCTACCTGGGTGGAGAATTCGAATCAAATTGAGTTGGAATTTCTACCTGCTAAAGGCTATTACATCTACCAGGAATCTCTTAAATTTCAAGCAGGGAATCAGGCCGGGAACCTAGGTAATATAAGGCCCTCATTGCCATCTGGCGTAGTGAAGTTTGATGAAACTTTTCAGAAAAAACTGCAGGTATATAAAGAGCCATTCCTAGTTTTATTGGATACAAAACCAGTTGCTGGTAAACCACTCCACCTTGAAGTAACGCTTCAAGGTTGCGCGGAGGCGGGTATTTGCTATCCACCGATGACTCTCAAATTTTTACTTGCAGCACCTGGCGTGAAGGCGGCTCCGATTCCAGATATTTTGGATGGCGCCACCGCAGTGAATACTCAAGCAAGTGGAGAAAGTGGTCAATTCAGCTTGGCGGATTTATGGCGTGAACGCGATGACGTGAATGCCATTGGTCGTTTTTTAGAAAGCACTTCTACTGCTTATTTATTTTTAGCCTTCTTTGTCTTAGGTCTTGCTTTGGCATTTACGCCTTGCGTACTACCGATGCTTCCTATTTTGTCGAGTGTCATCTTTGGTACTCAGGGTGGCAAAGCTATCTCTAAAGGCCGTGCCAGCGTTCTAGCGCTTGCCTATGTCTTGGGTATGGCTTTGGTATATGCCTTTGCTGGCGTGCTCATGGCAGCCCTTGGTGGGAGTGTGCAACGTGCCCTGCAAAGCCCATTTGCTCTCGCTACTTTTGCTTTGTTGCTCTTAGTGCTCTCAGGCAGCTTATTTGGCTTATATGACCTACGTCTGCCCTCGTCTTGGCATCACCATGTGGACAAGCTGGCAGGTCGCCAAAAGGGCGGCAGTGTATTTGGGGCTTTTGCTTTGGGGGGTATTTCAACGCTGGTAGCTAGTCCCTGTATTACCGCTCCTTTAGCGGGTGTTCTAGCCTTTATTGCGCAAACGGGGTCAATGAGTCTGGGCGCAGGTTTGCTTTTTGTCATGGCCCTTGGCATGGGCTTGCCGCTGCTATTTATCGCCATTGAAGCTCGTATTTTGATTCCGTCTACTGGTATTTGGATGGTTTATTTACAGCGCACATTGGGCGTTCTTCTGGTGGCTACAGCTGCCTGGATTGCCTCACCATTACTGCAAAAAAATGATGTTGCGGGAAGCGCAAAAATAGTCAATGGCCAGAACATTCATCAGGTCGGTGATTTAGTTTTTGTGGTGATTCATTCACCTGCAGAACTAGATACGCAGTTAAGTAAAGCCAAAGGAGAAAAGAAATTAGTTCTTTTGGATTTTTATGCTGATTGGTGCATTAGTTGTAAAGAGATGGAAGTGAATACCTTTACCAATCCGGAAGTGAGTAAAGAGCTCAAGCAAATGGTTTTATTACAAGCAGATGTGACTGCAAATAGCCCTGAGAACCAGGCATTACTTAAGCGTTTTGGATTATTTGGCCCGCCAGGAATTTTGATCTTTAATCAAAACTCGGAAGAGCTAAAAGATCAACGCGTGATTGGCTATATGCCGCCGCAACGCTTTATTGAGCGCTTAAAGCAGGCAATCGGTCAAAAGTAATTTGGGTTTATTTGCCGATTGCGTTTGCTTTGAGTAAGCGCGCAGCTTCAAGTGCGAAGTAGGTTAGAACTCCATCTGCACCAGCACGCTTAAATGCAAGCAATGATTCCATCATGACGGCATCATGATCGAGCCAACCATTTTGTGCAGCGGCTTTAAGCATAGCGTATTCACCGCTCACTTGGTATACATATGTTGGGTAATCAAACGCTTCTCTTACGCGACGCACAATATCTAAATAGGGCATGCCAGGCTTGACCATCACCATATCGGCACCTTCACTGATATCGAGTGCAACCTCCCGCAAAGCCTCGTCGCCATTGGCACAATCCATTTGGTAAGTCTTTTTATCAGCCTTACCAAGGTTTTTTGCAGAGCCGACCGCGTCTCTAAATGGACCATAAAAAGCGGAGGCGTATTTTGCTGAATAAGCCATGATGCGCGTATGAATCAATTGCTTTTGTTCAAGTGCGGCGCGAATTTTTCCGATACGACCATCCATCATGTCTGAAGGTGCAACGATATCAACACCTGCTTCTGCTTGGGCAATAGCTTGTTGTACCAAGATTGCAGTAGTTTCATCATTGAGAATGCGACCTTGTTCATCGAGCACGCCATCTTGGCCATGACTTGTGTAAGGATCAAGTGCGACATCGGTCATGATGCCTAAATTAGGGAAGCGTTTTTTAAGTTCGCGAACCGCTGAAGGGATGAGACCCTTTGGATTAAAGGCTTCTTTGCCATCGGGTGTCTTTAGCGCCGAATCAATTACCGGAAAGAGCGCTAGAACCGGAATGCCCAAATCAACGCACTCTTGCGCAACTGGAATGAGTAGATCCAAAGACATGCGATTGACACCAGGCATCGAGGCAACTGCTTCGGATTTGCCCTGGCCGTCAAGCAAAAAGACTGGGTAGATCAGGTCATTTGCAGAAACATTATTTTCTTGCATGAGGCGACGTGACCAATCATCGCGACGCATACGACGAGGACGATGTCCTGGAAAGTTAAGCAATGATTTAGCTGGTGATCTCATCTTCTTTTGTCTCTACTTCAAATAACCATTTAATAACAATATTGTCTGCTTCTTCAAGACCTATACGTTTGGTGCTTGAAAATAATTGTGCCGTAAGTTGTTTGGACTCGCCATTGCCATCGGGTAGGGCGGGGTCATATTGTTGCAGTTGTTTGCGCACCGCTTCCAGGACATGCTTGCATTCGCTATTGTTCAGTTTGTCGCATTTGCTGAGCAAAACATGAATTGGCTTACCAGTAGGCACAAACCACTGAATCATTTGCTCATCTAGCTCGGTGATACCGCGCCTGGAGTCCACGATAAGGATCATGCCTACCAGCTGCTCTCGCTCCTGTAGATAGTCGCTTAGGAGGGCATTCCAGTGGTATTTGGTCTCATGATTAACGGCAGCATAGCCATAGCCGGGCAAATCCACCAAATAGCCCAATAAGTCATCTTTTGCAAAAATCCCAAAATAGTTGATATGTTGGGTGCGCCCAGGGGTTTTACTTGCAAAAGCGAGCCTTTTTTGGTTGCAAAGGACGTTAAGGGCGCTAGATTTACCCGCATTTGAGCGCCCAGCAAAGGCCACCTCACGTAGGGGTGTGGCAGGCAGGCAATGGGTGTCATTGACTGTGGTGGCGAATCGGGCTTGAAAGAGTTTAGACATGTCCAGAAGCTATTGTAAAATCACGCAAAATCATGAAATATCTCATGGTGTTGGGTAAAAGGTTATAAATGCAGGGCCCAAACACTTTTAGGAATTTTTGCCAAGGT
Source organism: Polynucleobacter parvulilacunae (assembly GCF_018881715.1). Classification (GTDB taxonomy): domain Bacteria; phylum Pseudomonadota; class Gammaproteobacteria; order Burkholderiales; family Burkholderiaceae; genus Polynucleobacter; species Polynucleobacter parvulilacunae. The sequence continues at coordinate 580,087 of NZ_JACVPW010000001.1, forward strand.
AAACATAATGCGTCAAACCTCCCAAATCTCCAAATTAACTAGCTTACGTGCTGGTTTTGCGGCTTTCTCTATTTTCACTCTGATCGGCATTTCTGGTGCAGCTTTTGCATCTGATGCTGCTCCTATGGCTCCAGCTGCAGAAGCTAAGGCTGCTGTTCCAGGCAAGCCAAAGGTTGATGCTGCCGCTGGTGAAACTCTGTATTCAAATGGCGATGCATCACGTGGTGTAACAGCCTGTATCACTTGCCATGGCCCTAAAGGCCAAAGTGCAGTAGGCACATGGCCTAAGTTATCCGCTCAGCATGCAGCTTACCTTGCTAAGCAATTGAAAAACTTTAAAGAAGGCACTCGCGCCAATCCTGTCATGATGGGTATGGCGGCTACTTTGACTGAACAAGATATGCAGAACATTTCCGCATTCTTGGCTAAGCAGCCAATCTCTCAAGGTGTTGCGCAAGACAAAAACACTATTGAATTAGGTCAAAGCATCTATCGCGGTGGTATTGCAGCTAAGGGCGTTCCAGCTTGCGCCGCATGTCACAGCCCAACTGGCGCTGGCATTCCTGCGCAGTACCCTTTGTTAGGTGGTCAGTGGGCTGACTATACAAACGCTCAATTGCTCGCGTTCCGTGAAGGTATCCGTAAAAATAGTAGCCAGATGACTGCGATTGCTACTAAGCTTTCTGATCAAGAAATGAAAGCAGTTTCTGATTACATCGCTGGCTTGCATTAATTAGTAAAAGAAATAAAAGAAAACCCCGCTCATGCAGCGGGGTTTTTTATTACCTAAAACTTAAAAGACTTCACTCAGTTTTTGAAAAAATTATTTTGGCAAAACAGTTTCACCTGCAAATAAGTCTGCAGTTTTTTCACGGGCGCGAATGACGTAAGCATTTTTGCCGTCAACCATAATCTCCGCGGGTTTTGGGCGTGTGTTGTAGTTAGATGCCATTACAAAACCATAAGCACCAGCAGACAGAATAGCGAGAAGATCCCCCTCTTCAACCGCAAGATCGCGATCTCGGCCTAGCCAGTCACCAGATTCACAGACGGGGCCAACGACATCGTAGGTAAGGGATTTTGCTGCCTTCTTTTGTGCTGGCACTATGCCGTGATGTGCTTCATATAAGGCTGGGCGCATCAGTTCAGTCATGGCTGCATCAACGATACAGAAGTTCTTTTCGGCGCCAGGCTTTAAATATTCAATAGTGGTTAGCAAGACGCCAGCATTACCTACAAGTGATCTGCCTGGCTCAAGAACAATATCCAAATGACCAAAGCCACGCTCAGCAACTCGATTTAAGAGGGTATTCGTAAACTCGGTAATGTCTGGAGGTGTTTCATCGCTGTAAGAGATTCCGAGTCCGCCGCCCAGATCTAGGTGATGAATCACAATGCCTTCTTTTTTCAGTTGTGCGACGAGATCCAATACTTTATCTAAGGCATCCAAATAAGGTGCAGTAGTAGTAATCTGCGAACCAATATGGCAATCAATGCCCACAACATCGATTTGAGAAAGTTGTGATGCTTCACGATAAGTTTTTAAAACCTCGTGGTATGCGATACCAAATTTATTGCCTTTTAAGCCAGTAGAAATATACGGGTGGGTTTGTGCATCTACGTCCGGGTTAACGCGCAAGGAAATTGGGGCGCGGCAGTTGAGCTTAGTTGCAACGCGATTGATCTGATGTAGCTCCGCAATGGATTCAACGTTGATGCATTTAACGCCGGCTTGCAAGGCAGTGGCGATCTCAGTAGCAGATTTACCTACGCCAGCAAACACTAAACTTTTTGGGTCAGCTCCAATTGCTAATGCACGAGCCAACTCACCACCGCTGACCAAATCAAAGCCAGCACCAAGATTTTTGAAGCAATCAATCACCGCTAAATTGCTATTGGCTTTCATTGCATAGTGCACACGTGCACGACGTTTACCTTGCGAGTCAACACAAGCTTTGTCATATGCTTGATAAGCCTCGGTGAGCGCCTTTTTGCTATAGATATACAGCGGCGTACCAAATTCTTTTGCTAAATCTGCGAGTGGAATATCTTCGGCATACCAATTGCCGTTGCGATCGGTAAATCCGGATAACTTAGGAAGGGGAATTGCTTTGCTTGTCATTACTTGGCCGATGAAGAATTGCTTGGGCTAGCAGGAGTTTGTGGTGGGTACAGCTTGCCTTTGGGTTCTGGCTCTGTAGGGGCAGGCGGAACAGGTGGCACATTTGGCAAATATAGCGGACCCCTTACCCCACACCCTGCAAGGGATATTAAAAGGCTAAGGTAGAGGGCTTTATTAAGAGTCGCTATCATGAATGTCTCTAAAACGAATGATTGAATATAGCATGCAGGACTCCAGTATGAATCCAAACAACTCAGGCGTAGAAAGCATAGATGACAAGCAGTTTTATCAACTGGGAAGTAATTTATTGCAATCTATCGAAGTGGCATTAGAGTCTGCTGATGATGAGCTTGATCTCGATTTAGACGTTGAGCGTCAAGGTGGAAATGTCATCAATATTCGTTTTAAGGATAAAAGCGTTATTGTGGTGAATACTCAGCCACCCTTACATGAGATTTGGGTTGCCGCCAAGTCTGGCGGATATCACTATCGTTGGGCTGGCACGATGGCAAAGCCACTGTGGCTGGATACCAAAACAGGAAAAGAGCTATTGAGCGATCTCACTGAGTTTGCGAGTGCTCAGGCCGGTCAAACCGTCAAGATTGGTTTGATTTAAGCGGCGCCAGTAGCGCTTAAAGTTTCGATCACTTGGGCATCGGGCACGCTTTTAATCTGAGCTTTGCCAATCTTTTCTAAAACGACGTAGCGGATTTGTCCGCCCTCAGTTTTTTTATCCACCTGCATCAGTTCCATATAGCGATCAGCTCCAAACTTCGGTGGTGTGATCGGTAAATTCATGGATTGGATGATTTTGGTAAGACGCTGAACATCGGCTTCGCTAATGTAGTTGAGGCGACGTGAAAGATCTGCCCCTAGCACCATGCCACAACCAACGGCCTCACCATGCAGCCATTCACCATAGCCCATGCCAGCCTCAATAGCGTGACCAAAGGTGTGACCAAAGTTTAGGGTTGCGCGAATGCCGCCTTCTCTTTCGTCCGCAGAAACCACAGCAGATTTAATTTCACATGAGCGTAGAACAGCGTGGCCCATAGCTTCTGTATTGCAAGCTAGTAGGGCTGTTGCATTAGCTTCGATCCAATCTAAAAATTGAGCATCAGCAATGGCGCCGTGTTTGACCACTTCTGCAAGTCCAGCAGAAAGCTCTCTTGGAGGGAGAGTCTTTAAAGTGTTGAGATCGGCAATGACGGCAGCTGGTTGATGAAAGGCGCCGATCATGTTTTTGCCGAGCGGGTGATTGATGCCGGTCTTACCACCAACCGATGAGTCGACTTGAGCAAGCAATGTAGTAGGCACCTGAATAAACCGAATGCCACGCATAAAGCTAGCCGCAGCAAATCCAGTCATATCGCCAATAACCCCACCACCCAAGGCAACAAGCATGGTTTGGCGATCAGCACCAAACTTTAAAAGATCATCAAAAATTAACTGAAGATTTTTCCAGTCCTTATAAGACTCACCATCAGGCAGAACGATTGTTCTAACGGGTTTGCCAAAGGTATTCAGTGTTTTGGTTAGGCGCTCGGCATACAGCGGGGCAACTGTAGTATTGCTAACGATGTAGATGGAGGTGGCTTTTTCACAGGCACTAAATAGGCTTGCTTGCTCAATCAAATCGGTGCCAATGTAAATTGGATAACTGCGATTACCGAGATCAACTTCAAGTATTTTCATCATATTGCCAATGTATTTAAGCAGAAAGTTCAAGCTGCATGATTAAGGTGTTGACCAATTGATTGACGCTGGGCTTTCCAGTCTCAATCACATGGTCTGCGATTTCACGATAGAGCGGATCGCGAATCGCGTACAAATTTTCTAAAATCTTTTTTGCGTCACCGTTCTTAAGAAGAGGTCTGCCCTCTCCACCTTTAGTGCGATGCCAAAGCTCAATAGGATTTGCATGCAAATAAATAACGGTGCCATGTTCAGTTAATGCCTGGCGATTTTCTGGCAACAAAATAGCGCCCCCGCCGGTCGCCAAAATAATATCTTGCTCAGCAGTGATTTCACGAATGGCTTGTGCCTCTCTTTTGCGAAAACCTTCTTCACCTTCCATCTCAAAGATGACGGGAATTTTTACGCCGCAACGCTCTTCGATTACATGGTCAGCATCTAGAAAACGACGCCCCAATTTTTTTGCTAAGACTTTTCCGACGGTCGACTTCCCGGCGCCCATTAGGCCGATTAGAAAGATATTGTTTGTCGGAGAGTTCACCCTTCGATTTTATTAGGGTTTGTCGAGAACGGTCGGGGTTAAGAAGACCAATAGCTCAGTTTTGTCCTGCAACTTCGATTTATGGCGAAAAAAATGGCCAATGAGGGGTATGTCCCCCAATAAAGGAATTTTGACTTCGTCCTCACGTTCAGTTGTTTGGAATATGCCCCCAATGATGGCTGTTCCGCCGTTTTCAACAGTCACCTCTGAACTTAGGCTTTTGGTATCAATTGCATAACCTTGCTCCGTTTTCATGCCTACAGTGTCTTTGTTGATGCCGACTAGCATTGAAATCTTTCCATCTGGATGAATTTTTGGAAGAACCTCAAGGCGCAGGTTTGCCTTCCTAAATTGCAATTTGCTGCCATTTTGATTCGAGGTCTGATATGGCAGCTCTGTTCCCTGCTCAATCGTGGCCTTGACTTGGTCGCCAGTCATGATTCGAGGATTTGAAAGAATTTTTCCCTGACCTTCGGATTCAAGTGCAGAAAGTTCTGCCTGAAGGATCCGGCTAGCATTTTTAGAGACTAGGGTTGCAGCCATGGACGCCGGATTAAACCCGCTTAATCCAGCGCCGCCCAAATCGATATTCCCGATCAGTTTTTGATCTGCATTACCGCCAATGCCATTGGCCTGATAGCCCAGCTTGACACCGAGCTCGCGGGCAAAGCGCTCATCTGCTTCGACAATGCGTGCCTCTATCAGAATTTGTCTTGGGCTATTTATGTGATCCCCGCCAAAAGGCAGGGCAGCATCCTCGCGCCTGAATTTTTGAAAGGCCAAAATCTCTGCATGCGGTCCAATCCAGTAGATTTCGCCATTGCGGACGAGTCGCAATCCACGACTTGCCAGGATGGAGTGAAGGGCGGTTTGCCATGGGGTATTTCTAAGATCAATTGAAACTCTCCCCTTAATTGACTCGCTTAATAAAAAATTGGTATTACCCAATTTCGCCATGGCTTCTAAAAGTTCGGTTATTTCAATATCAGTAAATTGCAGGCTAATAGGGTTCAGAAAATGATTTTGTGAGGTTGGATTTCCTGCTGCATTGCTGGTCGACAAAAGCATCAGCATTGCCAACCAAATCCAGAATGGTTTTAAGTATTTTTGGATGTATTTTGCGATAAGCTTCATTCGCTTTTGGATGCTTTCAGGACAAGAGATTTGCCATGGGGGTGGGTGAAGGTGGCGAGCCCCTTTTCGATATTGCTTAGGCGCCAATCTCCCAGAACCTGCGCCCCCTTTTCAAAGACAAGATGGTTTTTGCCAGAATGGAAATAGGCTTTGTGAGAGGAGCCCATTTGAGATGTTCCTAGGTAGCGCCAGCGGCGCAACTCAGATTCATGATTGGGCGCTTGCGGCTTGTTAAATGCGCGGATTTCGGGCTTTTTATCCTTTAAAGAGTGAATACTCACTTCTATTTCATCTATTGCCAAATATAGGGCATCTTGATCTTGATAAATTTCATCGCGCATAACAGCTATTTCCTTTTTCAGCTCAGAAATCTGTTTTTGAGATGTCTCGAGCGCGGTTTTAGATTCGTTGAGTAGGGTGTTATGGGCAATGAAAAAAGCAATGGCTGCGCCAATACAGACCACAATAAGGATGAGCGGTGCTACAAATCCTTGTAGGGAATTTTTGATTTGGATGTGGCTAAAGGGCTCAGCAAAGGGCTTGCCTTTGTTGGGAATTGGGGGTGTAGGCGAGGCGCCATGTTGGGGAGGTGGCTTACGAATTCCATGAGGATCGGGGATGGCGGGATCATCGCCCAGGTCGCTCAAAATTTCATCAAAGGATTGGCTGGAAATGTGGCGTGCAGGCATGCCCCCATTCTTCCGTTTTGAGAGGTGAAAATCCATCAGCCTAAATTGAAGCCTGTGTCAGAAATAGCGATCGCACTAGCCGTAAAACAAGGGTTTTTATCTTTTGGGAAAATTACTTAAAGAGACTACTAAGCACCCTATAATTTGGACATATGGCCTTACCTCCAAAAGACAAGCCGCCGCTCAATCAGCGTCCCATTCGCCCTTCCGATAGACGCCCTCGGCAGACACGGGCCCAGCCTGGCTTGCCACGCAAGAATTCAAGCAATCCATTAGTCAAAGCTTTGCTAATTATTGGCGTTGTTTTTGCATTGGTGATTACTTTGTTAATGGGCTATGCATTTTTAGTAGCAAAGCCTAACCTTCCTAAGATCTCCGCTTTAACGGATTACAACCCAAAGACTCCGTTAAGAATTTACACGGCAGATAAGGTTTTGATTGGCGAGTTTGGTGAAGAGCGCCGCAAGGTAATCCCTCTAAATGAAATTCCGCAAAGCATGCGTAATGCTGTTTTAGCAATTGAGGATGACCGCTTCTACTCTCACGGTGGCGTTGACTACGTCGGCATATTGCGTGCAGCGGTAACCAATTTACGCGGCCACTTGTCACAGGGCGCCTCTACTATCACGATGCAGGTGGCGCGCAACTTCTTCCTTAGCAATGAGAAAACCTTTAGTAGAAAAATTTATGAAGTACTGCTTGCATGGGAAATTGAATCTCAATTAACTAAAGATAAGATTCTGGAAATCTACATGAACCAGATTTTCTTGGGACAGCGGGCTTATGGCTTTTCAAGCGCGGCCCAGATTTACTTTGGCATTGAATTAAAGGATATCAGCATTGCCCAGTCTGCAATGCTGGCCGGTCTACCAAAGGCACCGTCAGCCTATAACCCAGTTAGTAATTTCCGTCGCGCCAAGATTCGCCAAGAGTATATTCTTCAACGAATGCGCGATCTGGGCTACATCACGCCAGAGGAGTACCAAAAGGCGATGATTGAAGAATTGCATATTCGCGGCTTAGGCAATGAGTTTGCTGTTCGAGCCGACTTCCCGGCCGAGATGGTTCGTCAATTGCTCTTTACTCAATATGGCGAGGCTATTTATTCTCAGGGTATCGATGTTTACACCACCATCTTGAAGGCTGATCAAGACGCTGCATATAAAGCAGTCCGCCGTGGAATTTTTGAATACGACTTACGTCATGCTTATCGTGGCCCAGAAGGCTTTATTGACCTTCCAGAAGACTCTGTGAAGCGCCAGCGCGCGATTGACGAGGCCTTACTTGCTTACCCACAGTTAGATGATCTGCAGTCCGGTGTTGTTCTTGATGTAAAGCCAAAAGAAATGCAGGTCATGATTTCCACTGGTGACACTATCACTATTAAAGGTGATGGTATGAAGTTGGCGGCCGCATCTATTACTGATAGCACTCAACCTAAGAAGCGCTTGCGTCCTGGCGCAGTTGTGCGTTTGTTATCAGACGGAGGTGTTTGGAAGCTTGCTCAGTTGCCACAAGTTGAGGCTGCCTTTGTGTCCATGAACGCAGAGACGGGTGCAATCCTATCTCTAGTAGGCGGCTTTGATTTCCGTCGCAATCAATTCAACCACGTCACACAAGCTTTGCGTCAACCAGGCTCCTCGTTTAAGCCATTCATTTATGCGGCAGCTATTGAAAAAGGCTTTACACCGAGCACGATGGTGAACGATGCTCCTTTATCCATTGGTAGCATGGAAACAGGAAGCCAAGCTTGGGAGCCAAAAAACTACGATGGTAAATATGACGGCATGATGCGTTTGCGTAATGCATTAGCAAAATCTAAGAACTTAGTTTCTGTTCGGATCATTCGCGCCATCGGCCCTTCATATGCACAAGAATATATTCAGCGTTTTGGCTTTGAGCCTGAGAAACATCCTCCTTACTTAACAATGGCACTGGGTGCAGGCTCTGTAACCCCACTACAGATGGCTTCTGCATATAGCGTATTTGCAAATGGCGGCTATCGTGTAGATCCATTCTTAATTGACAAGATGGTTGACTCTAAAGGTACCGTGATGTTTGAGGCGAAGCCAACTCGTGTAGGCGAGGATGCGCCTCGCGTATTGGATGCTCGCACTGCATTTGTAATGGACAGTATGTTGCAAGAAGTTACCAAGACCGGTACCGCAGCCTCAGCGCGAGCTAAGTTGGGGCGCAGTGACATTGCGGGTAAAACGGGTACCACTAACGATTCTCACGATGCTTGGTTTGCGGGCTACAACCCCAAAGTAGTTGCGATTGCGTGGATTGGTTTTGATAAACCTGCCAGCTTGGGTGATCGCGAGACTGGCGGCGGACTTGCTTTACCCATGTGGATTTCTTATATGTCGACTGCATTAAAAGATAGTCCACAGATCTCGCGTGAAGTACCAAGCGGCGTAACCCAAGTCGATGGCGACTGGTTTATTCCAGACTTCTCAAATAATGGCGGTGTGCGCGAACTGCAATAGTTCGTTTTTAGCATGGCACGGCAAGCGCGCACAGTAATACCTGGTCAAGCAATGCATGTGATGGTTCGTGGCAATAATCGCGAAACCATTTTTTTTACCGATGAAGATCGCCGTACTTATTTAGAGTGGTTGCGTGAGGCAGCAAGGCAGTTTGGTTGTGCGGTTCACGCATTTGCGCTCATGCCCAATCATGTGCATTTATTGCTAACCCCCCAAAATGAAGATTCGCTTGCTAAAACTATGCAGTCTCTTGGACGTCGTTATGCGCAATATTTCAATCAGCAGCAACGTCGTTCTGGAACCATTTGGGAAGGCAGATACCGCTCGTCACTCATTGATCCTGATTATTTTCTGCGTTGCCAACGTTATATAGAACTCAATCCAGTCAGGGCTGGATATGAATCTAACCCCCAAAGCTCGACTTGGACTAGTTTTGCAACACATATTGGCGGCAATGCTGAGCCTTGGTTGGTAGACCACCAGCACTTTTGGAAGTTAGGTAATACCCCTTTTGAAAGGCAGATGAGCTGGTCTAACTTTGTAAAAGAGGGCGCCCCTCACTGGGAGGATCGCCAAATTACAGAATCCCTCATACGATCCAAGCCCTGGGTCAGCGATATTTATGCCAAAAAGCTCTTTAAGGATGCTCCTGAGTTAGCGCTTATTCGTCACCGCGGCCGCCCTAGAAAAATAAATACAGTAAATTCAAGAACTTAGATAGATTTAAGCTCCCCTGAAGTTTAAAAGGGGTATTGAATCTAGCGACTCTGTCCCCATATATAGAATTCATATTGGTGCGACATCTAAATAAATGGGACAGACTCATTTTATTTCTATTGCATCGGTGTGGGTATTCACCTATATTGGATCCTCCAAAAGTAATCAGGCCTTTGTCGCCCCTCGGAAATACTATGACTACACAATTAAATTCAAATCTTCGCCCAATCGCTCAAGGTTTATATGACCCTAGTAATGAGCATGACGCTTGCGGCGTTGGATTCGTTGCACATATCAAGGGTAAGAAATCCCACGAGATCGTTTCTCAGGGTTTACAGATTCTGGAGAACCTAGATCACCGGGGAGCAGTTGGTGCTGATCCGTTAATGGGTGATGGCGCTGGTATTTTGATTCAGATTCCAGATACTTTGTATCGCGAAGAAATGGCTAAGCAAGGCGTAACTTTGCCACCATTAGGTGAGTATGGCGTTGGTATGATTTTCTTACCAAAAGAACATGCTTCCCGATTGGCATGCGAACAAGAATTAGAGCGCACTGTACGTTTAGAAGGGCAAGTTGTTTTAGGTTGGAGAGATGTTCCGGTAGATGTGAAATTACCGATGTCGCCAACTGTGCAACTGACTGAGCCATTCATACGTCAAATTTTTATTGGTCGTGGTCGCGACATCATGACAACCGATGCACTTGAGCGTAAGTTGTATGTCATTCGCAAGACAGCTAGTCATGCAATTCAAGATTTGCATCTTAAGCATGGTAAAGAATATTTCGTTACTTCGATGTCTGCTAGAACCATTGTTTATAAGGGTTTGCTGTTGGCTAACCAAGTGGGCGCGTACTATCAAGACTTGCAAGACAAGCGTACTGTTTCTGCATTGGCTTTAGTGCATCAGCGCTTCTCCACCAATACTTTCCCGGCATGGGAATTAGCACATCCGTATCGCATGATTGCGCACAACGGTGAAATCAATACCGTTAAAGGAAACGTCAATTGGGTTAATGCACGCGAGGGCGCGATTAGCTCCCCGGTACTTGGCGATGACTTACAAAAACTCTGGCCACTAATTTATCCAGGTCAATCAGACACAGCTTGCTTTGATAACTGTCTAGAGTTGTTGGTAATGTCAGGTTATCCATTGGCTCAAGCCATGATGATGATGATTCCTGAGGCATGGGAACAGCATGCATTGATGGATGACAATCGCCGCGCTTTCTATGAATACCATGCTGCAATGATGGAGCCATGGGATGGTCCTGCAGCAATGGCGTTTACCGATGGTCGTCAAATAGGCGCAACTTTAGATCGCAATGGTTTGCGTCCAGCACGTTATTACGTAACTGACGATGATTTAGTCATCATGGGTTCTGAGGCTGGTGTATTACCGATTCCTGAGAGCAAGATCGTTCAAAAATGGCGTTTGCAGCCAGGCAAGATGTTCATGATCGATATGGAACAAGGCCGCATTATTGATGACGTTGAGCTCAAGAATGCTGTTTCTAAGGCTAAGCCATATAAGAGCTGGATTGATGCGGTTCGCGTCAAGTTGGATGAAGTTGATGCCAGCAAGGCAGACTTGGTCGATGAGAAAACCACTATTCGTCCGGCAGCTAAATTATTAGATCGCCAGCAGGCTTTTGGTTATACCCAGGAAGACATTAAGTTCTTGATGGCTCCAATGGCCATGAATGGTGAAGAGGCAATTGGTTCGATGGGTAACGATAGCCCGTTGGCAGTTCTCTCTAATAAGAACAAGCCACTCTATAACTACTTCAAGCAATTATTTGCACAGGTTACCAATCCTCCGATCGATCCGATTCGCGAGAATATGGTGATGTCATTGGTGTCATTCATCGGACCAAAACCGAATTTGTTAGACACTAACAACATCAACCCGCCAATGCGCTTAGAAGTCAGTCAGCCGATTTTAGATTTTGATGACATTACTAAGATTCGTCATATTGGCCACTACACCAACGGCAAGTTCCGCTCTTATGAGTTGGACATCTGCTACCCAGCTTCATGGGGCAAGGCTGGCATTGAAGCGCGCTTAGCATCTTTGTGTGCTGAAGCTGCCGATGCGGTACGTTCTGGTTACAACATTTTGATCGTGAGCGATCGTCAAGTAGACGAGAAGCACGTTGCAATTCCTGCATTGTTGGCAACTTCTGCAATTCATCAGCATTTGGTGCAAAAAGGTTTGCGTACTAGCGTTGGTCTGGTAGTTGAGACTGGCAGCGCACGCGAGACTCATCACTTTGCTCTTCTTGCTGGTTATGGTGCTGAAGCAGTTCATCCATACCTGGCCATGGAAACCTTGGCTGAAATGGCTAAAGGTTTGTCAGGTGACTTATCTGCTGAAAAAGCAGTGAAGAACTTTGTCAAAGCGGTTGGTAAGGGCTTGCAAAAAGTGATGTCCAAAATGGGTATCTCTACTTACATGTCCTATACCGGCTCACAGATTTTTGAGGCGATTGGTTTAAATCACGACATCATTGATCAATACTTCAAAGGCACTCCATCAAACGTTGGTGGTATCGGCGTATTTGAGGTGGCTGAAGAAGCGCTGCGCATGCATACTGCCGCGTTTAGTAATGACCCAGTTCTAACTAATATGCTCGATGCTGGTGGTGAATATGCTTTCCGTATTCGTGGCGAGAACCATATGTGGACTCCTGACACGATTGCGAAGTTGCAGCACTCCACACGTATTGGTGCTGAGAAGGGCTATCAGACTTACAAAGAGTACGCCAACATCATTAACGACCAAACTAAGCGTCAAATGACTTTGCGCGGTTTGTTTGAATTCAAGATCGACCCAGTAAAAGCGATTCCATTGGACGAAGTGGAATCTGCAAAAGAAATCGTTAAACGTTTTGCAACAGGCGCGATGTCTTTGGGATCAATCTCAACTGAAGCGCACGCTACATTAGCAATTGCAATGAATCGTATCGGCGGCAAGTCCAATACTGGTGAAGGCGGCGAAGATCCAAACCGTTATGTGAATGAACTCAAGGGCATTCCAATCAAGAAGGGCGAGACTTTAGCCAGTGTTCTGGGTAGCGATGTGGTTGAGGCCAATATTCCATTGTTGGATGGCGACTCATTACGCTCCAAGATTAAGCAGGTTGCCTCTGGTCGCTTTGGTGTGACTACTGAGTATTTGCGTTCTGCTGATCAGATTCAGATCAAGATGGCGCAAGGCGCTAAGCCTGGTGAAGGCGGTCAATTGCCTGGTGGCAAGGTTTCTGACTACATTGGTAAGTTGCGTTTCTCAGTGCCAGGCGTAGGATTGATTTCTCCTCCTCCGCACCATGATATTTACTCGATTGAAGATATCGCTCAGTTGATTCATGACTTGAAGAACGTCAATCCAAAGGCTGACGTTTCTGTGAAGTTGGTATCCGAAGTGGGTGTTGGTACTGTTGCTGCTGGCGTTGCGAAAGCAAAAGCAGACCACGTTGTGATCGCTGGTCACGATGGTGGTACTGGTGCATCCCCATTGTCTTCAATCAAGCACGCCGGCTCCCCATGGGAACTTGGCTTGGCTGAAACACAGCAAACATTGGTTCTCAATGGTTTACGTAGTCGTATTCGTGTTCAGGCTGACGGTCAAATGAAGACTGGTCGCGACGTAGTAATCGGCGCTTTGTTGGGCGCTGATGAGTTTGGTTTTGCGACCGCTCCATTGGTGGTTGAGGGTTGCATCATGATGCGTAAGTGTCACTTGAATACTTGCCCAGTAGGCGTTGCTACACAAGATCCAGAATTGCGTAAGAAATTCTCTGGCAAGCCAGAGCACGTTGTGAACTTCTTCTTCTTTATTGCTGAAGAAGCACGCGAGATCATGGCACAACTCGGTATTCGTAAGTTTGATGACTTAATTGGTCGTGTAGATTTGTTGGATACCCGCAAAGGTATTGAGAACTGGAAAGTGCATGGCTTGGATTTCAGTAAGATTTTTGCTGAACCACAAGTAGCAAGCGAAGTTCCACGTTATCAAGTGCTGACACAAGACCATGGTTTAGCTAGTGCGCTCGACAATATCTTGATCGAGAAGAGTGAGCCTGCATTAGAGCGTGGCGAGAAGGTTTCCTTCATTGTTCCAGTGAAGAACGTAAACCGCACCGTCGGCGCAATGCTTTCAGGTGAAGTTGCTCAGCGTTATGGTCATGCAGGATTGCCAGATGACACTATCCACATTCAGTTGAATGGCACTGCCGGCCAAAGCTTTGCAGCCTTCTTGGCACGTGGCATTACTTTGGATTTAGTTGGCGATGGCAATGACTACGTTGGTAAAGGCTTATCCGGTGGACGCGTGATCGTTCGCGCTCCTCATGAGTTCCGTGGCGATACCGCTAAGAACATCATTGTTGGCAACACCGTTCTTTACGGTGCGATTGCTGGCGAAGCATTCTTCAATGGCGTAGCTGGCGAGCGTTTTGCAGTGCGTAACTCTGGTGCCACTACTGTTGTTGAAGGCACTGGCGACCATGGTTGCGAGTACATGACCGGTGGCACCGTGGTGGTCTTGGGTGCCACAGGCCGTAACTTTGCTGCAGGTATGAGTGGTGGTATTGCTTACGTTTACGACGAAGATGGCTTGTTTGATAAGCGCTGCAACACCAGCATGGCGACTTTGGAAAAAGTATTGCCTTCTGCTGAGCAGATTGCCAAGATGCCGAAGTCTGAGTGGCATGCCCCTGTTGATGTGAAAGATGGCGGCGAGCGTTTGACTGACGAGCAAATACTCAAGGGCTTGGTTGAGCGTCATTTCCGTCACACTGGCTCTGAGCGCGCTAAAGCAATCTTGGCTGATTGGGACAATGCCCGCGCACGTTTTGTGAAAGTTCTCCCAACTGAGTACAAACGTGCTCTTGGAGAGCTGTGGGAAAAAGCGCAGAAAAAAACAGTTGCAGCTTAAATCACTTAATCAATATAGATAGACATTAAGAAAAGATACTGAGGATTCGATATGGGTAAGGTCACTGGATTTATGGAGTTTGAGCGCGTTGGTGAAACGTACGAAGCGCCGGTTAAACGTCTACATCACTACAAAGAGTTTGTTGCCGCTTTAACTGACGAAGAAGCGAAGGTTCAGGGTGCACGTTGTATGGATTGCGGCATTCCGTTTTGTAATAACGGCTGCCCAGTGAACAACATCATTCCTGACTTTAATGACTTGGTCTTTCATGATGATTGGAAGAATGCATTGGATGTTTTGCAATCGACTAATAACTTCCCGGAGTTTACTGGCCGTATTTGCCCAGCGCCTTGTGAAGCTGCTTGCACTCTTGGTATCAACAGCACTGCGGTTGGCATCAAATCTATTGAGCATGCCATCATTGATAAGGGTTGGGAGAGTGGTTGGGTGAAGCCGCAACCACCTAAGACTAAGACTGGCAAGAAAGTAGCGGTTGTTGGTGGCGGTCCAGCAGGTATGGCGGCTGCACAGCAATTGGCTCGTGTTGGTCATGACGTAACTGTGTTTGAAAAGAACGATCGCGTTGGTGGCTTGCTTCGTTACGGTATTCCTGATTTCAAAATGGAAAAGTGGTTAATTGATCGTCGCGTTGAGCAGATGCAAGCTGAAGGCGTGAAGTTTGAGACAGGCGTTTTTGTTGGTAAAGAGGCGATTGGTGCTGAAGTAAAAAATTACTCCACTAAGACAGTTTCTCCTGAACAGTTGATGAAAGATTTTGATGCTGTTGTTATCACTGGTGGTGCAGAGCAGCCACGTGATTTGCCAGTTCCTGGCCGTGAATTGGCTGGCGTACATTACGCATTGGAATTCTTGATTCCGCAGAACAAAGAAAATGCAGGCGACTTTAAAAATGAAATTCGTGCAACCGATAAGCATGTAGTCGTTATTGGTGGTGGTGATACTGGTTCTGATTGCGTTGGTACTTCAAACCGTCACGGCGCCACCAAAATTACTCAGTTTGAATTACTCCCACAGCCTCCAGAAGTAGAGAACAAGCCTTTGGTATGGCCTTACTGGCCAACTAAGTTGCGCACCTCTTCATCTCATGAAGAAGGTTGTGATCGTGACTGGTCTGTTGGAACTAAGCGTTTTGAAGGCAAAAACGGCAAAGTTGAGAAACTGATTGGTGTTCGCTTGGAGTGGAAGGACGGCAAGATGGCAGAAGTGCCAAACTCTGAGTTTGAGATCAAGGCAGATTTAGTACTTTTAGCAATGGGCTTTGTTTCACCAGTTCAGCAAGTACTCAATGCATTTGGTGTTGAGAAAGATGCTCGCGGTAATGCAAAAGCGACTGTAGACGGTCAAAATGCCTATCAAACGAACGTTCCTAAGGTATTTGCTGCGGGCGATATGCGCCGTGGACAGTCTTTGGTTGTTTGGGCGATTCGCGAAGGTCGTCAATGCGCCCGTTCAGTAGACGAGTATTTAATGGGGTCTTCTGTTTTACCTCGATAATGTCGGGGATATGAACAGTGGTCAGCCAAATTCCTTGGATGTAAGCAAGCAAGCTGCGGGTGAAGTTGTCGTCTCGATCAAAGACGTCAACTTTTCCTACGCTCCAGGCGAGCGGCAGATTTTGTCGGGACTCAATATGGAGTTTCGACGCGGTCAAGTAGTTGCTGTAATGGGCGGCTCGGGTTGCGGTAAGACCACCATTCTTCGTTTGATTGGCGGTCAATACAACGCACAGTCAGGACAAGTTCTTTTTGAAGGCCAGGACATTGGCAAGATGAGTGGCGCTGAGTTAATGGCTGCTCGTCGTCGCATGGGGATGCTTTTTCAGTTTGGCGCTTTATTCACTGATCTTAGTGTTTTTGAAAACGTTGCCTTTCCATTGCGTGAACACACTGACCTTAGCGAAGAATTATTGCGTTCACTTGTATTAATGAAACTCAATGCGGTAGGTTTGCGTGGGGCACGTGACTTGATGCCTTCACAAATTTCTGGTGGCATGGCAAGGCGTGTTGCGCTTGCAAGAGCAATTGCTTTAGATCCGCCGCTTATCATGTATGACGAGCCATTTGCTGGTCTTGATCCTATTTCTTTGGGCATTACCGCGCGCTTAATTCGCGATCTCAATAATGCCCTGGGAGCCACGAGTTTATTGGTTACACACGATGTGGAAGAGACTTTTGCGATTGCAGATTACGTCTATTTTATTGCAAATGGTCGCATTGGTGCAGAAGGAACTCCTGAGGAATTGAGTCGCTCCACAGATCCTTTCGTTAGACAGTTTTTAGATGCTGCGCCTGATGGTCCTGTGCCTTTCCATTACCCAGGAATAAGTTTGGCAGAAGATTTTGGAGTGGGTAATTGATGACTAAGCTTCTAAATCTATTAGGGGATCTTGGATTTTTTGTACGGCGCAACTTGAGCAGCCTTGGTTTAGCTGCTCGCATGTTTGCTGCAGTGATTGTTCGTTCAGGATTTTTGCTTAAAAGACCGCGCTTGGTGATTGATCAAATTCTATTTGTTGGTAATCACTCATTTGTGATCATTGCGGTTTCAGGATTGTTTGTTGGTTTTGTTTTGGGATTACAGGGTTACTACACCTTGAATCGTTATGGATCAGAGCAGGCACTTGGCCTGTTAGTTGCCCTCTCTTTAACTCGCGAACTTGGCCCCGTCATTACCGCTTTATTGTTTGCCGGAAGAGCCGGTACTTCATTGACAGCAGAAATCGGTTTGATGAAAGCTGGCGAACAGCTGACTGCCATGGAGATGATGGCAGTTGATCCATTGGGCCGTGTGATTGCGCCTCGTCTTTGGGCCGGCATTATTTCTATGCCTATTCTGGCCACTATCTTTACGGCAGTAGGTGTTCTGGGAGGCTATTTGGTTGGCGTACCGCTTATTGGGGTCGATTCTGGCGCATTCTGGTCCCAAATGCAGGGTGGGGTCGACCTATTCTCTGATATTGGCAATGGCCTAATTAAAAGCATGGTGTTTGGTGTAGCGGTAACGTTTATTGCCCTTTATCAGGGCTATGAATCTAGGCCCACTCCAGAAGGCGTTTCGCAAGCAACCACCCGTACGGTGGTGATCTCTTCTTTATCGGTTTTAGCGTTAGATTTCTTGCTAACCGCAATGATGTTCTCAAATTAGAAAGAATAAACTGGGGCTCTTATGAGAAAAAGTGCAATTGACGTCTGGGTAGGAATTTTTGTTGCCATGGGTTTGTTGGCAGCATTATTCCTTGCACTCAAGGTTGGCAATATGAATGCAGTGTCATTCGCACCAACATACAAAATTTCTGCGCGCTTTGACAACATTGGTGGCTTGAAACCTCGCGCGCCTGTGAAAAGCGCTGGTGTAGTGGTTGGACGGATTGCCAACATCTCTTTTGATGACAAGACTTACCAAGCAACTGTTGTAATGACCATTGAAGATTCTTATAAGTTTCCGAAAGATTCTTCGGCAAAGATTTTGACATCGGGTTTATTGGGCGAGCAATATATTGGTCTTGAAGCAGGCGGCTCAGATGATATGTTGACGAATGGCGAGAAGATTTCTCAAACTCAGTCAGCCATTGTTTTAGAAAATTTGATTAGCCAATTTCTCTATAACAAGGCAGCAGATAGCGGCCAAGATAAGGGCACGGCAAAATGATGTTGATCATTCTGCGCAAAATCAAGCAGGCAGTTTTGCTGAGTTTGGTTTTTAGCATGGTCGGCTGTGCATCGATTCCTGCTGGCGCAGAGCGCTCTCCACAAGACCCTTGGGAGCCGTTTAACCGCTCGGTATTTGAATTTAACGAAGGCCTAGATGCTTATCTTTTAAAGCCAGTAGTTGCTGGTTATCGTTTTGTATTGCCTGAATTTGTGCGCGATGGAATTTACAACTTCTTTAGTAACTACAACGATATCTATACTGCGCTCTTTAATTTGTTACAGGGCAAGCCAGACTTTGCCTTTAATGATTTAATGCGAGTAGCGGTAAATACAACCATGGGATTGGGCGGACTGATTGATCTGGCAACTCCTGGCGGCCTCGAAAAGCACAAAGAAGACTGGGGACAAACTTTAGGTGTTTGGGGTGTGCCTTCAGGTCCTTATGTTGTTCTCCCTTTCTTTGGTCCAAGTAACGTACGCGATACCGTTGGTACCGTGGGAGATCTAGAGTCAGATTATCTATTTAGCTTTGTGAAGAATATCGGGCTTCGCAACAGTATTACTGGCTTGCGTGTAGTCAATGCACGTAATACTTATTACGAAGCGGGTGATTTGTTGGATGGTGCCGCAATTGATAAGTACAGCTTTGTGCGTGATGCTTATATTCAGAGACGAGCCTATCAAATAAATGAGGGTCGCGATGATGAAGAGCCTCAAATGCCGGTTTATGAGAATCCATACCAATAAGTTATAAAAAACAAGCAATAAGCAACAAGCAATGTAGTTTGAAGTGACTAAAATGACTCTCAATTTAGATAAAGATGGTGGGCGGGAAAATGAAAAGCTTTAAGCAAATCTTCGGTTTTATCTGTGCAGGCCTATTGCTCGCATCTGGAACTGTTTTGGCGCAAGTTCCCGATCAATCAACACCCCCCGATGCTTTAATTAAGATGGTGGTTACTGAGGTCATGGCAACCGTTAAGGCTGATCCAGATATTCAAAAGGGCAATATTCCTAAGATTGTGGATTTGGTTGATAAGAAGATTGTCCCGTATACCGATATGCGTCGCACAACAGAAATGGCGATGGGCCCTAATTGGAAAAAGGCAACGCCTGAGCAGCAAGCCCAATTAACTTCTGAGTTTAAAAATTTATTGATTCGAACCTACTCTGGTGCTTTGAGCCAATTGCGTGATCAGACTGTGCAATTTAAGGCTCTGCGAGCTGCCCCGGATGATAAAGAGGTGGTGGTTAAAACGGTTGTACTTGGCCGTGGAGATCCTGTACCTTTGGACTATCGTCTTGAGAAAACAGCGAATGGTTGGAAGGTCTATGACATGAACATCATGGGTGTTTGGTTAGTTGAAGCTTATCGCAATCAATTCTCAAACCAAATTAGTCAAAATGGAATTGAAGGTTTAGTGAAGTTTTTGCAAGACCGCAATAAGCAATTAGCTAGCGCTAAACCGGCCAATTAATTGCTAAGTACACAGATCATGCCTTTTCTTTTGCCAAAAAAAGTAACGCAAGAAAATGCCTTGCAATTGCAAAAAGAGGGCTTGTTAAGTAGCCCAAGCTTACGCTTGATTGATTGTTCTGAATTAAAAGACTTTGACTCCACCGTATTAACCGTTTTGCTGGCTTGGCAAAAAAAGCTTGTGGCTGAGGGGCAATCAATTTCGATTGAGCATGCCCCAGAAAAGCTAAAAGTCCTGGCTGGTGTTTATGGTGTTGCTGCACTGTTGGGTATGTGATGGCGATGCACCCTGCAATATCTATTCAAAATATATCTAAGCAGTATGGGGCTCTTCAAGCATTAGATGATGTGTCACTGACTATTGAGCCGGGCGAGTTCTTTGGCCTATTGGGTCCGAACGGCGCAGGTAAAACAACATTAATTTCTATTTTGGCTGGCTTAGTAACGCCTAGCCATGGTCATGCGGCGATTATGGGTGCTGATGTGCAGAAGGGTTTTCGTGAAGCGCGTCGTATGCTTGGCGTAGTCCCACAAGAGCTGGTCTTTGATCCATTTTTTACTGTGCGTGAGACTTTACGATTTCAATCCGGTTATTTTGGAATTAAAAATAACGATGCTTGGATTGACGAGATCATGGCCAATCTTGATCTCACCTCTAAGGCGGATAGCAATATGCGCTCTTTGTCTGGCGGCATGAAGCGTCGAGTGCTTGTAGCTCAGGCTTTAGTGCATAGACCACCAGTCATTATTTTGGATGAGCCTACTGCTGGAGTGGACGTTGAGTTACGTCAATCCCTATGGCAATTTATTAGTCGTCTCAATCAAGACGGCCACACGATTGTTTTGACTACACATTACTTGGAAGAGGCGGAAGCTTTGTGCCAACGCATTGCCATGCTCAAGCAAGGCAGAATTGTGGCCTTAGATACCACTGCTAATTTGTTAAGTCGTTATGGATCCGTCAAAAAAGATGGTGAAGGTAAAACAGATCTAGAAGAAGTCTTTGTCAATATTATGTCCGGAGGCGCTCTATGAAACACGGACTCAATAGGCCTGCATTGGAATATGGCAGCGGCTTCCCAACGCTATTATTTAAAGAGGTCAAGCGCTTTTATAAAGTTGCTTTCCAGACAGTAGCTGCCCCAGTTCTGACGGCTGTGCTGTATCTCATGATCTTTGGGCACGTGCTTGAAGGCAGGGAAGTTTATGGCCGCCTAAGTTACACCGCCTTTTTAATCCCGGGCCTAGTGATGATGAGTGTTTTGCAAAATGCTTTTGCAAATACATCTTCTTCTTTAATTCAGTCAAAAGTTACAGGCAACTTAGTCTTTGTTTTATTAGCCCCATTGAGTCACTTGGAGTTTTATGCTGCCTATATCTTGGCTGCAGTATTTCGTGGCATTGTGGTGGGGCTGGGTGTGTTGTTAATTACCATCTGGTTTGCAACACCTACCCTGGAATATCCATTGTGGATTTTGACCTTTGCCTTCTTGGGCGCAGCAATCTTAGGAAGTCTTGGTTTGATAGCTGGTATCTGGGCTGATAAATATGACCAGTTAGCCGCCTTTCAGAACTTCATCATCATGCCGGCAACCATGTTGTCAGGCGTTTTTTATTCGATTCATTCTTTACCTCCGGCATGGCAAGTGGTATCTCATTTCAATCCATTCTTTTATATGATTGACGGCTTCCGGTATGGCTTTTTTGGAGTTTCGGATAACTCTCCTTGGAGCAGCCTAGCGATTGTGTTCTGCTTCTTTGTGGTGGTATCGGCAATTGCTTTGCGTCTGCTACAAAAGGGCTATAAGCTCCGTTATTAATTATTGACATCCTGGTTTTAGGAAAAGAAATGCTACCCACACCCGAACAGATTGAAGGCTATATCAAGCAAGGTATTCAGTGCACCCATATACAAGTAGAGGGTGATGGCCAGCATTTTTTTGCAACCATTGTGAGCCCTGATTTTGAGGGTAAGCGTTTAGTGCAGCGTCATCAATTAGTTTATGGCGCAATGGGTGATCGCATGAAAGCAGAAGTGCATGCTTTATCTATCAAGGCGTTTACACCTGAAGAGTTTGCGCAAAATTCAGCGGCATAAAAATTACATCATTGCGCATTACGAATTGAATATTAATAAATAAGTTTTTACTGGAATCGTTTCATGGATAAATTACGAATGGTTGGCGGAACACCTCTCAAGGGAGAGGTAGTGATTGCTGGCGCTAAAAATGCCGCATTGCCGATTTTGTGTGCCTGTCTATTGACCGATCAACCGGTTGTTTTACGCAATGTTCCTGACTTGCAGGATGTGCGCACCATGCTCAAGCTTTTGCAAGAGATTGGTGTAACGGTAGATTTTCCAAATGCTGGCAATCGTAGCCACATGATTTTGAATGCAGCAGTCATTAAAAGTTCTGAAGCTACCTATGAAATGGTGAAGACCATGCGTGCTTCTATTTTGGTGCTTGGCCCCCTCTTGGCAAGAATGCATAGTGCCAAAGTGTCATTACCAGGTGGCTGCGCTATTGGCGCACGCCCAGTAGATCAGCATATCAAGGGTCTTAAGGCGATGGGTGCAAGTATCAAGATCAAGAGCGGCTATATCCAAGCTGAAACAAAGCCGCAGTCAGATCGCTTAAAAGGCGCCTCGATATTGACCGACATGATTACTGTGACTGGTACCGAAAATTTATTAATGGCCGCAACTTTAGCGTCGGGTACAACGGTTTTAGAAAATGCAGCACGCGAGCCTGAGGTTGGCGACTTGGCTGAGTTATTAGTAAAGATGGGCGCGAAGATTTCAGGGATTGGCAGTGACCGTTTGGTTATTGAGGGTGTTGAAAAACTTCACGGCGCAGAGCATTCAGTGATTCCAGATCGTATTGAGGCAGGTACATTCTTGTGTGCCGTAGCGGCAACTGGTGGTGAAATTACAGTCAAACACTGTCGCCCTGACACTTTAGACGCAGTGATCGTGAAACTAAAAGAAGCCGGTCTACAAATGGAGATTGGCCCCGATTGGATTAAGGCTTCGATGCATGGTCGTCCTAAAGCCGTCAATTTCCGCACTTCTGAATACCCGGCTTTCCCGACCGACATGCAAGCGCAGTTGATGACGGTGAATACAGTTGCATCAGGTACCTCCACTATTACGGAAACGATTTTTGAGAATCGCTTCATGCACGTACAAGAGCTCAATCGTTTAGGTGCTGATATAGCCATTGAAGGCAACACTGCAATTTCCCAGGGAGTAGAAAAGCTTTCGGGCGCAATTGTGATGGCTACAGATCTGCGGGCTTCAGCTAGTTTGGTAATTGCTGGGTTGGCTGCCCAGGGTGAAACCCAGGTAGACCGCATTTATCACTTGGATCGTGGCTATGACCGCATGGAGCATAAGTTAACCCTCTTGGGTGCCAATATTGAGCGCGTTAAGTAAGGCTGATGGATAATTAGTCCATGAAATTGACTTTAGCGCTCTCCAAAGGGCGCATCTTCGAAGAAACAGCAGAGATCTTATCTAAGGTCGGCATTGTGCCGCTGGAGGATCCTGAGAAGTCGCGCAAGCTCATTATTGAGACTACCAATCCAGATGTTCGTTTAATTATTGTTCGCGCTTCAGATGTGCCAACGTATGTGCAATTTGGCGGCGCAGACTTTGGTGTAGCTGGATTAGATGTTCTGATGGAAAAAGGCGCCGATGGTTTGTATGTGCCTTATGACTTAGATATTGCTAAGTGTCGTATGTCTGTTGCTGTGCGCGAGGGATTTGATTACGCTGCGGCGGTGAAGCAAGGCTCTCGATTAAAAGTAGCCACCAAGTATGTCAATTGCGCACGCGAGCACTTTGCGAATAAAGGCGTACATATCGATACGATTCAGCTCTACGGATCGATGGAGCTTGCCCCTTTAGTGGGTTTAGCTGACGCTATTGTGGATTTGGTTTCTACTGGCAACACTTTGAAAGCCAATGGTTTGGTCGAAGTTGAACCAATTGCCGATATCAGTGCACGTTTGGTAGTCAACCAAGCTTCGTACAAGCGCAAGCGTGCACAGTTGCAACCCATTTTTGAACTACTGAAGTAATCAGTAGCCACCAAGAGGTCGCATACATGCCTTCAACAATCAACGTTAAACGCCTTAATAGCAAGGATGCAGGCTTTAGAGAAATCCTGCTGTCTAGTCTTTCCTTGCCGTCGGCTGATGATGAGGCGATAGATGCTGCGGTAGTCAAGATTCTGGCGGCCGTTAAAGATCAGGGTGATGAAGCGGTTTTGGGTTTTACAAAACAGTTCGATCGTTTAAATGTTGCTAGCGTTTCTGAATTAGAAGTACCTCGCAAAGACTTAGAGCGGGCTTATCAATCTTTATCTGCTGAGCAAAAAAATGCTTTGGATGTTGCTGCGCAAAGAGTGCGCGCCTATCACGAGCATCAAAAGATTGAGGCGGGCTGTCATTCTTGGGAATATGAAGAAAAAGATGGCACACGCTTAGGTCAAAAAGTTACTCCATTAGATCGTGTTGGTATTTATGTGCCCGGAGGTAAGGCGGCTTACCCATCTTCAGTATTGATGAATGCGATTCCTGCAAAAGTAGCGGGTGTTGCCGAGGTTGTTATGGTGGTTCCTACTCCCGACGGTGCGCGCAACCCTTTAGTGCTAGCAGCAGCTTACCTTGCTGGTGTTGATCGTGTCTTTACGATCGGCGGTGCCCAGGCTGTTGGCGCTTTAGCTTACGGTACCAAAACCATTCCTTCGGTCGACAAAATTGTTGGACCAGGCAATGCTTATGTAGCCGCGGCTAAGCGAAGAGTATTTGGCATTGTGGGTATCGATATGATCGCAGGCCCATCTGAAATCCTGGTGCTCTGTGATGGATCTACAAACCCTGATTGGGTCGCAATGGATTTGTTCTCTCAGGCTGAGCATGATGAGCAAGCGCAATCGATCTTGTTGTGTCCAGATGCTGCATACATCGAGCAAGTCCAAGCAAGCATTAATAAGCTTCTCCCGGAAATGCCAAGAGCTAAAGTGATTGAAGCTTCCCTCACCAATCGCGCCTTGTTGATTCAGGTTAAGGATATGGCAGAGGCTTGTGCAATTGCCAATGCGATCGCTGCTGAGCACTTAGAGATTTGCACTGTGGATCCCCGTAAATGGGCAGAGCAAATTCGTCATGCGGGTGCTATCTTCATGGGCAACTACACCAGTGAATCCCTAGGCGACTATTGCGCTGGACCCAATCATGTATTGCCTACTGCACGTACAGCACGCTTCTCTTCACCTTTGGGCGTGTATGACTTCATTAAGCGTTCCAGCATGATTGAAGTTAGTGAGGCGGGCGCCCAAACCTTAGGTGCTGTGGCCAGTACCTTGGCTCATGGTGAGGGTTTGCAAGCTCATGCTCGTGCAGCTGAGATGCGACTCAAAAAGTAAGCGCGAAATAAACCTGCGCTTATTGATTTAAAAACTTAACTCAGTATTTCTTTTAAAGCGACGACGAGTTCGTCGCTTTGTTCATCTGTGCCAATCGTAATGCGTAAGAATTCATCTATTCGCGCAGATTTAAAGTGGCGCACGATGATGCCTCTGTCACGCAAGGCTTGATACAGCTTCACGCCTGCATGCTTAGGGTGACGGGTGAAAATAAAGTTTGCAGTTGACGGTAGCGTTTCAAATCCCAGGGCATTGAGTTGCTCAACTAACTTGCTTCGTGTTTGGATGACCTTGGCACAAGTTTCCTCAAGATGTGCTTGATCTTCAATGGCCGCAATGGCACCCGCTTGAGCAAGGCGGCCTAGTGGATAAGAGTTAAAGCTATTTTTGACTCGCTCTAATCCTTCAATTAAATCTGGATGACCAACCGCAAAGCCAACGCGCAGACCCGCTAGGGCGCGAGATTTGGAGAGTGTGTGAACAACTAGAAGATTTTCTGGGCAGCCCTTGCCACTTAATAACGGAATGCAAGATTCAGTTCCGTAATCGACGTAGGCTTCATCAATAACTAATACTGAATCTTTGTTGCGCGATAGTAAGACTTCGATTTCTGAACGAGGTATAGATCTGCCGGTTGGAGCATTCGGGTTGGGAAAAATAATTCCGCCGTTCGGAGTTTTGTAATCAGCAGTGTTGATCTCAAACTTTTCACCCAAGGGAATCGTTTGGTAATCAATGCCAAAAAGTTTGCAATAAACAGGATAGAAGCTGTAAGTAATGTCCGGAAAATGAACCGGCTTGCTTTGTTTGAGGAGTCCAGCAAATACGTGAGCCAAAACTTCATCTGAGCCGTTGCCCAAGAAGACTTGTTTTGGATCTAGGCCATGCAATTTGGCAATCGCTTTTTTGAGGGCCGCACCTTCTGGATCGGGATAAAGACGCAAATCTGCCGTATTTTGACTTTCGATTGCTGTGAGTGCCTTTGGCGATGGACCATAAGGGCTCTCATTGGTATTGAGTTTGACCAGCCGCTCCATTTGCGGTTGCTCCCCTGGAACGTAAGGGGTTAAGGCTTGGACAACAGGGCTCCAAAAACGGCTCATGAGGGTTCTCAGGTCAAAAATCACGATGAAAGTGCTGCACTAACGGTATTTAATTCTCTACTAGGAATGATATTATGAGGCTTCAATCAACACTTCGCCTCGCGGCGCAATGAAGCATGCGGCAAGCCGACGTTACCCGAAACACTTCGGAAACCAAAATTCAGATTTCCATCAATTTAGATGGTACCGGTAAGGCTGAACTAGCCTCCGGCGTTCCTTTTCTCGACCATATGTTGGATCAAATTGCGCGTCACGGCATGATTGACCTCAAAGTGGTTGCCAATGGCGATACCCATATTGATGACCATCACACTGTTGAGGATGTGGGCATTACTCTTGGGCAGGCATTTGCTAAGGCGGTAGGTGATAAGGCTGGCATTACTCGTTATGGCCATTCTTATGTCCCACTCGATGAGACTCTCTCTCGTGTTGTGATCGATTTCTCCGGCCGTCCAGGTTTGGAATTTAATGTTCCATTTACCCGTGCTCGTGTGGGTGACTTTGATGTGGACCTCAGCATCGAATTCTTCCGTGGTTTTGTGAACCATGCTGGAGTGACTTTGCACATTGATAACTTACGCGGTATTAATGCGCATCATCAGATTGAAACTGTCTTCAAGGCTTTTGGACGTGCTTTGCGTATGGCTTTGACGGTCGATCCACGTGCTTCTGGCGCCATTCCTTCAACCAAAGGCAGCCTCTAATCTAGATCTTCTAGTTGCCCGTTAGATAACAGCAAAGATAGGCTCAATTTTGGCGCAAACCATTGCGATCGTTGATTATGGAATGGGCAATCTCCGTTCTGTGTATCAGGCATTTCATCATGTCGCACCCACCGATAACGTATTGATTGCACATCAGCCAGAAGAAATTCGTTCGGCTGATCGTGTGGTGTTGCCTGGTCAAGGTGCAATGCCTGATTGCATGAAGCATCTAGAAGAATCCGGTTTATTGGAGGCCTTATTAGAGGCATCTAAAACTAAGCCGCTTCTGGGTGTGTGTGTGGGCGAACAAATGCTATTTGATAGAAGCGCAGAGGTCCGCGTGAATGAGCAATGGACGCCATGCTTGGGTTTGATTCCCGGGGAGGTTCGTCGCTTTGATTTGGTTGGCAAAAAGCAGCCAGATGGATCTGCTTATAAAGTCCCGCATATGGGTTGGAATCAAGTGCGTCAGGATCAAAAGCACCCCTTATGGAGTGGAATACCAGATTTAACGAGCTTTTATTTCGTGCATAGCTACTATGTTGTGCCGCAGCGCAATGAAGATATCGCTGGCTCTACTGAATATGGCGATTGGTTTACTTCTGCAGTGGCGCGAGATAATATTTTTGCAACTCAATTCCATCCAGAAAAAAGTGCAGAATACGGATTAAAGCTTTACCAAAATTTTGTTTCTTGGCAACCTTAATATTTATTAATCTTTTCTATGCTGCTGATTCCCGCAATTGATCTGAAAGACGGCCACTGTGTTCGACTCGAACAGGGTGATATGGATAAAGCCACGGTTTTTTCTGAAGACCCTGGCGCAATGGCGGCGCATTGGATTAGTAAAGGTGCGCGACGTCTGCATTTAGTTGATCTCAATGGCGCATTTGCTGGCAAGCTCAAGAATGAGTCAGCGATTAAATCGATTCTCAAAGCAGTTGGCAATGAGATTCCTGTGCAATTGGGTGGTGGCATTCGTGATCTTGAAACGATTGAACGTTTATTAGATGACGGTATCAGTACAGTCATCATTGGCACAGCTGCTGTTAAAAATCCAGGCTTTGTACAGGATGCCTGCACAGCATTCCCAGGGCATGTGATGGTTGGCCTAGATGCGCGAGATGGCAAAGTGGCAACCGATGGTTGGAGCAAGATTACCGGTCACGAAGTGATCGACCTTGCCAAGAAATTTGAGGATTGGGGCGTAGAGGCCATTATCTATACCGATATCGGACGGGATGGCATGCTCAAAGGTGTAAATATTGATGCCACGGTAAAGTTGGCCCAAGCTATTCGAATCCCTGTTATCGCTAGTGGGGGCTTATCGAATAATCAAGATATTGATGCACTCTGCAAGGCAGAGGAAGAGGGAGTGATGGGCGTGATTGCCGGCCGCTCTATTTATGCCGGTGATCTGGATCTGGCTGCCGCTCAAAAATATGCTGATGAGTTGACGCTTAAATATCAAAAGAAAATTATCTAGTGTTAACCAAGCGAATTATTCCTTGCCTAGATGTCACTGCAGGGCGCGTAGTTAAAGGTGTGAACTTTGTTGGTCTGCGCGACGCAGGCGATCCCGTTGAAATTGCAAAACGGTATGACACTCAAGGTGCGGACGAGCTAACCTTTTTGGATATTACTGCCACGTCTGATGGGCGTGATCTCATTTTGCACATCATTGAAGATGTGGCATCACAAGTATTCATCCCTTTGACTGTTGGCGGTGGTGTGCGCGCTGTTGCCGATGTGCGACGTTTGCTCAATGCTGGCGCAGATAAGGTGAGTATGAATTCTTCTGCAGTAGCAAATCCAGATTTAGTGTCTGATGCGGCTGCCTATTACGGCTCTCAATGTATTGTTGTGGCGATTGATGCCAAACAAACAGAGGCTGGCAATTGGGAAGTGTTTACGCATGGCGGCAGAACGGCTACAGGCATGGATGTAGTTGAATGGGCCAAGGAGGTTGCCAAGCGTGGTGCTGGTGAAATCTTATTAACCAGCATGAATCGTGATGGCAGTAAGGATGGCTTTGACTTGTCTTTAACCGCAGCAGTAAGTGATGCTGTTTCTGTACCGGTTATTGCATCCGGGGGTGTTGGTAATTTGCAGCATTTGGTGGATGGCATTACCAAGGGTCATGCGGATGCTGTATTAGCTGCCAGTATTTTTCACTATGGTGAGTACACCGTTGGTCAGGCAAAAGAATATATGGCCGCCCAAGGAATCCCTGTCCGAATATAGTTAATGTGTTTAAGCACTAATCGCCATGTGAGCGATAAATGCAGAGCGATTTTCACCGGCAGATTTAGCTTTAGCATCTAATCTTGCCAATACCCTTTTTGGCAAAGAGATATTTACTCTTTCGATATCGTCTGACAGCAACGCTGGATCAATCTCAGCAATCGCCCAGATATATCCCTTGAACTCTTTCTTTTTTTGTAGATCGGTAATAGAGCTGGGCCTGGGTATATCTTCACCTGCGTCTAATGCAGCTTCAATCCAAAGTTCAATAGCTTCTTTAGCATTCTCAATAGCCTCATCGATGCCGCTGTCAGCGGCAGAAAAGCAGCCTGGCATATCGGGGACAATCACGCCCCATGCGAACTTATCCCCACCCGGTTCAATAGCAATTGGATATTTCATGATTAGCCTTTATTTTAATTTAATACACACCATACACACAAATTGGGATAGTGTCCACAAGGAGTGTCGGGTCATTACCCCAATCGTGCGCAATCGCTGATTTACTTGGCCCATAACAATTCTGTCAAAATTAGACAAATGTCAGATACAAATAAAAACTCAAAAGACCAAGTCTTGTTAGAGGCGATAGCTTGGAATGATCAAGGCTTGGTGCCTGTCATCGCGCAGGAGGTCGGCAGTAAAGATATCCTGATGATGGCCTGGATGAATCGCGATGCTTTGTTAGAAACGTTGCGTTTGGGCGAGGCAGTGTATTGGACCCGCTCCAGACAGAAGTTATGGCACAAAGGTGAAGAGTCTGGCCACACTCAAAAAGTAAAAGAAATTCGCTTGGATTGTGATGGCGATACGATTTTGCTGCTCGTTGAGCAAAAAGATGGCATTGCTTGTCATACAGGCGAGCACAGCTGCTTCTTTATGCGTTTGGACTCAGCAAAGAATGCTTGGGTTGACGAGTCTATTTCTAAAAAATAGAGAACCTTAAGTCTTTAGCCTAAAAGACATAAAATGACCAAATGACTAGCTCTGCAAAAAAACCTTCTAATTTAGATTCTGCATTCGCCCATTTGGCTGATGTAGTGGATCAACGTCGTGATGCATTTAAGGCGGGTCAAGCAGATCCTAAAACTTCTTACACGGCTTTGCTCTTTTCTAAAGGTGACGATGGCATCTTGAAAAAGATTGGCGAGGAAGCAACTGAAGCGGTAATGGCTGCAAAAGATGCGCGTAATGCTAACTTGGCTCCCGAGCAGCAAAAGCTGCTGGTTGGTGAAATGGCTGACCTCTGGTTCCACTGCCTGATTGCCCTGTCTCAATTTAACTTGCGTCCAGAAGATGTGATTGCTGAGTTGGATCGTCGTTTGGGTACCTCGGGCATCGAGGAAAAGGCAGCTAGAAAAGCTGCTGGAAAAGAATAAACGCAGAGTAAGCGCGTAATAAAGACGAGATAAAGCATGTCACACGACCCTAATTGCCTGTTTTGTAAGATTTCTCAAGGCTTGATTCCATCCCAGAAGGTCTATGAGGATGAGGAAATCTATGCTTTTAAAGATATTAATCCGGCGGCGCCAATCCACTTTTTGATGATTCCCAAAAAACATATACCCATGTTGGAGTCAGCAGAAAGCGTAGATGCGCCTTTGCTGGGTAGAATGATGGAATTAGCACCCCGTCTTGCCAAAGATCAGGGCTGTCGTCCGGGTAAGGATGGCGGCTTTAGGTTGATGGTGAATAATGGTGCGGATGGTGGGCAGGAGGTTTATCACTTGCACTTGCACGTGATGGGCGGTCCCCGCCCCTGGAAAAAATAATCCAAGGAGATTAAAGATGGGCTCATTTAGCATTTGGCATTGGTTAATTGTTTTAGTGATCGTGATGTTGGTATTTGGCACTAAAAAATTGCGCAATATCGGTCAAGATTTAGGTGGTGCGGTTAAGGGTTTTAAAGATGGCATGAAAGCTGCCGACGAGCCTAAGGAGCAAATTCAACAAAGTTCTGCAACAGCAGAGAAGACTGTTGATGTTCAGGCAAAAGACGTTAATAAATAAATAATTGAGCGTAATAGAAACTCATGCAGCTTTTAAACGACTGGTTAAATGATTGATCTCGGAGTTTCAAAACTTGCGCTGATCGCTGTAGTTGCTTTGGTGGTGGTTGGACCAGAGCGCTTGCCAAAAGTAGCGCGTATGGCAGGAAATTTGTTTGGGCGTGCACAGCGCTATATGGCTGACGTCAAGTCTGAAGTTAATCGCCAGATGGAAGTTGAAGAATTTAAAAAGTTTCGAGAAGAGACTGCGGCTACCTTAAAAGAAGTTGAAAATAGTATTGGCTCAACAGTACAAGAGGCTGGCGCCAACTTAAGCGATCAGGCGGACATCTTTGAGACAAGCTTTGATAAGCCTCCGCTCGATGAAAAGGAAGTGCTTCGCAAAACTAAGCGCCAAGGACGAAATAGCTGGGGCGTACGTCGTGCTGCAAGGCCGATTTGGTTCAAGCGCTCGATGGGCTTGCGTACTCGTGTGCAATCTGGCGCTGCCAGAATGAAACGCTTTCATCACAGTGCTAGCAAATAACAGTAACAAGTAAAAAAATAAAAATAGCTCGGCATGACTGACCATAATTCAACTGAAGACCCTGGATTACAGGAAACTTTTCTTTCCCATTTATTTGAATTACGTGATCGCGTAATTAAAGCAGCGCTCGCCATCATTGTTGTCTTCGTTTGCTTGGTCTATTGGGCGCCTGATATTTTTCATTTGTTTGCTCAGCCTTTATTAGAGGCATTACCTGCTGGTGGCAAGATGATTGTGACTGATGTCACAGGATCATTTTTTGTGCCGATGAAAGTCACTATGTTGGTGGCGTTTCTGATTGCCTTGCCGGTGGTGATGTATCAGCTTTGGGCTTTTGTTGCGCCAGGTTTATATCTGCATGAGAGAAGGTTGATTCTTCCTTTGGTGGTTAGTAGCTATGCCTTATTCATCATCGGCATGGCGTTTGCTTACTTCTTGGTGTTCCCGACAGTCTTTAAGTTCATGGCGAGCTATAACGCCCCCTTGGGTGCGGAGATGTCTACTGACATTGATAACTATTTGAGTTTTGCCATGACAACCTTCTTGGCATTTGGTATTACCTTTGAGGTGCCTGTAGTGGTTGTTGTCTTGGTGCGTATGGGCATGGTGCCTCTAGCTAAGCTCAAGGAAATTCGTCCTTATGTGATTGTGGGAGCATTTGTGATCTCAGCAGTCGTTACCCCACCAGACGTGTTATCTCAGTTGCTTCTTGCGGTGCCGATGACGCTGCTTTATGAATTGGGACTACTCATTGCTCGCTTCTACGTGCCCAAGCCATCTGAAGATGAGCCTGCGGCAGATCAATCAAGCTCTGCTTCTACCTGATTCTTAGAGAAGGTACTGGTTAACCAATTTGTGACGCGGTCAA
The DNA here is from genome assembly GCF_018881715.1 of Polynucleobacter parvulilacunae. GTDB lineage: Bacteria > Pseudomonadota > Gammaproteobacteria > Burkholderiales > Burkholderiaceae > Polynucleobacter > Polynucleobacter parvulilacunae. The sequence continues at coordinate 612,448 of NZ_JACVPW010000001.1, forward strand.
AGCGATAGCGTCTTTGGCGTAAGTTACCTTCAATATCTATTTCAGACCCAGCAAAAGCTTTGCCTGCAGCTAAAAGAGCGCGCCGCTGTTGAATCGTTTCAATCTGAATGAGTCTAGGCAATATCTTGGGTAACTCCCAGCGGATATCAACCACTACGCAATGTTCATGCTGCAACTGACCAACTTCACAAAGTAATAACTCTGCTTTAGTGAAGTTGAATTGATTGGCAATGATGATGCGATGACAAAGTAGTAACCAATCTTCATCTAGCTTGTGTTCAGCATGGTGATTAATTGCTTCTTCAGCGCACTGTGCTAATTCAAACCATTCGTTTGATTTGGGATCGGGGCAGCTTTCCAAAATCTTGCCGAGCAAATCTTTTGCTTCTGGGACGCCTTGCTGGTGAGCATGCCATACCCAATAAGAGGCCTGTAGTCCGCGAACCTTCTCCTCACTCTTTTCACGCTTACGCCAAAGGTTTGCACCTTTGCGTAGTTGCGCTTGTGCGTGACCTAAGTCAGCAGCACGATCAAAGCAACGATCACTCTCGGCAGCGTTGTATCCAGAAAATTGTGGGCGACGATAAATCTCACCAAGCGCGTACCAAGCATCTCGATCACCATCTTTGGCGGCAAGCTCTAACCAGTGAGCTGCTTTTTTAAGAGACGCATTCGATTTATTCTTTTCGGAGGCTAGATTCTCATCCAACTGAGCAAGTCGTAACCCCAGGGTGAGTTTAGCGATCGTTAGACCTAGCTCTGCTGCCTGGATTAATGCATCTTCATTTTGTTCATCCAGCCAAACTTTCCATAGGGAAGAGAGTGCCTCGTTCTTCGGTTGGAGCTTAATGAGTAACTCTTTCGCGTTGCTTGCAAAAGTAGAGTCGCCATCTGCAAGTTCATGTAGATATTGTTTGGCGATCTTTTGAAGACCAGCAAAATCTAGGGAAGAAATCTTTTCTAACGGCGGTGGCAAAGTTTTCTTTTTTAGCCAATCCACTAATTGAGATTGAATTTCTTCATTAGCAGGATTAATCAACAAGCTGATGAGCTGCCATTTGGCTGCTATTTGAGATTCGAGGCTACTTCCATTCTCAGCCAGGGTCCAAAAAGAGTTCCAGCCAAACTCAAAAGCAGGGGAGCTAAAGGTTTCTGCAAGTGGAATGCTGGCTACTTGACCCAAGAGATCCAAAATTTGAGCGTTACTTGAGCTTTTATCTACAAGCCCTTGATTTGCAATGGAAAAATAGGATTTTTCTAACCAAATCAAGGCATTAGCAGGTTGAATAGGGGTTTTAAAAGCCCCCGTCAGGTAGGCAGATGCTAGTTTTTGTTGCGCAGAAACATCACCTAAACGGGCTGAACTAAGGATTTTTAAGAATTCGCGACTTGCCATATGACAATTTTGGCATCTAAGGCTCATAAAAGACAGAAAACAGGGGTCTTGTTGCCGAGATACAACGAAGAAAACCAAAAAACTACCTTTTGACAAGCAAAAAGAGCTCCTAAATACCCTGACCCCCAGTCTAGCGGGGCAAAACAAGCAAAATTCATAGGTCCCAGTTTTATTTGGGCATTACTTTTAATTTTTGGAGATTTAAAGAATGAAAAAATCGCTATTAGCAGTTGCAGCTATGACAGCTTTCGCTGGCGCAGCTCAAGCTCAGTCCAGCGTAACCGTTTACGGCATCATGGACCTTGGTTATGTTGGTGGAAATTCACGTGTTGCTAACGGAGACAAAAATACAGTTTCTAAAGGCACATCAAACCAGTTTTCTGGTAGCTCTGAGTCTACAAGCCGTTTAGGTTTCAAAGGCACTGAAGATTTAGGTGGTGGTACTTCTGCATTCTTCACAGTTGAATTAGGCTTGGCTCCTGCTGACTCTACATCTGGTTTCAAGAACTCAGCTACTACTGAAAACCGTCAATCTTTTGCTGGTTTGAAGAAAAACGGCCTTGGTGATTTCGCTATTGGTACACAGTACACAACAGTTCATAACTCAGTTGCTGCAACTGACGCTGGCGGTACAAACAACATCCTCGGCGACATGATCTATACCTCTGCTACTGGTACAGGCGCAACTGTTGCGGATAACAACTTTGCAGTTAACAACGGCTTTGCTGCTGGCAACTCATACACTATCCGTGCACAAAACACTTTGACAGTTAACACAGCAACTTTTGCTGGTTTCACTGGTCACGGTGCTGTGATCATGAACAACACCAACCAGAATCAAACACAAATTGCTAACGGTACTAATGGTTACACTGGTGGTACAAACAACCAAAACGGTTGGGGCTTGGGCGTTGACTATGCATGGCAGAAGTTGTTCATTACTGCAGCTATGCAACAGTTGAATGCTAAAGAAGCGTATGACTTGTCAAACACTTATGCAGCAAGCGCTACAGCTACTGGTGTTACATCTAAAGCTACTGCTGGCACACCTGGCTATGCTATTTTCGGTGCAGGCCAAGCTTCAACATTGGGTAACAACGTTAAAGATAACCAGTACTATGTTGGCGGTACTTATGACTTCGGTATCTTGAAGGCATACGCTCAGTACATCAGCCGTAAAGTAACTTCACAATTAGACACTGGCTACTACGCTAAGCGTACTGGTGAGCAAATTGGTGTTCGTAGCTATATCACTCCAACTATCGAAGCTTGGGCACAAGGCGGTTTGGGTAAAGTTACAGCTTTCGGTTCAAGCAACCCAGCTGCTAACATGACTTCATGGCAGATCGGTTCTAACTACTACCTCAGCAAGCGCACAAACTTGTACGCTATCTATGGTCAAGTTGGAACATCAAACGTTTCAATCGTGAACAACACAAACCCATCTAGCTTCAATGCAAGCAACTATGCGGTTGGCGTACGTCACACTTTCTAATTTAACGCTAGCGTAAGCTAGTTAAGAATTAGTTAGGTATTAAATTAACCCACTGTGGTAACACAGTGGGTTTTTTCTTTAGTAAATATCAAAAATTTCTTAGTTGATCTTGCTTAAGGATATCGATAAAGATGAAGTATCTGAGTGTTATTGGTCGGCTTGCAATTGTTGCTATGGTCTTGGGATATTCTGAGCAGAAGTCTTGTATTGTCAGAGTCTAGAATGAGGGCTTGTAACTAAAAAAGCATCAAAACCTTATACAACATGCAAAAAGATAGCCTGGAAAATTTCTTAAGCTTAGCTCAGCGGCACTTTCAGGCGAAAGACTATCAGGCATGTAAATTGGCTCTTGGATCAGCTCTAGCGCTTGACCCAGGCCATGCGGGGGCAAATGAGTTATTGGCTTATGTTGCAGCCATTACTGGCGATATGGAGGGCTTTCATAATCTCCTGTTAAAAGCCAGTCAGCAGTCCGATTGCTCGCCTAAGGCGCTTTATTACCTGGGATCCTCCCTCCTAGAGAGGGGCCAGTTTCAGCAAGCAATTCTCTATCTGGACCGAGCCTTAAAAATTGAGGGTGAATTCTTTGAGGCACTACATGATTTGGCTACTGCCCAGGCCCAGCTTGGCGATACAAAATTAGCGCTTCAAAACTATACAAAAGCACTTCAGTTAAAAAAAGACTCTCCTGAGTTGCATTACAACGTAGCTAGGCTATACGATGAAATAAATCAGCTAGATCTTGCTTTAGTGCACTACAAAAATGCTGTTGAAATCGATCCTGGCTATGCTGAGGCTTGGTGCAATCTTGGGGTTGATCTTGCGCGACTAAGGCGCTATGACGAGGCTCTTCAATCGTACGACAGAGCCTTACATCTGCGTCCCGATGATGCGACGACTTGGTCTAACAAAGGCATTGTGCTGTATGCACTCAAGAGACTCAATGATGCGTTGGCAGCATATGATCAGGCAATTCAATTAAGCCCGAAATATGCTCAAGCCTGGGCGAATAAGGCTGCGTTTCTACATGATCAAAAAAAATATCCTGAAGCTATTGCCGCATATGAAGAGGCGCTGAGACTGGATCCGAATATTCATTATGTGGCTGGAGAAATGCTGCACGCAAAGATGAAGATCTGTGACTGGAGGAATATTGAAGTTGAGATTGCGAATCTTGAGAGGGTTATTCTCAACAATCAATTTGCCTCATCACCATTTCCAGTAGTAGTAGCTTCATCATCAGAGGAAATCAATTTTCAGGTTGCACAACTCTACGCAAAAGATCAGTTTGCCGCTTATGCGAAACCCAAATTTCATGTAAAGAACAGCGCGCAGAAAATTCGAATTGCTTACTTTTCCAATGATTTTTTTAATCATGCGACAGCCTATTTAATGGCTGAACTCTTTGAGTTGCATGATAGAGGGCGGTTTGAGGTTATCGCATTTTCATTTAGCCCCGATACTCAAGATGAAATGCAAGCGAGGCTGAAGAAAAATTTCGACCAATTTATTGACGTCAGCAACATGTCAGATCAAGATGTTGCTGCATTGTCGCGACATATGGAAACCGATATCGCCATTGATCTTAAGGGCTATACCACTAACTCAAGACCTCAAATTTTTGCACTGGGTGCTGCACCTCTTCAGCTTAATTACTTGGGCTATCCCGGCACCATGGGCGCTGATTTTATGGATTACATCATTGCCGATGAGGTATTAATTCCTGAAAATAATCAAAAATATTTTTCAGAAAAAATTATCTATTTAAAAAATAGTTACCAGGTGAACGATTCAAAGCGAAAGATTTCCGATAGAAAATTTTCTCGAGCAGAATTGAATCTACCAGAACATCAATTTGTATTTTGTTGCTTTAACAATAATTTTAAAATTTTGCCGATGATGTTTGATGTATGGGCGCGAATTTTGGCGAGAGTGCCTAATAGTGTTCTTTGGTTACTTGAGGATAATGTGCTGGCTAAAGAGAACCTCATCATGCAGGCCCAAGCCAGGGGAATTACAAAAGACCGTTTGATATTTTCGGAGCGAATGGATCTCCCGGAGCATTTAGCGCGACATCAATTGGCAGATCTATTTCTGGATACGCTGCCGTGTAATGCGCATACAACCGCCAGCGATGCCCTTTGGGCCGGTTTGCCGGTGTTAACTCAGCTGGGTAAAACCTTGGCGGGCAGGGTTGCCGGTAGTCTTTTAACAGCCATCGATTTGCCGGAACTGATTGCTTTTAGTCAAAAGGAATATGAGGATTTAGCTGTTGAGCTAGCAACGAACCCAGCAAAACTAAGGGCTATTAAAGAAAAGTTGACGAAAAATAGGATGGACTCCCCCTTGTTTAATGCAAAAACTTTTACAGGGGTGTTGGAGGAAGCGCTTACGAAAATTTATCAGCGCTACCAAGGCGGCTTGCCTCCTGAGCATCTCGACCTTTAACTTTCAAATTTCTAGTGAATTCAAAGCTGTATTGGTAGAAACCCTAATTTCTGCACTCATAAAGGGATTTAGTTAACCGTCTTTGATATATAGTCTGTTAAAAATAGAGTATTAATGCTGTCCCATTCAAAAATGAACCAATAGTGAGACCTTCAATGAAAAACAATAAATTCCCCATGATTTTTGCAGCAACCGCTTTAGTCGCGGGACTGCTTGTTCCTGCCGCTTCTCAGGCTGCTAGTGCAACTATGGATAAGATTAAATCCTCTGGTGCCGTAACCATGGGTGTGCGCGAGTCATCGATTCCGATGTCTTACACCACTGGGGATAGCCGCTTTGATGGTTACCACGTTGAAATTTGCCGCATGATCTTGGCTGACATTAAAGATAAGTTAGGTGTGAATACTTTACGCATTAACTATCAGCCAGTGACATCACAAAATCGTGTTCCTTTGGTGCAAAACGGCACCGTTGATATTGAGTGCGGCACTACTACAAATAATGTCAACCGTGCAAAAGATGTTGGTTTTGCTGACACTTTATACGTAGAAGAAGTACGTATTGCTGTAAAAGCAAATTCTGGAATTAAATCTATTGCTGATTTGAATGGCAAAAAGGTAGCAACAACAACAGGAACAACATCCGTACAACTCTTGCGTAAGCATGAAAAAGCGAATGGCGTAAATTTTGATGAAGTATTTGGTAAAGATCATGCCGACAGCTTCTTATTGCTTGAGTCTGGCCGTGCAGATGCTTTTGTGATGGACGGCTCTATCTTGGCCGGTAATATTGCCAACTCAAAAAATCCAAAAGATTACAAAATTGTTGGCGAAGTTCTCAGTACTGAACCAATCGCAATCATGGTTCGTAAGGATGATCCAGAATTTAAAGCCGCTGTGAATGCTGCGATTGCCAAGATTGTTGCCAACGGCAAAATGCCTGGACTTTGGAACAAGTGGTTCTTATCACCAATTCCACCGAAAAATATTGTAGTTGGTCTCGAATTATCCCCGGCAACTAAATATGCTTGGGCTCATTTGAATGACAAGCCTGCAGAAGATTACAACAAGAAGTAATTCAATTAAATAAGTTCTTAATATGGCATTAGATTTAGGTGTTTTTTGTAAAAGCACCTTAGATGGAGAAGTGGTTGAACACTGCTTCTCCTCTATTTTTGGGCTTGGCCAAAATGCAGACCCTAGCTACCTAGACTGGCTGATGAAGGCTTGGGGCTGGACCTTAGCGGTTGCAGCTCTTGGCCTTGCCATCGCCTTGATTTTGGGTGCCGTAATGGGTACGCTCAGAACACTACCTGACAATGGCAGATTGAGCAGAGTGTTGGTGAGACTCTCAACTGCTTGGGTAGAGTTATTTAGAAATATTCCGGTGTTGGTTCAGGTATTTCTTTGGTACCACGTCATTCCTGCTTTTGTTTTGCCTTTAAAGGCGCTCCCATCTTATTGGTTGGTTAGTATCGCTTTAGGCTTTTTTACCTCTGCTCGTATTGCTGAGCAAGTACGTGCCGGTATTCAGTCTTTGCCAAGTGGGCAACGGGCTGCTGCAACTGCATTGGGTTTAACGACCCCACAGACTTATCGTTATGTCATATTGCCTATGGCGTTGCGTATCGTCATTCCGCCTCTGACCTCTGAGAGCATGAATGTCATTAAAAACTCTTCAGTAGCTTTTGCCGTTTCTGTACCCGAGCTCACACTATTTGCCATGCAGGCTCAAGAAGAAACATCTCATGGTGTAGAGATTTATTTAGCAGTTACAGCGCTCTATGCTTTATCTGCGTTTGCTGTAAATCGCGTAATGGCTTTGATAGAAAAAAGAAGTCGAATTCCTGGTTTTATTGCCGCATCTAATGATGCAAGTCTGGCTCATTAAGGGGTGATGATATGTTGAGCTTAGACTTAAGTTTTTATAACTGGGAACTCTTCACAAATTACATTTTGAAGGGGCTGCTGTTTAGTGTGCAGCTCACGGTTATTGCTACAGTTGGCGGTATTGTGGTTGGCACCTTTCTGGCCTTGATGCGACTATCCGGTAAGCCTGCTTTGGTTTATCCCGCAACGTTTTACATCAACACCATGCGATCTATTCCATTGGTTATGGTGATTCTCTGGTTCTTCTTGCTGATACCGATGCTCATTGGCAGGCCTATAGGGGCAGACTTATCCGCCACCATCACCTTTATCGCTTTTGAAGCTGCTTTCTTCTCGGAGATTGTGCGGGCAGGTATTCAGTCAGTTCCAAAAGGTCAGATTTATGCAGGTGAGGCCTTGGGAATGACTTATGGACAAAACATGCGTTTAGTAGTTTTGCCACAAGCCTTTAGAAATATGATTCCAGTCTTCATGACGCAGACCATCATCTTGTTCCAAGATACTTCTTTGGTCTATGCAATTGGAGCCTATGATTTATTAAAAGGCTTTGAGATTGCCGGTAAAAATTACGGTCGTCCAATTGAGACTTATATCCTGGCTGCAGCAACCTATTTCATTATTTGCTTCTCACTGTCTAAAGCGGTGCGCCTCATTCAGGCAAAAGTTGCCATTATTCGCTAATTATTTTTTTGATTGCTACACACTACATAGACCATCATGATTGAACTTCAAAACGTTTCTAAATGGTATGGCTCCTTTCAGGTTTTGACTGATTGCACCACATCAATCAAAAAAGGTGAGGTTGTAGTTATTTGCGGCCCGTCTGGTTCAGGTAAATCTACTTTAATTAAAACTATTAATGCGTTAGAGCCATTTCAGTCCGGTCAAATTTCCGTTGATGGCATCAATCTACATGACCCTAAAACCAACTTACCTAAGTTACGTGCTCGCGTGGGAATGGTATTTCAACACTTTGAACTTTTCCCCCACTTGAGTATTACTGAGAACCTCACGCTTGCGCAAATCAAAGTATTGGGGCGCTCTGCTGATGAGGCAAAAAAACACGGACTTAAATATTTAGAACGTGTTGGTTTGAGCGCTCAAAAAGATAAGTTTCCTGGCCAGTTGTCTGGTGGCCAACAGCAGCGCGTAGCTATTGCGCGTGCCTTGAGCATGGATCCAATTGTGATGTTGTTTGATGAGCCTACTTCTGCGCTTGACCCTGAAATGGTTGGCGAAGTTTTGGATGTCATGGTGAAGTTGGCTAATGAGGGTATGACGATGTGCTGCGTTACCCATGAAATGGGCTTTGCGCGCAAAGTAAGTCACCGAGTGATATTTATGGATCAAGGCCGCATCATTGAAGATTGCAGCAAGGACGAGTTCTTTGGTAATCCAGATGCACGCTCCCCTCGAGCAAAAGACTTTTTATCCAAAATCCTCGCTGGATAAAAAAGAGGCCATCTGGCCTCTTTTTAGTTTGTTGTTTTAGGTTTTGGCCTTTTACCAGTCTGAACTTTTAACTCTAACTCTTTATCTTTGCGCAAGATCTTTAAGATTGCCTCATTGCCGGGGTTAATTTGTGCAATTTGATTCAGAAGCTGTCTGACATCCTTGGTGCTATTGCCATTAACTGCAATCAGAACATCCCCAGGCTTGATGCCACCCCTTGCTGCCGGGCCACCTTCTAAAACCCCAGATAAAAGAACGCCAGTAGTGTTTTTAGGAAGCCCTAGCGACTCCGAGAGCTCATTAGATAGATTTTGAGGTTCAACCCCAATCCAGCCTCGTGTCACGCTGCCATTATTGAGAATAGACTCCATTACCTGCTTCACAAGATTGATTGGAATTGCAAAACCAATTCCCATGGAGCCACCATTATTGGAATAAATCGCAGTGTTAATTCCAATTAAGTGTCCTCGAGTATCAACTAATGCGCCACCCGAATTTCCTGGATTAATTGCGGCATCAGTTTGAATAAAGTTTTCAAATGTATTGATGCCAACATGGTCTCGGCCAATAGCAGAAATAATTCCGGAGGTAACCGTTTGACCAACTCCAAATGGGTTGCCTATTGCGAGCACTACATCTCCGACATGGATTGACTCAATTTTTCCCAACGTAATAGGGGTGGGTAATTGTTTGTTATCAATCTTCAATACGGCGATGTCAGTTTCGGGATCGCTACCAATTATTTTGGCTTTTACTTTTCTGCCATCAGCAAGCGCTACATCAATTTCATCAGCATCACTAATAACATGATGATTGGTGAGAATGATTCCTTCGGGGCTGACGATGACCCCAGAGCCTAGGCTGGAGCTGGGTTCAGCGTCCGGAGGCTGATCTCCAAAAAAGAATTTAAATAATGGATCTGCAGAGTTACCGTTATTGCCCTTGCGCGTTTTAGGCGCTGCAGTTGATTTGCTTGTAAAAATATTCACAACTGCTGGCATCGATTTTTTTACAGCTTCATGATATGAGCCTGGGCTAATTTCATTGCTATCGTAAGCACCCTCTCTCAGAGTAACGCTTTTAACAATGGATCCCATTTGCGCATCTGATAGCCAGCTTGGTTTAAGGGTGGCAACAATAAACCAAGCAGCCATCAAAATGGTGACTGCTTGCGCAAATAGTAACCAGAGTCGATTCAGCATTTGTATTGGATGCGAGTGAATTATTTTTTGAGGCTGTCACGAATTTCGCGCAACAACACTACATCCTCTGGCACTGGAGGCGGAGGTGGCGCATCCATTAATCGAACTTTGTTGACTACTTTGACCATTTGGAAAATCACGAATGCCAAGAGTACAAAATTGATAGAAATAGTGATGAAATTGCCGTAGGCAAAAATGGGCACACCCGCCTTTTTGAGGGCATCAAAAGTTCTGGGAACACCTTCAGGGACGTGGCCTAGGACGATAAACAGATTGGTAAAGTCGATATGACCCCCTAAAAGGGTGGAAATAACCGGCATAACGATGTCATTTACCAGGGAATCCACGATTTTCCCAAAAGCGCCGCCAATAATGACGCCGACGGCCAAATCGATCACATTTCCCTTGACTGCAAAGTCACGAAACTCCTTTAAAACGCTCATAAATGCTTCCTTTTTCGTTTAGATCCTGATTAACCTGAGATTAACCCCATAACTTTCTTGCTTACCCCACTTTTTACTTTAAAATCCTACCTTTAAGCAATTTCCACCCATAAATACCCTTTCTAGGAATTTTGTAAATGAGTGACAAGCCCTGTATGGACAAGGATCGCCGTAATTGGTTGATCGCCACTTCGGCGGTTGGTGGCGTAGGTGCCGCCGCAGCCCTATACCCTTTTATTGACAGTTTAGAGCCTTCTGAGCGTGCGAAAGCCGCTGGAGCAGCTGTTGAAATTGATATCACTGGTATGCAGCCAGATGAGATGAGAATGGTTGAGTGGCGCGGCAAGCCGGTTTGGGTGGTGCGTCGCACTCCCGAGCAAGTTGCCGAGTTATCTAAGATTGATAACGAATTGGCTGATCCAAATTCATTACGTGACCCGGCTCAATTTACACCTCCGTATGCCCAGAATCAGTGGCGCTCTATCAAGCCTGAGTACCTCGTAGTGGTTGGTATTTGCACCCACTTAGGTTGCTCACCAACGCCAAAGTTTGAATCCGGTGCACAACCATCCTTGCCAAATACTTGGCCAGGTGGTTTCCTCTGCCCATGTCACGGTTCGACATTCGATATGGCAGGCCGCGTATTTAAGAACAAACCAGCCCCAGATAATCTTGAAGTTCCGCCGCATATGTATTTGAGCGACACCAAGATTCTGATCGGCGACGATAAGAAGGCCTAAGGAGAGATAAATGGCATTCCAAGAAAAACAAGTTCCAGCGGACGCTTCCGCCGCCCAAAAGCTAATGGCTTGGGTTGACTCACGTCTACCGGTAACAGAAGCATTTAAGCGTCACATGAGCGAGTACTACGCTCCAAAAAATCTGAATTTTTTCTATATTTTTGGTGCATTAGCTATCGTGGTGTTGGTAAACCAGATTCTGACCGGTATTTTCTTGACCATGAACTACAAGCCTGATGCTGCAAAGGCTTTTGAGTCAGTTGAGTACATCATGCGTGAAGTTCCATGGGGTTGGATGATTCGCTATATGCACTCTACCGGCGCTTCCATGTTCTTTGTGGTGGTTTACATGCATATGTTCCGTGGTTTGATCTACGGCTCTTATCGTAAGCCACGTGAGTTGATCTGGATTTTTGGTTGCGCAATTTTCTTGTGCTTGATGGGCGAAGCATTCTTCGGTTACTTGCTCCCATGGGGTCAAATGTCTTACTGGGGCGCTCAAGTAATTGTGAACTTGTTCTCCGCAATTCCATTCATTGGCCCAGACCTGTCTTTATGGTTGCGTGGCGACTATGTGGTGGGTGATGCAACGCTGAACCGCTTCTTTGCATTCCACGTAATTGCAATTCCATTGGTATTGATTGGCTTAGTTGCGGCCCATATTTTGGCTCTGCATGAAGTAGGCTCAAACAACCCAGATGGCGTTGAAATTAAAGAGAACTTGGATGCTAATGGTCACCCAGTTGACGGCATACCATTTCATCCTTTTTACTCAGTGCATGATGTGATGTATTTGGGTGGCTTCTTGATTATTTTTGCATGTATTGTGTTCTTTGCACCAGAGATGGGCGGTTACTTCCTCGAGGCCAATAACTTCGTTCCTGCAAACCCATTTCAAACACCTCCGCACATTGCTCCTGTTTGGTATTTCACGCCGTTTTACTCCATGTTGCGTGCAACTACAACGAACTTCCTGTTGCCTTTATGGATCTTCTTGGCAGTTATTCTCGGAATGTTTGCTCTGAAGACTAAAAACCTCAAGGTTAAGGGCGCATGCGTTGCAATCGCTCTCGTATTGGCGGCTGGCTTCTACTTATTTGATGCTAAGTTCTGGGGTGTTGTGATCATGGGTGGTTCTGTTGTGATCATGTTCTTCTTGCCTTGGCTGGATCATTCACCAGTTAAATCCATTCGCTATCGCCCACAGTTTCATAAATATATTTATGGTGTATTTGTGGTGAGCTTTGTGATCTTGGGCTACTTAGGTATTCAGCCGCCATCACCAGTGTTTGAAAAGATTTCTCAGGTATGCACTATTTATTATCTGGGCTTCTTCTTGGGAATGCCGTTCTGGAGCACGCTGGGTAAATTTAAGCCAGTTCCAACGCGCGTTACTTTTAAGTCCCATTAATGCACGCCTAAGATATTGGCAAAGAGAAATTAGGAACTAGTATGAAACGAATTCTGCAAACTTTGATAGGCGTCTGCCAAGTAACAGTGTTGGTTGCGGCCTTGGGCTTTGGCATTAGTGCCAGCGCAAATGAGGGTGGCTTTCCCTTGGATCAAGCCCCTAATCGCGTTAGTAAAGATGCTTCATTACAAAACGGTGCCAAGTTATTTGTGAACTACTGCTTGAACTGCCATGCAGCGGCAAGCATGCGTTACAACCGTTTACGCGATATTGGTTTGACCGATCAACAAATCAAAGACAACCTCATTTTGACTGATGCCAAAGTGGGTGATTTGATGACCATCTCCATGACACCAAAAGAAGCGAAGGCTTGGTTTGGAAAAACCCCTCCTGACCTATCAGTTGAGGCGCGTGCTCGTGGAGCAGACTGGCTCTATACCTACTTCCGCACTTTCTATAAAGACGACACCACACAAACTGGTTGGAACAACTTGGTTTACCCTAAAGTCGGTATGCCTCACGTTCTCTGGCAGTTACAGGGTGAGCGTGCTGCGAAGTTTGAGGAACATAAAGATCCCCATGATCCAAGCAGAACAGAAGAAGTCTTTGTTGGCTTTGAACAGTTAACTCCCGGCACAATGAGTACACAAGAGTATGACGACAACATCGCTGACTTGGTTGCTTTCATGTCATGGATGGCTGAGCCAGTTCAGTTGGAGCGTAAGCGTCTTGGTGTAGTAGTGCTCTTGTTCTTGGCAATCTTTACTCTGTTGGCTTGGCGTTTGAATAAAGCCTATTGGAAAGATATTCACTAATTGAATTTGATGGGCCCTGATACTGGGCCTGTTAGTGAAAAGATTTAACGCTGTTGTGCGTTTGTTGTATTGAAGTAGAAATTTAAGGAAATAAATTTATGATGGTGTTGTACTCGGGTACTAACTGCCCATTCTCGCAACGCTGCCGTTTGGTGCTTTTTGAAAAAGGCATGGATTTTGAAATCCGCGATGTCGACTTGTTTAACAAGCCTGAAGACATCTCTGTAATGAACCCATATGGCCAAGTGCCTATCTTGGTTGAGCGCGATCTTATTTTGTATGAGTCAAACATCATCAATGAATACATTGATGAGCGCTTTCCTCATCCGCAATTGATGCCGCCTGATCCTGTAGCACGCGCACGCGCACGTCTCTTCCTCTTCAATTTTGAGAAAGAGTTATTTGTGCACGTAGCCGCCCTGGAAAATGAAAAAGGTAAGGCTGCTGAGAAGGTTCATGAAAAAGCGCGTTTAGCAATTCGTGATCGTTTGACTCAGTTGGCGCCAATTTTTGTTAAAAACAAATACATGCTGGGCGATGAGTTCTCGATGTTGGATGTTGCAATTGCACCATTGTTATGGCGTCTTGAGCACTACGGCATTGATCTTTCTCGCAATGCCGCCGCTCTCCTAAAATATGCTGAGCGTATTTTCAGTAGACCTGCTTACATTGAAGCTTTGACTCCTTCTGAGAAGGTAATGCGCCGCTAAGCTTTCCTAGCGGTTCATTACTCGTCGGTATGTCTGACATCCCAAGCAATAAACCTTATCTAATCCGTGCTCTACATCAGTGGTGCACGGATTTTGGTTTTACGCCATTTATGGCGGTTTTTGTGGATGCTAGGGTAGAAGTTCCTATGGAGTTTGTTAAGAACAACGAGATTGTTCTTAACCTCTCCCTGGAGGCATGCCATCAGCTCCAGTTAGAAAATGACTGGATTAGCTTTCAGGCAAGGTTTGGTGGGGTTCCTAGAAAGATTATGGTTCCTGTGAGCCATGTCTTGGCTATCTACGCTAGAGAGAATGGACAGGGCATGTCATTCCCGTTTGACCCAGCTCAGGCCCGTGATCTTCATATTGCAGACTCGGCGGATGGCGCCCCTGAAAAGCCCAAAACAAGTAGACCTAGCTTGAAGCTTGTGAAATAGGCTAAAATATCAACCGTTGCCCCTTTAGCTCATCTGGTAGAGCAACTGATTTGTAATCAGTAGGTGGTCTGTTCGAGTCGGACAAGGGGCACCACTCTTCTCTCTGGCATTTAAACTCCCTAATGTCACATAAAAAAATCGGATTTGATGCGGGCTTGATGTCTCTTCGGGGCACACATATTGCTATTTTCGATTACGCACTTCAGAACCAAAAAATATTAGGCAACGAATCCATTGTTTTTTACGATCGTCGCTCAGAGTTAGTTCAGCCATCTGTATTTCAAAAATTTCAAAAAGAATTTAATTTAATTCCATATGATCAGTTTTCGGAGTTAGGTCCCATGGCCGATCGCGAAATAATGGATGCAATGTATCTCATTAAATCAGGCGAGCGCGATGACTACGTTCTGCCTGGAGTTCCCAATTTAATCCATGCAGTTTTTCCGCAAAAAGTGGATGAGATGCATGGCGATATTTATGCTTACGTGTCTAAGTGGTTAAGCGAAGAGTGTTCGAATGGAAAAATTCCTTTTGTGCCTCATATCATCGATTTGCCAATACAAGGAGCCTCACTCAGAAAAAGTCTTGGCATCCCTGAAGATTCAATTGTTTTTGGCTGTTATGGCGGAAGTGATAGTTTTAATCTGGGCTTCGTAAAGCAGGTCATAGCTGAGTTGGTTGAGAAAAACTCGCATATCTATTTTCTGTTTATGAATATTGATCGTTTTATCGATCATCCCCAGGTGATATTTCTTCCGGGCAATTCAGATCCGTTGTTTAAATCAAGCTTTATCAATACCTGCGATGCCATGATTCATGCGAGAGGCATCGGCGAGAGCTTTGGCTTAGCCTGCGGGGAGTTCTCGATGCACAACAAGCCGGTAATCACTTATGCGCTCTCACCCCAACGCAACCATATTGATGTTTTGGGATCAAAAGCGATTTTGTATAAGGGCCCCAAAGACTTAAGTGAAATCTTCTTGAATTTTGACAAGGCAGAAGCTCAAAAGCAAGATTGGGACTGCTATTCCCAAGAATTTTCACCCTCTGCCGTAATGAAAAAATTTCAGTCAGTATTTTTGGGTAATGACGCTATCAAGCTGGCAGAAATCAAGATCAGCAGTCTAGATAGAGCGGCTATACAGGCCAAACGTTTTAGAAAAAAGCTTCGCAGCCTATCCCGTAAGCTGTATTTATAGAGCTCACCATCTAATCTAAAAGCGATACTTTCCTGGTTTCAGGTAGGTAGAGAGCAGCAACAATTGCCGCAGTAGCTAAGAAGATGGTTGGATACCAAAGCCCCGCGCTATCACTTTGCCATCGTTGATTTAACCAAGTCACAATTAAGGGTAGTAAACCGCCAATCCATCCTGCTGCTAAATTATGAGGGAGCGTTGCGGCGCTATTTCTGGTTTTGGCGGGAAAAAGTTCGGCCAGTATTGCGGTTTGCGGACCAACTACTAAGGCGAGGGCTAAAGATAAGCAGGTCAGCAACATTCCGATAAGAATCAAATTGAATGAGTGACTTGGATTGTTGAGGTATTCCGTGCCAATCGTTTTAAGCAGCTGAAATCCTGGCAGGATCAAGATAGCGCCTAAAAAAAGCCCGCAAACGATGATAGGCTTACGACCAATTTTGTCTGATAACCAGCCCGCCAAAATAGTGAGAGGAAATAAAGCTAACGTTGCATAGATGCTGAGTTGGTCAACTAATTCTGGAGCAAGTTTTACAGAAGTTTTTAGAAAAATAGCTGTGTAGACTTGTACGCAAAAGAAAAGTACTGCGCCACCCGCTGAGATGCAGAAGAAAAGCAAAAACATCCGATTACGCGTCTGAGGGTTGCGAAAATTATTTAGCAGTGGACTGCCGGATTGTTGATGTGTTTTGCTGAGCGCCAAAAATACAGGCGTTTCTTCCAGAGCCATGCGAGCTTTAAATGCAATTAATAGAAGTGCAATGGAAATCCAGAAGGGCACACGCCAACCCCAGGACTGAAATTCTTCTGGTGATAAATAGTTTCTTAGTAAGGCAATTTGCAAGGTTGAAAAAAGAATGCCAAGCGGTCCCATGAGTTGGAGGAAGCTTGTTTTAAGACCCCTGTATTTGTTTCCAGCATGCTCTGTTAGATAGACAGCGCTCCCACCAATTTCACCCCCAGCAGAAAGCCCTTGAAGTAGCCGTAGGCTAACCAGTAGGATGGGCGCCCAAATGCCAACCTGGGCGTAGGTGGGTAAAAAGCCCACGCTTACAGTTGCAATCCCCATTAACGCAATGGTGATCATAAAGACGGGCTTTCGGCCTATTCGGTCACCCATAGAGCCAAATAGGGCTGCTCCTATGGGTCTGACTACCATTCCAACGCCAAAGGTCGCTAAGCTCGCCAAAAGGGCTGTATTGGGGTCTGAGGAAGGGAAGAAGAGTGGGGCAAAAACGACTGCTAGGGTGGCAAATGTGAGGAAGTCATACCACTCCAAAAAGGTTCCAAAGCAGGCTGCAATGGCTACTTTTCGATAGGAGTGAGAATTCTGATTTTCCATTAAGTTACTGATTAGATTGAATTTATTTATTATTTAAATTAAATTTGTTGCATAGCAGCAAAAACTTCTTGATTTGTCATATTTCATCAGTTACAGTTTCATGGTGCAGTGCAATATTTAAGGCGTCTAAATTCTCCTTAAATGCACTTAATAGACAGTTGTACCACTTAATTTCTGGAGAAATACATGAACCAAGATCAAATCACCGCTAAATTGTCCCAAATTAACAGCAAAGGCCTCGAGGCTTCATTTTCTTTGAGCGAAGCTGCTTTAGAAAATGCTCAAAAATTGGCTGAGTTGAACTATGCTGCCTCTAAAGATGCATTGGTTAATGCTCAAGACGGCATTCAACAAGTTTTGACAGCTAAAGACCCAAAGCAAGTTACTGAAATTTTCACAGCTGATTCATTGCAAGCTGCTGGCAACCAAGCTGTTGCTTACCAAAAGAAAGTAAGCAAAGTATTGCGTGACAGCAATAAAGAATTTGTAAACGTAGTTGATGCAAGCATCGATCAGTTGCAAGATGGTTTCCAAGATTGGATCAATACTGTAGCTGCTAACGCGCCTGCAGGTTCAGAGGCATTCTTGTCTTCATTCAAGACTGTATACGGTAGCGCATTGCAAGGTTTTGAACAGTTCCGCGCTGCAAGCAAAGAAGCTTTTGCTACTGCAGAAAAAACTGCTGATCAAGCAATCGAAACTGTACAAGGTCAAATTGCTCAAGTTAAGAAAGCTGCTACACCTGCATCACGTAGCCGCAAAGCTGCTTAATTGACTGCTGATTAAGAAATAGATTTATTAGTAAGAATTAAAAACCCCGCCTGGTGCAAACTGGGCGGGGTTTTTGTTTGCCTAAATCTTTTGAGAATTAACTTAAGCTATGAATAGAATTATTCAAAGTCAGAAGAGGATTCAATCAGGGGTGCAGCTAAGTTTTTACTGGGTTTAACGCCCAATTCACGGACTTTTTCGGCCGAGCGTATAAGATTGCCTTTGCCAGTTTTTAGCTTGTTGAATGCGTCGTGATAGCTTGTTTGGGCTTGATCGAGACGTTGACCAAGTTTCTCAAGATCATCCACAAAGCCAACAAATTTATCGTAGAGGTTGCCGCATTGTTTTGCGATCTCAAGCGCATTGCGATTTTGATGATCTTGTCTCCAAAGATGGGCAACCGTTCTCAGTGTTGCCATCAGGGTGCTTGGGCAAACCAGCACAATATTTTTTGCTAAAGCCTCTTGGTACAAATTTGGCGCAGTCTTTAATGCAAGTAAGAATGCCGGCTCAATTGGCACGAACATTAAAACAAAGTCGACTGAGCCTACGCCATATAAAGAGCTGTAATTTTTTCCTGAGAGGCCTTGGATATGCTGGCGCAGTGACTGAATATGCGCAGCGAGCTCTTGTTCTGCCACCGCAGGATCGGTAGTTTCAGCATGACGTGCATAGGCAGTAATAGATACCTTACTATCAACTACTAGGCTTCTTCCTTCGGGTAGCTTGATAACTACGTCAGGCTGGAGGCGTGAACCGTCGGTTTGAGTATGACTGTCTTGAACGACGTACTCCTCACCTTTGCGTAAGCCAGAGGATTCCAGAATAGATTCCAGCACCAACTCACCCCAATTACCTTGAACCTTAGAGTCACCTTTGAGTGCTTGGGTTAAAGAACGCGTTTCATCTGACATACGCAGATTGAGATTGGCTAAACGTTCAATCTCGCTTTTTAATGCATGGCGTTCGCGAGCTTCATTGCCATAAGATGTACTGACTTGTTCTTTAAATTCTGTGAGCTTCGTTTGCAGGGGTTTTAATAGCGCATCTAAGCTTGCTGCATTTTGTTCTGTAAAACGCTTGGACTTATCTTCCAAGATCTCATTTGCCAAATTTTTAAACTGATTTGTGAGTGCTTCTTTAGCTTCATTGAGTGACTCTATTCTGCCCAAACCTTGTTTACGTTCAGAGTCTAGTTCTGCTTCTAGGCGAATGGCATTTTGTAGGGCTTGGTCACGCTCGCTGCGAAGGTTGAGTGCTATAGCAAGCTCTGCCTGAGCTTGCAGCTCGACACGCGCAAGAGTAGATCGTAAGTTCAATGCATAAACTAAAAGGCCTGCACATACTCCAAATGGCAGACCAAATAATAGAAGCGAACTTAAATCAAAGATCACGGCGTAATAAATCCCAGTAATGCGACTTATTAAGCTTTAACGAGTTTTTGGAGTTCGCCAGACTGAAACATTTCAGTCATGATGTCTGATCCACCAATAAATTCACCATTGATGTAAAGCTGTGGAATGGTCGGCCAATTAGCAAACTCTTTAATGCCTTGACGAATTCCGGCATCTTCCAAAACGTTTACGGTATGAAGATTTTCAACTCCGCTAGCGCGCAGGATATTGACAGCGTTTCCAGAAAAGCCACATTGTGGAAACTGCGCGGTTCCCTTCATAAACAAAACTACTGGGTGGCTGGTAACGATTTCTTTGATTTGAGCTTGTGTGTCCATAAATTCTTTCTACTAAGTTTCTACTACAGCGGTCTTATTGCAAAGACGGTTTGGAAATGAGGTTTATTCGATTTTAAGACTTAATGCGAAAAAAGGTTATTTCGCCTTATTTTCTGCCTGAGGCGACACGGTAATGGCCGCCTAAATCTAGATGGGTTTGAATATCGCGAAAGCCTGCTGATTTCATAAGTGCCACCACAGCCTCAGATTGGTCAAAACCATGTTCAAGAGCAAGCAATCCATTTAGGTTGAGATGCTTTTGAGCTCCGGAGATTATTGTCTCCAGGCAGCTCAGTCCATTTTGATGGTCAGTAAGGGCTGAGAGCGGCTCAAATCGAAGATCACCTTGACTCAGGTGCAAATCTTGAGAGTGTATATATGGCGGATTGCTGAGGATAACGTCAAAAGAATAATGTTCTTCCAAGGCTTGGTACCAACTGCCTTGGAGCAATACTACTCGCGAACTTACATTTAATTGTTGAGTATTGAGTTGGGCAATCTCTATGGCCTCAATAGATTGATCAGTTGCGGTAACTAAAGCTTCAGGAGCCTCATGTGCAATCGCCAAGGCAATTGCTCCAGAGCCTGTGCCTAGATCTAAAATGCTCGCGGGCTTGCCCAAGCGTTTAATTTCACGCAAACCAATCTCAACTAAGAGTTCGGTTTCTGGGCGTGGGATTAGAACTCCAGGCGCAACATAGAGATCAATGTTGTGAAACCCCTTTTTGCCAACCAGGTAGGCGATCGGCTCACCATTCAGTCTTCGAGTCTCAAGCGCCTTCCACGCCACTATTGCATCTACATTCAATAGCATGTCATCACGAGAGAGTAGGGCGGAGCGTGGAAGCTGGTAATGTTTTTCAAGAATATGCGCCATCAGAATTCTGGCCTCACTGGGGGTAAGGGCAGAAGCACTCAAGAGTGCGCGCAGGCTTAAATCTTCATTCACAGTTTTGGCGACCGCTTAGTGATGACTTAGTTATCGCCAAGGGCAGCAAGTAACTCTGCTTGATGCTCAGATGCAAGCGCGTTGCAAAGATCGTCGATGTCGCCATCCATCATCGCGTCGATTTTATAGAGGGTCAGGTTGATGCGGTGGTCGGTGATGCGACCTTGGGGAAAGTTGTAGGTGCGAATACGATCACTGCGATCACCCGTGCCAACTAGGGACTTGCGGGTCTGGGCTTCGAGTTGATGCTTCTCACGTTCGCGTGCATCCATGATGCGAGAAACCAAAACTTTCATGGCTTGTTCACGATTACGATGCTGACTCCGGTCGTCCTGACACTCAACTACTGTGCCAGTTGGTAAATGCGTGATACGCACAGCCGAATCTGTTTTATTAATATGTTGTCCACCAGCGCCCGAGGCTCGGAAAGTGTCAATACGTAATTCAGCGGGGTTAATTTTGACTGCCTCAAGCTCATCTGCCTCTGGCATCACGGCGACAGTACAGGCGGAAGTATGAATACGTCCTTGAGTCTCTGTTTGGGGTACGCGTTGTACGCGATGGCCGCCAGATTCAAACTTGAGGCGTGAGTAAACGGATTGGCCAACCAAGCGTAAGACAACTTCTTTGTATCCACCTAAATCGGATTCAGCGGCACTTACCATTTCCACTTTCCAGCCTTGCCGCTCTGCAAAGCGGGTATACATGCGTAGGAGGTCTCCAGCAAAGAGAGCACTTTCATCTCCGCCAGTACCTGCACGAATTTCTAGGAAGACATTGCGCTCATCGTTTTCATCTTTAGGAAGCAAGAGTTTCTGTAGCGTGCTCTCAAGCCCTTCCATCGTAGCCAAAGCCTGCTTTTGTTCCTCATCCGCAAAGTCCTTCATCTCAGGATCTTTACGCATTTCTTCTGCAGCTTGCGCGTCTGCTTCAGCCTGCTTATAGAGGCCGAATTGCTCCACAACAGTGGCAATATCAGAATGTTCGCGCGTGAGCTTCCGATAAGCATCCATATCTTTGGTTGCTTCTTCGGAGGTTAATAGGGAATTAAGTTCGGCTAAGCGTGTGTCTAGATGGTCTAGCTTAGCCCGCATGCTGGGCTTCATCTAATGGTCTTCTGGCTTGGAATGCGAGGCGAATAGTTTTGGTAACAACTTAATCAAGGCGTCACGCTCAGCGCCATTAGAGTGTTGCAAAGCATGGAGTGAACCATGCAGAAATTTATTGGTGAGACCTTGAGCCATCGCATTGAGAACTTCTTGAGGATCTTCGCCACGCATTAAACGTTTCATTGCGCGCTCAAGTTCTAATTGACGTAATCGTTCCCCTTGCTGCTGAATATCTTGAATTAATGGCACAGCATTGCGGCCTTGCATCCAATGCATAAAGTTGCCAACACGATCTTCGATGATCGCTTCTGCCTGACTTACAGCCGCTTGTCGTAAGTTAGCGCCAGTCTGAATCATGACTCCCAAATCATCAACGGTATAGAGATAGATATCATCTAGTCTAGAAATCTCGGGCTCAAAGTCACGCGGCACTGCTAAATCAATCATTACCATCGGCTTGTGGCGGCGCTGCTTGAGAGCGCTCTCCACCATACCAAGCCCAATGATGGGTAAGGATGAGGCGGTACTAGAAACAATAATGTCGAACTCGTGTAGACGCCCTGGCAGCTCTGAAAGCTTAAAGGACTCGGCCTCTACATCTTGTGCAGAAATAGAGTCTGCTAGCTCTTGGCCACGCTCAATAGTACGGTTTGCGATTGCTACATTTTTAGGTTTGCGCGCAACAAAATGGGTGGCGCATAAAGTGATCATCTCACCGGCGCCAATGAATAAAATCTTTTGATCAGAAATTTTTTCGAAGATACGCTCAGAGAGGCGAACAGATGCTGCAGCCATTGAAATAGAGTGAGCGCCAATTTCGGTAGAGCCACGAACTTCTTTAGCAACCGAAAATGTTTTTTGAAAGAGTTGGTTGAGATAGGTTCCCAAAACGCCAGCGTCATTTGCAGTGCGAACTGCATCTTTCATTTGACCTAAAATTTGTGTCTCGCCAATCACCATAGAATCTAAACCACATGCCACTCTGAAGGCATGCCGAACTGCATCTGATTGCGGCAATGAATAAATATGCGGCTCAAGACTGCTTGGTGCCAGCTGTTGGGTTTTAGCCAACCAATCAAAAGTCGCCTCATGTAAAAGACCTGCTGCGCTGGCATCGTTAGCGGCACAGTACACCTCAGTGCGGTTGCAGGTTGACAGGATGGTAGCTTCGGGCAGCCCGGCCTGATTCGCGCCAACTAAATGCTGGCGTAAATCGTGTAACGCTTCTTGAAGAAATTCAGGGTCAAAGGCGACCTTTTCCCGAACGGCTAGTGGCGCTGTGTGATGATTGATGCCGAGTGTCAACAACTTCATAATGGCGATTATAGATTTGATAGCAGCATTAATGGGGGTATGAATGGGGTTTTTAGCTTTTCTGGTGATTGGCGGTATTTCTGGGGTATCGGCCTGGATTTTTTACCCCGGCGCTACCTATGGAGTCAGGCCCGGAAGGATTCTGATCGCCTTCTTGTTGGGGGTTCTGGCGGCAGCGGCTAGCTCGTATTTAGGTCAATACTGGGATCTCTTCCAATCTGGGCAGATTTTGGAGTGGGCCAGCGCTATTTTTGCCTCTTGCGCAGTAGGTTGCGTTTTTACTGCTTTAGCTAAATAAGTCGACTTGATTGTTCTCAACCCACTGAATGGGTGGAACCTTGTGCTCTATTAGCCATTGATTGGCTTTTGTAAAGTGGTCGCAGCTTGCTTTACCCCCGGGCACTAAAAAAGGCCTATCCGTTTTATATACACCTAAGCCAGATGGATGGGAGGATTGCAAAACCAATTGATTTAGCCCATCTTCAATCAGTGGCAATTTAGTCTGGGCGTGTCCACCCCACAGCATCCAAACTAAATCTAATTTTTGTTTTGCTAAAGCCCTGATGAGATGATCGATCAGACTTTTCCATCCTAAATTTGTATGGCTGCCTGCTTCTCCTAGCTTGACGCTTAAAGCGGTGTTCAGTAGAAGCACGCCTTGCTGCGCCCAATGATGCAAGTCTCCGTTTGGCAAGCGACCAAAACCTTCTAATGCAAGCGCCTTGCTGATATTGCGCAGTGAACTCGGAAATTCTCGCGAGTTCACGGCAATATTTTCTGGAATAGAAAAGGCTAAGCCTTGTGCCAGCCCTGGCGAGTGATAGGGGTCTTGACCTAGTATGACAACCTTTACTGAGTTAACAGGGCAGAGTTTGAGGGCTCTGAAAAAGTGTTGAGGCTCAGGCCTGACAACACTGGGATCTAAATCCAAAACAGCTTGTAAGTTTTTCTCTAGCAGCTGCCAGTCATTAGACTCGAAATAACTCCCAAGTAGTTCGCGCCAATCATTGGGAATATCTTCTTTTGAAAAAAGTGCATTCAATTTGGCTTAAGCATCTTTCTTGGGTGTCAGATCATATTGCGCAGGTATTTGTGCGGATTTCAGTGTGACCATGCGCTCATGCTCTAGATCATCACGATAGAAGGTAATTCGAGTGTGAGCATTTTCAGACAGGCTACCCAAAACTCTATCCCAGCGAGCACTAGTAATTCGCTGCCCATCAATACTGGCTAGTAAATCTCCAGCTGCTAGGCCTGCTGCTTGGGCAAGGCCACCATCAAGCACATGAGTCACCTTAAGCCAGCCATTAGCATCAATATGGCGCATACCAAATTGCAATTTGATTTTTTCAAGTGTTGACAGGGATTTTGCTTTGACAGAAATCAGTTTTGAACCAATCCATTTTTGCAGTGGAATATCTTCAACACCAAAAATATAGCGTGCCTTTATCTCAGCCCAAGTTTTACTAAAGCCGTTGCCTAGTAATTCAAAAATCAAATCATCTAAACCATCTTCGGCGATACCCTCGCTACCATGCTTATGCCAAAGCAAACGCATCAGGTCATCGAGGGACTGTTTGTTTTTAGAAAATGCGCGGATTTGCAAATCGAGGCCAAGGGCAAGCAAGGCACCTTTGCCGTAATAGCTCACGACAGCATTTGGAGTATTTTCATCCGCTTGGTAATACTTCGTCCAGGCATCAAAAGAGCTATCAGCTAGGCTCTGTTTATGGCGCCCAGGGCTTCGCAGGATGCCATTCCAATTATCCGCAACCAATTTTAAATATGTTTTGAGATCAATTCGTTTGCTGCGCAATAGCTGAAGATCATCGTAATAGCTAGTAAAGCCTTCAAACACCCAGAGCAAGCGAGTGTGATTTCGTTTAGCTAGATCGTAAGGCTGAAAGGCTTTCGGTTGAATACGCTTCACCAACCACGCATGGAAATATTCATGACTGCATAAGCCTAAAAATTCTCTATAAGCTGATTCCTCAAAAAGAATATTTTCCTGGGGGATTTGATCGCGTCGGCACAGTAGTGCTGTGCTATTGCGATGCTCTAGGCCGCCATAGCCGTTCAAGACTGCGTTCACTAAAAAGAGGTATTCCCCAAATGGAGCTTGCTTGGATTTAGGTTCAAAGAGATTGATAGTGCTAGTGCATATGGCTTGTAGATCTTCAGAAAGGCGCTTGGTATCAATGATGTGATTACATCCTTGGATTGCCATTCGATGGGCGACACCATTTGACTTCCAATGCACCATCTGAAATTCACCCATGGCTACGGGATGATCTAATAAGTCATCATAATTTTTGGCCAAATAAAAACCAAATCCGCGCTCATCTGTTTTGGCCGCTCTTAAAGTGGTTTGTACTGTCCAGTGATCAGCAAAGGCAAGCTCTGGAGCGGTAATAGCGAGGGAGCAAGGTAAATACTCTTGCCCCACAACGGCCAGGCACAAGCTAGTGGCATTAAAGAATGCCCGTTCAGTATCTAAATAAGCTGCACGTACTGAAGAGTCAAAGGCGTAAACGGTTGTCAGGACTTCTATTGCCCCGGTTGTTGGTGGCAAGCGCCAATGATCGTTATCGATACGCTCGAGAATGATTTTCTTTCTACTGCCTGCGATTGAATACGCTTCAATCGATTCAATCTGCTTACTGAAATCGCGAATTAAATAGCTACCTGGAATCCAGGCTGGCGCTTGCAGAACCTGTCCATTGGGATCGGGATTTGCAATGTGCAGCTTGATGCGAAAGCGATGACCCTGGAGGTCTGCCGGCCAGACCGTATATTGAATTGCAGGTAAGTCGGCGTGGTTCATGATATTTATTTAAGAGAGCTAAATTTCTTTTCGATATCGGTGATTTGTACTGCACCAGGGAAACGGCTGCCATCAGTAAAAAATAATGTTGGTGTACCGGTGATTCCATAGGTCTTAGCAAAAGCCATATTCTTATCTAGTGGTGTGCTGCACTCGCCTTTACTGCTTGGTGCAATACCGTTAATCATCCAATCAATATAGGTCTTATAGGGGTCAGAAGAGCACCAAATTTGTTTTGATTTCTGTGCAGAGTCTGGCGATAGGATTGGAATGAGGTAGGTGTAGATGGTGACGTTATCAAGCTGTTGTAGGGACTTTTCTAAGCGCTTGCAGTAACCACAGTTGGGGTCTGAGAAGACGGCTAGTTGACGACTGCCGTTACCACGTACATTTTTGATGGCATTCGCAGGTGTTAAGTCGCTCCACTTAATCCGGTTTAAATCAGCCTGTCTTTGCTCAGTAATATTTTTACCCGATGAGAGCTCAATGATTTCACCTTGGATGAGATATTTGGCGCCAGCATCGGTATAAAAAATATCATTGCCAACCAATACTTCATATAGGCCAGAAACAGGAGCCGGTGAAACGCTCTTCACTTTGGCATTGGTACCCAACTTCTTTTGGATCTCCGCTTTTACTTGTTGCTCTTGTTGGGCATGAGTCTGCCCTGCGAAAAAGAGGCTTATGCTGATGACAATAACTGATAAAAATTTATTCAAAATCGATTTCCCCTAATGCGCGTTCTATTAAGCGCTGTTTTATAAAGTGACTTTTGTTCACAAGACCTAAACCCCAGTTACGGAGCTGTCGTTCAGTACTGCTACTTGCAGAAAATAATTTCTTGAGTTTATCGGTCACCCATAAAAGTGCACTGGTGTCGCCTTGACGCTGTCGTTCATAACGGCGCAGCAGCACTAAGTCGCTAGGTGAGCGGAATGATTCCTTTTTACCTAAGATATTGAGTAGCACCGCTACATCTCGCAGTCCTAGGTTTAGGCCTTGCCCAGCCAATGGATGCATAACATGGGCTGCATCCCCAATCAGCGCAACCTTGGGATGAGTCTCTGGGCCAATAAATCGCTTGGCACGAATTTTTCTCAAAGGGAAGGCTGCAGGTGTTGAGTTAAGGGTGAGCTCCCCCAATTGTTTGGTGATTGCACCTTTGGCGATAGATGTAAATTGATCCAACCATTGGCTCTGATCTAGTTTTAATAACTCTGCGGCATGCTCTGGTGAGGTTGACCAAACCATAGAAACTTGTTTTCCGGGTAAGGGCAACATGGCAACAATATCGCCACCGGGCAAGAACCACTGAAAAGCAGT
The DNA here is from genome assembly GCF_018881715.1 of Polynucleobacter parvulilacunae. Lineage (GTDB taxonomy): Bacteria > Pseudomonadota > Gammaproteobacteria > Burkholderiales > Burkholderiaceae > Polynucleobacter > Polynucleobacter parvulilacunae. The sequence continues at coordinate 639,446 of NZ_JACVPW010000001.1, forward strand.
TTCTAAATGTGGATAAGTGCAAAGCCAATTGGCGACGACAGCACTTTGTGAATAACTTTCTTCGCTTACGCTAATACCAAGCTCTTTACGAACTGGGGAGTTTGCGCCATCTGCTGCAATTACGAGTTGCGCACGAATGCTTTCACCATTCTTTAAATGCAGCGTGCTTCCTTCTGCATCCACCAGAATTTTCTCTACAACATCACTAATACGTTCTAACTTGTTCTGAAAACGTGAGGCTTGATCAATGGTGTGTTCAATTAAATTGGATTCTCCAATCCAGGCAAGTTGCGGTGTGCCTGCTTCAAATGCAGAAAGATGGAGGTAGTCATTCTTTTCGCCTCTATCACCATAGATCCGCATATCCCTTACTGGCTGCAGGCGACTTTTATCAAGCGCATCCCAAATTTGTAGGTGAGCGAGCAATTTTTGGGTGCTTGGGGAAAAGGCGTAAATTCTTTGGCCCCATTGAATGCCTTGCGGGCTTGGGACGTTTTCCCCCAAATCAGGGGCGATCTCAATAGTTTGCAAGCCCAGTTGGGCAAGTCCGAGGGCGCAAGCCTTACCGGCGATGCCTCCTCCCACCACCACAACATCCACTGTGCGGTTTTGAGAGGTAGAGGCTGAAGCCTTGGAGGGGTGATTTAGGTGAACTTCTGACATAACTCGATGATATCGAAACCAGCCCCTTTACAATACAGGTATGTCTTTGAAATGTGGCATCGTCGGCCTGCCTAACGTCGGCAAATCTACCCTCTTTAATGCGCTTACCAAAGCTGGAATCGCAGCGGAAAACTATCCTTTCTGCACGATTGAGCCCAATGTAGGTGTTGTTGAGGTTCCTGACCCCCGTCTAGCCTTTTTGGCTGAGATCGTAAAGCCTGAGCGCATCCTGCCTGCAGCCGTCGAATTTGTCGATATTGCTGGTTTGGTAGCTGGCGCCTCAAAAGGCGAAGGTCTTGGTAATCAGTTTTTAGCGAATATTCGCGAAACGGATGCCATTACCCATGTTGTTCGGTGCTTTGAGGATCCTAACGTCATTCACGTTGCTGGAAAAATCGATCCAATCGCTGATATTGGTGTAATCGATACTGAATTGGCTTTATCGGATTTGGCGACGGTTGAGAAAACCCTCAATCGCTCAAGCAAGGCAGCTAAGTCTGGTAACGACAAAGAGGCCGCAGCCTTGGTTGCAGTTCTGACTAAAGTTCAGGCTCATCTAGATTCTGCTTTGCCGGTGCGAAGCTTGAATCTGAGTGATGACGAAAAATTATTAATTAAACCCTTATGTTTAATTACCGCTAAGCCTGCGATGTATGTTGCGAACGTAAAAGAAGATGGCTTTTCTAACAATCCTCATCTTGAGGCGGTGAAGCAACATGCTGCAAAAGAGGGCGCTCCAGTTGTAGCGGTTTGTGCTGCGATTGAAGCTGAAATCGCCGACTTAGAAGAAGTGGACAAGATTGAGTTCTTGGCTGACTTGGGAATGGAAGAGCCAGGCTTGGATCGCGTGATTCGTGCTGGTTATTCGTTGCTGGGTTTGCAGACGTATTTCACGGCAGGCGTTAAAGAAGTACGGGCGTGGACAATTCACGTGGGTGATACAGCCCCTCAAGCGGCCGGTGTGATTCATACCGACTTTGAGCGTGGCTTTATTCGTGCCCAAACAATCGCTTATGATGACTTTGTGCAGTTCAAGGGAGAGTCTGGCGCTAAGGAAGCTGGCAAGATGCGCGCCGAAGGCAAAGAATATGTCGTTAAAGATGGGGATGTATTGAACTTCCTCTTCAACGTCTAAACCATTCTGATTCGTGTTCAATAAAAAAGCCCTTTTCAGGGCTTTTTGCTTATGTGTTTAGAGTCACAAATTATTAAGTCGCTTTTGCTGCCTTCTCTAGGCATTTAGAGATTTCTTCATAGCGCTTGAGGGCCGCTTTGGTAGGCAACACTTCCTTCTTGCGACCATCAGCATTTGCTGCCATCTTGATGTAACCCATAGCGCTCAGATTTTTCAAGCGACCATGCAGGGTGGCTTGCGAGCCTAGGTCGGCTATAGAAATCAAATCACCAACCAAAATTGCCTGCTTTGCATGTGCACTAGTTACAACTTTATCCAGCAAGCTCTCTTCAATGCAGTCCAACTTCTTGCCTGGATTAATGCGATCAAGAGCATCAATCAAGTTCAGAAACTTAATATAGGGCGAAGTTTTTGGAATTGGCATATTTATTGATAATTAAGTGATATTAGCTTTTGAGCTAACATAAGTGTATTCCCTAAGTATGATTTTAGCAATTGATGCGAGTCAATAAAAATTAATCCATACTGACTGCAATGTCTAAATTACTCAAAATTTCTTCAGAATGGTTTATTGGATGCGCTATTAGTGCGATAGCGTACACATTTCTTTTTTATTTCAATAATTGGTTAACGAGTGACATCACTTTCGGCTTAGGGGTAAGTTGGATCTATCTGCCAGCTGGCTTACGTTTGTTTCTGACTTTGATTTTTGGGTTGCCGGGCGCTCTTGGCATTGCTATAGCCTCATTTTTGATTAGCTACTACGGTGAGTTTCCGCACGATCCGATTTTATGTATTGGAACTGGATTAATTTCGGGATTCGCGCCTTACTTGGCTAGATATTTCGTGTTTAGCAATCTTCGTCTTGAGTCTGATTTAAGTAATCTCAATTTCCCAAAACTGATTGCTTGTATTTTGATTTATGCCTTCCTCTCAGCAGGCTTGCATCAGTGGTGGTTTTCAGTGATGGCTTTAGAAAATACTGGTAGCGTAAATCACTTCTTGGTAATGTTTATTGGAGACGTACTGGGTTCGCTACTGCTGATCTCCCTGATTAAATACTGCTTAGACCTATTGAGAAAGGTTAGGAGAACAGCTCACTAAGGGCCGCGCCTGGATCTGTGGCGCGCATGAATGCTTCGCCAACTAGGAAGGCATTGATTTGATTGTTTCGCATAAGCTCTACATCAGCGCGATTCAAGATGCCGGACTCTGTCACTAAGATTTTATTGTCTGGAACCATAGACATTAGAGAGAGAGTAGTCTGCAGCGTTACCTCAAAGGTCTTGAGGTTGCGGTTATTGATACCAAGTAATGGAGTCTTCAGTTCTAATGCCTGCTCCAGCTCTAGGGCGTTATGGACCTCAACTAAAACATCTAAGCCTAACTCATGAGCACAAGCTTCGAGCTCTTTCATTTGATTTAATTCTAGACAAGCCACTATTAACAAGATTGCATCAGCACCAATCGCGCGGGCTTCATACACCTGGTAGGGATCAATCGTGAAGTCTTTGCGGAGAACTGGAATGTTGCATGCAGCGCGTGCTTCCTGCAGGTAGGCATTACAGCCCTGGAAGTAATCCTGATCAGTTAGAACCGATAAGCATGCAGCGCCATGTTTTTCGTAGGACTGGGCAATAGCTGCAGGTAAGAAATTTTCGCGCAAGATTCCTTTACTTGGGCTAGCCTTTTTAATTTCCGTAATGACGCCTGCTTTACCAGCGGCAATCTTGCTCTCAATGGCTTTGATGAAACCTCTTGGCTTCAGGAGGGCATCTTGATTGTTGGCTTGCGCTTGCTCACACTGATTGGCGAGCGACAGTTTTTGTAGGCGGCTGGCTACTTCAATCTTTTTAGTGACAACAATTTTATCGAGGATATCGCTCATGAATAATCAGTTATTTAGATTGGGTTGCCGCAACAAAAGCAGCTAACTTTTGACGCGCTGCTCCGGAGGAGATAGATGTTTTAGCAAGGGCAACACCGCTTGCAATGTCTTTAGCTACTCCAGCCACATAAAGTGTGGCTCCGGCATTGAGGCAAACGATGTCGCTTGCTGGGCCTGGCTTACCATCAAGCACATCCAGAACTATTTTCTTGGATTCTTCTGCATTAGCCACCTTAAAACTATTGGTGGGGGCTGTACTCAAGCCAAAGTCTTTTGGATGAATTTCGTATTCACGTACTTGACCATCCTTGAGTTCGCCTACCAAAGTAGGGCCTTCTAAAGAAATCTCATCTAAGCCATCTCGCCCGTACACAACGAGAGCATGCTCCATTCCTAATGCTTGCAATACGCGTGCCTGAATACCAACGAGGTCAGCATGGAAAACGCCCATCAAAATACGTTTGGCATCAGCAGGATTGGTCAGGGGGCCAAGAATATTGAAGATCGTGCGTACGCCGAGTTGCTTACGGATGGGCACCACATTCTTCATCGCAGGATGGTGATTTGGGGCAAACATAAAGCCCGCCCCAACGCTTGATATGCATGCGGCAACTTGATCTGCTGACAGCGCTAGATTGACGCCTAGGGCCTCTAAAACGTCGGCGCTACCGGATTTGCTGCTCACGCTACGGTTACCGTGTTTTGCAATCTTTGCACCAGCACCTGCTGCAACAAACATGGCAGCAGTTGAGATATTGAACGTATGGGCACCATCACCACCTGTACCCACTACGTCTACCAAGTGACTACGGTCATCTACTTTTACTGAGGTTGCAAACTCACGCATCACTTGCGCGGCAGCAGCGATTTCACCAACGGTTTCTTTCTTGGTGCGCAGGGCAACGAGCAATCCAGCCACTAACTCTGGCGCCATTTCACCGCTCATGATCAAGCGCATCATCGCTGTCATCTCATCATGAAAGAGTTCACGATGCTCAATGCAGCGTTGTAAGGCTTCTTGCGGAGTAATTGGCATAGCGCTGTAAGTTGGCTGTTATTTGTTTTGTAAAAAATTCTTAAGCAGGGCATGGCCATGCTCAGAAAGAATCGATTCAGGGTGGAATTGCACACCTTCAACAGCAAGCTCTTTATGACGTACACCCATAATCTCGCCATCGGATGAGGTGGCAGTTACTTCTAGCATTGCCGGCAAGGAGCTCTTCTCAATCGCCAGAGAGTGATAGCGAGTCACCTTGAATGGATCAGGTAAGTTTTTAAATACACCTATACCGGTGTGATGAATGCTATCAGTCTTGCCGTGCATCACTTTTTGGGCGCGAATGACTTTGCCGCCAAATGCTTCACCAATTGCTTGATGCCCAAGACAAACACCGAGGATCGGAATTTGTCCCGCATAACGCTTAATGGTTTCAACGGAGATACCTGCCTCTGAAGGGCTGCAAGGTCCGGGAGAGATGCAAATGCGTGCAGGATTTAGTTTGGCAATTTCTTCGACAGCAATCTCATCATTGCGAAATACTTTTACTTCTTCACCAAGTTCTGCAAAGTACTGAACGAGGTTGTAAGTAAAAGAATCGTAGTTATCAATCATTAGGAGCATCAAGTCCTCCTTGTACTAAATCTGCTGCCGTAAGAACTGCGCGCGCTTTTGCTTCCGTTTCTTTCCATTCAGCAGTGGGGTCAGAGTCAGCAACAACGCCTGCTCCTGCTTGGGAGTGAAGCATTCCATCGCGGATGACGCCGGTACGAATAGCAATCGCTACATCCATATCACCCGAGAAGGAAAGGTAACCCACTGCGCCACCATATACACCGCGCTTCACAATTTCCATCTCATCGATGATTTCCATTGCCCGAATTTTTGGAGCGCCTGATAAGGTGCCTGCAGGGAATGTGGCTCGCAATACATCCATATTGCTCATATTGTCCAGAAGATCACCCTCTACTGAACTCACGATGTGCTGAACATGAGAGTACTTCTCAATAGACATGGAGTCAGTTACTTTGACTGAGCCAGTTTTGGCAATGCGACCCACGTCATTACGAGCCAGATCAATCAACATGACATGCTCGGCAATTTCTTTGGGGTCGGCCAAAAGCTCTTTAGCTAGGCGCTCATCTTCCTCCGGATTGGTGCCGCGAGGGCGCGTGCCAGCGAGTGGTCGGATTGTCACAATCTTCTCGGCAGCGCGTTTTTCTTGACGCACCAAAATCTCAGGAGATGAGCCTACGATTTGCATATCGCCAAAGTCATAGAAATACATATAAGGCGATGGATTGAGTGAACGCAAGGCTCTGTATAGAGTTAATGGAGAGTCGGTGAATGGCTTGCTAATGCGTTGGCCAATCACAACCTGCATGCAATCGCCGGCCAAAATATATTCTTTGGTTTTGAGCACTGCTTTTTCAAAATCCGCTGCTTTGAATTTACGAATTAGGTCAGTTTTAGTGCTTGGTAAAGAGGCCGGCATATTTGCAGGCTTACCAAGACAAGTGAGCAATTCTTTTAAACGACTCTGTGCTTTATCAAACCCATCTGTCATGCTGGGGTCTGCATAAACAATAAAATAAATTTTCCCAGCAACGTTATCAATTACTGCTAACTCTTCAGTCAACATCAGCTGAATATCGGGAACGCCTAATTCGTCTGGCAGTTGATGCTTCGCTAAACGTGACTCGATATAGCGAACAGTGTCATAGCCAAAGTAGCCAGCAAGACCGCCACAAAAGCGGGGCATATCTGCTTGTAAAGCAACCTTAAAACGCTTGAAATAAGCATCCACAAAGTCTAGTGGATTATCAGTATTAGTCTCAACAACCTTGCCATCGGTTACCACTTCATTGACTGGCGCGGAGGGAGTGCCAATAGTTCTAATGATAGTCTTGGCAGGCAGGCCAATAAAGGAGAAGCGGCCGAAACGCTCACCACCTAAAACAGATTCCAATAGGTAGGTATTAGTCTTGCCAAATGCTTGGCTAAGCTTAACGTAGAGCGACAGCGGGGTCTCAAGATCTGCTAAAACCTCTTTGATTAGAGGAATGCGATTGAAACCCTGTTTAGCTAGGGCATTAAATTCTTCACGCTGCATTACGCTTTCCCTGACTTTCCTAATTCAGTGCGCATTGCTTGTATTACTTGTGCGTAATTTTCTTGTGCGTAAATTGCAGAACCCGCTACAAAAGTATCGGCACCAGCTCGCGCTACTTCTGCAATGTTGTCGACTTTAATTCCGCCATCTACCTCAAGACGAATGTGTCGGCCAGTCTCTGTCTGATAGCGATCAAGGCGTGTGCGTACTTGAGCAATCTTATTTAGGGTGCTTGGAATAAATGATTGGCCACCGAATCCAGGGTTTACTGACATCAGTAAAACGAGATCGAGTAATTCTAAGGTGTGATCGAGATGATCAAGTGGTGTTGCCGGATTTAATACGAGACCTGCTTGGCATCCTTGATCACGAATGAGGTTCAGTGTGCGATTGACATGTGGGCTTGCTTCAGGATGGAAGCTAATTAAATTGGCGCCTGCTTTAGCAAAATCAGGAACGATGCGATCTACGGGTTCGATCATCAAGTGAACGTCGATCACCGCAGGTTTGCCATCTTTATTTGCATAAGGGCGAATAGCCTCACAAACTAAGGGGCCAATGGTGAGGTTGGGCACGTAGTGGTTGTCCATCACGTCAAAGTGAATCCAGTCAGCGCCAGCCACTAAAACGTCCTGCACTTCCTTGCCTAAGCAGGCGAAGTCAGCAGACAAAATGGATGGGGCGATAACAAATTGACTATTTGAGGATGATTTTTGGCTTTCCATCCCTAGATTCTAGCTTGCAGTTGGCTTAAGGATGGAGCAGAATTCGTCCATGAATCCCCACGAAATGAGCATTACGGTGAAAGCCCAGTACCTTCCTGAGCAATCTGACCCCGATAACCGCCAATTTGCCTTTGCTTACACGGTAACCATTCGAAATACCGGGACGGCCAGTATTCAGGTTATTGCCCGCCATTGGTTCATTACGGACGGGGATAACGATGTCCAGGAGGTAAAGGGCCTGGGCGTTGTCGGACAACAGCCCTTATTGCGTTCTGGCGAGCATTTTGAGTACACCAGCTGGGCTACTTTGCCCACCCCTGCAGGAACAATGCGTGGTGAGTACTTTTGCGTGACAGAGGACGCGCAGTTCTTTCAGGCTCCTATCCCAGAATTTGCCCTCGTGATGCCGCGCACTTTACATTAATGTGGCGCATTAGAGGGCCTCTGAAAACTACTTTTTGCCTTTGCCAGTCCAGAGGACAATAAAGAGCAGTAGCCCTAAGGCAACAGCACCTTCAAAAGCAAACAGTAGCATTGGGTATTCATCGAGTAAATTGGCAATCATGATCTCTAAATTTAAATTAGTTGTACTAAGTGTATTCGCTATCCTGATGGCCAGCTTAATCGCAGGTTGTTCTGCGCCTCCTACGCGCGGTACGGGATATCGCTCTAGTGGTTCTGGCGCCTCACCATCAAGTTACAGCTCTTCTATTGCGAGTTTTAGTGCGGTTTCTTGGCAGGCTTTGCCTGGATGGCAAGATGATGATTTAACTCAAGCTTGGCCAGCTTGGTTAAAAAGCTGTGATGGCTTGCGCAAGAAAAGTGGCGATGTCAATTGGCGTCAGGTATGCGCTCAAGCGGGTAACGTTTCGAGTCGCGATACACAATCTATCCGTAAATATTTTGAAAATAATTTTCAAGCATATGAAATTCGTAATAGCTCTGGTAGTGACACGGGCTTAATTACTGGTTATTACGAGCCAGTGATGAATGGCTCCCAAACCCGCACCAGCACCTATAACGTACCGCTTTATGGCTACCCTAATGCCTGGCGCAAGTCTAAGCCTAATCCAGGCCCAAGTCGTGCGGAGTTAATGAGTTCTGGCATCTTGCAGGGTTCTGAAATTGCATGGGTACAGGACCCAGTGGCTGCAGCATTTATGCAAATTCAAGGCTCTGGAAAAATTCGTCTTGAAGATGGACGCATCTTACGTCTGGGTTTCGCGGGCACAAATGATCAACCTTTCAAATCATTTGCGCAGTGGTTATTAGACCGAAAAGAAATTACTCGTAGCGAAGCAACAATGCAAGGCATCTCGCAGTGGGCTAAACGTAATCCTGGTCAGGTAAATGAAATGCTCAATGCCAATCCACGTTTTGTTTTCTTCAAAGAGTTGCCTGGCAATGTAGCGGCTGATTTGGGCCCTAATGGCGCCCTTGGTGTTCCGCTTACTAGCGAGCGCAGCATTGCAGTGGACTTGCAAGCTCTACCGTTGGGTGCGCCCGTCTTTTTGGCGACTACCAAACCCCTTAGTACTCAGCCATTGCAAAAACTCGTGATGGCACAAGATACAGGCAAGGCCATTGTTGGTGGCGTTAGAGCAGACTACTATTGGGGGTCCGGAGACTCTGCTGGAGAGATGGCGGGTCGTATGAAACAAAATGGCAGGATGTGGTTACTGCTGCCACGTTAATCAAATTCATTTCACTGAAAGAAATTCATGAGCTACAAAACAATTTTGACTGAGGTAGAAGGTAAGGTTGCCACCATCACTTTGAATCGTCCTGAGGTATTGAATGCCTTGAATGATCAACTCATGGAAGAGCTAGGCGCTGCATTGTTGGCTTTCGATGCTGATGACAATATTGGCTGCATGATCGTTACCGGAAGTGAAAAAGCATTTGCTGCTGGAGCCGATATTGCTTCAATGGCCAAGTACGGATTAAAGGATGTCTATCGCGGCGACTTTATTACCCGTAATTGGGAGGAAATTAAAAAAGTACGTAAGCCTGTAATCGCTGCGGTTTCTGGTTATGCACTCGGTGGAGGGTGTGAGTTGGCCATGATGTGCGACACCATTATGGCTGCTGATAACGCAAAGTTTGCGCAGCCTGAAGTCAAGTTGGGCATCATTCCTGGGGCTGGAGGCACACAACGTTTGCCTCGCGCAGTGTCCAAAGCAAAAGCGATGGATTTGGCTTTGACGGGTCGCATGATGGATGCTGCTGAAGCTGAGCGTTCAGGCTTAGTTGCCAGAATTTTTCCTCAAGCAGATTTGCTTAAAGAAGTTAAAGCAATTGCCAAAGGAATTGCAGAGATGCCTTTGTTAACTGCGATGATGGTGAAAGAAAGCATCAACACTGCCTATGAGACTACTTTGTCTGAAGGCATTCATTTCGAGCGTCGTCTATTCCATGCCTGCTTTGGTACGAATGATCAAAAAGAAGGTATGGCTGCGTTTATGGAAAAACGTCCAGCCAAATTTACCAATTCTTAATTTAGCTTAATTTAGTTTTTTGCCAGAAAGCGTTGAGCTAGTTTGACCCAATAGCTCACGCCCACTGGAATCAAAGAGTCGTTGAAGTCGTAGGAAGGATTATGGAGATGGCAGGGTCCCATGCCATGACCTACCGAGCGATGATCGCCGTCACCATTGCCTAAGAAGACAAAGCAGCCTGGCTTTTCCAGCAACATAAACGCAAAGTCTTCAGCGCCCATGGTTGGATCAACAGAGCTATTGACGTTTTGCTCACCAACCAATTCATTCATGACTTCTGTGGCAAATTTCACTTCATTGGCATGATTGATGAGGGGCGGATAGTTTCTGGAAAAGGTAACTTCAGCCTGACAATCAAATGCGCCTGCAACGCTATGGGCAATTTCTCGTAGACGTTGTTCTATGAGATCCAATACATCCAAGGTAAATGTGCGAACTGTGCCGCCAATGAAGGCGCTATCAGGAATAACGTTACTCGTTTCACCCGCATGAAATTGCGTAATGGATAAAACTGCAGCATCTACAGGACGCTTGTTGCGTGTAATGATGCTTTGCAAGGCAAGTACCACTTGTGCGCCTGCGAACACCGGATCTGCGCTGTTATGCGGTAGTGCTGCATGACCACCTTTGCCTGTGATGGTGATCTCAAAAGAATTACTAGAAGCCATCATAGGCCCAGGCGTCACACCAAAGTGACCTGCCGCAAAACCAGGCCAGTTGTGCAAACCAAACACTGCATCACATGGAAACTCTTTAAAGAGCCCATCTTTAATCATCTCGTTTGCGCCAGCGCCACCCTCTTCAGCAGGCTGGAAAATAAAAATGACCGTGCCTTTGAAATCGCGATGATTTGATAGATATTGTGCGGCACCCAAAAGCATTGCAGTGTGACCATCGTGTCCACAGGCGTGCATCTTTCCTGGATTTTTTGAAGCATGTGCAAAGTTGTTGTGTTCTTGTAAGGGCAGCGCATCCATGTCGGCGCGTAAGCCAATCATTTTGCCGGGACCTAAATCACCATCGAGGCGCCCAACAACCCCAGTTTTCCCCATACCGCGGTAAACGGTTATTCCCCAGCTAGAAAGGGCTTCCGCAACAAGGTCGGCTGTACGATTTTCTTCGAAACGCAATTCAGGATGCGCATGAATATTGCGTCGAATCTCTTGAATGGCTTCTGCGGACTCAGTAATTTCAGGGATTAAATGCATCCCTTCATCTTATCCGAAAGTCTTTTGATATGTCTTCGGAGAGAAGTTAAGGCTTGTTATTTATTGGGTAATTGTATGTGCTTTGCAGCAAAAGTCAGGGCCTCAATCGAATAAGGGCTGTTTATGGGCTTTTGTAATTCATTTGGGAGTGTTGGAATAAGTCCCAAAAATGGAGCATCCATTCTGACCTGCAAGGCCTGCAGATTTTCGTGGAGAAGAGGCATTTCTTCCGAAAGGGCATTTGCTACCCATCCAGTAATTTTCAAGTTTCGCGCTTTGATGGCCTCATAAGTTAAGAGGGCGTGATTAATGCAGCCTAACTTCATACCCACAACGAGAATGATGGGTAGGTTGATAGCTGTTGCGAAATCTCCTAAATTTTCCTCGTCATTGAGCGGTATAAGCAAGCCCCCTGCACCTTCAACTATGACGCAATCAGCTTTCTTTTGAATATTCTGAAAAGCTTGATTGATCACGATCATTTTAAGCTTCAGGCCTTGGTGCTTCGCTACGAGATGGGGGGCTGCTGGCTGATTGAGCACATAAGGACACAAACTCAATTCATCAGAGCCTGGATTTGAAGCAATACGCAGTGTTTCTAAATCCTCATTGAGGGTTGTGCCATTGGCATCTTGATAGGTACCAGCTACAACTGGCTTAAAGCCGATCGTATTTATTCCTTGCTCGCGCAATTTCAGAATAAGAGCGCCGCTTACTAAAGTTTTCCCAACTTCGGTATCGGTACCGGTAACAAAGAAGCCATTGGGCCGACTTATTAGCTGACTGATGAGCTTACTCATGAGCTGCCTTATCGATTACCTGTTTTTCAATGGCATTGAGCGTCGTGATCAGCTGACGCAAATCTGCTTCGCTGTGATTGGCGGAGAACGTAATACGCAATCGTGCGCTTCCCTGAGGCACGGTAGGTGGACGAATAGCTGGAATCCAATAACCTGCCTCATCCAACAGCTTGGCTGCAAGCAAGGCATTGGCATTACTGCCTAAGATGACTGGCTGAATCGCCGTGCAAGAGCAAACTTTTTTCCATTGAGAAAATTGCATTTCATCTTGCCAGATGCGAATGAGTTTATGGAGTTGTGTGCGTCGACTACTGCCCTCATCCCCTTCAATTATTTCTAAACTCTTGGAGAGAGTGTGTGCAATCGCTGGGGGTGTTGCAGTACTGTAGATAAAGGGGCGGCCCTTTTGGACAAGCCATTCAATAAAGGTTTCTTGTGCACAAATAAAAGCCCCGCTTACTCCAGCAGCCTTGCCAAGGGTGCCAATATAAATAATGCGATCAGAGCAGATATTGGCTTGCTCCAAAATACCATGACCATGTTTTCCGAGAACCCCAAAACCATGAGCATCATCAACCAATAGTAGAGCGTCATATTGCTCAGCTATTTTTAATAGCTCCTTTACAGGGGCAAGATCACCATCCATACTAAAGACGCCATCGGTCACAATCATCTTCAGGGGTCTTTGGTCTGTCTTTAGTGCTTCGCTTAATGAGTTTAGTTGTATGTGATCAAACAAAGTGACGCTTGCTTGAGTCTGCGCACTTGCTAAACGAACCCCATCAATCAGAGAGGCATGATTTAACTTTGCCGAATAAATGCTGGCATTGCCTTGGGGTGCGAGTCTTGTTAATGCAGTAATAGCTGTAAGGTTGGCCAGATAGCCAGTGCTAAAAAAGAGGGCTCGTGCATTTGGGATGTGTTGCTTTTGAAAAGAGGCCAATTGCTTTTCAAGTAGCTCATGAGCCATGCTATGACCACTGATGAGATGTGAAGCTCCGCTACCTACCCCATATTTCTGACCGCCTTCAGCAAGCGCTTTAATCAGCTCAGGATGGTTTGCAAGCCCAAGATAGTCATTACTACAAAAGGCTTTTAACTCTCGTCCATCAACTAGGGTTTTGGTATCACAGGGAGATTGTGTTGCTCTAAGTTTGCGCTTGAGTAATTGCGAGTCGAGATCTGCAATCTGCTCTTGTGCAAAATGCAGGGCGCTAAATGTATTTGAGGAGTTTGTCATGCCAAGGTTTTCTCAAGAGCGCGTTGTACAGCGCCGCCTAATTCCATATTTTCTTGTAGCGACAAAATATACGGAGGCATGACATAAATAGTATTGCCGATAGGTCTGATCAAGACGCCTTGATCTAAGCTATGCGAAAACATTTCTCTTGCAAATGTTTTGGATTTTTTTAAGCAATCACTCTTTACATCGAACGCCAAAATCATGCCTTGTTGACGCCAGTGTTCAATTCGATAATCTGTTTTTGCCCAATCGAACGCTTTGGCCAAATCTTGAGATCGCTCAATATTTTTTTCTAGTACTTTGTCAGTTTCAAAAATCTCTAGACAAGCGAGCGCCGCAGCACATGCAAGTGGGTTGCCAGTATAGGAATGAGAATGCAAAAATCCTTGTTGAGTTTGATCGCCATAAAAAGCTTGGTAAATCTTGTCAGTGGTAAGGCAAAGGGATAGTGGAAGATAGCCACCACTAATGCCTTTAGAGAGGGTTAAGAAATCTGGCCAGATGCCAGCGTGTTCGCAGGCAAAGAACTTGCCGCTCCGTCCACAACCCACTGCGATCTCATCGGCAATGAGATGGACTTCGTATCGATCGCATAGGGCTCTCACTAAGCGGAGATATTCAGGGGAGTGCATAGCCATTTGTCCAGCGCATTGCACTAGTGGCTCAACAATGATGGCGGCAAGATTGTGATGTTCTTTTGCGAATAACTCTTCAAGTTGTTTTGCTGCGTGTTTGGCGACATCTTCTGCACTTTCACCAGCTTTTGCTTTGCGTGCATCAGGCGAGGCAATAGTGAAGACATCTTGCAAGAGTGATCCATAGGCTGCTCGGAAAATTGCTACGTCGGTTACCGCTAATGCGCCTAGCGTTTCTCCGTGGTAACCATTTTCTAAACAAACAAACTTTTTCTTTTGCGGCTTACCATTGAGTTGCCAATAGTGATGACTCATCTTCAGTGCAATCTCAACAGCGGATGCGCCATCAGATGCGTAAAAGACGTGACCCAAATGATGATTGGTCAGTGCGGAAAGTTTTTCAGACAGCTCTACTACTGGCGGATGCGTAAATCCGGCGAGCATGACGTGCTCAATTTTTTCGAGTTGCGCAGTAATTGCTTGATTGATGCGTGGATTAGAGTGGCCAAATAAATTGGTCCACCACGAGCTAATGGAGTCGAGCAGGGCTTTTCCGTTTTCGTCATAGAGCCAGGCTCCCTTTCCTTTTGTAATGGCAACCAGCGGAAAAGACTCATGCTGTTTCATCTGAGTGCATGGGTGCCAAACGGCGGCTAGGCTGCGATCAACGAGGGGAGCTTGATTTAAATCAGAAATAACCTTCATGTTTGATATTTGAACACTAGTTTTTCCAAATTCAGGGCTGTATCTGTTATGTTTATGCCTTGAATCTACCCATTTTCTGGAATTTAGCCATGCAGGACACTCAAACCGTTGAAAAACCCTTAACCCAGTTCAAATCGAAGGCTGATTTGCATCAGGGCTCAAATGCGGTAGCTCCTGCATCTGGCGAGTGGTCGGTGGCTCAAATTGAGGCTTTATTTGCCCTTCCGTTCAATGAGTTAATGCTTAAGGCTCAAGAGACCCATAAGGCCTACTTCCCTGAGGGCGATGTGGAATTGGCTACTTTGCTGTCAATTAAGACCGGTGGCTGCCCTGAGGATTGCGGTTACTGCCCTCAGGCTGCTCGTTATGACACCGATGTGAAGGCTGAGAAGCTCATGGGCTTGGAAGAGGTTCTGGAGGCCGCTAAAGCGGCCAAAGCTGCTGGCTCGAACCGTTTCTGTATGGGTGCCGCTTGGCGCGAACCCAAAGATCGCGATATTGAAAAAGTCACAGCCATGATTAAAGGGGTTAAAGCGCTTGGTTTAGAGACTTGCGCCACCTTAGGCATGCTGGAGGCGGATCAAGCTCAAGCGCTGCAAGAGGCAGGCCTAGACTTTTATAACCATAACTTGGATACCAGTGAAGACTTTTATCGCTCGGTGATTTCTACTCGAGGCTATCAAGATCGCTTGGATACGATCTCTAATGTTCGCGCTGCTGGTATGTCTGTTTGTTGCGGCGGCATCGTCGGCATGGGCGAGTCTAGAGAGCAACGCGCTGCATTTTTGGCCCGCTTAGCTAATCTAAGCCCTTATCCAGAATCTGTACCTATTAACCATTTGGTACCAGTAGCAGGCACGCCTTTGGCTGAGCAAAAGCCCCTGGATCCATTGGAGTTTGTGAGAACGATAGCGGTTGCTAGGATCACGATGCCTAAAGCCCGTGTGCGTTTATCTGCTGGTCGTCAGGAGCTTGGTAGGGCAGTTCAGGCTATGTGCTTCATGGCTGGTGCCAATTCGATTTTCTATGGTGAGCAACTACTCACTACCGGTAATCCAGAGGCTGAGCAAGACCGTGAACTCCTGGCAGAACTAGGCTTGAAGACCAAACAAAGCTGCAAAGCAGAGGTTTTGGTCTAAATCCCCTCAAAATGTCTCCGATAGATCGCTTTATTCTGGAGTTTGACACTGCTCTTCGCTCAGTTTTCGGCGGTGCAAATGCTCATAGACCCTCTCCAGGGTCTGATGCGGGTAGTAATTCTGGCTTGGATGCTTCTGAACGCAAACATGCAGCAGGACTCATGCGTGTGAATCACGTAGGTGAAGTTTGTGCGCAAGCGCTCTATCAATCACAAAAATTGGTCGCAAGAAATCCAGAAATTCAGGAGATGCTTAATCACTCTGGTCAAGAAGAGATGGATCATCTTGCATGGTGTGAAACTCGCCTTCAAGAACTGGGATCGCACACTAGTTATCTCAATCCAATTTGGTATGCTGGATCCTTTGCAATCGGCTTGGCAGCAGGCTTAGCGGGCGATAAGTGGAGTTTAGGTTTTGTTGCTGAAACAGAAAAACAAGTTGAGAATCATTTAGAAAGTCATCTCGTAAAGTTACCAAAAGAAGATCAATGTTCACGTGCAATTGTTGATCAAATGCGCGTTGATGAAATTGCTCATGGGCATGCTGCAAAAAATGCTGGTGGTGTAAATTTGCCTGAACCCATTCAAAAAATAATGCAGGTCATGTCAAAGGTGATGACCACTACTGCTTACAAAATTTAAAACTTAAATACGTTTTAAATTAAAGAATCGTTTTCAAAATAATGATTCGTTATATTTTTTGACTATTACTGTTTATAAATACAGTATATTTAGTGATTATCTAGCCCAATAGCTAAGATCTATTCTTAAGTATATTTTCCAAGCCATTGTTTCAAGTAGCTATTTTACTATCACCATTTTCTCAACACATGACGCTAAGTGTTTGTAAACACTAGAGAAATTCCTAAAAAAACTCTCAAAAACACTTGACCCTCTTAGTGCGATCCTCTAAAGTGGGAGGAAGTGTGAAAAAGTGGGGTAAATAGTGTTTCAAGGTGCGTCAGCTCTCAATTTAGATGCAAAAGGCCGCATGTCTGTGCCGGCAAAGCATCGTGACGCCTTGTTGGTACAGGGCGAGGGCCGAATTACGCTTACAAAACATCCCGACGGCTGCTTACTTCTCTTCCCAAGACCAGAGTGGGAAACCTTCAGGGCAAGAGTTGCGCAACTTCCTATGGATGCGCATTGGTGGCGCCGTATTTTTTTAGGGAATGCAGCAGAGATAGACTTGGATAGCGCTGGTCGTGTATTGGTCAGTCCAGAATTGCGCGCAGCAGCAGGAATTGAAAAAGAAGTGATTTTGCTCGGCATGGGTAGTCACTTGGAGTTGTGGGACGCAGCAACATACGCTGCAAAAGAACAGGCTGCCATTGCACAAGGCATGCCTGAAGCACTCAAGCAATTTAATTTTTGATGACAGGGTGCCATGAATATTACTCATCGCCCAGTGTTACTGGCCGAGGCGGTGACGGCGCTAGTTGGCGGTCCGCTGATTCAAAATCAAAATGCATCAAACAATATTTTGGTAATCGATGGAACCTTTGGGCGCGGCGGTCATACGCAGGCATTGCTCAAAGAATTGAATCCTGCTGCGCGCATGATTTCATTCGACAAGGATTTGGATGCGATTGCAGTAGCGCAAAAAATCAACGATCCACGATTAAAAATCGTGCACGACAGTTTTGCGCAGATGGATCAGTATGCAGAAGCGGAATCAGTAGATGGCATTTTGTTGGACCTAGGAATCAGTTCTCCTCAAGTAGACGAAGCACATCGGGGATTTTCTTTTCGCCGCGAAGGCCCGCTCGATATGCGCATGAATACCGATCACGGTTTGACAGCAGCGGAGTGGTTAGAGCAAGCGCCGCCGGAGGAGATCACACGCGTGATTAAGACTTACGGAGAAGAGCGCTTTGCATTCCAGATTGCGAAAGCCATCGTGGCTAAGCGCGAAGAGGGTTTGTCACCCAAAACCACTACTGAACTCGCTACTCTAGTAGCGAGCGTAGTGCGCACCCGTGAAGCGGGGCAAGATCCAGCAACTAGAACATTTCAAGCACTGCGTATTTTTATTAACCGTGAGCTAGAAGATTTGGAGCTTGGTTTAAAGGCTGCCTTGAAATTACTAAAACCTGGCGCAAGACTTGCGGTGATTAGTTTTCATTCTCTCGAAGACCGTATCGTGAAGCAGTTTATGCAAGCCCATGCAAAAGTAGAGGTGCCGCGTGGACTACCTGTGCGAGAAAAAGATTTGCCGCAAAGTGCGCTTGAGCTTATTGGTCGTGTGAAGCCAAGCGATGCCGAAGTTTCTGAAAATCCTCGTGCACGCTCAGCAATCATGCGGGTGGCTGAAAAGCGCATGGGGGTAGCAGCATGAATCGCGCCACTTTAACTTTGCTTGCATTGCTACTGATTTGCGCTTTATCGCTGGTAGCAGCTCAGCAGCGCGCGCGTAAATTATTTATTCTTCAAGAACGCGCTCAAATTGAAGAGCGCAAGCTAAATCAAGACTGGTTGCGTTTGGAATATGAGCAGCGCAATCTTTCTAAGTCTGCACGTATTCGGGATGTAGCTCGCAATCAATTGCATATGTCTCCGATTTCTCCTGAGCGCACTTTGTATTTAAAGGAGGCTAAATGAGGCCGGTTGGTTTCTCTACTACGCCGAATTTAGTATTGCGCCTGCCAATGTGGCGGTCGCGTTTGATGCTATTCCTTTTGTTCTTTGTATTCATGATGCTATTACTGCGTGCATTTTGGATTCAGGGTCCAGGCAACGCATTCTATGAAGCGAAGGGTGTGCGCGGCACTCAGCGTGAATTAGAGTTGCCCGCTAGTCGTGGAAAAATTTTGGATCGTAATGGCCAGGTGATTGCAACGAGCCTAGAGGCTAAGTCAGTTATTGCCTATAACGATACAGTCCCAGATGATTTAGCTGCTGACAAAGTTCAAAAGTTAGCAAGTTTGTTACAAATGAGCGAAGCTGACTTACGCAAGAAATTGAAAGAAGAGCGCAAGCAAATCTTCTTGAAGCGTCAAGTTGATCCAGCGGTTGCACAGCAAATTAAGCAATTAGAAATTCCTGGCATTGGCTTGAATAATGAATATCGTCGCTTCTACCCAGAAGGTGAGGCGATGGCGCACGTGGTTGGCTTTACCAACGTAAACGATAAAGGTCAAGAAGGCATGGAGCTTTCTCGTGAGACTGAGTTAGCCGGTCATCCAGGGCAAAGACGTGTGGTGGTTGATCGTTTGGGTAGGGTAGTCGAAGATGTCGCCATTTTGCAGTTACCGCAAAACGGTAAAGATCTCAATCTCTCTATCGATAGCAAGATTCAGTTCTTGGCGTACAACGCTGTGAAAGACGCAGTGGAGAAGCACCATGCCAAAGCGGGTGGTGCTGTAGTGCTTGATACGCAAACTGGCGAAATTCTGGCGTTGGCAAATTATCCAAGCTATAACCCAAATGATCGAAGGTACTTAACTGGTGAGCAATTGCGTAATCGCGTATTGACTGACACCTTTGAGCCTGGCTCAACTATCAAGCCTTTAACAATTTCAATTGCTTTGGAAAAAGGTGCAATCAAACCAGATACCAATATGGTGATTGGTGCGAGTTATCTAGTCGGGCCAAAGCCAATTACCGATACGCATCCGTATGGAAATTTAACGGTTGCACAAATTATTCAAAAATCTAGCAATATTGGTACCGCAAAGATTGCGATGAATAATCTTTCCGCTGAAGAGATGTGGGATTTCTATACTGCTGTGGGTTTAGGTCAGGCGCCCAAAATTGGATTTCCTGGAGCAGTCGCAGGTACCGTACATCCCTTTAAGAAATGGATGCCTACCGATCAAGCGCGTATTGCGTTTGGTTACGGCATTTCTGCATCGCTGTTTCAAGTAGCCCGCGCTTATACCGTTTTTGCGCGTGATGGCGAACTGGTTCCATTAACGATTGAGCGGAGTCCTGAGTTTAAGCCTGGCACTAAAGTGCTTTCGCCTAAAACAGCTATTGAAATGCGTAACATGATGGAGGCAGTAACCGAGCCTGGTGGTACTGCAGTGAAAGCGCAAACCGAAGGTTATCGTGTTGGTGGCAAAACAGGTACAGCGCACAAATTAGTCGGCAAAGGCTATGGTAATTCTTATCGCGCTTATTTTGCTGGGCTTGCTCCAATTAGTGCGCCACGTATTGTTGTTGCGGTGATGATTGATGAGCCGACCGGCGGAAGCCACTACGGCGGTGATGTTGCGGCGCCCGTATTCTCGACAATTGTTGGGGAGACGCTGCGTTCATTAAACGTCTTGCCAGACAACAAAGTAAAGCAAATGGTTTTGGAAGATAAGGATCCTCAAAGGATTCAGACTGCAAATGCACAAGCTCAGCATGTGGTTTTGAAACGATGAGGGTGGATTTGAAAATAGACACCAATCATTTGATTGACCACTTACACACACTGGCGAATTCTTCCGCAAAAGTGTGTGCGGATAGTCGCCAGATTCAGTCTGGCGATATCTTTTTTGCCTATCCAGTTGGGCATGGAAACGCCTTACGTGATGGCCGCCAATTTATAAGTGCAGCCCTACAGAGTGGCGCAGTTGCTGTGGTTTTTGATCCAGCGGAAATGGGCGTTCAATTTATAGATCACCCCCAATGTTTTGCAGTTGAAAATCTTTCTGAAAAAGCAGGTGAGCTATGTGCTCAATGGTACGACTATCCAAGTAAAGAATTAAAAATCATTGGTGTCACTGGTACCAATGGTAAAACGAGTATTACGCAGTGGCTTGCTCAAGCACTTGATTCGAGCAATCAGCGTGCTGCAGTTTTAGGCACTTTGGGAGTCGGCTTCCCGGGCGCATTGGTTCAAACGGGCTATACCACTCCAGATGCCCCCAAATTGCAGATGCAGCTGGCGCAGTTGCATAAGGCTGGAGCAAAGCATGTGGCGATGGAAGTGTCCTCGCACGCCTTACATCAAGAGCGCATCGCCGGAACTGAATTTGATTGCGCAGTGTTTACTAATCTGACGCAAGATCATTTGGATTACCACGGCACTATGGCTGACTATGCTGAGGCAAAGGCTAAGTTATTTCAGCAAGCTGGTCTTAAGCATGCAGTCATCAACCTGGATGATGCTTTTGGTCGTGAGTTGGTCATGAATTTATTGGCGAAAGAAGGTTTGCAAGTTTGGGCGTATGCATTATCGGAATCTGCATTCCAGGGCTTTGAAAAATTTGGCAACCGCTTACAACGCATTTGTGCAAAAGATATAGTGCTATCTAGTACTGGATATGACTCCACTTTTGTTTGCGAAAGTGTAGGCAGCGTTCAATTACATATTCCTTTATTGGGGGAATTTAATTTAAGCAACGCACTTGCGGTATGGGCGGTATTGCTTACTCAGGGCATAGGCATTGAAGATGCTGCTAAGAAAATCAGTCAATTGCATCCAGTACTTGGCCGTATGGAGTTAATTCCCCTTGGCAAACAGCAAAAAACAGAAGGCTTATTGGCGGTTGTAGA
This sequence comes from Polynucleobacter parvulilacunae, assembly GCF_018881715.1. GTDB lineage: Bacteria > Pseudomonadota > Gammaproteobacteria > Burkholderiales > Burkholderiaceae > Polynucleobacter > Polynucleobacter parvulilacunae. The sequence continues at coordinate 660,681 of NZ_JACVPW010000001.1, forward strand.
TTACGCGCATACTCCAGACGCTTTAGAGAAAACACTACAAGCAGTGCGTCCTATAGCTGAACAACGCGGTGGAAAAGTGTGGTGTGTATTTGGTTGCGGTGGTGATCGCGATTCCAGTAAACGTGCTCTGATGGGTGCTATTGCTGAATGCAATGCCGACCATATTCTAATTACTAGCGATAATCCTCGCTCTGAAGATCCGCAACTCATTATGCAGATGATTCGTAGTGGCATGAAGGTTGACGCACAAAACGTTCAAATGATTGCCGATCGTGCTGCAGCCATCATGGCTGCAATTCGTCATGCAGATGCACGCGATATTGTTTTAGTGGCTGGTAAAGGTCATGAAACTACTCAGGAAATTAATGGCAAGAAATTTGATTTCTCTGACCAAGAGCATATTCGTTTGGCGGCTGGAGGCGGAATCTAATGCCTATCATGACAAACCTTGCGCAAGCTCAAGCAATGCTGCCAGGAAGCACATTAATCAATGCTTCTGCAGCAACCGCAAAAGAAATAGTGATTTCTCGAGTCGGTACGGACAGTCGCCAGATCGAGCGCAATGAATTATTTGTGGCATTAGTAGGCGAGCGCTTTGATGCACATGATTTTTTATCCGATGTAGCAAAAGCTGGCGCTGGCGCAGTTCTGATTAGTAATCAAGATCAATGCCCAGCAGACTTGCCCGCTATTTGTGTCTCGAATACACGTATTGGTTTAGGAAATTTAGCAAAAGCATGGCGCGCAACGCATGCAATTCCTTTGGCATTGGTTACCGGCAGTAATGGTAAGACCACCGTTAAGGAGATGATTGCTTCTATTTTTAAAGTTGCAGTAGGTGAGCAATATACCTTGGTGACTAAAGGCAATCTCAATAACGATATTGGTTTGCCGTTAACCCTTTTGAAGTTGCGCTCAACAGATCGTCTTGCGGTGGTTGAGCTTGGCATGAATCACCCAGGTGAAACTGCGCAGTTAGCTGCAATTGCGCAAGCGAATATTGCTTTAATTAACAATGCACAGCGTGAGCATCAGGAGTTTATGGCGACGGTAGCAGCGGTAGCAGAAGAGCACTCTGATGCGATTCGTGCTTTGCCAAGCGATGGTATCGCCGTGTTCCCGGCAGACTCAGAGTTTGCAGGTGTGTGGCATCAGGCAGCCGCTGGTCGTAGGGTAATCGATTTTGTGCTGTCATCAACTCAGAACAAGGCATCAGCTGCCGTGACTGGAAGTCTATTAAGTAATGGACATGTTCAAATCCAAACAGAGCAAGGAACCATTGAAGTTCAGTTAAATACCTTAGGTAGCCATAACGTACGCAATGCTCTGGCTGCAAGCGCGGTAGGAATCGCTGCAGGCATAAGTCTTGAAAAGATTAAAGAAGGTCTTGAGGCTTTCTCGCCAGTAAATGGGCGCATGCAAGCAAAGGTAATTGATTCAAATCGCACCCTAATCGATGATAGCTATAACGCTAATCCTGATTCCGTAAGAGCCGCTATTGATGCCCTAAAGCAATCTGGCAACTTATCGTGGTTGATCTTGGGTGATATGGGTGAAGTTGGCAATCAAGGCCCAGAATTTCACCGTGAGGTTGGTGCTTATGCTGCTGAGCAGGGCATCTCAAAATTATTTACTCTGGGTGAGCAATGCCGGTTTGCGCTTCAAGGATTTGATGAAGCAGATAAAGCCGACAAAACGGCATCTCAGGCAAAACATTTTGCGGACATGGATAGTCTGATTGCGCAATTAAGAGATGCATTACATGCGCAGTCTAGTGGTAGTAATCAGCATCTTAATATTTTGGTTAAAGGTTCACGATTTATGCGCATGGAGCGTGTAGTGCAGGCCTTGTTAGAGGAGGCTAAAACATGCTCTTAATGTTAGCGCAATGGTTACAAGATGACTTCGGATTCTTCCGAGTATTTAACTACATCACTTTTAGAGCGGTGATGGCAACAGTTACTGCATTGTTAATTGGTTTGGCAGCTGGGCCTTGGGTTATTCGTAAATTGGCCGCATTGAAGATGGGCCAAGCAGTTCGTACTGATGGACCACAAACCCATTTGGTGAAATCTGGCACCCCAACTATGGGCGGCGTGCTGATTTTGATTGGTATTTTCATTTCATGCATGTTGTGGGCTGATCTCAGTAATCGGTTTATTTGGATTGTGATGATCGTTACTTTTGGATTTGGTTTAGTCGGCTGGGTAGATGACTATCGAAAGGTGGTTTACAAAGATCCTAAGGGTATGGCTTCAAGAGAAAAGTTCTTTTGGCAAACCTTGATAGGTTTATTTGCGGCCATCTACCTAGCATTCTCCGTCTCTGAAGTGAATAACCTCAAAGTATTGCAATTGTTTTATGAGTGGCTGAGAAGTGGGTTTGCATTAGATCTTCCTGCAAAAACGAATTTACTGATTCCATTCATGAAAGAAGTCAGCTACCCATTGGGAATCATGGGTTTTATTATTTTGAGTTACTTAGTGATTGTTGGTAGCAGTAATGCAGTCAATCTAACCGACGGCCTTGATGGCCTAGTCATCATGCCAGTAATTCTGGTGGGCGCAGCTTTGGGTGCTTTTGCTTATGTAATGGGTAATGCCATTTACGCCAAGTACCTTCTCTTCCCTTACATCCCTGGCGCCGGTGAGTTAATGATTTTCTGCGGTGCCATGGGCGGCGCAGGACTTGCATTCCTTTGGTACAACACTCACCCAGCACAAGTATTTATGGGTGATGTGGGTGCACTCGCTTTAGGTGGTGCGCTTGGCACTATCGCCGTTATTGTTCGCCAAGAAATTGTCTTGTTTGTGATGGGTGGAATTTTTGTTGCCGAAACCGTTTCAGTCATGCTCCAAGTATTTTGGTTCAAGTTCACCAAAAAACGTTTTGGCGAAGGCCGCCGTATTTTCCGTATGGCGCCATTGCATCACCATTTTGAATTAGGTGGCTGGAAGGAGACGCAAGTAGTTGTGCGTTTCTGGATTATCACCATTCTTTTAGTCTTAATTGGCTTGTCTAGCTTGAAGTTACGGTAAACCAAAAGTAAATATGTTGATCTTAGAAAACACCTTTGCAAATTCAGCCTTTATGGCTGATGAAGGCTATCAAGCGCCATCCCGATTCCTGATATTGGGCTTAGGTGAATCTGGAGTCGCTATGGCAAAGTGGTGTCTACGTAATGGTGCGCAGGTACGTTTAGCTGACACTCGTGATCAAACAACATTTACCGAGCGTCAAAACGCTTGGCTTGAGGAGTTAAAGATTGCTGGATTAAAGGATATTTGTTTTGGTCCTTTGAGTGATGACTTGCTTAAAAATATCGATGTGATTGGTATTAGCCCAGGCCTATCGCCGCTACAAGAGCCAATGCAGTCCTTTTTGGCTAATGCTGAGCAAGCTGAAATCGATGTTTGGAGCGAGATTGAGTTTTTTGCTCGAGCCATTTCTGCTTTAGACCGTATGGCTAAAAATGAAGAGCAAGCGTCAGGCTATGCCACTGCAGTATTGGCAATAACTGGTACCAATGGCAAAACAACTACTACTGCATTAACTGGTCAACTCTGCGAACGCGCTGGCAAGAAAGTTGCTGTTGCAGGAAACATCAGCCCTGCTGCCTTAGAAAAGTTAATGAGCTGTTTAGATACGGCAGATCAAGTTGTCGATATGCCCGATGTATGGGTGTTGGAGTTATCAAGCTTCCAACTAGTCTATACACATACATTTAATGCTACAGCCGCAACCGTGCTGAATATTACTCAAGACCATCTAGATTGGCATGGCGATATGCAGGCATATGCAGATGCTAAGTCAAGAATATTTGGTGCCGATACGGTGTGCATTCTGAATCGTGATGACTCTTTGGTTATGAATTTGCTTTCTGAGGCACAAAAGGCGGAGAAGTCTATTGTGACTTTTGGCTCTAATCGCCCTGATGAGCAAGGCGCTTTTGGTATTGAGCATGATTTGCGTGCAGGTGGAATTGATTGGCTGGTGTGGGCTGAAGTGGATGAGGATGTTGAGCCTAAACCTAAGCGTCGCCGTAAGTCTGCCGCCGTTGAGGAAGATGAGCCGTTGCGACTTAAGCGTTTGATTCCAGCAGATGCCTTAAGAATCCGGGGTCGCCACAATGCATTAAACGCATTGGCGGCACTTGCACTAGCCCGTGCCGCTAATTTGCCACTGAACGCGCTCTTACATGGCTTGCGCGATTACCACGGTGAACCGCATCGCGTGCAAAGTATTGCCATTGTGAAAGACGTTGAGTATGTTGATGACAGTAAGGGTACTAATGTGGGTGCAACCGTCGCGGCATTAAATGGCCTTGGCAGCAATGAATCTGGAAAACGAATTTGGTTAATTGCTGGCGGCGAGGGCAAGGGGCAGGATTTCAGTCCATTGCGTGAGCCAGCCCTACGTTTTGTTAAAGGTGCTTTCTTAATCGGTAAAGATGGCGCTGCAATTGGTGAGGCTCTAGGTTCTGGTATTCATAGTACAAATTGTGGAGATTTGAAATCTGCTGTTCAGGCTGCAGCATCAAAAGCGATCTCTGGAGATTTGGTTTTACTTTCTCCAGCGTGTGCAAGCCTAGATCAGTTCCGAGACTATATGGAGCGCGCTCAAGTATTTGCGGCAGAAGTTGAAGAATTGGGAATGCAATTTGAAGGAGTTCAGGTATGAACTTAAAAGAAAAATTATTTCCTGAAAATCGCCTCGGACTAAATCGCTTCTGGAATTTTTCCCGTGGCGGAATTGATAACTTCCGCACTGGCTTGCGTGATGCAGTATCGGGTGTCGAACAAACCCGTTCACGCATGATGGACTACGACCAGTTACTTGTATGGGCAGTTCTCTCTCTGATGTTGATTGGTTTGGTAATGGTGTACTCCGCCTCCATTACTCTGGCTGATGGTCCTAAGTACGCTAATTACAGCAGCAACTTTTTCCTTATTCGCCATGTCATATCTTTGGTGATTGCAATTGGGGTTGGTATTTGGGCGTTCAAGATTCCGACTAAAGTTTGGGATCGCTACTCACCAGTGATTTTCGGATTTACTGTTTTATTGCTCATCGCCGTATTAATTCCTGGAGTAGGTAAGGGCGTGAATGGCGCTAAGCGCTGGATTCCGCTTGGCTTAATGAACTTCCAACCTTCCGAACTGATGAAATTTGCTGCCGTGATCTTTGCGGCGAGCTACACCGTTCAGCGCCAAGAATATCTCCACTCTTTTGTTAAGGGCATGCTGCCTATGGGCATTGCTGTTGCTCTAGTTGGTGGCTTGCTTATGGCTGAACCAGACATGGGTGCATTCGTAGTGGTTGCTTTGATTGCATTCGGCATTCTCTTTTTAGGCGGTATCAACGCTAAATTATTTGGCGGCTTGATTCTGGTTGGTTTGATGAGTGGTGCAACCATGATTGCGCTGTCTCCGTTTCGTCGCGGACGTATGTTGGCTTTTATGGACCCATGGCAAGTGGATAACGCTGCTAATAAGGGTTATCAGTTGACTCACTCACTTATGGCATTCGGTCGAGGTGAGTGGTTTGGTTTGGGTCTTGGCGGTAGTGTCGAAAAATTGCACTACTTACCAGAAGCGCACACCGACTTCATCATGGCTGTGATTGGTGAAGAGTTGGGCTTTGTTGGTGTAGTTGTCATGATCTTCTTGTTTTATTGGATCGTACGTCGTGCTTTCTTAATTGGCCGCACTGCCTTGCAGTTAGATCGTAGCTTTGCAGGTCTTGCCGCTAAAGGTGTCGCCATTTGGATTGGTTGGCAAGCCTTTATCAATATGGGCGTGAACCTCGGCCTTCTTCCAACCAAAGGCCTGACTTTGCCATTGGTGAGTTATGGCGGTTCTGGAATTTTGATGAATGCAGTTGCTGTAGCAATGTTGCTACGCATTGATTTTGAAAATCGTATTCTCATGCGTGGAGGGAAGCTTTGACAAAACCCTCAATTCTGGTGATGGCTGGCGGTACTGGTGGGCATATCTTCCCAGGGCTTGCTGTTGCCGAATATTTGCGAATTTGCGGTTGGAAGGTCTCTTGGTTGGGTAACCAAGCAGGCATGGAGTATCGCCTTGTGAAGTCTTGTGATTTTCCATTCGAGGCAGTGGAGTTTGGCGGTCTGCGCGGTAAGGGATTAAAAGCAAAGTTGATGCTACCTATCAACCTTATGCGTGCATGTGTCCAAAGCTGGAAGATTATGCGCCGTGTAAAACCTAATGTGGTTTTGGGTATGGGTGGATACATTACCTTTCCAGGCGGATTGGTGACCAAGTTCTTAAAGCGCCCATTAGTTTTGCATGAGGCAAATTCAGTTGCGGGTAGCGCTAATCGTGCCTTAAGCAAAATTGCGATGCGTACTCTTACTGGATTCCCAGATACGATGGCAAACGCAGAGTGGGTAGGCAATCCTATTCGCGAAGAGTTTGATCACATGCTTGCGCCTGCAGCTCGCTATGACCAGCGTCAAGGTCCACTTTCAATCTTGGTGGTGGGTGGAAGTCTTGGTGCGGCGGCTTTAAATGAAAATATTCCCGCTGCATTGGCATTGATCCTGGCGGAGTCGCGTCCCCAAGTGATTCATCAGGCGGGCGATAAGCATTTAGCGGATCTGCAAAAGCGGTATGCCGACGCGGGGGTAAAAGCAGATATTCGCCCGTTTATTGATGACATGCCGGTAGCGTATTCACAGGCAGATTTGGTAATTTGCCGTTCGGGCGCTATGACAGTTTCTGAAATTGCTGCTTGCGGTGTCGCTTCTTGTCTGATTCCTTTTCCTCATGCGATTGATGACCATCAGACTGCGAATGCAAAATTCTTATCAGATGCAAAAGCAGCCGTTTTATTGCCACAGCCATTTCTCAACCCACAAGATTTGGCATTGATGATTCAAAACTTCAATCGTGAAGAACTGAAAGAGATGGCATTAAGAGCGCATGCTTTAGCTAAGCCACACGCTACTCAGCGAGTGGCCGAAGTGTGCGCAGACTGTGCGGGAGTAGGTATATGAAGCATATTGTTCAGCAAATTCACTTCATCGGAATCGGTGGCGCTGGCATGAGTGGTATCGCTGAAGTACTGCTTAACTTGGGTTATCAAGTTTCTGGGTCAGATCTTGCCGATGGTGTAGTTACCAAGCGCCTTAGAGAGTTGGGTGCGGTAATTCATATTGGGCATGATCCTAAAAATATTGGCACTGCTGAAGCGGTAGTGATATCCACGGCTGTTGCCGGTAATAATCCTGAGGTCCTGGCTGCACGCGCAGCGAAGGTTCCGGTTATCCAGCGTGCAGTGATGCTGGGTGAGTTAATGCGTCTTAAGCAAGGTATTGCAATTGCTGGCACACATGGCAAAACAACAACTACTAGCTTGGTTGCATCGGTATTGGCTGAGGGCGGTCTAGATCCTACTTTTGTGATTGGCGGCAAGCTTAATTCTGCAGGCGCCAATGCGCGCTTGGGGCGTGGTGACTTTATTGTCGTTGAGGCAGATGAGTCAGATGCCTCTTTCTTACAGCTATTTCCGGCCATGGAAGTGGTAACCAATATTGATGCCGATCATATGGATACCTATCAGCACGATATGGCGCGCTTAAAGCAAGCATTTGTGCAATTCATTCAACGTATGCCATTTTATGGCGTAGCGGTACTTTGTATTGATGACGCAAATGTGCGTGACATCGTTCCATTTGTATCTCAGCCAGTACTTCGCTATGGCTTATCAGAGGATGCCGATATTCGCGCAAGCAATGTTCGTGCGGACGGTACGCAGATGCACTTCACGGTTGATCGTCGCACGGTACGCAGACACGGTAATAAGCCTGGCCCATTAAATGTCACACTAAATTTGCCTGGCTTACATAACGTGCGTAATGCTTTGGCTGCAATTGGTATAGCGACAGAGTTGGGTGTGGGTGATGAAGCCATTACCAAGGCGCTCTCTGAGTTTGGCGGTGTCGGCCGTCGCTTCCAGCGTTACGGTGAGATTTCGCTGGCATCTGGTGGTAGCTTCACCTTGATTGATGACTACGGTCACCACCCAGTAGAAATGGCGGCAACCTTAGCTGCGGCTAGAGGTGCTTATCCAGATCGCCGTCTCGTTTTGGCATTCCAACCACATCGCTTTACAAGAACACGTGATTGTTTTGGTGAGTTTGTACAGGTACTCAAAAATTTTGATGCATTGGTGTTGACCGATGTGTATCCAGCAGGCGAAGCAAAGATACCGGGAGCAGATAGCAAGAGCTTGATGAAAGCGGCTATTGCCGAGGATAAGAATTCCAAAGCTTTATTAAATACAAGCGCAGTTGCTTATGCTGCAAACGTAGCCGAGATGCCAGAAAAATTAAGTCAAGTTTTAAAAGATGGGGATGTATTAATTACGATGGGTGCAGGATCAATTTCTGCTTTGCCACATACATTGTCGGAGGCAAAGCATGTCTAAGGTGGGTGCTAATTTGAGCTCCTGGGGCGATCGCGTGAAGACTAGCTTAGCTAGCTTGGATCTCAAGTCATTAGGTCGCGTTGGTGTATTGCTAGGCGGTAAATCTGGAGAGAGGGAAATTTCCCTCATGTCAGGGAATGGCGTATTAGAGGCTTTACGTGCAAAAGGTGTTGATGCACACGCTTTCGATACAGGTTTGCGTTGTCCTACAGAATTGGCAAAAGAAAATTTCGATCGTATCTTTATTTCTTTGCACGGTCGTTTTGGTGAGGATGGAACCATTCAGGGTTTATTGGAATTATTGGGCCTGCCATATACGGGCAGTGGTGTATTGGCATCTGCTTTAGCAATCGATAAGATTGTTACCAAGCAAGTTTGGATTAGTAACGGACTTGCAACTCCTGAATATGAAGAGTTAACTGCCGATAGCGATTGGAATGCGGTCGTAAAACATTTAGGTTTGCCTTTAATAGTCAAGCCAGCCCATGAGGGTTCTTCCTTAGGTTTAACCAAGGTGAAATCAGTAGATGAGCTGCCGGCCGCCTATAAGCTTGCTGCAGGCTTGGATAAAAAAGTGATCGCAGAAACTTGCATCATTGGTGACGAATTAACCTGCCCATTAGTTGGTCAAGGTAAAACAGCTGAAGCTTTACCGGTAATTAAAATTATTCCACCACAAGCAAATTACGATTTTCATAATAAGTACTTCTCTGATGAAACTCAGTATTTATGCCCAACTGGACTTGCGCCTGAAGTCAATGCTGCCGTCCAGGAATTAGCTCTGGCTGCCTATAAAGCCTTGGGCTGCCGTACGTGGGGTCGTGCTGATGTGATGCTAGATCAAAAAACAGGCAAGCCTTATTTGCTGGAGATGAATACTTCCCCCGGTATGACATCTCACTCTTTAGTGCCAATGGCTGCAAAGGCGGCTGGTATTGAGTATGCGGACTTGGTGCTGTGGTTACTTAGTCAAACATTGCAGCAAAAAGAGGGCGCTTCTGCATGAGTAACTTCATGGATCGTTTCGGCGAAATCTTCTCGATGCTGATGGCTCCACTTTGGAATCATTCAGATCGTATGGAGAAGTTGAGTCGTTTCTTGATCCGTTGCTTTGTGGTGATGTTGGTCATCGGTATTTTGGTTTGGCTGAGTCAGCGCCCAGTATTTGCTTTGAAACAAATTCAAATTGAGCCAGTTGCTGGACAAACTTTGAAACATATTAATAAGCCTATTGTTAAGCAGCAGGTCTTGGAAACAGTGCAAGGAAATTTCTTCAGTGTTCGCCTAGAAGATGTGAAGCGTGGTTTTGAAAGCATGCCTTGGGTACGTCACGCCAATGTGCGTCGAGTTTGGCCAAATGGTCTAGTAGTCAGCATTGAAGAGCAAAAGCCTTTTGGAACATGGGGCGGTGCTGATAGCCATACCCTCATGAATACCCATGGCGAACTCTTTACTGGGCGCGTATCAGAGGTAGGCGACGATGTGCGTCTTGTGGATTTCTCTGGCCCTGCAGATGCTGGCAAGGAAGTCATGAGTCTTTTTGAAAAAGCCAATAATTGGTTTAAGCCTTGGGGGGCTGAAGTAACAAGCTTAGCCCTTACGGAGCGATATGCATGGCATGTCAGGCTTTCGAATGGCATGAAGGTTGAGTTTGGGCGTGATGAAGAAAGCTCCGATAAAAATTTAACGGAAGAGCGTGTGGCGCGTTTATTTAAATACTGGCCACAAGTACAAGAGAAGTGGGCGAATCGAGTGGATGCAGTCGATTTGCGCTATGCAAATGGTTTCGCAGTTCATCTTGCTTCTGCAAGTTTGAAAAAGAATGAAGTAGACGGCAAAAAAAGTGAGCTGAAGTAATGAGGAATGGTAATGAGTAAAGATAATCGCGATATTTTGGTTGGTTTGGATATTGGAACTTCCAAGGTTGTTGCCTTGGTTGCTGAATTAGCTCCTGATGGTCAATTCAACGTAGTTGGTGTTGGCCAAACCGCTTCCAAAGGCTTAAAGAAGGGTGTTGTAGTCAATATCGAGGCAACTGTTCAGTCTATTCAGAAGGCGCTTGAAGAGGCTGAAGTTATGGCAGATCGCCAGATCGTGCAAGTGTTTACGGGTATTGCGGGTAATCACATTGTGAGTTTTAACTCGAGCGGTATGGTGGCTATTCGCGATAAAGAGGTTGGCTCTGGAGATGTAGAGCGTGTGCTGGAGACCGCAAAAGCAATCAATATTCCAACTGATCAGCAGATTTTGCACATTCTCGTTCAAGAATTCATTATTGATGGACAAGAAGATGTACGTGAGCCAATCGGTATGAGTGGCTTACGTTTAGAGGTGAAGGTACACATTGTTACTGGCGCTGTCAGCGCCGCACAAAATATTGTGAAGTGTGTACGCCGTTGTGGTCTCGAAGTGAATGACTTGATATTGCAGCCTTTGGCCTCAAGCTTAGCGGTGTTAACCGAAGATGAAAAAGAGCTTGGCGTCGTATTGGTTGATATTGGTGGCGGGACAACCGATATCGCTATTTACTGTCAGGGCTCTATTCGGCATACCGCCGTTATTCCTATTGCAGGTGATCAAATTACCAATGACATTGCGATGGCATTGCGTACGCCAACGATTGATGCAGAGGATCTGAAGATTGCACATGGCATTGCCCGTCAAGAGATGGCCGATCCAACTGCAATGATCGATGTTCCTGGGGTTGGTGATCGTGAGCCGCGACCAATGTCTAAGCAAGCGCTAGCAGCAGTCATTGAGCCTCGTGTGGAAGAGTTATTTACTTTAGTCAGGGGTGTCGTTCGTGACTCCGGTTATGAAGATATGGTTTCTTCTGGAATCGTTTTAACGGGTGGCACCGCATTAATGCCGGGCATGGTGGAGTTGGCTGAGCAAGTCTTCTTGCGACCAGCTCGCATTGGTACGCCTGAATACCGTGGACATTTGCATGAAGTTTTGCGTAGTCCTAGATATGCCACCAGCATTGGTTTGTTGATGGAAGGTCAAGCGCAGTTATTGCGTGGCCGTCGCGTTTCTCAATCAGGCGCGTTACAGGGTGTGATCTCGCGCATGAAGGAATGGTTTGCAGGAAATTTTTAAGCAATTTTTTTAATTAAGTTTTTTTCGTCGTCGTCAACGTAGTACGTATTTACCTAGGAGGGTATATGGAATTTGAAATGTTAGATCAAGAAACAGCTGGCAAAACCATTATTAAAGTGGTTGGAGTCGGTGGCGCTGGTGGTAATGCTGTCCAGCACATGATCCGTCGTGGTGTTAACGGCGTAGAGTTTATTTGCATGAACACCGATGCTGGCGCTTTACAGCGTTCTGAGGCATCTGTGAATTTGCAACTAGGCTCTAGCGGATTAGGTGCTGGCGCTAAACCAGAAATCGGTGCAGCCTCAGCTGAGGAAGCACGTGCTCGTATTGCAGATACATTGCAAGGTGCGCATATGGTGTTCATCACCGCAGGTATGGGTGGCGGCACTGGAACTGGTGCAGCTCCAATCGTGGCTCAAGTGGCCAAGGAAATGGGCATCCTTACTGTTGGCGTAATCAGTAAGCCATTTGATTTTGAGGGCGTGAAGCGTTTGAAGGTTGCTGAGAACGGTGCGGCAGAACTCGAATCGTATGTAGATTCACTGATTGTTGTGCTCAACGAGAAACTCTTTGAAGTGATGGGTGAAGATGCTGAGTTCGACAAAGCATTTGCTTGCGCGGATGACGTGTTGCATAACGCTGTTTCTGGCATCGCAGAAATCATCAATGTTCAAGGTTTGATTAACGTTGACTTTGAGGACGTGAAGACAGTTATGGGTGAGCAAGGCAAAGCCATGATGGGAACAGCAACTGTTTCTGGTATGGATCGCGCACGCTTAGCTGCTGAAGCTGCAGTTGCTTCACCATTGCTCGAGGGTGTGGATTTGTCTGGCGCACGTGGCGTATTAGTGAATATTACTGCCAGCCGTTCATTGAAGTTATCTGAGACTCGCGAAGTCATGGCTGCAATTCGTGGCTATGCTGCCGATGATGCAACTGTGATTTTCGGTACCGTGTATGACGAGAGTCTGGGTGATGCATTGCGCGTAACTGTTGTAGCCACTGGCCTGAACAATCCGCAAGCTCGTAAAAATAACCAGCCTGAAGTAGTTTGGAGACAAGCTACTGGTACGCATGATGCAATGCCAACAATGGCAGATCTCAACAGCTTTGCTCCAGCTAGTGCATCAGCCGCTATCAGCAGAGTGAGTTTGGATTCTGCTTTAAGTACTAGCGCAGGTTTAGCAATGACAGGCGCTGGAAGTGCTCCAGTAGTTGCGGCTCAACCAGCAAGTACTGGTGTTGACTATAGTCAATATGATTTGCCACGTGTTTTTCGTAGCTCTCGTGAGGCGACTCCTGCGCCTACATTAGGTGCGGATAGCTCGCCACAGGCTAAATCCATGTTGGATAAAGGGGCTGATTACTATGAAATCCCAGCCTTTTTACGTAAGCAAGCAGATTAATTAACTGCTTAATACAATAGGTAATTGCGAAATGCCAGCGCGGCGCCCCTCCGGACGACGAATCCCGCGCTTGCGTTGGCATGCTTACTAACAATTATTTATTGGAGATGTCATGATTGCTGTTGGACAAAAATTACCGAACGCTACTCTTTATGAATTTATGAATGAAGAGAGCGAAGGCTGCTCCTTAGGGCCAAATGCTTTTGAAGTTGAAAAAATTGCAGCTGGAAAAAAGATTGTGTTGTTTGCTTTGCCTGGCGCATTTACTCCGACTTGCTCTGCAAAGCATGTGCCTGGTTATGTTGAGCACTACGATGCGATTAAAGCAAAGGGCGTTGATGAGATTTGGTGTGTTTCTGTAAATGATCCATTTGTAATGGGTGCATGGGGACGCGATCAAAAGGTTGGCAAGAAGATTCGCATGTTAGGTGATGGTAGTGCTGAATTTACCAAAAAGCTTGGCTTGGAGCTGGACTTAATTGCTCGTGGTTTTGGTGTTCGCTCAGATCGTTATGCCATGATTATTGAGGATGGTATTGTTAAATCATTAGACCGTGAAGCTCCTGGCAAATTTGAAGTCAGTGATGCCACTTCTATTCTGAAAAAGCTGTAATACGAATTTATTCAATAACTAATACCCCCCTGAATTTAGATATCCAAATATGATGAAGCAACGCACTATCGCAACTCCGGTGAAGACCGTGGGGATTGGCTTGCATTCTGGTCGTAAGGTGACGATTTCTATCAAGCCTGCACCAGTAAATTCAGGGGTTCAGTTTGTTCGGGTAGATACGCCTGAGCAGTCGGTTGTGCCTGCAACTGCTTTAGCGGTATGCGATACAAGATTGGCTTCTGTTATTCAAAAAGATGGCGTTCGTGTTTCCACAGTGGAGCATTTGCTATCAGCCTGCGCTGGACTTGGCCTTGATAATTTATTGATTGAGCTAGATGGCGAAGAAGTACCCATCATGGATGGTAGCGCGGCCTCATTTTTATTCTTAATTGAATCTGCAGGCATTGCCGAACAAGAAGCGCCACGTCAATTCGTTGTGATTAAAAAACCAGTTGAAGTTCGTGAGGGCGATAAGCTTGCGCGCTTAGAGCCATTCTTTGGTTTTAAGTTAGATTTCACAATTGATTTCAAGCATCCGGCTGTAGATAAAACTGGCCAACGCTTTGTTGTTGACTTTGCAGAGCAAGCCTACCGCAGTGAAATTGGTCGTGCACGTACTTTTGGTTTTGCGCATGAAGTAGAAGCTTTGCGTGAGATGGGTTTGGCACGCGGTGGCAGTTTAGATAATGCAATTGTTTTAGATGAGCATCGTATTTTGAATAACGAAGAGCTTCGTTATGAAGATGAATTTGTGCGCCACAAAATCTTAGATGCCATTGGCGACCTTTATCTCATTGGACATCCTATTGTTGGGGCTTATATTGCTGAGAAATCAGGTCACGCCCTCAATAACGCACTTTTACGTAAGCTTTTAGAAGATCCAAGTTCTTATGAAATTAGCTCTTTTGCTGAAAATAAGGCTCCAGGTGCGTATTCCCAGGAAAGTCAGCCCCTCTTTTTCTAAGAGGTTTTAAGAATTCTTTTGCTATCTTGGCTTGTTTTTAAGTAGTTTCTCGATTGAGGAACGCAAGCCTGAGTCTGGTCCTAGCTTCTCTAAAAGAGACTCCCAAGACTTTTTTGCAACCTCATTCAGTCCTTTTGGTTTCTCGCGGGTCTCTAAACGGGGCTTTACCTCCCAGGTTGGTGGAGCTGGTTTTACCCGTACCTTTATTGCCTTGCAAGGTAAGCCAGATTTAGCTAACTCATTGATTAAGCTAGGTAATATTTGTTGTAGACGGGTTGCGATGGTGGCGCTACCAACCAGTAAGAAGAGCTCATCCTGGGACCCAGAACGCCACCCAGCCTCTATCTTCGAGCTCAAGTGACCTAACTCGAGCTTTAACAGGGCTGAATTGATGATTGTCTTGAGTTTGGCTAGATCCTCAGTTTTGGCCAAAATCCCCCCAAGGCCATCGGATTCCCGTAGGTAATCCATCCAGTCATGGGCTGTGTGCTTGCGGGATGGTTTGGGGGAAAAGTTCATAAAAAATGGGGTTGCGGGTGATAAACTCAAGGACTTAATTTTCTTCAATATCCCATGGTAATCGGTCTTCTTAAAACCCTGGTCGGCAGTCGTAACGACCGCCTCTTAAAACAGTATCGCAAAGTTGTTGCTAAGGTTGGCGCTTTTGAAGCCGGCTTGCAATCTTTGGATGATGCCGCTCTCGCCGCAAAGACAGCAGAATTCAAATCCCGACTTGCTGCTGGAGAGTCTTTGGACGACATCGCAGCCGAAGCTTTTGCGGTGGTTCGCGAAGCTAGCGCACGCGTGATGAAGATGCGCCACTTCGATGCTCAGATGCTCGGTGGTTTGGCTTTGCATCATGGCAAGATTGCTGAGATGGGTACAGGGGAAGGTAAAACCTTAACTGCAACCCTGCCGGTCTATTTAAATGCTTTGACCGGTAAAGGTGTTCATGTTGTAACAGTGAATGATTATTTGGCGCAGCGTGATGCTGAATGGATGTCCAAGTTATACAACTTCTTGGGTATGAAGGTAGGCGTGAATTTATCCCAAATGGATCACACTACCAAGCAAGAAGCCTATGCCGCCGATATTACATACGGCACCAATAATGAATTTGGCTTCGATTACTTACGTGACAACATGGTTCAGGATTTGGATCAGCGTGTACAGCGTGGCTTAGCTTATGCGATTGTTGACGAAGTCGACTCTATTCTGATTGATGAAGCTCGTACGCCATTAATCATCTCCGGTCAGGCGGAAGACCACACTGATCTTTATATCAAGATTAATGCGCTGCCTTCTCATTTGGATCGTCAAATTGGCGAAGAGAAGGCCGATGGCACTGGTGTTGAAAAGCCGGGCGACTATTGGGTTGATGAAAAATCACAGCAGGTTTATCTGACGGAGCAAGGCCACGACAAGGCTGAAAATGTGTTGGTTCAGCTGGGCGCGCTCAATGATGGTGATTCTCTTTACGCACCACAAAACATTACATTGATGCATCACGTGTATGCAGCTCTGCGTGCACATACCTTGTATCACCGCGATCAACATTACGTTGTGCAAAATGGCGAAGTCATCATTGTGGATGAATTCACTGGCCGTTTGATGCAGGGTCGTCGTTGGTCTGATGGGCTGCATCAGGCTGTAGAAGCTAAAGAAGGCGTACAGATTCAGAATGAGAATCAAACCTTAGCGACAATCACTTTCCAGAATTATTTCCGTATGTACGGCAAGTTAGCTGGTATGACTGGTACTGCAGATACTGAGGCATATGAGTTCAAGGAAATTTACAACCTAGAAACCGTTGTGATTCCTCCAAATCGTATTAGCCAAAGAAAAGACAAGCAAGACCAAATCTATAAGTCTTCGCGCGAACGTTACGACGCAGTCATTAAAGATATTGAAGATTGCTACGAGCGTGGTCAGCCAGTATTGGTTGGCACTACCTCAATTGAGAACTCTGAGTTGATTGCGAATTTGCTAGATCAACGCAAACTTCCGCATCAGGTTTTAAATGCGAAACAGCATGCGCGTGAGGCAGAAATTATTGCCCAAGCGGGTCGCCCAAAAATGATCACGATTGCCACCAATATGGCAGGTCGCGGTACTGACATCGTTCTGGGTGGCAACGTAGGTAAGCAGTCATCCTTAATTGAAGCTGATAGCGCGCTTTCGGATGCTGAGAAAGCATCCAAGATTAAGCAATTACAAGATGAGTGGCAGAGTATTCACGATCAAGTTCTAACGGCTGGTGGCTTACACATTATTGGTACCGAGCGTCATGAGAGTCGTCGTATTGATAATCAGTTAAGAGGTCGCTCAGGTCGTCAGGGTGATCCTGGTTCTTCACGTTTCTATCTTTCATTGGATGATGCGCTTCTGCGTATTTTTGCAGGCGATCGTTTGCGTGCTGTGATGGATCGACTCAAGATGCCGGATGGTGAACCCATTGAAGCTGGCATGGTAACGCGTTCGATTGAGTCTGCTCAGCGCAAAGTTGAGGGTCGTAACTTTGATATTCGTAAACAGTTGCTTGAATATGACAACGTAGCGAATGATCAGCGTAAGGAGACATATCGCCTCAGAAATGAAGTGCTTGAAAGTGCCGATATCGGCGAGTTAATTGCTAATTTGCGTGAAGACGTTTTGCGTTCCGTTTGCTCGGTGTATGTTCCCCTGGAGTCTATGGAGGAGCAGTGGGATTTAGCGGGGCTCGAGAATGTTCTAGCCAGCGAATGGGGTCTGACGATCGACCTGAGAAATTGGGTTGAAAGTGCTGAGACAGTAGATGATGCAGAAATTGTTGAGCGCGTATTGCAGACTGCTCAAGATACCTATGATGCGAAGGTCGAACTGTCTGGGCGTGAGTCTTTTGCTGGTTTTGAGCGCTCGGTTCTGTTGTATAGCTTAGATAGTCATTGGCGTGAGCACTTGGCTGCTTTAGATCACTTGCGCCAAGGTATTCATTTGCGCGGTTATGCACAAAAGGATCCAAAGCAAGAATACCGTCGCGAAGCATTTGAGTTGTATGGTGAACTGCTTAATGTCATCAAAAATGATGTTGTGAAAAGCATCATGACAGTTCAGATTCGTAGTGCTAATGAGTTAGATCAGGCATCAGAGTCAATGAATGATGATTTGGCAAAACTTTCTGATGTTCAGTATCAGCATGCTGATCCCGAGAAGGAAGTGGCCGGATCAACTGGCGATCGTGGTGCTGCAATTGATATTCAGCCTGCACCTCTTCGTACCGGCTCAAAGGTTGGGCGCAATGACCCTTGCACTTGTGGTAGCGGAAAGAAGTATAAAAACTGCTGCGGCGCATTAGCATAGACTTCAATCTTCATTCGGAAGCACATAAATGGCTCAGATAATTCTGAGCCATTTTTCTTGGTGAAATCCCTAATCACATTACTTCCCCTGAAATTCTGAAGATCTGTCATGATTTGTGGGTGCTAAAACATTGTTTTGTTTTAGAAAATTCAAATCTAATGCACATCTAACTAAGGGGGCGTTATGGCCGTATCTTTTATTCTGAATGGCAAAGCTGTTAATTTTGATGGAGATTCTGAAACTCCAATTCTCTGGGTTTTAAGGGACCATTTGGATGTCACCAGTCCGAAGTATGGCTGTGGAGCTGCGCTTTGTGGAGCCTGTACTGTTCACCTGGAGGGTTCGGCAATACGCTCATGCTCAACACCGGTTTCTGCAGCTGCTGGTAAATCCGTTACTACCCTCGAAGGTTTGGCGGCAAAAGTTGGCAAAGCATTGCAAGATGCATGGATTGAGTTCGATGTGCCTCAATGTGGATATTGTCAGACTGGGCAAATGATGTCTGCAGCGGATTTGCTGGCCAAGAAAAAACAGCCTAGTAGCGATGATATTAAAAATGCTATGAGTGGAAATATTTGTCGCTGTGGCACATATTCCCGGATTGAAAAAGCAGTGAAACGCGCTGCAGACAAATTGGCATAAGGGGTAGGGATCACATGAAAAACCAATCTTTAAAAAACAGTAGCCGTCGTCAATTTATTCAGCAAAGTGCAGCACTTGGTGGCGCCTTTGTCATTGGCATGCATCTGCCACTAGCAAGCGAGGCTGCTGTAGGGGATGCCGCAAAGCCTGCTTTAGCAAATGCTTGGGTACAAATTACCCCTGACAATCAAATTACTCTCATTTGTGCTCGCTCTGAGATGGGGCAGGACGTATATACCTCTTTACCTGCCTTGTTAGCCGAGGAATTAAATTTACCCCTTTCAATGATTCGGGTTGAGATTGCAGGAGTAGCCCCCGTTTACATCAATGCGATGTTGGGCGGTCAAATTACTGGCGGTTCAACTTCAGTGCGAGAAGCCTTTGATAAATTAAGAACTGCTGGTGCTGCAACTCGAACGGTCTTGGTGCAGGCTGCTGCTCAACGTTGGAATATCTCAGCTGCAGACTGTAAAGCAATGAATGGCAAGGTCACTCATTCGAGCGGTAAGTCCGCTACCTATGGTGAGTTAGCCGCTGATGCTGCAAAATTACCGCTCCCTGAAAAACCAGCCCTAAAGTCACCCGCGAATTTTATGGTGATTGGCAAAGAAACGATGCGTCGTTTAGATACGCCAAGTAAAGTTGCTGGCAAAGCAGTTTATGGAATCGACGTTAAGATTCCAGGAATGGCAATTGCATCTTTAGCGCAGTGCCCTGTTATTGGAGGTACGCCTACGTCTTTTGATGCTTCGTCTGCAATGAAAGTTTCCGGAGTAATTAAAGTTGTTCAGATATCTGATGGCGTTGCTGTTTTGGCGAAAGACTTTTATGCGGCTCGCAAGGGTAGAGATGCTCTGAAAATCACCTGGAACGAAGGATCTAATGCCAACTTAAGCAATGCTGTTGTGCGCAAATCATTGGAAGATGGTTTATCAAAAAAAGGTGCCGTCATTAAAACGGTGGGTAATGCTAATGCTACCGTTGCAAATGGAAAGCCGTTAAGCGCCCAATATTTTTTACCGTACTTAGCGCACTCCACCATGGAACCAGTGAACTGTTCCGCTGATGTATCTAATGGCAAATGCAGAATCATCGGCCCAATTCAGTTTCAGCAAGGCGGTCAGGCAGTTGCTGCGGCGGCAGCTGGCGTTAAGCCAGATGATGTCACGATTGAGACAACCTTCTTGGGCGGTGGATTTGGCCGTAAGTTAGAGCTCGACTTCATTCGTCAGGCTGCTGAAATTTCTAAAGCAGCAGGAATGCCAGTCAAGATGCTTTGGACCAAGGAAGATGACATTACCCATGACTTCTATCGTCCTATGAGTATTCATAAGGTGGATGGCATGCTAGGTTCGGATGGCCAGTTGGTTTCTATGAAGGCCAAAATGGTTTCTCAGTCAGTAACTGCGCGAGCCTTTCCTGGTTTTGTAAAAGATGGTTTTGATCCTTTCATGGTTGAGGGCTCAAACAATATTACCTATGAAATACCTAATCTAGAAATCACTAACGTGATTACAGATACTGGACTTCGAGTAGGTTATTGGCGCTCAGTTAGTAATGCGTTAAATGCATTTGCGATTGAGAGTTTTGTGGATGAGGCTGCTAAAGCTGCTGGCAAGGATCCTGTTGCCTATCGTTTAGCAGCATTAAGCAAGCATCCTCGAGCAAAAGCTGTTCTAGAGTTAGCCGTTAAGAAATCGGGCTATGTTGCTGGTAGCAAACGTTTCGGTGTTGCTCAGATGGAGTGTTATGACACCTATTCAGCCTGCATTCTTGAATTAGATGCAGCGTCCAGTGGTAGCAAGGTTAAGAAAATTACCTTCGTTTCTGACTGCGGAATTACCGTGCACCCAGATCAAGCTAGGGCGCAACTTACTGGCGGCGTGATTTATGGTTTGAGTGCAGCTCTAAGCAATGAAATTACGATTGAAAATGGTCGCGTTCAGCAGACTAACTTCAATAACTATCCTAGCTTGCGACAAAATCAAGTTCCCGTAGTTGAGGTGCACTTGGTACCTAGCCAAGAGAAACCTGGCGGCTTGGGTGAGGTTGGGGTGCCCTTGGTGGCCCCAGCTTTAGTAAATGCTATAGCAGCAGCTACAGGCAAGCGAATTCGGGAGCTGCCAATTAAGGCATAACTTCTACCGCCTGCATGAAGAAGGTAGTAAACAAAGCGCGCTCAGAAGGCGCGCTTTGTTTTTGAGCCTCATCTACAATTATCAAACTATGACAGTTAATCTACCTCTCCCCCAAAAAGCCGAATTGAAGCCCATCAAAGGTTTCAAAATGGGCATAGCCGAAGCTGGCATCAAGAAAGCAAATCGCAAGGATTTATTGGTGATGACCTTAGCCCCCGGCTCGCAGGTGGCTGGTGTTTTTACTTTGAATCGCTTTTGTGCTGCTCCTGTGCAAGTTTGCCGTGAGCATTTGGCGCAAGATGGTCGTAATGGTGAAATTCGGGCTCTAGTAGTGAATACTGGTAATGCCAATGCGGGGACGGGAGAATCAGGCATGAAGCATGCCTTGGAGACTTGCGCTGCTTTAGCCAAAGATCTTCAGATTAATCCAGAGCAGATTCTGCCTTTTTCAACGGGGGTGATTTTGGAACCTCTGCCGATTGAAAAAATTATTAGCGCTTTACCGAGAGCGGTGGCTAACTTAGGTGAAGATCATTGGTTTGATGCTGCTGAAGCGATTATGACTACAGATACTCAGCCCAAAGCTACTTCAGTGACGGTTGATACGCCTATGGGTAAGGTGACCATTACTGGCATCTGTAAGGGTGCTGGCATGATTCACCCGAATATGGCAACCATGTTGGGATTTATTGCGACTGATGCTGGGTTTGCGCCTGGTCTTTTAGCTAGCCTCACTCGTGAGATCGCCGACCTCTCTTTTAATGCCATCACGATTGATGGTGATACCTCGACCAATGATTCCTTCATCATCATGGCGACAGGTCAGTCGGTAGTGCAGATTAAATCAGTTGATGATCCTGTTTATGCAGTTCTACGAGACGCCTTAATCGCCTTAGCTAAAAAGTTAGCGCAAATGATTGTGCGTGATGGCGAGGGCGCAACTAAATTTATGACAATCGAGGTAGTGGGTGGCAAGACCCCTGCAGAATGCCGCTTAGTTGCTAAGGCAGTTGCGCATTCACCCTTAGTAAAAACCGCTTTCTTTGCTAGCGACCCGAATTTAGGGCGCATCCTGGCGGCGATTGGTTATGCGGGTATTGCGGATTTGGATGTAGATCGCGTGCAAATGTGGTTGGGTGATGTGTGGGTTGCTAAGAATGGTGGCCGTAACCCCGACTATCTAGAGGCTGATGGCCAGCGTGTAATGCAGGCCCCAGAAATCACTGTGAAGATTGATCTGGGCCGAGGCAATGCTTCACAAACGATGTGGACTTGCGATTTATCACATGATTACGTATCAATTAATGCGGATTACCGCTCATAAAAGACTGCTAAAAATATGAATGAAAAATTAGACCGTCTTTTAGACCATCTTGATACTTTTTTGCCAAAGCCTTTGACTGAAGAGCAGTGGAAATCTTCCACTGCATTTAGATGGCGCCGTCGCGATAGTATCTTTGGCAGTATTGGTTTTTTGCAGCCTGTAAAGCATGTGTCTGACATTACCTTTGAGGATTTGCAAAACATTGATCGTCAACGGGATGCAATACGTGACAACACGAAAAACTTTATTCAGAAAAAGCCCGCTAATAATATTTTGTTAACAGGTGCCAGGGGGACTGGAAAGTCCTCCTTGATTAAGGCCAGTTTGCATGAGTTTGCCAATCAAGGCTTGCGCCTCGTTGAGGTTGAGAAAGAGCATTTAGCTGATTTAGCGGACATTACCGAACTCTTGGCAGAGCGCCCAGAGCGTTTCATTATTTTCTGTGATGACCTATCGTTTGAGGATGGTGAGTCTGGCTACAAAGCCATGAAATCAGCCTTAGATGGCTCTGTTTCTGCCCAAGTCGACAATATTTTGATTTATGCCACCTCTAATCGTCGTCATTTATTGCCCGAGTACATGAAAGATAACGAGGGTTATATGCATGGCGATGATGGGGAAATTCATCCAGGTGAAGTGGTCGAGGAAAAGATCTCTTTATCTGAGCGTTTTGGACTTTGGTTATCTTTTTATCCGCCAAAGCAAGATGAGTATTTGGCAATCGTGGCACATTGGTTGCAACATTTTGGTTTGAGTAATGCTCAAATTGAAGCTGCACGTTCCGAGGCATTGGTGTGGGCATTGGAGCGTGGTTCACGCTCAGGTCGCGTTGCTTGGCAATTTGCGAAGCATTGGGCTGGTTCAAGACCCTAAGATAATTAGTGAATGACTAATATTCAGCGACCCGTTACTGTTGTTGCCGCAGGAATCTTGATTGATTCTGAGGGTCGCTATCTCCTGGGGCAAAGACCCGAGGGGAAGCCTTATGCTGGTTACTGGGAAGTGCCGGGTGGTAAGGTTGAAAAAGGGGAAACTATTTTTCAAGCGCTGCAGCGAGAACTACAAGAAGAACTTGGCATTGATATTCAATCCAGTGAAGAGCTAACCATTCTTGAGCATGACTATCCTCACGCATATGTTCGTCTGTATGTCAGCATTATTAGAGATTGGTCTGGTACGCCCAAGGGGTGTGAGGGGCAGGCCCTATCTTGGCAGCTGATTACTGCTGAAGAGCCAAGTGTTGGACCCTTGCTACCGGCCGCCTGGCCAATGCTGGAGTGCCTTAGAAGATCTTTAGCTTAAAGTTGACAGAGGGTTAGCTTGAACGGCACATCGGCATTTACCAACTGTGCTTTTTTATCTCGATCGGACTTTAAGAAGCGAACTGAAAGCAAGTATTTATTTGCGCTGATCTCTGAAAATAAAGCATCATCTTCAACGGCGATGCGCATTAATTGATACACCTTGCCAGATGGCGCCTGCTGAAAAGATCCGTTGTGCGCAACAACATCCTTAGCCTCGCCTGATTGGCGCAGTAGACGCAAAAATAATTGACACGCTTCATGCCATGGCAGGAGTGGGCCGATATATTTTTCCAACAACTCACGACGCTCAGATGTGGGGCTATTTTTCCATGCGTGATAGCTCGGTAAATCAATTGGACTTGTACCGCCTGGAATATTTAATCTAGTGCGAATGGCGTTCAACCATTCACTCTCAGTAATAGCGGAGTTAGGTCT
The DNA here is from genome assembly GCF_018881715.1 of Polynucleobacter parvulilacunae. Taxonomy (GTDB): domain Bacteria; phylum Pseudomonadota; class Gammaproteobacteria; order Burkholderiales; family Burkholderiaceae; genus Polynucleobacter; species Polynucleobacter parvulilacunae. The sequence goes on from NZ_JACVPW010000001.1 coordinate 684,396, forward strand.
GCCTGCAGATTGATTAATACTGCTAGCAACACCATCAATTTCAGAAAGTGTTTGTGTCAGCGCCTCTTGGTCAACTTTTTGCGAAGACTTTAAGCCATTAAGCGCGTACTTTTGACGCTCAAATTCTTTCAGCAGTAAAGACTTGATATCACCTCGGGCACCAATATCTCCAAGATCAAACAAAATAGAGATGGCATTGTGGTGTAACTCTGGATCGTCCGAGCGGACAAAATGATTGAAACGGGCGAACAAATACTCCAGTCGAAGCATGCTTCGAACTAATTCGTTGAAGGGATATTCGTAGACAATCACAAGCCCATATTCTATGACGAACTGGTGCGATCTTTCTGAATCTGTAAGATTTTTTGGTGCAACTTCAAAACCTCGGCTTGTAAGCTATCCAAACTACCTTGGTTTTCAATAACCATATCTGCATGGGCGATACGCTCTTGTCTGCTGGCTTGAGCTTTAAGAATTCTTTCAACCTCATTTCGGGGCAAATTGCTGCGGTGCATCACACGCTCAATTTGGACCTCTTCTGGGCAATCCACCACTACAAGGTAGTCCAGCAAGCCTAGCCAGTTGCCCGATTCAATTAACAGGGGCACTACAAAAACAAGATAAGGGGCCTTATCCCCTATGAGTTGTTTGGCCTGCCGAATGGTTTCTTTGCGAATGAGGGGGTGGGTGATTAACTCTAAGGCTTTTCTTGCATCAGGATCGGCAAACACTAGCTTGCGCATCATCACCCTATCCAAGGCCCCGCTAGAGTCAATAAATTCTGCCCCGAACTGTTTTTGAATGAAAGGGATTGCTACCCCATGGGAGGCGGTGATCTGATGAGCAATGAGATCAGTGTCAACAACGCCTGCACCTAATTGAGCAAGCCGATCGCTGACAGCAGTTTTCCCGGAGCCAATGCCACCAGTAAGACCCACAAAGGGCGCAAGCCCTTTGAGAATGTCTAAGCCAGTTTGCTCAGCAGGAGGGTTTGTAGGGTCTGTGGCCATAACAGCTCAATGATGCCAGCAATAGCGAGAAAAGGGCCAAAAGGAAAGGCTGAGCGATGATTTTGTTTATTCCATTGCAGCCAAATGAAGCCGCCAATCAGTCCAGTCAGGGATGCCATTAGCAGAATCCCGGGTAATGCATACCAGCCCAGCCAAGCGCCTAAGGCGGCAAATAACTTGGCATCACCCATACCGATGCCATCTTGCTTTTTCGTCAGTCGGTAAATTGAGTTGAGTAGCCAAAGAGAAGCGTAGCCTAAGATCGCACCAATAGCTGAGTCTTGAAAAGGGACAAGCCCCTCTTGAGAAAAGCCATTAAAAATTAGGCCAGACAATACCAGGGGTAGGGTGATGACATCTGGCAATCGAAAGGTGCGAAGATCAATATAAGCCAAATACACCAAGACCAAGATAAGAGGCACTTGGATCCAGTGAAGTAAAACAATGTTGCCCAGAATATTACCCATTACACAATCTGTCCTAAGTTAAAGATGGGGAGATACAAGATTATGACCAGACTTCCAATAATGAGTCCAACAATAATGATTAATAAAGGCTCTAAGCTTTGGCTTAAGGTATTCAGTCGATTGCTAAGTTGAGAGCCCAATGTCGACGCACGTCGTTGCAGCATTTCTGTGAGAGCGCCACTTTCAGAGGCTATCTGCAATAGCTGTAATGTCTCTAGATCAAATAGTAGACGCTTTGGATCTGCTTTAGCCATAGCATCGCCGAGCGGCCAACCTCGGGTTAAGTGTTTAAATATTTCAGCGCTGAAATCATGGCTCAGCCAGTGGTTGGACGATTGCGCTGTGACTCTTAGAGCATCTGGAAGAGGTAAGCCAGACTTTAAAAGGTGGCCTAGCGTCCTGCACCAGTGAGTAAGAACGGCTAATCTCAGTAGCTGACCAATCATGGGTATACAAAAGCTCATGCGATCACAATATTTTTGCAGTCTAGGAAGTTTTATCCATGCAAAACCAAAGATTGCGATCAAGCTGCCTAGGCTTAAGGCTATTCCAATATAAAACTCTTCAAACCAGGACGATGCCTGAATTAATGCTTTGGTTGGGGTTGGCAATTCTGCTTGGAAGTGGGTAAAAACATCCTTAAAAACAGGTACAACCCAAATCATCATGACGATTACCAAAAGACAGGAGCTTGTTAACGTAATGACGGGGTAACTCATTGCTTGTTGAATTTTTCGGCGCAACTCAATTTGCGCATCCAGCTGCTGGCAAATGATTTTCAGTGCCAAATTGAAGTCACCTGTACGCTCACTAACACGAATGAGATTAATAAAATCCATTGAAAATAAGTCTTGTTGGGCACGTAGGCATTCTGAAAAACTTCTCCCTTTTTTGAGTTGTGCATGAATGCTGCCAACCCAAGAAAGCCAAGCTTTCGGAGCAGTTGAGTAAATCAACTCAATGGTATTTAAGAGAGGCAGGCCTGCCTCAAGCAGCGTTAAGAGTTGTTCTGCAAAATGAAGTTGATCATGTTTACTTAATGCCATGTACCCACTTCTGCATCTAGGGCCGCTTGAGTGATGAGTCCTGTCTGGATGTGCATTAAGCCAGCTTCTTGCATGCTGATATGTGAAGCGTGCGCGTTAAATAGATGGGCCTTGCCCAATACTTCATGAACACCCATTCGTCCAAGGTAGCCCCTGCCTTTGCAGTTCGTACATTGGACCTTAGCAGTTGCATGTTGACTAGAACATGTAAGACAGGTCTTGCGCACTAAACGCTGCGAGCTCACACTGAGTAAGCAGGATTCAAGCGACTCCTGATCTACCCCGAGGTTTTTCAAGCGGGGGATAGCTCCGCAAGCATTGCGGGTATGGAGTGTGCTCAGAACTAAATGTCCGGTCTGTGCTGCTTGGATGGCTAGCTGGGCCGTAGCGGCATCTCGAATTTCTCCAATCATGATGACATCGGGATCCTGTCTTAGTAGTGCGCGAATGATGGTCGGAAAATCTAATCCTGCTTTAGGGTGATACGCGACTTGATTAACACCTGCTAGCCGGATTTCAATCGGATCTTCAATGGAGCAAAGGTTGCGATGATCTTGGTTGAGCTGACGCAAGCAGCTATAGAGTGTTCGCGTCTTTCCGCTTCCCGTTGGTCCTGTAACCAAGATGAGCCCATTCGATTGAGAAAGCGCTTTCTGGAAGATTTCTAATTGACTCGACAGCAGACCAAGTTCATTGAGATCTAGGTCATCAATACAACTTGGCAATATACGAATGACGGCTTTTTCCCCATGAAGGGTTGGCAGTATTGAGACGCGGCAATCAATATTGGGTTTTGAAAAGTCATGGCCAATACAAAGACGGCCATCTTGTGGAAGGCGTTTTTCAGCAATATCTAAGCGTGCAAGAACTTTGAGGCGCGTTATAAGGCGGTCATGAAATTCGATGGGGTATTGCGACTGTATTTGCAGGAGACCATCAACCCGAATACGGATAAGTGTGGTCTGTGTGCCAGCCTCTATATGAATATCACTCGCCCTAGCATCTAGGGCATGAGCGGTGATTTCATACCAAGTGCGAATGATTAGTGAGTCATCGCTAGCAACGCTCAATCTTGTTCTTGATTCAGAGTGGTAGGCCGATATAGTTTTACTGTTTTGACGCCCTGGTCATCAAACTGAACGATTTCCATCACAATACCCGCAATCCGAATGCTGACATCATGATCAGGAATGGCCTCGAGTTTTTCAAGAATAAGTCCGTTCAATGTACGCGGCCCATCTAAGGGAAGATTGAGATTGAGTAGGCGATTGAGATCTCGCAAGGATGCGCCGCCTGTTGCCAAGTACGTACCATCAGCTAGCCAGCGGGGATCGGTTGAGAGATTGGAGAATGATGTGGTGAACTCACCAATAAGCTCTTCCACAATATCTTCAAAGGTTACTAAGCCTAGTACTTCACCATACTCATTCACAACCAGACTTAGACGTTGCTGGTTATCTTGAAAGAATTGCATTTGCTGCAAGACGGGCGTACCACTTGGAATGAAATAAGGCTCATTCAATAGCGCTTTAAAGTCTTCATGTTTTAAGTCGGTATCTCCCAGTAGAGACAAGGCCTTCTTCACCGAAAGAATGCCAACAATGCGTTCGGAATCGCCATCGCAGACAGGCAATTTATTGTGATAGCAGGTTTCTAGTTGTTGTACTACCTCATCAATCGGTCTGGATAGATCTAATACCTCAATCTTTGATCTTGGCGTCATCACATCATCGACCGTAATATTTTCTAGATTAAATAAGTTCAGAAGAATATTGCGGTGATGATTGGAGACAAAGCGGCTTGACTCTAGCACTAGACTCCGCAATTCTTCCTTGCTCATGGCCCTGCTATCTGAAGAAGACTGAAGACCAGAAACTTTCATTAGGCCTGAGACGAAGCTGTTAATGAACCAGAGTAATGGCTTGAGTACAAAAGTGAGCGGCAAGATAAACCAGCCAACATTAGAGGCAATCTTTTCAGGGAATGCCGCACCGATCACTTTAGGGGTGATTTCGCTAAAAATGATGATGAGTAGCGCAACTACAAGAGTGGCAATAGAAAGGACTAAGCCGCTATCACCAAAAATATGTAGGGCGATGCCCGTTACCAAAATTGGTAAAACAGTATTAATAAGGTTATTGGAAATTAGTAGTACCGATAACAGCGAATCGATACGCTTTAGGAGTCTTTCGGCGAGTGCTGCACCTGTATTGCCGCCATTTGCCATTGCGCGCAGGCGATGACGGTTGGAGGACAGCATGCTGGTTTCAGCCATTGAGAAAAAGCCAGAGAGCGCGAGTAAAAATAGGACTAGAGCAACTTGGCCATAAAAGGGCCAATCGTCAAAAAAGGTGTCCATGAGGTCTGCCTGAAAAAAGTAAGGATGAGTCAATATAGCAAAGTGGCATTGAGCAAGCTATAGCCATGGAATAAAGGACTGTCATCACTCGTGTTAATTTATGTGAGAATGGCTTGATATGGTTTCCTCAGCAACCCCATTAAACCCAAATGGCACGAGCTACTGTGTCATAGAAGCACCTTTTGGCTGCCTCGGAATTTTGACTGAGTTAGTTGATGGAAGTTTGATGCTTTCCAGAATCGATTATTTGCCTGCTAATGCGGTTTTAGTCGCGCCACAAAATCAGCTGGCCAAAGAGGTTGCTCGACAGTGCAAAGCGTACTTCAGGAACCCTCATTGGCAATTTGATCTGCCTACCAAACCTGCTGGTACTGAACACCAGCGAAAAGTATGGTCCAGTATTCAAGATATACCCACAGGTGAAACAAGAACCTATGGTGAGATAGCTAAAAAGATTAGGAGTGGGGCGCGTGCAGTGGGTACAGCATGCGGTGCCAATCCCTATCCTTTAATTGCACCATGCCATCGCGTCATTTCAGCTCAGGGCATTGGGGGTTTTATGAAAGAAAACTCACCTGGCCTCTATCGCCAAATTAAGATTTGGCTTTTACAGCATGAAGGCGTTTTGTAGCCTTGCTTATTTGATGAGCGATCTACTACTGAGATAGAAAAAAAGCTTCATCAAGCTGTCACTTTTAACGGCCCACTGCGTAAAGCCATAAAAACTCATCACAGTGCTTCTCGAAAGCTTGACTTCATCCTTGTTGTCAAATTGTGTGCGATTGGCAATTCTAGAGAGTGTCATGACTGCTAAGCCAAAAGCCAAAAAACAAAAACGTCTAATACCTTGTTCTTGTTTAGGTATCAGCAAAATGTAATCAAGAGAGTCTTGCAGCTTTTGGTAGGCAATCTTTAATAGTGCTGTCTGACTTACGTTCACTGGCTTCCAGGATACGCCGCGTGCCTTATCTTCTGGGGAGTCCTTGAGAATATTGGTCATTTGCAATGCTTGACCAAATGCAATGGCTAGATCTTCATGTCCAACCATTTGTTTTTTGAATGCGGGAGAATGGTTGCTAAACACTGTTGTTAGTAGCTCACCGACAACACCTGCAACTACATAACAATATTGTTCAAACTCAACGAGGTCTTGGAGGCCGCTTTGATTTTGTTTCCCATGGAAAAAAGACATCCCTTCGGACATGATGGAAACACAGCGACTGACCGCTTGCTGGTCATCGCTTGAGCAAGTATGCAAAATGCGTAGAACAGTTGGCGTATGAGCAATTAAATCAAGCTCATCTTGATTGCTGTAATTCTTTAACGCATCCAGGCAGGGCTGTACAAAATTTTCTACAGAACCCTTTTCAAGTACTGCATTTAAAAATAGCGCTGATAGTGACTGCTTGGTTTGTGCGCTTAAATCTGCCGCATCCTCAATGGTGTCGATAATTCGGCACAACAAATAAGTGTTGCCGATAACCTTTTCGATATTTGCGGGTAATAGTGGGATTGTTAGGGCAAAGGTGCGTGATACAGAACCCAGAATGGCCTTTTGGTATGCCAGATCGGCAGATGGGCTGAATGTCGGGGTTTGCTGTGTTTGGTTGGGCGATCTCACTCTTGAATTATGTCAGACCGGCATCTTTCCTGTGATGCTCCAAAGAAGCGTTTTTTGCTAACTGCCAAAAGTGACATAGCCATATAATTTCATCAAATTTCAGAAGGAGTATTAAGGCGTGCTTATTTGGTTCGTCATCATTTACTGGGTTATTTCCGTTGGTATTGGCCTGTGGGCTGCCTTGCGGGTGAAAAATACTGCCGACTTTGCTGCGGCTGGCCATAGTCTGCCTTTGCCGATTGTTACGGCTACTGTCTTTGCAACCTGGTTTGGTTCTGAAACGGTTTTAGGGATTCCAGCCACATTTCTTAAAGAAGGTCTGGGCGGAGTAGTTTCGGACCCATTCGGATCCTCCCTTTGTTTGATTCTGGTAGGCCTCTTTTTTGCGCGCCATCTTTATAACCGTCGTATGTTGACCATTGGCGATTTCTTTCGTGAGAAATACGGTCGTACGGTTGAGGTTTTGGTAACGCTCTGTATCGTGGTTTCTTATTTGGGTTGGGTTGCTGCGCAAATTAAGGCACTCGGTCTTGTATTTAATGTGGTGTCGGAAGGCAGTATTACCCAGACAGGCGGCATGATCATTGGCGCTGCTAGTGTTTTGATTTACACCTTATTCGGCGGTATGTGGTCAGTTGCGATCACTGACTTTATTCAGATGATCATCATCGTGATTGGCATGCTCTATATCGGCGGTGAGATGACGGCCCAGACCGGCGGCATTGGCGTAGTGCTTGAGCATGCGGCGGCTGCTGGACAATTTAGCAACTTCTGGCCAGATATGAATCTGGCATCGATCTTAGGTTTTGTGGCTGCTCTATGCACCATGATGTTGGGGTCCATACCGCAGCAGGATGTCTTTCAGCGTATTACCTCATCTAAGAACGTGAATATTGCAGTTCAAGCAGCCTTACTCGGTGGTGTGCTCTATTTTATTTTTGCATTTGTGCCCATGTATTTGGCTTATTCAGCAACTTTGATTAGTCCAGATTTGGTAAAGCAATACCTCGCTACTGATCCGCAAATGATTTTGCCCAAATTGATTCTCAATCATGCGCCACTCATTGCGCAGGTGATGTTCTTTGGGGCGCTGCTATCGGCAATTAAGAGTTGTGCCAGTGCAACCTTATTAGCGCCTTCAGTAACCTTTGCTGAAAATATTGTCCGTGGATTTTTTAAGCACTTGTCTGATCGTGATTTATTAAAGGTGATGCGGATTACCGTTTTGTGTTTTGCGGTGGTGGTGACTTTCTTTGCTGTGAATTCCGAGCTCTCTATTTTTAAGATGGTTGAGAGTGCCTACAAAGTGACCTTGGTTGCTGCATTTGTGCCATTGGCATTCGGCGTGTACTGGTCAAGAGCGAATTCTCTCGGTGGCTTGTTGGCAGTAGTGGGAGGACTCACCATCTGGATTAGTTGCGAAATCTTGGCGCCAAATTCTATTTTGCCGCCCCAATTGGCCGGTTTATTTGCGAGTATCGCTGGCATGATTTTGGGCAGTCTAGTACCAAAAGACTCTTTAAAGGCTGTTTAAGGTGTTAATTGCTTAAAAAGTAGGCAATTAAAATTGCTGCAGCGCAAGAACCCAATTAGAATAATCCCAATACAAAATTTTTAGTTCTTATGGAGTTCCTATGAAAATCTGTGTGATCGGTGGAGGTGGCGCTATTGGCGGCTACTTAGCTGTGATGTTGGCGAGGGCGGGTAATGACGTTACTGTTGTTGCGCGCGGCGCTACTTTAGCTGCGATTAAAGAGCGTGGCCTGGCTTTAATCATGGATGACCAGCCAGAACCTTTGGTTGCCCAAGTAAAAGCGGTAGAAAAAATTCGTGATGCAGAGACACCAGATGTTGTCATTCTGGCCGTGAAGGCTCACCAGGTGGAACCAATCATTGATGACTTAGCAGCAATCATGGGACCAGAAACTATTTTGATCCCAATGCAAAACGGAATTCCTTGGTGGTATTTCCAGAAGTTAGGCGGCGAGTATCAAGATCATTCGGTTGAGACTGTAGATGCTGGCGGCGTAGCTAAGAACAAAATTAATCCAAACAACATCATTGGCTGCGTTGTGTATCCAGCTACCTTTACTCAAGCACCAGGCGTGATTCGTCACGTTGAAGGTAATCGCTTCCCATTGGGTGAGTTAGACGGTAAGACTACTGAGCGTATTCAGAAGATGTCTGAGATGATGGGCGTGGCTGGATTTAAGTCACCCATTTTGGATGACATCCGCTCAGAAATCTGGCTCAAGCTTTGGGGCAATATGACCTTCAATCCAATTAGCTCACTGACACATGGCACCTTGGAAGGCATCTGCCAATATCCATTAACCAAAGAGTTGGCGCGCAACATGATGGCTGAGGCTCAGACTATCGCTGAGAAGTTGGGCGTAACCTTCCGTGTTGACATTGAGCGTCGTATTGCTGGCGCAGAAAAGGTCGGTAAACACAAAACTTCCATGTTGCAAGACTTGGAAGCTGGCCGCAGCTTGGAGATCGATGCTTTGTTGGGTTCGGTGATTGAGCTTGGCAAGATTACGCAAACTCCAACACCTTGTTTGAATACGGTATTTGCTTTGACCAAATACTTGGATGAGAATGTTCAGGCCTCTAAAGGAAGTTTGGCTCTGCCATCAGTTTCAGGTTACTAAGCAGTAAATCTTCGGCATTAAAAAACCCTTGCTACTCAACATAGCAAGGGTTTTTGTTTTATGCGGCCTATGCCTAGTGTTACTCGAAGCGATTATCGAGGCGTCCTACGCCATCAATAATGATGCTGACATTGCTGCCAGGCTTCATCGAGCCAACGCCTACTGAAGTACCACAGGCAATGATGTCTCCTGGCGAGAGTGGTACGTCTTGTGAAATTAAACTCACCAGTTTTGCAGGGGAGAAGATCATATCTGCTATTGGATAGTTTTGACGCTCTTGATCATTCAGAATTGTCTTGATTATTAGTTTGCTTGGATCCACATCAGTGGTGATGTATGGGCCAAAGACGCCAAAGGTATTAAAGCTCTTTGCACGAGTCCATTGTGCGTAACCAGGATCGCGGTTCAGGATTTCTATAGCAGTGACATCGTTAATACAGGTGTAACCAAAGATCGCTTTAGCCGCTTCTGCCTCATCGACTTCATGACAGCGCTTCCCAATCACAATGCCAAGCTCGCCTTCGTAAACTACTTTTCCAGAATACGACTTTGGAGTGCGAATGACTTGGTTTGCTGCTAAGAAGGAGTTATTGCCTTTGAGGAAGTACAAAGGCTCAGCAGGTACTGCGTGCTCAAGCTTGGTTACCAATGCATGAAAGTTATCCACCATCGCAACCATCTTGGAAGGGGTGCATGGGATATCAATTGTTACGTCGGCTAATTTGATGGTTACGCCGGTAGCCTTAGGTGCATTGAATAAATCGCCTTCGTAAACAGCAATCTGATCGCCCTGGACCTGCCCTAAACCACTTTTTCCTTGATGCTGAAATCTAAGCCACTGAGCCATAATTAGTTCCTATGAAGTTTAAATATTTGATATGCAATATCTTACAGGGATGAATTGATGTCTAAGACTTCTGAACTCGTTTTTGCACCAGAACAGGATCAGCCAGTGCGTTACATAGAGCGCACTCGCAGCTATTACTTGGGTCTGGGCTATGAGAATCCTTACGTATGGGCTCATTACATTGATGTGCCATTCAACCCACTTCAGAAGCCGCTCAATCAATCCGTATTAGGCTTAATTACTACTGCCGTTCCCTATGATCCCAGCAAAGGCTCTCAAAGCCAGGGTGCGCCCTACAACGCTGCAGCGAAGTTTTATCAACCTTATCGGCAGTCGATTGATGGCAATATTGATTTGCGTATTGCACACGTAGGTATCGATCGTAAGAATGCCAATATGGAAGATGGCAATTGTTGGTTTCCGTTGGACGCGGCTAAGCGGGCGGTAGCGGCGGGTAGGGTGGGGGCGTTGTCGCCCAACTTTTATGGCTTACCGACAAATCGCAGTCAACGTCACACTTTGGAAGTGGATGCGCCGATCATTATGGAGATGCTAAAGGCGGATGGCGTAGATGTGGCGCTATTAATTCCGAATTGCCCAATATGCCATCAAAGTCAGAGTTTGTTGGCCCGCTATTTAGAGTCTGCAGGAATTTCAACTGTAGTAATTGGCGCTGCGAAAGATATTGTTGAGTATTGCGGAGTGCCGCGATTTTTATTTAGTGATTTCCCTCTAGGGAACGCAGCCGCAAAACCAAATGATGCATCCTCACAAGATGTTAGTTTTGAGTTGGCTTTGCGGATATTAGAATCTGCCCCCGCCCCACGTACAACAGTTCAGTCGCCGCTGATTTGGTCTGCTGATCCATTATGGAAATTAGATTATTCCAATCTCGAGAAGTTATCCCCACAAGAAATCGCTCGCTTGCGTGAAGAGGCAGAGCAAGCCCGAATTACTGCGCGTGAGCTTAGAACTAAAAGTCTTGGGACTTAAGTTTGTCTCGTGAGTGAGTATGCGCACAGGGCTTGAAGCGCACTGCTAGCCTCATTCACTGGGAAGTCCTTTAGACAGGCTAAAGCCAAGTCTGCTTCACGTTTTGCGGCTGCTTGTGTGTAATCTAGCGCGCCAGAGTTTTGTACGGCTGCCAGAATTTGTGCAAACACATCATCTGGTAAATCTTGATTTTGTTCAATCGCTGCGCGAACCAAGAGGCGCTCTTCTTTGCTGCCATTTTCTAGTAAGTAAATGAGTGGCAAAGTGGGTTTACCTTCACGCAAATCATCACCCGCATTCTTGCCCATTTGCGCAGCATTCGCGGTGTAGTCCAGCAAATCGTCCATGAGCTGGAATGCAGTGCCAATGTGGCGCCCAAATGCAGCCGCTTGTTCTCTTTGCGCATCCGTAGCGTTTGCCAAAATTGCACCCAACTCCGTGGATGCCTCGAATAATTTGGCAGTTTTGTAGCGGATGACTTGCAAATAGCTAGCTTCATCTACTTCTGGGTCATTCATATTGAGAAGTTGCAACACTTCGCCCTCGGCAATCGTATTGGTTGCATCTGACAAAATTTGCATGACTCTTAGGTCATTTGGGCCGACCATCATTTGGAAGGCTCGGGAGTATAAGAAGTCACCCACCAAAACGCTGGCAGCATTACCAAAAGCAGCATTTGCCGTCTCACGACCCCTTCTAAGGGTGGATTCATCGACTACATCATCATGTAGCAGGGTGGCTGTATGGATAAATTCAACAACGGCGGACATTTCTAGGGTGTGGGGCGTTTCCTTGCCATTGGCTAAGGCTTTGGCCACCAACATCAATAGGGCTGGTCTGACCCGCTTACCACCCGCCTGGATGATATAGGTCGAGATTTGGTCAATTAAGGCGACTTTTGAGGCCAAACGCTGGCGGATAACCTCGTCTAAAGCCTTGAAATCTAAGGAAATTGGGGCCAGAATTTGGCTTAAGTCATTGATTTTGACAGTGCTCGGCATGCAAGATATAATAATGGGCTTAGCTGGTCCAGGGTGGATTAGCTTAAATGTAGATATTAATTGAGGTTTCAAACCATGTACGCGGTCATAAAAACCGGTGGCAAACAGTATAAAGTTGCTGCAGGCGAAAAATTGAAAATAGAACAGATACCAGCGGAAATCGGCAGCGAAATCACTCTTGACCAAGTCCTCGCCGTTGGCGAAGGCGCTTCACTGAAATTAGGTGATCCATTGGTTAATGGTGCAGCTGTGATGGCCACTGTCGTCTCCCAGGGACGTCACGATAAAGTGACAATCTTTAAGATGCGCCGTCGCAAGCATTATCAAAAGCACCAAGGCCATCGTCAGAATTTCACTGAAATTTTGATCAACACGATTAAAGCCTAATTCAGGGTAGGAGAAAGATATGGCACAGAAAAAAGGCGGCGGCTCAACACGAAATGGCCGCGACTCAGAATCGAAACGTCTAGGCGTTAAGGTATTCGGCGGCGAGCATATTAATGCTGGCAGCATCATCATTCGTCAACGTGGCACACGTGTTCATCCAGGTGCTAACGTTGGTATCGGTAAGGATCACACTTTGTTCGCCTTAATTGACGGCCAAGTGGAATTCGGCGTTAAGGGTGCTTTGAAGAAGGCCCAAGTTTCAGTCTTGCCTCGTTCATAAGGCGCCTGACTGAGACACGTTTGATTCAGATTTATTCCGAATTTAACTCTTAGGAACAGGCCTCGCTAAGCGAGGCCTTTTTTATTCATGAAATTTATAGACGAAGCACGTATCGAAGTGATTGCCGGGCAAGGTGGTGCCGGAAGCGCCTCTATGCGCCGCGAAAAGTTCATTGAATTTGGCGGCCCTGACGGTGGCGACGGCGGCAAAGGCGGAAGCGTATGGGCAATAGCCGATCGCAATATCAATACTTTGATTGATTACCGTTACGCAAAAACACACACTGCAAAAAATGGTGAGCCAGGTCGTGGCGCTGATTGCTATGGCCGCGCAGGTGATGACATTGAGTTGCGGATGCCTGTTGGTACCATCATTGCCGACTATGAAACTGGTGAGCCAATTGCTGACTTAACCACGCATGGCGAGCGTCTATGTTTGGCGCAGGGCGGTGTTGGTGGTTGGGGCAATATTCACTTTAAGAGCAGTACAAATAGAGCACCACGTCAAAAGACGAATGGTAAAGAAGGTGAACGTCGTAAGCTCAAGCTTGAATTAAAGGTGCTGGCTGACGTCGGTTTATTGGGTATGCCGAATGCGGGTAAATCCACCTTGATTACTGCAGTTTCGAATGCGCGTCCAAAGATTGCGGATTATCCATTTACTACTTTGCATCCAAATTTGGGTGTGGTGCGTGTGGGTGCTGAGCGTAGTTTTGTGATTGCTGATATTCCGGGTTTGATTGAAGGTGCTGCTGAAGGTGCTGGCCTTGGCCACCGTTTCTTAAGGCACTTGCAGCGTACCGGCGTTCTTTTGCATTTAGTCGACATCGCTCCATTTGATTCGAATATAGATCCAGTTGCCGATGCTGTGGCGATTGTGAATGAGTTGCGTAAATACGATGAGGCTTTAGTTGAGAAACCACGTTGGTTGGTGCTCAATAAGGTCGATATGATTCCTGAAGAGGATCGCAAGAAGGTTGTGGCTGACTTTGTGAAAAAGTTTAAGTGGAAAGGCCCTGTCTTTGAGATTTCGGCTTTAACAGGCCTGGGTTGTGACAAGCTTTGCTACTCCTTGCAGGATTATTTGGATTCTGTACGTCGTGACCGAGATGATGCCGATGAGCGCGCTCAAGATCCGCGCTATCAAGATCAGCTAGAAGATAAAAAACCAGATTAAACATTTGATTTGCTATGAATGCTAAAAAAACCCAACGGATTGTTGTCAAGGTAGGTTCTAGTCTAGTTACCAATAATGGTGAGGGCTTGGATCATGCTGCGATTGCTATGTGGGCTGAGCAAATGGCTGGTCTATTAAAGGATGGTCATGAGGTATTAATGGTGAGCTCCGGTGCTATTGCTGAAGGCATGCAGCGCCTAGGTTGGTCTAAGCGTCCACAGGAGATTCATCAATTGCAGGCAGCTGCTGCAGTTGGCCAGATGGGTTTGGTACAGGTTTATGAAAGCTGCTTTGCGCGCTTTAATTTGCGTAGTGCCCAGATCTTATTGACCAATGCGGATTTGGCAGACGCAGAGCGCAATGCAAACGCGAGAGCTACTCTGGATACATTATTAAAGTTAGGTGTAGTTCCCATCATCAATGAGAATGACACAGTAGTGACTGATGAAATCAAGTTTGGTGACAACGATAGCCTTGCTGCTCTAGTAACCAATTTAATTCAGGCGGATTTATTGGTGATTTTGACTGATCAAGGGGGTCTCTTTACTGCGGATCCACGTCAAAATCCTAATGCCACTTTGCTTTCTGACGCTGTTGCAGGTGATCCTGCGCTGGAAAAAATGGCTGGCGGTGCTGCAAGCGAGCTTAGCAAGGGCGGTATGTTGACTAAGGTATTGGCTGCAAAAATTGCAGTGAAAACTGGCGCCGCTACAGTGATTGCCTCAGGGCGCGAGCCTAACGTTTTGACACGCTTATTGGCGGGTGAAAAGATTGGCACCCGCCTAGTGCCGGCCTCAAAGTAATTTTTTAATAAATTACCCCAAACGAATTGCTTGGCTTTGTTCCACCAGTAAATCCATTGGGATTGAGCGACTGAAGAATTGTCTTAATATTCTTTTCTTGGTTATCAAAGTTACAAAATGCACCTTGTGCTAAAGCAGCTTGATAGCGGTTTGGTACATTGCTTTGGATGTTCCGCCAAGTGGATAGGGGATTCTCTCTCCACGCTCCATTTTCTAGAGTCCCATAGAGTCGCCACTGAAATGAGTCGCAGCGAATTCCTTCGTATTGGGCTTGTACGCTGCCATTTGGAGAGGTCAATACGACAATATATCGGGTGACTCCATCAGCCCCAATCAAAATGGAATCAGTATCTACGGCAAACTTAAAGATGGTTCGCTCAGATACATAAAAGGGTTGAAGGGTTGTCTGATTTGGTGGGTTTAGGGGCATTGTAGTTGCCCCCTCTTTAAATACCATTGGCGCAAATGGATCTAGACCGCTTTGCAGTGGATCTCCAGCACAGCCAAGAAGTGTGCCCACAAAGATGAGGCAGCTTATGGGTAGTCTAAGTTTTTGCAAAGCACTATTCATTTTCTTTATCCGATTTATCAGATGATTTTTTTTGATCTTCATGGCTGCCATAAAAAGACTGAATTAAATCAAGGGGAGATCCCCAGGCAAGTTGCTGCATGCGCATGCCCCGGGATAAGAAGCGCGCTAATTCAGAAAGTGCTAATTGATAAACTTCGCGTTTAAAGCCAATAACCGCATCCAACTGAATCCAGAATGGTACCCAGCGCCAAGCATCAAACTCGGGGTGTTCAGAGGCGCGCAATTGGATGTCGCTATCAAGGCCAACTAGCCGAAGAAGAAACCAAATTTGTTTTTGACCGCGATAAGCGGCGCGATGGACTCGAGTGGAGTTTTGACGGCGCAAGTATTCCTCAGGGACGTCATAGCGAAGCCAATCCCTAGTGCGTCCAATAATTTGGACATGCTCCGGCAGTAAGCCAACCTCCTCTTGCAATTCGCGGTACATAGCCTGTTCAGGGCTTTCACCATGCTGAATCCCGCCCTGCGGGAACTGCCACGAATGCTGCCCAACGCGTTTTCCCCAGAAAACCTCGTTACGGCCGTTGAGGAGGACAATGCCGACATTCGGGCGATACCCTTCACGGTCAAGCATGATCGTGCCTCAAATCCTTTAAAATCAACGATTTGATTATATCCATACATGAAAGCCTCACAATCATTTCTCGCCACGCTAAAAGAAGCCCCCTCTGACGCTGAGGTGGTTTCGCACAAACTCATGGTGCGTGCAGGTTTAATTCGCAAGCTCAGTGCGGGTATTTATAACTATTTACCACTGGGTTTGAAAGTCATTCGCAAGGTCGAAAACATCATCCGCGAAGAAATGAATCGCGCTGGCGCAATTGAATTGCTGATGCCGATGATTCAGCCCGCTGAATTATGGCAAGAGACTGGCCGCTGGGAAAAGATGGGCCCAGAGTTACTGCGCATCAAAGATCGTCATGATCGTGATTTCTTGATTCAGCCAACCTCAGAAGAGGTTATTACTGATTTAGCGCGTAATGAGATCAAGAGTTACAAACAATTGCCTGTGAACTTCTATCAAATTCAGACTAAGTTCCGTGATGAGCGCCGTCCTCGTTTTGGCATCATGCGTGGTCGTGAGTTCAGCATGAAAGATGCTTATTCATTCGATAAGGATGTTGAGGGCCTCAAGAAATCCTATCAAGTGATGTTTGATGCCTATACCCGCATCTTTAAACGGATGGGTTTGCAATTCCGCGCAGTGACTGCTGATAATGGCGCCATTGGTGGATCTGGTAGTCAAGAGTTCCACGTGATTGCAGATACTGGTGAGGATGCAATTGTCTATTGCCCTAACTCTGATTACGCAGCCAACTTAGAGGCTGCAGAGTCTTTGGCATTAATTGCTGCTCGTGCTGCAGCCAATGCGGCGATGGCTAAAGTGCCTACGCCGGATAAGACCAATTGTGCTGATGTAGCCAAGTTTTTAAATATTCCCCTTCAATCTACTGTGAAGTCATTGCTATTTGCGGCTGATCAAGAAAAAGGTCCAGCAAAACTCTTTATGTTGTTGGTGCGTGGTGACCATGAGCTTAATGAAGTGAAAGCGAGCAAGATTCCTGGGATGTCAGAGTCACGCTTTGCCACTGAAGCAGAAATCAAACAAGCTTGTAATGCTCCGGCCGGTTATCTGGGTCCTGTTGGTGTGAGCGCTGATGTGACTGTTGTTGCGGACAGAACGGTAGCCAACATGGCTGATTTTGTGTGTGGCGCCAATGATGCTGGTCATCATTTGACCGGTGTGAACTGGAGCCGTGATTTACCTGAGCCATTGGTATTGGATATTCGTAATGCCGTGATTGGTGACCCTTCGCCAGATGGCAAAGGTGTTGTCGATATTTGCCGCGGCATTGAAGTTGGGCATGTATTCCAATTGGGTACACGTTATTCAGAATCGATGGGTTGCACCTATTTGGATCAACAGGGCAAAGCGCAGCCCATGGTGATGGGTTGTTATGGCATTGGCGTAACACGCTTACTGGGTGCTGCGATTGAGCAGGGTCATGATGAGAAGGGCATTATTTGGCCAATCTCGATGGCGCCATTTGAAGTGGTGATTTGCCCGATGGGTTACGAAAAATCAGAAGCGGTCAAAGCGGCATGTGACCAACTGCATGATGAGTTACTAGCCGCTGGAATTGATGTGATTCTGGATGATCGTAATGAACGCCCGGGTGCGATGTTTGCTGACTGGGAGTTGATTGGGGCGCCATTCCGCGTCGTTATTGGCGATCGTGGTTTGGCAGATTCTCAGGTGGAATTTAAAGGCCGTACTGATGCCGAGTCTCAGAACATCCCACTCGGCGAGATCAAGACAAAAGTAATTGCTGCAGTTCAAGCAGCCAAGAGCTTAGTCAGTTAATTATTTTTTAAAGAGTCCGCCAATACCCTTGGCGGCTCCTTTGGCCGCCATGCTAGCCATGGTACGCGCCATCTTCCCGCCCTTGAATTGCTTCATCATGGTTTGCATTTGCGCGAATTGAGCTAGCAAGCGATTGACCTCTTGCACTTCAACGCCAGAACCGGCGGCAATGCGACGCTTACGGCTGGCTTTGAGTAGTTCTGGTTTTCTGCGCTCTTGTGGAGTCATGCTGTCAATAATGCCGCGCATACGGGTGGTTTGTTTATCAGCATTACTTAGGTTTGCTTTGGATGCTGCTTGTGCAACTTGGCTTGGTAATTTATCCATCAAACTCGCCATGCCACCCATCTTCTGCATCTGCATGAGTTGATCACGAAAATCTTCAAGATCAAATCCACCTTTAGAAATCTTACTAGCTAACTTTTCTGCTTTGGCAACATCAACGTGTTGTTGAGCTTGTTCAACGAGAGCCAGAATGTCGCCCATACCCAGAATACGATTAGCCATGCGTTCAGCATCAAACGCTTCAAGGCCATCCATCTTCTCGGCGACACCGATAAATTTGAGAGGAACGCCGGTAACCTGGCGCACAGACAGCGCCGCACCACCCCGGGAGTCGCCATCGAGCTTAGTCAGGATTACGCCCGTCAGGGGTAGCGCTTCATGGAAAGCCTTAGCCGTATTGACGGCATCCTGGCCGAGCATGGCATCCACTACAAATAAAGTTTCAATTGGATTGAGGCTGGCATGCAAGGTTTTGATTTCTTGCATTAGTACTTCGTCGATACCAAGGCGACCTGCGGTGTCCACCAAGACAACATCAAAATAGTGACGGCGTGCCCAGTCAAGAGCAGCAAGGGCGATGTCATTCGGTTTTTGGCTAATATCGCTTGGGAAAAATTCGGCGCCAACTTGCTTAGTAACAGTTTCTAATTGCTCAATTGCGGCTGGGCGATAGACGTCGCAAGAAACCGTCAAAACTTTCTTCTTCTTTTTTTCTTGCAACCACTTCGCTAGTTTTCCAACTGAAGTGGTTTTACCTGCGCCCTGCAAGCCGGCCATCAGGATCACTGCAGGGGGTTGTGTTGCCAGATTGAGTTCGCCACTTTGATTGGTATCACCCATCATGACTTGGGCGAGCTCACGTTGAACTACGCCAACGAGTGCTTGTCCTGGGCTGAGGCTGCCAACCACTTCCTCGCCAAGGGCTTTAAATTTAATTTGTTCCAGCAAGGACTTCACTACTGGGAGGGCTACGTCAGCCTCTAATAAGGCTAAACGGATTTCCCGCAGCATTTCTGCCGTATTGGCTTCGGTAAGGCGGGCTTGGCCCCGCATTGTTTTAACAACGCGAGATAGACGGTCGGTGAGGTTTTCTAGCATTTATCGATTAGACTTTCCAGATGGACATTTTAGGTTACTCAAGTTACGGATGGCTTCCTTCCGCACTTTATTTGGCGCTTTTACTCATTTTGAGCTTCAAAGCCAAGAGCGGCGTGGAGTCTGCGCTATCTAGTGCCTTGGTGCAGGCTGCCATTCTTGTGATTTTGGTGATTCATGGAGTGCAACTTCATGACTCCGTATTCACCCCACAAGGCTTCGTATTTGGGTTTGCACAAGATTTGTCCTTAATTGCCTGGGTTGGTCTGGCTTTTTATTGGTTTCAGTCTTGGTTTTTGCCGATCTCCAGCTTGCGTTGGATGGCCTTAATGTTCGCACTGATTTGCGCATTTCTACCAACTGTTTTTCCAGGAACATTGATCTCACCTAAGGCTGTTTCGGACCCTTGGTTTAAAGGTCACTTTGTGGTGGCAACAGTTTCTGTGGGCTTGCTCAGTCTGGCAGCAATGCATGCCATGCTCATGAGCGTTCAGGATCGCGCTTTACATCGTCAGTTAGCCATTATTCCCAATAGTCGGTTTGCTCATTGGTTGGAGGATTTACCTCCTTTGATGACTATGGAAAGTCTTTTATTCAATTTACTTTATGTTGGTTTTGCACTTCTGAGTTTGACTGTGTTCTCGGGCTTACTCTTTTCGCAAACCTTGTTTGGCAAACCACTGGTGTTTGATCACAAAACCATTTTTGCCCTTGTCTCCTGGTTTTTGTTTGCGGGTCTATTGATAGCGCGCTGGCGAGTGGGGTTGCGTGGCAGGGCTGCTATTCGTTGGGTATTGAGTGCTTACACCGCCTTATTGCTTGCATATGTTGGTAGTCGTTTTGTAGTTGAAGTAATCCTGCAGAGAACATAAGCTTTGTTTAAGTGGCTTTTATTACTTGCTGGTGCTGGACTTTTATATCTCTGGATTAAGGGTAAAAAGCAGGCTGCACTGGATGCCAGTAATGCCTCCAAACCCAATAAAAACAAGCCGGAGAAGGTGGACGTACCTGAGGTGATGGTGCAATGCCAATGTTGCAAAGTGCACCTTCCACAGTCAGACGCAATGGCACACGATGGCCGTTTTTATTGTTCACAAGAGCATCTTCATGCTCTCGATTCGAATGGATGGGTTGGTGATGCACGATGGCGGATTTCTCCGAATCAAGATGCTAGACCAGAAAATGTGGATCCAGATTTAGTAGTTATTCACCACATTAGTCTTCCGCCAGGCGAGTTCAGAAATAAAACATCCAGCCGCCACATTATTGATTTTTTCCAAAATAAGCTTGATCCAAGTGGACATCCTTATTTTGCTGAGATTGCCGATCAAAAAGTATCTAGCCATTTTTTGATTACCCGCTCGGGTGAGTTGATACAGTTTGTTTCCACTCAAAGCAAAGCCTGGCACGCTGGAAAATCGACTTTTCAGAGTCGTGAAAAGTGCAATGACTTTTCGATTGGTATTGAGATGGAAGGGGATGGGGATGCACCATTCGAAGCTGCTCAATATCAAGTTTTGACAAATCTCATTCAAAAAATAAGCAACGCATATCCGCATTTGCAATTTGCTGGGCATAGCGATATTGCACCGGGGCGCAAAACAGACCCAGGAATTTATTTTGATTGGAAAAAGTTCCAAAAAGAGACAGCAATTTCGCTTGAAAAATTGCCCTTTGGCTTAGATCCCCGATAAGCTATCTTTTGTATGTGAGCGTACGCTTACTTTTGTAGCCTTTGTCTAAAAAGGGCTAAAAAATACGCACCAAAATGACTCCAAATATTGTGGATTACTTAGTAAAAATACTAGTAAATATTTGTCATAAATGGCTTACCAAATATCAAATATTTCCCTATACTTAGTGCCTAATGCACTTCAAGACACTAGATGTAGTGTTTGAATCCAGCAATACCCCATTGTTTTTTAACGATATTTTGTCCAAATAACTATATATATACGCAGGAGCAACATGACATACGCTAATCCACAGACAGCAGGCCAACCAGCTGGAGCGAATAACCCAGGAATGAGTCCTGCGGGGGCGGTAAATCAGGCCCCTTCTGCCAGTTTTGTTGCTGGTGGTGTTGGCGGTACCCAGGCAACTCAGTTGTCTGATTACAAAATCATTCGCCGTAATGGTTCAGTTGTTGCATTTGAGCCATCAAAAATTGCAATTGCCGTAACAAAAGCATTTTTGGCAGTTAATGGCGGTCAAGGTGCGGCATCTGCACGTGTGCGCGAGCAAGTTGAGCAGTTGACTCACTCTGTTGTGCGCGCTTTATTGCGTAGCCGACCAAATGGCGGAACTTTCCACATTGAAGATATTCAAGACCAAGTTGAATTGGCTTTGATGCGCAGTGGCGAGCACAACGTTGCTCGTGCATATGTTCTTTACCGTGAAAAGCGTAACCAAGAGCGTGCAGCTCAACAAGAAGTTTCCCAAGAGGTTCAAACAGCCAATCAGGCTGGTGAGTCTGGCATCAAAGTAACTGATAACGGTGTTGAGAAGTGGCTTGATATGGCTGCTTTGCGCACTGTGATTGAGGCAGCTTGCGAAGGTTTGGGTAATAACATTGATGCAACACCAATCATTACCGAAACTATCAAGAATTTGTACGACGGCGTACCAATGGCGCAGGTTTACGACTCTGCTATTTTGGCTTCCCGTACCTTGATTGAAAAAGATCCTGCATATAGCCAAGTGACAGCGCGTATTTTGATGCACGTAATTCGGAAAGAAATTTTTGGCAAGGAAGTATTGCAAGGCGATACTCAAGCTGAGTACAGCACTTACTTTGCTAAGTACATCAATGAAGGTATTTCTGCTGAGTTGTTGGATCCACGTATGCGTGAGTTTGACTTGCCACGCCTCGCCGCTGCTTTGAATGCTAGCCGTGACTTGCAGTTCAACTACCTCGGTTTGCAAACTTTGTATGACCGTTATTTCTTGCACATTGAAGAGCGTCGTATTGAAATGCCACAGGCTTTCTTTATGCGCGTTGCAATGGGCTTAGCTTTGAATGAGATGGATCGTGAACGCCGCGCTATCGAGTTCTATGAAATCCTGTCTACATTTGATTTCATGTCCAGCACACCAACATTGTTCAATTCAGCAACTACTCGTCCGCAACTCTCTAGCTGCTACTTGACGACTGTGGATGATGATTTGGATGGCATCTACGAGGCATTGAAAGAAAACGCATTGTTGTCTAAGTTTGCCGGTGGTTTGGGTAACGACTGGACCAACGTTCGTGCATTGGGAAGTCATATCAAAGGTACTAACGGTAAGTCACAAGGTGTTGTGCCTTTCTTGAAGGTAGTGAACGACACTGCAGTTGCTGTGAACCAAGGTGGTAAGCGTAAAGGTGCAGTCTGCGCATACTTGGAAACATGGCACTTAGATATTGAAGAGTTCTTGGAGTTGCGTAAGAACACTGGTGACGACCGTCGCCGTACGCACGATATGAATACCTCTAACTGGATTCCTGACTTGTTCATGAAGCGTGTCATGGAAGGTGGCGATTGGACTTTGTTCTCACCATCTAACACTCCTGATTTGCATGACAAATTCGGCAGAGCATTTGAAGAGGCTTATGTTGCCTATGAGCAAAAAGCTGACCGTGGTGAATTGAAGCCATTCCGCCGTATTCCTGCGCAGCAATTGTGGCGCAAGATGCTTGGCATGTTGTTTGAAACTGGCCACCCATGGATTACTTTCAAAGATCCTTGCAACATCCGTAGCCCACAACAGCACATTGGCGTAGTTCACTCATCAAACCTCTGTACTGAGATCACCCTCAATACCAATGAGACTGAGATTGCGGTTTGCAACTTAGGTTCTGTGAACTTAACTGCTCATATGACTACTGATGCCAATGGCAAGATGATTTTGGATCACGAGAAGCTCCAAAGAACCGTACGCACTGCAATGCGTATGTTGGACAACGTGATTGATATCAACTACTACGCAGTAGCTAAGGCTCGTAATTCTAATTTGAAGCACCGTCCAGTGGGTATGGGCATCATGGGCTTCCAGGATTGCTTGCACATGCAGCGTATTCCTTACGCTAGCGATGAGGCTGTGAAGTTTGCTGATTCTTCCATGGAGGCGGTTTGCTACTACGCTTACCAGGCATCTAATGAACTGGCAGCTGAGCGCGGCGTTTACAGCACCTACAAAGGTTCTTTATGGGATCGCGGCATCCTCCCACAAGATTCAGTAGCGATGTTGGCAGCTGAGCGTGGCGGTTATGTGGAAGTGGACAACTCTTCTACTATGGATTGGAGCGGTTTGCGCGCGAGCATCAAGCAGCACGGTATGCGTAACTCTAATTGCGTGGCAATTGCGCCAACAGCAACGATTTCTAACATCATTGGCGTTTCTGCTTGCATCGAGCCAACTTTCCAGAACTTGTTTGTGAAATCCAACCTTTCCGGTGAATTCACAGTGGTAAATGAGTACTTGGTACGTGATTTGAAAGATCGCGGCCTCTGGGATGAGGTAATGATTGCTGACTTGAAGTACTTTGATGGCACCTTGTCGAAGATTGACCGTATTCCACAGGATTTACGTGATTTGTATGCAACAGCCTTCGAAGTGGAGCCAAGCTGGTTGGTTGAAGCTGCTTCACGTCGTCAGAAGTGGATCGACCAAGCGCAGTCACTCAACATCTACATGGGTGGTGCTTCCGGTAAGAAATTGGACGATACCTACAAGCTGGCTTGGTTGCGCGGCTTGAAGACAACTTATTACCTCCGCACAATGGCTGCAACCCACGTTGAGAAATCAACTGTTGCAAGCGGTCAGTTGAACTCTGTTTCTAGCGGTGGCGGTGTAAACGGTACTGACGCAGCAGCAGCGCAAGAATTAGATGGCCCAGCTTGCACAATGCGCCCAGGCGATGCCGGTTTCGAAGAATGTGAAGCATGCCAATAAGCCATTCGCTTATTGGTCATAAATAGAATAATTAGGAGAGAGTTATGTTGAATTGGGAAGAGGAAGTGGCTCCAGCACTAGCGAAAGCTGGTATTGCACCGCAGCCGGTTGCAGTGGAGCCACAACGCCCACAACCAGAT
Source organism: Polynucleobacter parvulilacunae (assembly GCF_018881715.1). Classification (GTDB taxonomy): domain Bacteria; phylum Pseudomonadota; class Gammaproteobacteria; order Burkholderiales; family Burkholderiaceae; genus Polynucleobacter; species Polynucleobacter parvulilacunae. Next base: position 708,452 of record NZ_JACVPW010000001.1, read on the forward strand.
CAAGTGGCAATGGCACCGCAAACTGCTGCGCCTGCACCAGCTGCTGCAGTTGGTGGTGCAGCCTTGCGTGTAAATGCTGCTGATAAGCGCGTGATTAATGCCAAGACTGACGTCAATCAGTTAGTGCCATTCAAATACAAGTGGGCTTGGGAGAAGTATTTAGCGGGTTGTGCAAACCACTGGATGCCACAAGAGATCAATATGAATCGCGATATCGCGCTTTGGAAAGATCCAAATGGCCTGACAGAAGACGAGCGTCGCATTATTAAGCGCAATCTTGGTTTCTTCACAACCGCCGATTCCTTGGCTGCGAACAATATTGTTTTGGGTACTTATCGCCACATTACTGCTCCAGAATGCCGCCAATACCTATTGCGCCAGGCTTTTGAAGAGGCTATTCATACTCATGCGTACCAATATATTGTGGAATCTTTGGGCTTAGATCAGTCCGAAATCTTCAATGCGTACAACGAGATTGAGTCAATTCGCGCTAAAGATGAGTTCTTGATTCCCTATATTGATGTGTTGACCAATCCAAATTTCAAGACTGGCACACTAGAAGCAGACCAAACATTGCTCCGTTCGCTGATTGTTTTTGCTTGCGTGATGGAAGGTTTGTTCTTTTATGTTGGTTTTACGCAAATACTTGCAATGGGTCGTCAAAACAAAATGACGGGCGCTGCTGAGCAGTACCAATACATCCTTCGCGACGAGTCTATGCACTGTAATTTCGGCATCGATTTAATTAATCAAATCAAGCTGGAGAACCCGCAGTTATGGACTTCCGCGTTCAAAGACGAGATCAAAGCTATCTTCGAAAAAGCGGTCGAATTAGAGTACCGTTATGCCGAAGATACGATGCCTCGCGGGGTGCTCGGATTGAACGCTCCGATGTTCAAAGGGTACCTAAGATACATCTGTAATCGCAGATGTTTGCAAATAGGACTTGACGCGATGTTCCCAAATGAAGAGAATCCATTTCCATGGATGTCAGAAATGATTGATCTGAAAAAAGAACGAAACTTTTTTGAGACACGCGTTATTGAGTATCAAACTGGCGGTGCGCTAAGTTGGGAGTAGTAAGTAGTAAGTAAGCGCATAGCCGGCTAAATTGGAGATTAGACGGTTGGATAGTTTAAGAAGTCAGCAAAAACAGACTCAAATCCGAAAACCCTTGCTCAAGGGTGCCTGGGCTATTCTCTCTATTTTTTCCAGCACATTTAAGAAGCCGTTGTCCTTTGGGTCAACGGCTTTTTTTCCAGGATTCATTAGCGTGCAGCACCTAGCATCAAGCCGCGCGCCGATGAATGGCTCGCTCGTCAGCTCCAAAGGGTTGCAAAACCAGGCGGAATTAGATGGTCGGGTCTTCTTAATGTAGTTTTGTACTAATCCTCACGTGAAGGAGTATTAATATGGCAATCGCCAAGAAAAAACCTGCTGCAAAGAAACCAGCTGCTAAGAAAAAAGTAGCTGCTAAGAAGCCAGCTGCTAAAAAAGTAGCTAAAAAGAAGCCAGCTGCTAAAAAAGTAGCTGCTAAGAAGCCTGCTGCTAAAAAAGTAGCTAAGAAGCGTCCTGCTGCTAAAAAAGCTGCTGCTAAGAAGCCTGCTGCTAAAAAAGTAGCTAAGAAGCGTCCTGCTGCTAAAAAAGCTGCTGCTAAGAAGCCTGCTGCTAAAAAAGTAGCTAAGAAGAAGCCAGCTGCTAAGAAAGCTGCACGTAAAGTAGCAAAAAAAAAGTAAGTAAGCCTGCTGCGAAGAAAGCGGGCTCTGCTGTAAAAAAGCCCGCGGCTAAGAAAGCTGCGCTAGCATCATCTGCCGCTGCTTGGCCCTTCCCAACTGGCACACGTCCTTAATCAGACGGGTGTTACTAGAAGGGGTCTCTCACGAGACCCCTTTTTTTTATTGCCTAAAGTTTGATTGACTCAGATTCGAGTCGAGGCGCACCTAAAGTGCTTAGAAGCTAAAGCCAAATGCTGTTTTAAATTGGGCTGCGATCTGATCTTTGCTGGGTTGGTGATTTTGCGGTCCTTGATGGGTAATCTTGATTGAGCCCATCAAACTGGCTAAGCGACCAGTAGTTTCCCAATCCATGCCGTTTTCTAAGCCAAACAGCAATCCACCGCGGAATGCATCGCCACAACCGGTTGGATCAACCACTTTTGCCGCTGGTACTGGTGGAATTGCAACACATTTACCGTCAAAGTAGATATCGGCACCTTCGGCGCCTTTGGTAACGATGAGTGCCTTCACTCTTTCAGCGACTTTTGCCAAGCTCAAGCCCGTTCTTTGGGAAAGCATCTCTCCCTCATAGTCATTTACTGCCAAATAGCTAGCGAGGTCGATTAATTCCAGCAATTCTGGACCATTAAACATCGGCAAGCCTTGGCCCGGATCGAAGATAAAGGGAATACTTGCATCGGCAAGTTGATGGCAATGTTCCCACATCCCTTGGCGGCCATCGGGAGCAACGATTCCCAATTTTGCTGGACCCTTAGCGTTCTTGCTGCGTTCAGCTACCACTGCAGAAACCTGATTCAGGTGGGATTCACCCATTGCACCTGGATGAAATGCGGTGATTTGGTTATTTGCCTGATCGGTTGTGATCATTGCTTGCGCAGTAAATGCTTTATCGATTTGGCGAATATGGCTTGCATCAATTTTGAGTTGCTCAAGACGACTCATATACGGAGCAGCATCACCGCCAACAGTAGCCATGATGATGGGGTCGCCACCCAAAAGATTGAGGTTGTATGCAATATTGCCAGCGCAACCACCAAACTCGCGGCGCATAGTTGGCACCAAGAAGGCTACGTTCAGGATGTGAATTTGCTCTGGGAGAATTTGATCGGCAAATTTGCCTTCAAAGTTCATGATGGTGTCGTAGGCGATGGAGCCACAGATCAAGCTAGCCATAAATTACTTTCTTTTTAAAAATAAGGGGTAAATGTGGGTTTTGTGAATAGGTTTAAGGGTAAAGCACGCGAACGCGATAGCCTGCAGCATTGGGCGGCAAGGAGACGGGTAAATCCATCTGAAGCATTTCTCCCGAAGGGATTCCTTTTTTTAAAAAATCAGGATGAGATTCTTGCCAAGTCTGTGGTAACCACTCTTGTGGTGTGAATTGCAGTGATTTGATTTCAGATTCTTCGGCGTCAGTCAAAGAGATTTCTAAATTTGGTGGCAAAACTGCAATCGCCAGACGATTTTGTATCTCCACTTGCAACAGAGGTTGATTTGCGCCGCTTTTAAGCCCCTCTCGCGCGTTTTCTGTTGCTAATGCGGCTGAAGTTATTTTCCATGCAGAAAAATCGCTCACAGTGCGATCTAGACATCCTAGTGCGCGACAAAGTTTTGCATCAATACGTTGTAAAACATGAAATGCATTCACGGAAATTGCATTCGATGTTCCATCAACCCTTGGCGCTATTGCAGGAAGCAATGAATTTCTAGAGAGATGCTCTCCAAAAACAAGCAGCAATAGAAATAAACCAACTAAAAACGCGAACTTAAGACTTTTTTTTTGAGCAGGTGCAGCAAAAGCAGTTTTTGCATTGCTTTGCTGGTTTGAATTTAGAGTTCCGTGTAGGCAAACCCAGCCTTCACTCTCTTTCCAGACGGAGAGTTTGAGCCATTGGCTATAGGTAGCGATGACTTCTTCCGCTTGGCGTGCAAGGACTCCAGACAGAACTATTCTTCCGCCCACTTTCATCTTATTTACCAATGCGGGAGCAAGAACCTGTAGTGGATTGGCCAAAATATTGGCCATCACGATGTCGTATTTGGTTTCTGCAGCGAGTTCTGGGGCACCTTGGTTGGGTAAAACAAAACGAATCGTGGTGTTATTGATTTCTGCATTGCTGCGCGCTGCAACCATGGCCTGAGGGTCGATATCCGTGCCAATCACAGGATTGCAGCCCAGTTTTGCTGCAGCGATCGCCAAAATGCCTGAGCCGCAACCGTAATCGAGCAGGCTTTGGTTTTGTAAATTAGTTTGTTGCTCAAGCCAAAGAAGGCATAGATGTGTTGTTGGGTGACTACCGGTTCCGAACGCTAGACCGGGATCAACGGCGAGACAAATCGCATTGGGATCGGTCGGGGCATCATGCCAAGAAGGTACTACCCAAATACGCTCACCAATCTGAATGGGTGTAAATTGACTTTGAGTCAGTCTTACCCAATCTTGTTCCTCAACGATTTTTTCTTGCGGAGGACTCAGTTGAAAGCCTGCTTCTTTGAGTGAGGCAAGGAGTTCGGGAATAAATTCTGCGCTACCAGAAGCATCAATTTCCGGATTAAAGAGGGCGATTACTGATGATCTGTCCCAAGCCTGAACTTCTGGAGAAAGACCGGGTTCTCCATAAAGTGGGTTCTCGTCGTAGCCGCCTGCTGCGTCATCTTCAACGGTGACCGATAGAGCACCCAAGTCCAAAAGCGCATCACCCAAAGGCTCAGCGGTTTCAGCAACTACCGTAAATACCAGTTCACGATAGGACATGAGGCGCTCGCGTTAGTGGCATAAATTAGGATTTACCGCGACTTGCAGCTTGCTCTTCTAAGCGGTGCTCCAAGTAATGAATGCTGGTACCGCCTTCAATGAAGTTTGGATCAAGCATCAGCTCACGATGGAGTGGCACATTGGTTGTAATGCCGTCAATCACCATCTCGGAGAGTGCAATTTGCATGCGGCGGATAGCTTGCTCACGCGTATTGCCGTAAGAAATTAACTTACCAATCATGGAGTCGTAGTTTGATGGCACCACATAACCACTGTAGGCATGGGAATCAACGCGAATACCAGGGCCACCAGGCATGTGGAATGAACCAATTTTGCCTGGGCTCGGGGTGAACTTAAATGGATCTTCCGCATTTAAGCGGCACTCAATCGCGTGACCACGGAAAACAATGTCTTTTTGGCGATAACTGAGTTTCAGGCCAGCAGCAATACGAATTTGTTCCTGAACAATATCCACGCCAGTAATCATTTCCGTTACTGGATGCTCAACCTGAACACGGGTATTCATCTCAATGAAGAAGAATTCACCATCTTCGTAGAGAAACTCAAATGTACCGGCGCCACGGTAGCCAATCTTGCGACAGGCTTCTGCGCAACGCTCGCCAATTTTGGCGATCAAGCGACGATCAATGCCAGGTGCTGGAGCTTCTTCAATCACTTTTTGGTGACGACGCTGCATAGAGCAATCGCGCTCGCCCAACCAAATAGCATTGCCATGGGTATCGGCCAAAATCTGAATTTCTACGTGGCGAGGCTTTTCTAAAAACTTCTCCATATAGACTTCTGGGTTACCAAAGGCGCGACCGGCTTCTTCACGAGTCATATTGACCGCATTGATGAGTGCAGCTTCAGTATGTACAACACGCATACCGCGACCACCGCCACCGCCAGCAGCTTTAATAATTACCGGATAGCCAACTTTTTTCGCAGTCGCAATAATTTCTTTTGGGTTATCAGGTAGCGCACCCTCTGATCCAGGTACGCAAGGTACGCCAGCTTTAATCATCGCGCGTTTGGCGGAAACCTTATCACCCATCAAGCGAATCGATGCAGCTGTAGGCCCAATAAAAGCAAATCCGGACTTCTCAACACGTTCTGCAAAGTCGGCATTCTCAGAAAGAAAGCCATAACCAGGATGAATTGCCTCTGCGTCGGTGACTTCTGCCGCAGAAATAATTGCTGGCATATTGAGGTAGCTGAGCGGAGATGGCGCTGGTCCGATGCAGACAGCTTCATCAGCCAGCTTTACATACTTCGCTTCTTTATCTGCGGTGGAATAGACCACGACAGTTTTAATTCCCAACTCGCGGCATGCGCGTTGGATACGGAGAGCAATTTCTCCCCGATTGGCAATCAGAATCTTATCGAACATGTCGGCTCTGAGTTAAGTAACTGTGAATTGGAATAGATCTTGAGATCTATTAGGCGATGATGAAAAGTGGCTGGTCAAATTCAACACCTTGACCGTTTTCACAGAGGATTTCCTTAACCACACCAGCGTGCTCAGATTCAATCTCATTGAGCAACTTCATCGCTTCAATGATGCAAAGTGTTTGACCAACTTTTACCGTGTCGCCAATATTGACGAAGTTTGGAGATTCTGGATTTGGGGCGCGGTAGAAGGTGCCAACCATTGGGGATTTAGCAACAGAGCCAGTTTGAACAGCAGGCGTTTCAACCGCAACTGCCGCTGGGGCAGGAGCACTGGCTGCTGGCGCAGCTTGCATCACTTGTGCTGGTGCTTGATTTGCATAAACCACCTGACCGACTGGAGCTGAAGATCCGGCATTGACGATACGAACGCGATCTTCGCCTTCATTTACTTCTAGTTCTGAAATACCTGATTCAGAGACTAAATCGATCAAGGTTTTAAGTTTTCTGAGATCCATACGAGTGCTTCCTCTCTTGTAATTCTTTAAGTAGATTTATTTCTGTAAACGAGTAATGGCCGCTTGTAGTGCCAATTCATAGCCAATGGCACCAAGACCACAAATCACTCCAGCCGCAATATCTGACAGGTAGGAATGTTTGCGGAATTCTTCGCGCTGATGAATATTGGACAAATGGACTTCTGTAAAAGGTATGGCTACCCCAGCCAAGACATCGCGCAATGCAACGCTGGTGTGGGTAAAAGCACCTGGATTGATGATGATGAAATCAACCCCGTCTTGTTTGGCCTTTTGAATGCGGTCAATTAACTCGCCTTCATGATTGCTTTGAAAGGTGCTTAGGTCGACGGACTGTGCTTTTGCCAGTTCGCCTAGCTTTTGATGAATGTCTTCCAGGGTAGTTTTGCCGTAAACATCTGGTTCACGGGTGCCTAATAAATTTAGGTTTGGGCCCTGAATTACGAGAATTGAAGCTTTTTTGGACATAGATCCCTGTTTTTAGAGGCAGTTAAGCGTTTAACTCTTAATAACTTCATGCTCGATTGCTTATGGGGGAAAGTATACCTTTAGAAAGCTCGGTAGAGACCAAAAAAGCAGTTCAAAAATGAGAATTTCCTACTCTTTTAAATGCAGATAATGAAAAATATTGCATTATCTGCTTAATATTTAGGCAGTATTCAAAAATAGATAGGGAATAAAAATCAACTAAAGATGTCTATAAGGCCGACTTAATAGCGCTTCTTACGTCTTCTTCGCTTATCTTTCCTAATTTGCTATACGTTGCCTTACCCTTGGCATTGATGATGATGGTGTATGGCAGTGCACCTTGAGAATTTCCCAGTTGCTTAGAAAGATTGCTTCCCTCTAGGCCGCCAACAACGATGGGGTAGTCAACTGGAGTTTTTGAGAGAAATTCGCGAATATTAGAGGGAGAATCGATGCCGATACCAACAAATAAGATATTTTGCTGAAAAAACTCTTGCTGAAGCTTGTCTAAAGTAGGCATTTCTTCAACACAAGGAGGGCACCAGGAGGCCCAAAAGTTCACCACCAGGACTTTTCCTTGCCATTTTTGGGTATCAATTGGTTTTCCGTCTGGAGATTGCCAAGAATTGGCAAAAAATGCTTTTACAGCCGGGTCACTAGCTAAGCCAGTTTTATAAATCCATTGCGAAGTCACTACCCCTGCAAGGAGTGCCAAAAGACTAATTGCGACGATGATGATCCATTGTCTGCGGTTCATTGCAACTCCTTCGCTAAAATTCGCTAATGCATATACATATCTTGGGCATTTGCGGTACTTTCATGGGCGGCATTGCCGCAATTGCGAGGCAAGCTGGACATCGCGTTACTGGATGCGATGCCAACGTGTATCCACCAATGAGTACGCAGCTTGAAGCTCAAGGCATCGAACTGATTGAGGGATTCTCACCCGATCAATTATCTCAGTTTGAGACCATGCCTGATTTATTTGTCATTGGCAATGTGGTTTCTCGCGGCAATCCTTTAATGGAGGCAATTCTCAATCAAGGGTTGCCATATATCTCTGGACCACAATGGTTGGGCGAACAAGTTTTGTATGGGCGACATGTTTTAGCTGTTGCTGGAACGCATGGCAAGACAACAACTTCAGCCATGCTCACATGGATTTTGGAATTCAACGGCTACAAGCCTGGATATCTGATTGGTGGAGTGCCACTCAATTTCACTGTTTCTGCTCGCTTGGGCGAGAGTAAATATTTCGTGATTGAGGCTGATGAATACGACACGGCTTTCTTTGATAAGCGCAGCAAGTTTGTTCACTATCGACCACGCACGGCTTTATTAAATAATTTGGAGTTTGATCACGCAGATATTTTTGCTGATCTTGCGGCAATCGAAACGCAATTTCATCATTTGGTGCGTACCGTACCTGGTGATGGTTTGTTGGTGGTTAATGGCGAAGAGCCTGCGCTAGCAAGCGTCATTACACGCGGCGCTTGGGCGCCTGTAGAGCGCTTTGGCCAAGAGCTAGGTAATGAATGGTCATTGATTTCACAAGAGGCTGATGGCTTCATTGTGCGTAAAGCTGGCAAGGAAGTGGCCACTGTGAAATGGGCGCCTGATTCTGGTGTGATGGGTAGACATAATCAACTCAATGCACTTGCAGCGATTGCCTCGGCAAATCATATTGGTATCTCTCCAGAAGATTCTGCCCGTGCTTTGGCTGAGTTCAAAAATGTAAAACGTCGTTTGGAAACCATTGGCGTTGCAAATGACATTACCGTTTATGACGATTTTGCGCATCATCCAACAGCGATTACTACTACTGTTGATGGCCTACGTCGCCGAGTTGGTAAAGCGCGTATCTTGGCGGTATTGGAGCCGCGTTCAAATACGATGAAGCTCGGTGTGATGAAGGCCCAGCTTCCAGGGAGTTTAGTGGCTGCAGATAAAGTTTTTGCCTATGGCGCCAGTGCCGGAAAAGAATCATTGGGTTGGGACTTGGCAGAAGTTTTGGCTCCACTCAATTCAAGCGAACAAGGCAAGGCACAAGCTTTTGATGATCTAGAGTCCCTGGTGAAGGCGGTTGCACAAGAGGCCAAGCCAGGCGATCACATTTTGGTCATGAGTAATGGTGGGTTTGGTGGCATACATCAAAAGCTATTAAAAGCCATTTCGGCACAGCAGAAATAAAAAGCATTAAAAATAAAAACAGAAAGCAAACAATGGGCGATAGATTAAAAGACAAGGTAGCCATTATTACCGGCGCCGCTAAAGGCATTGGCTTTGCTACATCTCAGCGTTTTGCACAAGAGGGTGCAAAGGTCATCATTACCGATATTAATCAGGAGGCTGTTAACGGTGCGGCTGCGCAAACGCCTAATGCTGAAGGGTATGCCATGAATGTCACTGATCGCGCCAGCATTCAGTCGGTAGTTGATCATGTGATGCAAAAGCATGGACGCATTGATATCTTGATTAATAACGCTGGTATTACTCAAGATGCGCGCTTAATTAAGATGACTGAAGCTCAGTTTGATAACGTTATTGATGTTAACTTGAAGGGTGTATTTAATTGCACTCAGTTGATTGTTCCTCACATGCTCGAAGCCGGCTCTGGTGCAGTGGTGAATGCTTCTAGCGTCGTGGGTCTATATGGTAATTTTGGTCAAACTAATTACTCAGCCACTAAGTTTGGTGTTATTGGCTTTACTAAGACATGGGCGCGCGAACTCGGGCCCAAGGGCATTCGAGTAAATGCAGTATGCCCAGGTTTCATTGCTACGGAGATGGTTAAAGCCATGCCAGAAAACATTTTGCAAGATATTGAAAAGCGCAGTTGGCTTGGACGTCTGGGCGCCCCAACAGAAATGGCTAACGTATATTTATTCCTGGCTAGCGATGAATCAAGCTATGTCAATGGAGTGGCATTAGAAGCTAGCGGCGGGATCTCCCTCTAAGCATGAATCTTTTATATGAAGAAGGTGGCGATATTAAGATCGCTACGGTCCAGTCTGCATCGGGCGTAGATGATGCAGAGTCTTGGCAGGCAACTAGCCTGTCTGGAAAGAAGATCAAGCTCAAAGCCAAGGAAGTATGGCTGCGCTTTGAAATGCCAGAAGCTCAAGCAGCAATGGACGAAGCTCACACACTAACTGCCGATATCGATTTGCAGTTTCTTTGGGATTGCGCGCCAGAGGAAGAATTTAGCTTGATTGATGTGGCACAAGAGTACTTTGGATCGCAGGCAAGTATTCCGCAACAAGTTGCGCTAGCCATTGCCTTGCAAGGCGCACCGGTATTTTTCCGGCGCAAAGGGCGTGGCCGTTTTCAGAAGGCTCCTTTGGAGCAATTGCAGGCAGGCCTGGCCGCTCTAGAGCGCAAACAAAAAGAACAAGAGCAACAATCGGTTTGGCAGCAAGAGTTGGTTGCTGGAACCTTCCCTGAAACGCTCAAGTCTTCAGCTAAGCAATTACTTTTCTCTCCCGATAAAAATACTTCTGCATACAAAGCTTTGCTTGCCGCATGCACCGAGACTGGAGAGTCTCCTGCCCAGCTCATGATTCGTTGTGGCGCGATTGATTCACCTTTGGCGTATCACCAGGGAATGTTTCTCAAGGCACATTTTCCGAATGGCGCAGATCACAATCCGGCTATTGGGGTTGATCAAGCAGCTTATTCATCTGCTATTGCCGAGCTTCCAGTCGCCCAGGTTCAGGCATTCTCCATAGATGATTCGGGTACTACTGAGATTGATGACGCCTTATCCGTTACTGCCATTGAGGGTGGGCATCGGGTGGGTATTCATATTGCTGCTCCAGGTTTGGCGATCGCCAAAGATGATCCTTTGGATCAAGTAGCGCGTAATCGAATGTCCACGGTGTATTTTCCGGGCGACAAAATTACGATGTTGCCGGATTCGGTGATTGAGCAATTCTCTTTGGATGCGGGAATGCCTAGACCGGCCCTATCGATTTATGTTGATATAGGTGGAGATGGCGTAGCGAATCGAGAGACCTTGCAGATGCGCGCAGAGATGGTGCCGATGGCAGCCAACTTACGTTTAGAGGATCTTGAGCATCTCGTGAGTGAAGAAAGTTTGCTGGATGAGGGGGCTAACTACCCCTATCGCAAGGAGCTGGCTATTTTGTGGCAGGCTGCCAAACTACTTCATGCCGGCCGGCAAGAAAAGCGCATAGCAAATGGTTTGCGTGCTGAGCAGTTAGGTCTCATTGACCCAAATGCGCTAGCAAGAGACTTCCATTTTCAGATTCAAGATGTGGATGGAGTCAAACGCGTAGAAATCATCCCACGTCAACGCGGCTCCATCTTGGATACGATCGTTGCGGAGTGGATGATTTTTTGCAACAGCGCTTCTGGACAACTGCTTGCAGACCATGGTCTGCCAGGCTTGTTCAGAACCCAAAAGGGCTGGGGCCCATTGCGAACGCGCATGCAAACGACCCCTGGGCCTCATGAAGGTTTGGGACTGGACTACTACGCTTGGTGTACCTCGCCTTTACGTCGGTATTCCGATTTGGTAAATCAATGGCAACTCATTGCGCTTGCAAAGCACGGTGTAACCGCCAAGATGGTTGCGCCTTTTCCGCCGCGTGATGCAACCCTAATGGGTATCGCAGCCGATTTTGAATCTTGCTACCAAGCGTATGGCGAATTCCAAGATCGATTGGAAAAGTATTGGTGCTTGCGTTGGGTTGCTCAAGACGGCGAATCAAAGACTGTGCACGTTCGCCATCTAAAAGAGGGAATGTCTCGGGTCGAGTTAGTTCCTTTGCATTTACCTATTCCTGAGCTGGCAACGCATCCGCGCATGACTCGTGCAGAAGTGGTGATTGCAGATATAGATTTACTGCAACTCAGCGCAGGTGTTCGGGTGTTGGAGATTGAAGCAAAAGTGGAGTCATCTGAAAAAATGCCGACTGAGCTGGCTTCAGATCCAAAGCCAGAACCGTCAGAAGCCCCTGAAGCAGATGCTAGCCCAGATTAAGTCCCTGGAATTTCCCTATCCTGAAAGGCTCGCTAAGGTCATGCGTTGTTTGCGCAGTGCCTGGAGTCGCTATCCTTTCCGTTTTGCCTTATGCGTTTCGATATTGATTCATATTCTTTTTTTATCGTTTCGTTGGGGTGCAGGTGAGATTCAGAATCGCAGACTCAACACGCCATTGAGCGTTGTTTTGGTCAATGCCAGCAACAAAATTCCTCCTCAGAAAGCAAGCAAGTTGGCGCAAGCTGATTTGCAGGGCGGTGGTAAAACAGAAAATCAAGAAGCCACTGCAATGCACCGCGCAAGATTGGGTGCAGAAGCTCGACTAGAGGTTTTAGAAAAGCAGCAAAAGCAAATGCTGGCAAAGCTGGACGAACAACGTGTTCGATCTGGCGGTCGTAAGAGTGGTGATGAGCAAAAAATTACCCCACAATTAAATTCTTTAGAGGCCGAGTTAGCCAAACGACTGCAGGCTGACGGTAAAGAGCCCAGACGCAAAGTAATGACGGGCGCCAATACTAAAGCAGTAAGCTTTGCGCATTATTACGATGCGATGCGTCAAAAGATTGAAGCTTATGGGAGCGCGTTTTTCCCAAGAGCGAATGGGCGTCCTTTGTATGGCAGCTTGGTGATCGTTGTTAGCGTAGACAAGCAAGGCAGGATCACGACTAATGCTCAGGGCAAAGATGGGCTCTCTATTGGTCGCAGCTCCGGCAACCCTGAGTTAGATAGACAGGCGATAGCAATCGTGAGGGCGGCAGCCCCATTCGGACCTTTCCCATCAGAAATGCGCAATCAAATCGATGTATTGGATTGGATTTCTACTTTTGAGTTCACGCGTGATGGCGTAGATCGTCTAGAACTACGTCATTAAAGTAATTATTAAGGCAATTTAACTAAGTTTATAAATTCGCTTATTCTGTATCTATTATGAGTCCCGCTAATTCCTCCAACCTGCATACTGACCCCAGTCTTTTTCCTGGTGTGGCTGTCTATGCTGTTGCGGGTAACCCAATCTCCCACAGTAAATCACCAGCAATTCACCAGCGTTTTGCTGAGCAATCCAATCAACGGATGCACTACGGCCGCCTCCAGCCTGAGCTAGATTCATTTGCTCAGACAGCCAAAGATTTTTTTGCTGCTGGTGGTAAGGGTATGAATGTCACGGTGCCGTTCAAGCTTGATGCACAAAGTTTGGCTGATGTATTGACGCCTCGTGCGCAGTTGGCGGGCGCCGTTAATACTCTATGGAAAACAGAAGGCAAAATTTTTGGTGATAACACTGATGGTGCTGGTCTAGTGCGTGATTTGCTTGCGCAAGGCATTGTGCTGCATAGTGCTCGCATTTTGTTGCTCGGTGCCGGTGGGGCCGCACGTGGTGTGATGGGTCCCTTGCTTGAGCAGGCTCCTAAATCCCTCATCATTGCCAATCGTTCCAGCACAAAGGCAGATGAGTTGGTAAAGCTATTCGCAGATTTGGCTGCCTCCAAAGAAGTAGCGCTGGAATCTCGGGCATTGGCCGACTTAGAAGACAGCGCAAAAACCCAATATCCATTTGACTTGGTCATCAATGCCACTGCTGCAGGGTTAATTGATGAGTCTCCGCTGACACCAAAGGCTGTGGTCAATATTTTCGTGCCCAGCTCTTTCGCTTATGACATGGTCTACGGCAAAACTACCGCCTTTATGCAGCAGGCTTTGCAACGGGGTGCACGTGTCAGCGATGGCCTTGGAATGTTGGTTGAGCAAGCGGCTGATGCATTCTTGCTATGGCGTGGTGCACAACTAGCATCTGCTATTGATCCACGCGCAGTCTTGGCAGAATTACGTAGCTAATTTGCTCTAATGCGCTGGCTTCTTTACCCAGTGAAATGTTTGCTAGCAGGCATTGTGGCGATGCAAATCTATTTTGCTTTGCAGATCATTCTGTGGATTAGCTTAGACCCCAGCAGTACTGCGTTTCAGAGGGCGGAACGTTGGCGTCTATGTAGCTGGCATTGGACTTGTTCAGTGCAATCCTATTGGGTACCTTATGACAAGATCTCCAATAATCTCAAGCGTGCTGTTTTAGTCAGCGAAGACGATATCTTCTTTCAGCACAAAGGTGTGCGGGTTGAAGATATGCAAAAAGCTTGGCAGAAAAATCAACAGCAGCATCAGCAAAACCAACAAAAAGCCCAAGCAGGCAATAAGTCTAAAGTAGCTTTGCGAGGTGGATCCACCATCACTCAGCAGTTAGCGAAGAATTTATTTTTATCCTCAGAGCAAAACTATTTACGCAAAGGGCAGGAGCTCATCATTACTGGGCTTTTGGAGCTAACGCTTTCTAAGCAAAGGTTATACGAGATTTATCTCAATTCTGTAGAGTGGGGCGAAGGTATTTTTGGAATTGGTGCAGCCTCGCAGCACTATTACGCTAAAAGCCCGGCAGGACTGGATCGAGATCAGGCTGCAGCACTTGCTTCGGCACTACCGGCACCAAAATGTTTTGATAAGCAGCAGTACTGTCGTCGAGGAAGTATTAACTATTCCGCTCGCCAAGAATTTATCTTGGAAGGTATGGATCGAGTGGCCTTAGCGCCTTACCCGAAGAAGTAAGGGTCTCTTACTTACCTGCTGAATTACTTGCTAGCAGCAGTCCGCAGTGCATCGCGAGTAGTTGTAGCAACTTCTCGGGCGGCTTGTGCAAAATCAGCACCAGAGCTGGCATAGAGAATGGCTCTGGATGAATTAATGATCATCCCTGTACCCGGTTTGCCAGCAATTTTTCCCGCGCTGACGGTGGCATCAATATCACCACCTTGTGCTCCGATACCAGGGATCAATAAAGGCATTTCACCAACAATAGCGCGTACCTTAGCGATTTCTTCTGGGAAGGTCGCGCCAACTACGAGGCTAATCTGTCCGGAACTATTCCACTGCTGTGCTGCCAGTTTGGCTACGTGAAGATAAAGAGGCTCACCATTAGGGGCGACATTTAGAAACTGCAAATCAGATCCACCTGGGTTGGAGGTACGGCACAAGACAATGACCCCTTTGCCCGCATGCTTGAGGTAGGGTTCGATGGTGTCAAAGCCCATATAAGGGTTGACGGTCACTGCATCTGCGCCATAGCGATCAAAGGCCTCAAGGGCGTAATGGTCAGCTGTACTGCCAATATCTCCGCGTTTGGAGTCTAGGATTACTGGGATGTGGGGGTATTTGTCTTTGAGGTGCTTAATCAGTTTTTCTAGCTGAGCTTCTGCTCTTTGGGAAGCAAAGTAGGCAAACTGGGGTTTGAAGGCGCAGACCAAATCCGCGGTCGCATCAGCGATTTCACGGCAGAACTCATAGATGCCCTCAGGCTTCCCTTGTAGGCTAGGAGGTAAGCGCTTGGGGTCTGGGTCAAAACCAACGCACAGCATGCTGCCTTGGGAAGCCCATGCAGACTGGAGTTGCTGGTTAAAGGTATTTGAGCGAGAGTTCATTGGATTTGGCTTATTTTAGTGAAACTGTCATGTTCTATAGGATAAACTAGCGCACATTCCTTAGGAGTTCACCATGATCAACTTGTTCGTCCTGCAAAATGGCCGCCTCTCTCAAGAGCAAGTCGAAGATCGTAATGAATTGTTGCAATATGCCAATCCTATCTGGATTGACGTGGTTGATCCAGAAGAAGAGGAATTAATCTGGATTAAAGAGGCCTTTGGCGTACTCTTACCTGAGTTAGATGACTTGGGTGACTTAGAAGCATCTGCACGTTATTTTGAGGCAGATGATGGCCACCTCCATATCCGTACTGATTTCTTATTGGACGAAGAAGAAACCTCTCGCAACGTTCGAGTAGCGTTTGTTCTGACCAAGCAAGTGTTGTTCTCAATTCATGATGAAGATTTGCCAGTATTCCGCTTGGTACGCTTGCGTGCGCGTTTGCGTCCTGGATCAGTGAGCAATGCAAAAGACGTATTGCTCGATTTGTATTCAACTGATGCTGAATACTCTGCTGATGCTTTGGAAGAGGTTTATGAAAACCTAGAACAAGCCGGTAAGCGCGTTTTGCAAGATGACATTAATGATGCCGATGCAGAGCAAGTTCTCGAGACGATTGCTAAAGAGGAAGATACCAACGGACGTATTCGTCGCAATGTGATGGATACCCGCAGAGCCCTGTCTTTCCTAATGCGCAGCAAGTTACTCTCGGATGAGCAGCAAGAAGAAGCGCGTCAAATTTTGCGTGACATTGACTCTTTAGAAAACCATACCGCTTTCTTATTCGACAAGATTAACTTCTTGATGGACGCGACCGTCGGTTTCATTAACTTGAACCAATCCAAGATCATCAAGATCTTCTCGGTGGTATCTGTTGCCTTAATGCCACCAACTTTATTGGCTAGCGTTTGGGGTATGAACTACAAGCATATGCCTGAGTTAGATGCGACTTGGGGTTATCCAATGGCGATTGTTGCCATGGTCATCTCTGCGATCATCCCACTTTGGTACTTCCACAGCAAAGGTTGGATGAAGTAAGCGGTATTAGTAAAACTATTTTTTGCTTAACTTCTAAGTAGGGCGATTAACTCAGTAAGCGCAAATTCAGTTGCTTGTTGCCTAATCATTTGGCGGTCGCCGTCAAAATGCATCGTTTTAATCAAGGTTTGATTTTCAGTGGCCCAGCCAAAACAAACTGTTCCCACTGGTTTTTCTGCTGAACCGCCTGATGGTCCCGCTACGCCAGTGATGGCAATGGCCACATTGCTTCCAGAATTGATTCGAGCGCCTTCAGCCATGGCCTTGGCCACTTGCTCGCTGACAGCCCCATAGACCTCAATCAGCTCAGCTGGTACGCCGAGACACTCAGTCTTGGCCTCATTACTATAGGTGATGTAGCCACGCTCAAACCATTCACTGGAGCCCGCTAGTTCGGTAAGTGTGGCGCAGACAAGTCCGCCAGTACAAGATTCGGCTAATGACACTGTCCAATTTCTGGAAGCCAAAATCTGAGCGAGAGTTTTAGTGAGATCAGTTGCCTTCATTATTTAATTAAGAACTGTAATAAGGCCATTACGAGAAGTGTGCAAAACGCAGCAGCAAGATCGTCGACCATAATGCCAAATCCGCGCCAGATGATTTGCGGATAAGTCGATCTCTGAGTATTGTCACCCGCAGTATTTTTGAAGTGACGATCAATCATGCCAATAGGACCTGGTTTGGCCGCATCAAAAAATCGGAACAGAGCAAAAGCAATCACCTGCATCCAAATGTTGGCCGGCATGATGAAGATCAGTACCAACCAAAAAGCAACGATCTCATCCCAAACAATTCCACCGAAATCTTTTTTACCAAGCTCTTCGCTGACGTATCCGCAGATCCAGCAACCTAGCAAAATCCCGCCACCAATCATCCAGAGGAAGTCTTCGGTACTTAAAAAATATTCACCCACTAGGAACGCAGCCCAGGCCCAGAGGGTGCCTGCTGTGCCAGGCGCCATTGGGCTTAAGCCGCTGCCAAAGCCAAATGCAAGGGTGCGACTAGCTGTTTGAAAAACCCATTTGAAGTTAGGCTGCACTTCTGCGGAATGCGAAATATTGGTCATGGTGCAAAGTGATCAAATGATTTTAAAAAAGGTGCTGACTCGATATCGCTGAGTTTTTTTCCGGAGGCATCTAGTAAATGAACCTTTACCTCAATGCCCTCTATTGGAAGTATTTCACCAATTAAGGTTATGGGTAAATTCAGGGCCTTACCGATTGCTTGAATTTTTTCGCGTTGACTTGGATGCGCAGTAAAGCAAAGTTCGTAATCATCTCCACCACAAGCGGAAAATAGATTCTGAATAGAGAGATCTTGTTTTTGCAGTGTGCTTGATTTGGGTAGTTTGTCTAACCCAATTTGCGCATCGACTTGTGACTGCTTCAAGATATGCCTTAAGTCGCCTAGCAAGCCATCCGATACATCCAGAGCTGCACTGGCAACACCTCGTAATTGCATACCCAGTTCAACCCTGGGGCTTGGCTGATGCATGCGGTGTTCGATCCGCTGCAAATCTTCTTTAGGTAGATTAATTTCATGACGCAGTGCAGCAAGAGCGAGTCTTGCATCCCCTATGTTTCCGGATACCCAAACATCATCGCCTGCTTTTGCCCCAGATCTACGAATAGCTTTACCGCTTGGTGTGCTGCCGAATGCGGTAATGGATATGGTTAGTGGGCCGGCAGTAGTGTCCCCACCAATAAGAGGGCATGAATATTCTTTGGCCGTAGCAAATAGACCTTTAGAGAAAGACTTTAGCCATGTCTCATCTGCTTTTGGCAGGGCGATTGCCAGCGTGAATCCCAGAGGTCTTGCACCCATGGCGGCTAGGTCTGAAAGGTTGACTGCTAGGGCTTTGCGGGCCAATAGCTCGGGGTCGGCGTCTGCAAAAAAGTGCCTGCCTTCAACCAGCATATCGCTAGTAATTGCGATTTCTTCATTTGCGGGTGTCTTAATCAAAGCGCAGTCATCACCAATACCCAGGGCGATTGCTGAATCTGCGCTTGTGCGCAAAGAATCCGCACCCGTTTTAAAAAAACGTTCGATCAGGTCAAATTCCCCTGGAGGTCTGGAATGAGAAGACATGCCCCATTTTATGGCTGTTGTGTGTCCGGTGTCCGAGAGGAATAGAATTGAGCTCTTAATAAGTCTTATTTAAATAAAAATAAGACAGAACTTAGTGAGTTAGTGGATGAGCAAAGAAAATAGTAAAGAGCAACAAATTGCAGCCTTAAGAGAGGCAGCCCTTCAGTACCACGAGTTTCCGACTCCGGGCAAAATCGAAATTGCCCCGACTAAGCAATTAACCAATCAACGAGATTTAGCGCTCGCATACACGCCTGGTGTTGCAGCTCCCTGCGAAGAGATCGTTAAAGATCCCGCTAATGCTTTTAAGTACACCGCACGTGGAAACTTAGTTGGCGTGATTACCAACGGTACTGCTGTTCTAGGCTTAGGAAATATCGGTCCACTAGCAAGTAAGCCAGTGATGGAAGGTAAAGCAGTTCTCTTTAAGAAGTTTGCTGGCATTGACGTGTTTGATATCGAAGTCAATGAAAACGATCCTGATAAGTTGGTAGAAATTATCGCAGCATTAGAGCCAACATTTGGTGGCATCAATTTAGAAGACATTAAAGCGCCTGATTGTTTCGTGGTTGAGCGCAAGTTGCAAGCGCGCATGAAGATTCCAGTCTTTCATGATGACCAGCACGGTACAGCGATTGTGGTTGCAGCGGCTATCCTCAATGGTTTGAAGGTAGTTGGCAAAAAAGTCGAAGAAGTAAAGCTAGTTACTTCTGGAGCGGGTGCGGCGGCTTTGGCTTGCTTAGATCTATTAGTTGACCTTGGTATTCAGCGTAAAAATATTTGGGTTACTGACTTAGCGGGCGTTGCTTACAAAGGTCGTAAGGAATTGATGGATCCTGAGAAGGAGCCATTTTGCCAAGAAACAGATTTGCGCACGTTGGATCAAGCAATTGAAGGTGCCGATATTTTCTTAGGCCTATCTGCTGGCGGTGTGTTGAAGCAAGATATGGTGAAGAAGATGGCTCCTAAGCCATTGGTATATGCCTTAGCAAATCCAACCCCAGAAATTTTGCCTGAAGAGGTAAAAGCAGTTCGTCCGGATGCGGTGATGGCAACGGGCCGCACCGATTATCCAAACCAAGTAAATAACGTATTGTGTTTCCCATTTATCTTCCGCGGTGCTTTGGATGTGGGTGCAACTACGATTACTCGTGGCATGGAAGTCGCAGCCGTGAAGGCTGTAGCTGAGCTGGCTCAAGCCGAGCAGAGCGAAGTGGTTGCTTCTGTTTATGGTATCGAGAACCTCTCCTTTGGCCCAGAATATTTAATTCCAAAACCATTTGACCCGCGTTTAATTACTGTGATTGCCCCAGCGGTTGCTAAAGCAGCGATGGATGATGGCGTAGCTTCACGTCCAATCAAAGATTTCGACGCGTATCGCAATCAGCTGCAACAATTTGTGTACCATTCCGGCACTTTGATGAAGCCACTCTTTAGCATTGCTAAGCGTGTGCCGGCAAATCAAAAGCGCATTGTGTTTGCTGAAGGTGAAGACGAGCGTGTATTGCGCGCAGTACAAATCATCATTGATGAGCACCTTGCTACTCCAATCCTCATCGGTCGCCCAGCGGTGATCGAGCATCGTATCGAGAAATTCGGTCTGCGCATGAAGGCTGGTGATGACTTTGAGATTGTGAACCCAGAGAACGACTCACGCTTCCGTGATTTCTGGCAAACCTACCTTGCCCTTACTGAGCGCAAGGGCGTCACACAATCGTTTGCTAAGTTAGAAGTGCGTCGCCGCAATAGTTTGATTGGTAGCCTTTTGATTCAAAAAGGTATGGCTGACGGCATGATCTCTGGCACGGTGGGTAACATAGCCACGCACTTGAAGTATGTTGATGAAGTGATTGGGCATGAGCCAGGTGCAAATGTGTATGGCGCAATGTCTGGTTTGATTTTGCCGGGTCGCCAAGTATTCCTGGTGGATACGCACATTAATATTGATCCAACCGCTTGTGAATTAGCTGAGCTCACTTTGATGGCTGCCAGTGAAATGAGAAAGTTGGGACTTGCTCCTAAAGTTGCATTACTTTCCCATTCCAACTTTGGTTCTAGCAATGCACCTTCTGCAGTCAAAATGCGTGAAGTCTTAGCATTGCTTCAAAAAGCAGATCCAACTTTAGAGGTTGATGGAGAAATGCATGGCGATAGCGCCTTGGATGAATCGATTCGTGCAACTACTGTGACTTCGTCCCCATTAAAAGGCGATGCTAATTTGTTAGTTTTGCCAAATATCGATGCAGCAAACATTTCCTACAATTTGCTAAAAACAGCAGCTGGCAATGGCATTGCGATCGGCCCATTGTTGTTGGGTGTTGCTAAGCCGATTCACATTCTGACCCCGGCTGCTACTGTGCGCCGTATCGTGAATGTGACAACTTTGGCGGTTGTAGAGGCTGCAAGTAACGCTAGAGGAATTAGTTAAGTCCTTATAATTTATGTAAGTTAGCAATAACTCACATAAATTATTTCTATATAAATCAGTGTGTTACATAAAATGCACTGTATTTGGGCTTGATTTGATGGCGTGTTACGGGTAACCTAGCACCCATCATGAATAATCGCTCTGAAAACAGCAATACAGCCAGCTTCGATGAACATAGCCGCGCTGAAAGTTGGGATAGCAATGATCGACTTGAAACTGAGTCATCCGCTGCCAACATTTATGCTGAAGGTGGTTTATCTCGTTTACAAACCTATGCAGCAAATCAAGTTTCGGGGAAAAAAGTGACAGCTTCTTGGCGTGCCGCTTTGGCCGTTCGCGATGCCGGACCGCCGGCAATGTTGCGCAGTGTGCGCCCTAATATCGTGCAATCTATTCGTGCTTTCCGCACTCCTGACTTACAGGAAGCGGCAACTGAATTAGGTCAACACTTCATTTATGCCAATTGCGCCAATGCAATGACTAAGGGTGAGGTTTTGGAGTCCATTGCGATTGCTTACTCATTTACTAAGCAGCAGGCAAAAAACTACGATCCTTTGTTGGATGCCTTGACCACAACGGTTGATAAGTCTGGTCCACAGCCTGGATTTGTTGTGGTGTTGGAAGGTTTGCCATGTACTCAGAAGTTTGACAAAGAAGCTCGCGAAACTCTCTTGGATGTTTTCCGCGATGCTGTTGATTTCTGGGCTGAGCGCCGCACTCCATATCGTGTCTTCTATTCTTTTGCTTAATTGCTGAAGTCTTAAAAGCACATTTAAAGCCCAACAAATCGCCTCTATTTGAGGCGATTTTGCATTTCAGGGTTCCACACGCTATGAACGGCTGTAATGGCCACCACACCAGCTGTTTCAGTTCTCAGCACCCGTTCACCTAGTGAAACCAATTGATAGCCTGCAGCCTCTGCCTGAGCCTCCTCTTCGGGGGAGTGACCACCTTCGGGTCCGATCATCAAGACGATATTTTGAGGATCGTTTTCTAAAAGTACTGAATACATACTTTTTGTAGCATCAGGACTGAGTAGCAACTTAAGAGTAGGTTTTGGGCTTGCCTTTAAATACTCTTCAAATGTTTGAATGGGCTCAAGACTCGCTAAGACTGTACGATCACATTGTTCGCAAGCTGCTTGAATAATCCCCTCCCAGTGAGTAAGCCGTTTTTGGGCGCGCTCAGCGTCGCTTGAGCGAGTGAGTTTGAGGATAGAGCGCTCGCACTGCATCGGAGCAATATTTTGGGCGCCAGTCTCGACGGCCTTTTCGACAATCCAGTCCATTTTGTCGCCCCCAGCCAGTCCTTGAGCCAAAGTAATGGCATATGGGGTCTCGCGGTGGGTATCGGTGCGGATGTCCGTCAACTGAACTTGACCTGCTTTTCCGCTCAAAGAAAGGAGTTCCCCTTTGGCGATTTGGCCTTTTCCGTCGAATACGGGGAAGAATTCCCCGGCTTGGACGCGTCTTACACGCAAGTGGTGGGCAACCTCAGGGGTGAGGGCGGTTGGCTTTTGGGATTCCCATGGCCCGGGAAGATAAAATTGAGGCATTACTGAAATATAGCCAATTAATTTTCCAGAGACCACTTTTACGATGTCAAACCTTCAAATTCGTATGGCCAATGCCATTCGCGCTTTATCCATGGATGCGGTACAGCAGGCAAATTCAGGACACCCTGGCATGCCAATGGGTATGGCAGATATTGCTGTTGGTCTTTGGAATGAACATTTAAAACATAACCCAACAGATCCACATTGGATTGATCGCGATCGTTTTGTTTTATCCAATGGTCATGGCTCAATGTTGTTGTATTCCTTGTTACATCTTTCTGGTTATGACTTGCCAATTGAGGAGTTGAAAAATTTCCGTCAGTTGCATAGCAAAACTCCAGGACATCCCGAGTATGGAATTACTCCAGGCGTTGAAACAACTACCGGTCCATTAGGGCAAGGAATTTCTAACGCTGTTGGTATGGCGCTTGCAGAAAAATTATTGGCAGAAGAATTTAATCGTCCTGGTCACAACATTGTTGATCACTACACCTATGTATTTTTAGGTGACGGTTGTTTGATGGAGGGTATTAGCCATGAAGTCTGTTCTTTGGCTGGCACACTCAAACTGAATAAGTTAATTGCATTGTGGGATGACAACGGCATCTCGATTGATGGCAAAGTAGTTTCATGGTTTAACGAAGACACACCGAAGCGCTTTGAGGCTTATGGCTGGAATGTTATTCGTGCTGTGGATGGCCACGATGCTGAGGCTGTATCTGCCGCGATTGCTAAGGCTAAAAAGAGCGATAAGCCAACCCTAATTTGCTGTAAGACCGCCATTGGTCAAGGCTCGCCAAATATGGCGGGTAGCGACAAGGTACACGGTTCACCATTGGGCGCTGCTGAAATTGCAGCTACTCGCGTAGCTTTGAACTGGCCTTATGCTCCGTTTGAAATTCCGAAAGATATTTATGCGGCATGGGATTTTAAAAAGCGTGGTCAAGCAGCTGAGCATGAGTGGAATAAAGAATTTCAGAAATATAAAAATAAATTTCCAGAGCTCGCATCTGAATTGCAACGTCGCATGGAAGGTGAGTTGTCAAAAGATTTTTCATCCACTCTAAATGCGTATTTAAAGACTTGCCAATCAAAAGCAGAAACCATTGCGACTCGTAAAGCAAGTCAGAATGCGATCGAGGCTTTGGCCCCTGCTTTGCCAGAATTTATGGGCGGCTCTGCTGACTTAACTGGATCTAACTTAACCAATTGGTCTTCATGCAAGCCTGTACGCGCTGATCAGTGGGGCAACCACATTAACTACGGTGTGCGCGAATTTGGTATGAGCGCCATCATGAATGGTATTGCCTTGCATGGTGGCTATATTCCATTTGGTGGCACATTCTTAACATTCTCTGATTACAGCCGTAACGCATTGCGTATGGCTGCTTTGATGAAGTTACGCAGTATTTTTGTATTCACCCATGACTCTATTGGCTTGGGTGAAGATGGTCCAACGCACCAGTCTGTAGAGCATGTAGCCAGTTTGCGCCTGATCCCGAATTTGATGGTGTGGCGTCCTTGTGACACCACCGAGAGCGCAGTAGCGTGGGGCTCAGCCATTGAGCGTAAAAATGGCCCTAGCGCCCTGATCTTTAGTCGTCAGAACTGCCCATTCGTATCTCGTACGACAGCACAAATTAAAGATATCGCACGCGGCGGTTATGTTTTACGCGATCCGTCTGGAAAGATTGATGCAGTCATTATTGCCACTGGCTCAGAGATCGCTCTTGCATTACAAACTGCAGAACGCTTACAGGGTGAAGGTTTGGGAGTTCGAGTAGTTTCGATTCCTTCAACTACCGTCTTCGATCAACAAGATGCTGCTTATAAAGCAAGCATATTGCCTGCCAAGATTCCGCGTATTGCTGTGGAAGCTGGCGTGAGCGATTTCTGGTGGAAGTATGGTTGTGCGGCTGTGCATGGAGTGGATACCTTCGGTGAATCAGCGCCAGCTCCAGTCTTATATGAATATTTTGGTTTAACAGTCGATCAAATTGCAAAGACAGTTAAACAATGCATCGACAATAAATAAAGCAAAGCGCGAAATAAAGCAAAGTACAAAATTCAATATTAGTAAGGGGAAATAAATGACAATTCGTGTCGCAATTAATGGTTATGGACGTATCGGCCGCATGGTATTGCGTGCCTTGTATGAAGATCAGGTAAATGGCAAGCCACGTCGTGATATCAAAATCGTTGCAATTAATGCGATGGGCGATATTGCTATTAATGCCCATCTAACTCAATACGATTCAGCGCATGGCCGCTTCCCAGCTGAGGTTTCAGTGGATGGCGATTGCATGGTTGTGAATGGTGATCGCATCAAAATGTTCTGCACGCGTAATCCTGCAGAGACTCCATGGGGTGAATTAGGTGTTGATTTGGTTTTAGAGTGCACAGGCAAGTTCACCTCTAAAGAAAAGGCGATGATTCATATTCAACAGGGCGCGAAGAAAGTATTGATTTCTGCTCCTGGTGAAAAAGATGTGGATGCAACGATTGTGTATGGCGTAAATCAAAATGTATTGAAGCCAAGCGATGTTGTGGTTTCGAATGCAAGCTGCACAACGAACTGTTTGGCTCCATTGGTTAAGCCACTTCTAGAGAAGATTGGCATCGAGTCAGGTTTGATGACAACAATTCATGCTTTCACAAATGACCAAGTATTAACTGACGTTTATCACAAGGATATGCGTCGTGCGCGTTCTGCTGTAACCAGCATGATTCCAACAAAGACTGGTGCCGCTAAAGCAGTTGGTTTAGTGCTCCCCGCTTTGGCAGGTCGCTTCGACGGCTTTGCAATGCGTGTGCCTGTGATTAACGTTTCTGTCGTCGACCTAACTTTTGCTGCAAGTCGTGCTACCAGTGTTGAAGAGGTGAACTCAATTCTCAAGACCGCTAGTGAGGGCGAGCTCAAAGGTATTTTGGGCTTTAATACTTTGCCATTGGTGTCTATCGACTTCAATCACGATCCACGTCCAAGTATTTACGATGCTTCCCAGACTCGCGTATCTGCAGATGGCAAGTTGGTTAAGGTATTGGCTTGGTATGACAATGAGTGGGGTTATTCAGTGCAAATGCTCAATGCCGCAGAAGCTCTGATGGCTGTAAAGTAAGAAAAATTGTTAAGAGTATTTAAAAGTATTTAAAAGTTGTTAAAAAACGCTTAAATCGTACTTTTAGGCTTAATGTTATAAAAAAGACCTCAATTTGAGGTCTTTTTTGCTTTCGGGATTACTAAAACCCCTTATTTTGCCGCTTTATTTTGGCTGTTTATTGCGGCAATTCTTCTTTTGACAGTTGCCATACATCGCTAAAGAGTGCTCCTGGAGCTTAAAACCCAGGCTTTTGGCAATATCACGCTGCCTTTTTTCAATGTCCTCATCTACAAATTCCTCAACATGCCCACAATCAATACATACAAGGTGGTCGTGATGCTGCCCTTCATTCAGTTCGTAGATAGCCCTACTGTCACCCTTGCTGGATTCAAAGTGACTGCGCAGAAGTAGCCCTGCCCGCTCAAACTGGGTAAGGACTCGATAAACCGTTGCTAAACCGATCTCTTTGTCTTCTTTGGCCAGAGCCATAAAGACATCTTCGGCGCTAAAGTGCGTGCCGCCATTTTGATGAAAGAAATCGAGGATTTTCATCCTAGGCCCGGTAGCTTTTAGGCCAATATCTCGTAAATCTTCAGGGGTAGGGTTTTGGGTCATATTTATGGCATTGGGAGCTAAAATCAATGTCTTAATGATACGGCCAGCCATGCAAAATTGCCTTGAACTTTTTACTCGCTTTTTGAACCCGGTTTTGAAGGGTGTTTACTCTCCTGTTCGATTGGGAATTGTAGTTCTGACCCTATTTGGATTATTGGGAGCGGTTGGTTGCACTTCTGCGGTTGATGAAACTCAACGCGCATGGATGAATAAGATTTTTAGACCCTATGTTCCAGATGTTGTGCAGGGTAACTTCATCTCTAGCGAGCAATATTCCAAATTACAGCTAGGTATGACGCGTGAACAGGTGCGCCAAATTTTGGGTACTCCATTATTAGCAAGCTACTTCCACGCAAATCGCTGGGATTACATCTTTGAATTTAAACGTGCCGGTCAGCCGATTGGTAAAGACCGTCATGTAACAGTATTTTTTGATGGCGATAAGGTTGTTAAGTTTGAAGGTGATGCTTTGCCAACGGAAATAGAGATGGTTGCAGAGATTGATAACTATTCAAAGACTAAGCGCACATTCTGGGACGTCATTACGGGCTCAAATAAACCACCAGTGACGCCGCCATTACAGCAGCCTGAAGTTTTGATTCCAAGTAAGACGGACAATTTAGCGGCGGGTGCTGTCGTACCGGCCGCTCCCAATAGCAGTTCATTCTGGGACTTTTTTAGTTTTTCAAATAAGCAGGCAGATGCTCAACCCGAGCCCTTGGGTCCAGGCAGTCTGAATGTTCCACCGGCTGGTGAAGCAAAGTAACAAACTACTTTTGTGTTGCTACTAAAGTAGTTTATTCGGCAGCCTTTAAATAAGAAGCGAAGAAATAAATGATGAAGATTGCAATCGCAGGTGCTACAGGTCGCATGGGTAAGATGCTGATCGAAGCTGTGCTCAATATGGCTGATGCCCAATTGGTTGGGGCGCTGGAACATGCTGCTTGCCCACAGTTGGGTGAAGATGCTGGTGCGTTCTTGGGTAAAAAAACTGGCGTACTGATTTCTACTGATGTTGCTCAAGTATTGGCAAATGCAGAATTCTTAATCGACTTTACTAGACCTGAAGGCACGATGGCTCACTTAGCTGTTGCCGAAAAGACTGCTACCAAAATGATTATTGGTACTACTGGTCTCACTATTGAGCAGATTGCTAACTTGAAAAAGGCCTCTGCAAAAATAGCAATCGTTTTTGCGCCCAACATGAGTGTTGGTGTAAATGCGACCTTTAAGCTATTAGAAATCGCAGCCAAGATGCTCAATCAAGGTTATGACATTGAAATTATTGAAGCCCATCATAAGCACAAAGTAGATGCTCCATCAGGTACCGCACTCAAGATGGGTGAAGTCATAGCAGATGCACTTGGCGAGAAGTTAGATGATGTTGCAGTTTATGCACGTGAAGGCCATACCGGCGAGCGTAAAGAGGGCTCGATCGGCTTTGCCACCATTCGTGGTGGCGACATTGTTGGTGATCACACCGTTCTATTTGCTGGCGATGGCGAACGTATTGAAATCAGTCATAAATCTTCAAGCCGCCAGTCTTATGCTCAAGGATCGCTGCGTGCTGCACGCTTCTTACAAAATCAAAGCAATGGTTTGTTTGATATGCAAGACGTTCTTGGTCTGCGCAAATAATCAGTTAATTAAAAATAGAAGAAAAGAGTTGTCGCAGAATGAGTAAGGATTACGACCACCGCAGTATTGAAGCGGCAGCGCAGGCTGATTGGGAAGCCGCGCAAGTCTACCGAGTCGCAGAAAATGCAGTCGATACGCAGGGTAAGCAAAAGCCTAAGTACTATGCTTGCTCAATGTTGCCTTACCCATCTGGAAAGTTGCATATGGGGCATGTACGCAACTACACCATTAACGATGTGATGGCACGTCAGTTGCGCATGCAGGGTTATAACGTCCTGATGCCAATGGGCTGGGATGCATTTGGTATGCCAGCAGAAAATGCGGCGATTCAGAATAAAGTGCCTCCTGCAAAATGGACCTACGACAACATTGCTTATATGAAAAAGCAAATGGCTGCGATGGGTTTAGCGATCGACTGGTCACGAGAGGTGGCTACCTGCAGTCCCGATTACTATCGTTGGAACCAATGGCTCTTTTTGAAGATGCTGGAAAAGGGTATTGCTTATCGCAAGACTCAAGTGGTGAACTGGGACCCAATCGACCAAACGGTTTTAGCAAATGAACAAGTAATCGATGGCCGTGGCTGGCGCTCTGGTGCTTTGGTTGAGAAGCGCGAGATTCCCGGTTACTACTTCAATATCACTGCCTATGCTGAGCAATTATTGTCTGGTTTGGATGGTCTTGGTTGGCCTGAGCGCGTGAAGACAATGCAGCAAAACTGGATTGGAAAAAGTCGCGGCGTACGTTTTGCTTTCAAGCATGAGATTGCTGATGACCATGGCAACTTTATTCAAGACGGTCTGCTGTATGTGTTCACTACCCGTGCAGACACCATCATGGGCGTTACCTTCTGCGCAGTAGCGGCTGAGCATCCTTTGGCTGAAAAAGCGGCGGCCAATAATCCAGCGCTCGCTGCATTCATTGAGAAATGCAAAACTGGCAGTGTGATTGAAGCCGATTTAGCGACCCAAGAAAAAGAGGGTATGTTTACTGGCTTATATGTCACGCATCCCCTGACGCATGAGCCTATTCCAGTCTGGGTGGGTAACTACGTATTGATGTCGTATGGTGATGGCGCGGTGATGGGTGTACCTGCCCATGATGAGCGTGACTTTGCTTTTGCTCTTAAATATGATTTGCCGATCAAGCAAGTGATTGCGCTTAAAGGCGAGTCGCCGATGTTTAATACCACTCGCTGGGATGATTGGTATGCCCAAAAAGACGATGTCGTTTGTTTTAATAGTGCTCAGTTTGACGGCCTATCGCATGAAGAGGCTGTGAGCGCTGTTGCGAAAGAATTAGAAAAGCTTGGTATTGGCGAAATTAAGACCACTTATCGCTTACGCGATTGGGGTATTTCTCGTCAGCGCTATTGGGGTACACCGATTCCGATTATTCATTGTGGCGATGAGAGTAATCCAGGTTGTGGAGCAGTACCAGTACCTGAGGCAGATTTACCTGTAGTGTTGCCAGAAGATTGTGTGCCGGATGGTAGCGGCAATCCGCTCAATAAACGCGCTGACTTTTTGAATGTGAAGTGTCCAAAGTGCTGCAAGCCCGCACGTCGTGAGACTGACACGATGGATACCTTTGTGGATTCATCGTGGTATTTCATGCGCTATACCGGCCCCAATGCAAAGACAATGGTGGACGAGCGTAATGAATATTGGATGCCAATGGACCAGTACATCGGCGGCATTGAGCATGCGATCTTGCATTTACTCTATGCGCGTTTTTGGACTAAGGTCATGCGTGATCTCAATCTCATTACGTTTGATGAGCCATTCCAGAATTTACTGACCCAAGGCATGGTTCTCAATGAGACCTATTATTCAGAAGACGCTTCGGGTAAGAAGACTTGGCTGAACCCTCTTGATGTGGAATTAGATCTCGACGAAAAAGGTCGACCTCAAGGTGCCAAGCTCATTGGTGATGCTTCAAATACTCCAGTAGTCATCGGTGGTGTTGAGAAGATGTCCAAGAGCAAGAACAATGGCGTTGATCCACAGGCATTGATTGATCAATATGGTGCTGATACTGCGCGACTATTCGTGATGTTTGCTGCCCCTCCTGAACAGCAGTTGGAGTGGTCTGGCGCTGGTGTAGATGGCGCCTCTCGTTTCCTGCGTAGGGTGTGGATGTATTCCAGTAGTCACGCTAGTGTCTTGCGTGATGCATCTGATGGCTTGCCCACTAGCTTTAGCGATGCGGAAAAAGAATTGCGTCGCGAAGTCCATACGATTCTGAAGCAAGCTAATTTTGACTATCAACGTCGCCAGTACAACACGGTTGTTTCTGCGGCAATGAAGATGCTTAATACGCTTGAACCAATTAAGTTGGAGCAGAATGCCGCCATTAGTGCGCCGGTTTTGCGTGAATGCTTGAGTATCTTGTTACGTGTTCTTTACCCAGTAGTTCCACACATGACCCATGTTTTGTGGAAAGACCTCGGCTATGCCAACTCATTTGGTCCTTTGCTGGATGCGCCGTGGCCTGCTGTAGATGAGGCTGCTTTGGTTCAAACAGAGCTGACCTTGATGTTGCAGATTAACGGTAAATTGCGTGGCGATATTAAGGTTCCTGCTGATGCCAGTAAAGAGCAGGTTGAAGCATTGGCTTTACAAAGTGAGCCCGCACAAAAGGCTTTGAATGGCAATTCGCCGAAGAAGGTGATTGTGGTGCCTGGTCGTTTAGTAAATATTGTTGCCTAACTAATTAGAGAAACCAAAGCGATGAGCGTAAATCAACTTCGACGTGCAATGCTGGGCTTGATTGCTACTGCTCCAGCAATGGGCTTGATTGCATGCGGCTATCGTTTACGCGGTATGGTGGATTTACCATTCAAAGTGATTGCCATTACAGGTAACCCATCCCCACCATTACGAGCTGATCTGCAGACTGCAATCTTGACTGGTACCGATGCAAAAGTTGCCATCAACCCTAAAGATGCAGATCTCATCTTAGAAATTACTAACGATATCAATGGCCGTGAGATTTTGGCTTATAACTCTAACGGTCAAGTGTCGGCGTATCGACTCAATATTCGTGTTGGCTTTAGAGCATATGACTTGGCTGGGGCAGAAATTGTTCCTGAGGCTGAGATCTATATGACCCGGGATATGGACTTTACGGTGTCTACTGTTTTGGCTACCGATGTTCAGATTCAGCAATTCTTAACTTTGATACGTAAAGATCTAGCGATTCAGATCTTGCGTCGTGTGGCTGCTGCTGCTAGAGCGCCACAATCAAAAGCTTTTTAGAGATAGGCTGAAGGCATGGTTAAAGTGGATGCCTTGCAAGTGCACCTCAAGTCCTTGAGCTCTGGTGGTGCAATGTTGCCGCTATATGTATTTAGTGGCGATGAGCCTTTGCTGATGATGGAGGCAATGGATCAGTTGCGCTCCGCTGCCAAGAAACAAAACTTCACTGAACGCGAAGTTTTATTGCAAGAGCGTGGATTTGATTGGAGTGCTTTATTGAATGCTGGCCAAACTATGTCTTTGTTTGGCGATAAGCGTTGGGTAGAGTTACGTATTCCGACTGGTAAGCCAGGGCGTGATGGAGCTGATGCTTTAAAACAATTCGCTGCACAGATAGCATCTCAAACAAATGGATCAGATGGTCCAGATACAGTGGTCTGTATTGTCTTGCCCCGTTTAGACGGCAAAACCAAAACTTCCGCCTGGTTTAGCGCCTTGGATGAAGCTGGCATGGCAATTCAGATTGACTCCTTGGATCGTAGTCACTTGCCGCAATGGATTGCTGGGCGATTAAAGCGTCAAGACCAAGAGGTAGAGGCGGGCCCTGAGGGTCAGCGCGCACTGGAATTTATTGCCGACCAAGTGGAGGGCAATTTAATTGCTGCTCACCAAGAAATACTGAAATTAGGATTGCTGTATCCCACTGGAAAGTTAACCGAAGAGCAAATTCGCTCCTCTATTCTGAAAGTGGCGCGTTACAACGTCTTTGAATTAACTGAGGCAATGCTTGCTGGCGATCTGGCGAGATTAAATCGAATGCTAGACGGCTTAAAAGGTGAGGGTGAGCCACTGGTATTGATTCTGTGGAGCGTAACCGAAGAGCTTCGGATACTATCTAAATTAAAGGCGGCTAGTGATGCGGGTGAGTCTGTTCAGAATCTCATGCGCGCTAACCGCATTTGGGGAAATAAAGAGCGTTTGTATCCTGCGGCATTGAGAAGGGTTCAGCCTCTTAAGCTACGAAGAGCAATGCAGGTTGCAGCGGGATTGGATCGCCAGGTTAAGGGTTTGCATGCGGCAGAATTGCCGGCAGATCCTTGGGATGGTTTGCGTTTGGTCGGAAATTTACTGCGTTAAGACGTGCGAAACAAGATATAAGAGATTAAGAGATGAGTTCAGCCATTCAAGAAATGATGCAAGACATTGGGAAGCGAGCACGTGCCGCATCGCGTGCGATGGCGCGCGCAACTAGCGAGCAAAAGAATCAGGCTTTATTACATATTGCAAAGGCGGTTCGTGAAAAGTCGGCTGAGATTCAGAAGGTTAATCAAGTAGATGTAGAGCGTGCAAAGGCTAATGGTCAGGATGCCGCTTTTGTTGATCGCTTAACAATGACTCCCAAAACGATTGAAACGATGGCTTTGGGTTTAGAGCAGATTGTTTCTCTAGATGATCCTATTGGAAAAATCACTCCACTACAAAAACAAGCCTCGGGAATTGAATTAGGTCAGATGCGTGTGCCATTGGGTGTGATTGGCATTATTTACGAGTCTCGTCCTAACGTGACGATTGATGCTGCGGCTTTGTGTCTAAAGTCAGGCAATGCGGTGATTTTGCGTGGCGGTTCTGAAGCGATTGATTCCAATACTGTATTGGCGCAGATTATTCAGAGCGGCTTGGCTGCTGCAGGCTTACCTACAGATGCTGTTCAAGTGGTGACCACTACGGATCGCAGTGCCGTGGGTGAGATGATCACCATGACTCAATATATTGATGTGATCGTGCCACGCGGCGGCAAGAGTTTGATAGCGCGTCTGATGGCTGAGGCGCGCGTGCCTATGATTAAGCATTTAGACGGTATTTGTCATACCTATATTGATGCGGATGCTGATGTAGCCATGGCAGTCAAGGTCTGTGATAACGCCAAGACTCAGCGCTATGCGCCTTGTAATGCGATGGAGACCCTGCTTGTCAATCAAGAGATTGCCAATAAAGTGCTTCCAACCCTTTGCAAGATTTATCAAGACAAGGGCGTGGAACTTCGAGTTGATGGCTTGACTCGTAAAACGCTTGAAGCTAATGGCTTTCAAAATTTGGTAGATGCTCAAGAGGAAGATTGGCAAACTGAGTATTTGGCGCCAATTTTGTCGATCAAGACAGTTGCCAATATTGATGAGGCTATGAACCATATTGAGCAATATGGCAGTAAGCATACTGATGCCATTATTACCAATAACAAGGCAAAGGCTGACCGCTTCTTGCGCGAAGTGGATAGTGCTAGTGTGATGGTCAATGCCAGCACACGCTTTGCGGATGGTTTTGAGTATGGTCTCGGTGCCGAGATCGGTATTTCAAATGATAAGTTGCATGCCCGCGGCCCAGTTGGCCTCGATGGCTTGACCTCATTGAAGTATGTAGTTATGGGTCATGGCGAGATCCGTACCTAAATTAAATAGACTAATAGAGCAAATTGCATATGAGCAACCCCTACCTTTGGGTAAAAACTTTTCACATCGTATTTATTACTTCATGGTTCGCTGGTTTGTTTTACTTACCCAGAATTTTTGTGAACTTGGCTGAAGAGAAAAATACTGAAGCGTATGCTCGTCTGTTAGGAATGGCCGACCGCCTCTTTCGATTCATGACAATCTTGGCTGTGCCGGCGGTATTGCTAGGCCTCACTTTATGGCTTTACTTCGGTATTGGTGCTGGTGATGTTTGGATGCATGCCAAATTGTTCTTTGTGATCTTAGTGATTGGCTACCACCACGCCTGTTTGAGTCTACTCAAGAAATTCCGTGCTGGCGCGAACAAGCGTTCCGGCGTTTGGTTTCGCTGGTTCAATGAAGTTCCCGTTATTTTGCTGGTGATAATTGTTGCTCTGGTTTTATTTAAACCGTAAGCCAACTGACAAGCGCCTTATTTTTAATACCTTTTAAAGACTGTTAGCCCCATGAGATTTTTTGTTGTTTGCCCAGGCGGTTTAGAAGTACCGCTTGCCCAGGAGCTAGTGGAGATTGCTGGGCGCCCAGAATGTAAGGCGCTAGGTGCATGGGTCATCGATCCTACTCCTACTAGTCCTACTGGCGGCGTTGGTCTTGCTGCACCGATATCTGCTGCCATGGCGCTGAATTTGCACTCCCGTATTGCGAGTCGAGTTTTATTGCAAATGGCACAAGCCCCCTATAGGCAGGAAGAAGATCTTTATAAGTTGGCTAGTGGTTTGGCGTGGGAAGAGTGGTTTACGTCAAAACAAACTTTACGAGTGGATGTCACGGCGCACCGCTCACCACTGAAGAGTTTAAATTTTGCAACGCTCAAAATTAAAGATGCTATTGTCGATCGCCTTCGGGATGTTACTGGGGACCGTCCTAGTATTGATACCGCCTTCCCGGATGTTCGAGTACAGGCCCATTTAACAGCAACCCAAGTCACGATTTATCTAGATACTTCGGGCGAGGCATTGTTTAAGCGTGGCTGGCGCGATGAAAAAGGGGATGCGCCTCTAAAAGAAAATCTCGCTGCGGGCATTCTTTCAATCACCGCTTGGAAACCTGGTCAGACCTTGTTTGATCCGATGTGCGGTAGCGGCACCTTTTTGATTGAAGCTGCACAGATGGCGTTAGCAATTCCGCCTGGAGCAATTCGTGCTGGGATGTATGGTGACGCTGCTAAGCCTAGTCGCCTGGCCTATCGCCCTTTAATAACATCTGCACATGGATTTGGCTTTCAGAGACTGAAGCCTTTTAATGATGCTGCTGAGCAAAAGCGCTGGGTAGATTTGAAGGAAGCCGCCCTTGCTTTGATGTTGGAAAAGCGTAAGCAGTACCCAAGCGTTGAATCATTAAAAATTACCGGTGGCGATATCAATGAGAAATTGGTATCGATGTTCAAAGGGAATTGGCAAAGAGCCCAATTACCTGACCAGCCTGTAGTTCGTCAGGTTGATGCGTTGGCAGCCAAAGCTCCGAGTAACTTGAGTGAAGGCGTGATGCTGTTAAATCCTCCTTATGGTGAGCGTCTGGTTATTAAGGGTGGTCGTGGACAGGATCGCGCATCGACTCAAGATGCTCGGTATGAAGATGCAGAAGAGCCTGACAATCGTTTCGAGTTGAACCTAGAAACCGGTCGTCAAAGTGCAAAACGCTCTAGCCGTGAATCATTGAAAAAGCTACAGGCCCAGGAAGAACAAGACCCCAAGTTTGTGGAGTTTTTGCGTCAGTTTGGGCAGCACCTGAAGGATGATTTCGGTGGCTGGAACATCTTTGTTCTTACGGCAGACATGGCTCTTCCAGGCCAGCTGCGCATCAAAGAATCTAAGCGCACACCTTTATTCAATGGGCCTCTGGAGTGTCGTTTATTCAAGTTTGAGATGCATGCTAAGCGACCAGCTTAAGTGGCTAGAAAACCCTAAAATAAGATAGCAACCTAGAACAACGATAGATATATCAAAGAAAATTAGAGAACAGAGAGTAAGGCAATGGAATTTAAAACGTATATGTGTTTGATCTGCGGTTGGGTTTATGACGAAGCCGCTGGTTTGCCTGATGAAGGTATTGCACCAGGAACGCTTTGGAAAGATGTGCCAATGAATTGGACTTGTCCAGAATGTGGTGCTCGCAAAGAAGATTTTGAAATGATGGCAATTTAATTAGAAACAACCATGGCAAAAGTAGATCAAAACGAAGCGCTATTTGAGCGCGCACAAAAAACTATTCCTGGAGGAGTGAATTCTCCGGTAAGGGCTTTCCGTCAGGTGGGCGGAACACCCCGTTTTGTTTCTAAAGCCAAGGGCCCTTATTTTTGGGATGCCAACGATCAACGCTACATCGATTTAATTATGTCTTGGGGCCCCATGATTGTCGGTCATGCAAACCCTGAGGTAGTGGCTGCAGTACAGAAAGCTGCAGAGACTAGTTTTAGTTATGGCGCACCCACTGAGGGCGAGATTGAATTGGCAGAGCGTATTTGCGCTTTGATGCCAAGCGTTGAACAGGTGCGCATGGTTTCTAGTGGTACAGAGGCGACGATGAGTGCTTTGCGCTTAGCTCGCGGCTATACCGGTCGCGATTTAATTATTAAGTTTGAAGGTTGTTATCACGGTCATGCTGATAGCCTTTTGGTAAAAGCAGGTTCGGGTTTGTTGACCTTTGCTGACTCTACACAAAATGCACCATCTTCTGGCGGCGTGCCACAGGACTTGGTTAAACATACTCTGGTATTGCCCTATAACGATGTTGCTGCAATTGAAGAGGTATTTCAAAAGCAGGGCGACCAAATTGCTGCAGTCATTATTGAGTCAATCGCAGGCAATATGAATTTAATCCAGCCATCTAAAGCGTTTTTGGCTGCGATCAGAACCCTGACCGCTAAGCATGGTGCCGTATTGATCTATGACGAGGTCATGACTGGCTTTAGAGTGGCCCTAGGCGGCGCTCAGTCTTTGCAGAGCATTACTCCTGACCTTACTTGCCTAGGCAAAGTAATGGGTGGTGGCATGCCGATGGCGGCTTTTGGCGGCAAGAAAGAAATTATGTCTAAGCTAGCCCCCTTGGGTAACGTGTATCAAGCAGGTACGCTTTCTGGTAATCCAGTGGCTGTAGCGGCTGGCTTAAAGACCTTGGAGATTATTTCTAGAGAAGGTTTCTACGAGCGCTTGACTGGTCAGACGGAAAAGCTCATGGCAGGTTTGAAAGCTGCTGCTGATAAGAACAAGATCCCTTTTGCTGTGGATAGCGTGGGCGGCATGTTTGGCTTTTACTTTGCTGATCAGGTGCCTACATCATATGAAGCGGTAACTAAAACTAATATCGAGGCATTCAAGAAATTCTTCCACCTGATGTTAGGTGAAGGTGTGTACTTAGCACCGTCGGCTTATGAAGCAGGCTTTACATCGATTGCGCATGACAACGCTGTGCTTGATGAAATTATTGCTGCAGCGGAGACTTCATTTAAAAGGCTTTAAGCTTAAAAAAGCTTTGCAAGGATTTACATTCTGAGTGGGTGGTCATAGCCAGCCACTTGGATAATGTCTAATTTCTTACTGTCTTTATTCCCTTCGGAAATCTCAAGAGCAGTCAGCTTCCCACCCCAGACGCAGCCAGTATCAAGGCCAATCACATTGTGTTTACGTAGCAAGCCCAATGTGGACCAGTGCCCAAAATAAA
This sequence comes from Polynucleobacter parvulilacunae, assembly GCF_018881715.1. Classification (GTDB taxonomy): domain Bacteria; phylum Pseudomonadota; class Gammaproteobacteria; order Burkholderiales; family Burkholderiaceae; genus Polynucleobacter; species Polynucleobacter parvulilacunae. Next base: position 745,636 of record NZ_JACVPW010000001.1, read on the forward strand.
TTAAGGTATCGGCTGTTTTGCGATTAGGCGCCATAAACCAAGGGGTATAACCCTTTGGACCATCCTCCAAACCCTCTTTACTTTCAAACTCCATTTGACCTGTAGGACTGCAAAAGCGCATCCGGGTTAATGCATTGGTAATCACGCGCAAGCGCTCATACCCCTTGAGGGAGTTATTCCATTTGGTAGGAGTATTGCCATACATATTGGCTAAAAAAGTTTTGTAGGACTTGCTACGCAATGCCTTCTCCACTTCTTGAGCGCATTCAATTGTTTGTTGCAAATCCCATTGTGGCAAGACTCCCGCATGCACAGTAAGTACCTTGCCATTGCTCAGTGCCATCGGTCGATTCCGAATCCAATCCATCAGTTCCGCACGATCTGGAGCATGCAGGATAGGTTCAACAGTATCAAGCCCTTTGGTTTTGCGAAGACCGGCATCAATCGCTAGAAGATGTAAATCGTGATTGCCTAAGATGCACTCAGCACGACCAGACTCTTGCAAGGTTTTTAAATGACGTAATGCGCCTAGTGAATCGGGTCCACGATTCACTAAGTCTCCCAGAAAAATCATGTTGGATTTTGGTGGGAGCTTTTTAACTAAGGCTTTTAACGAAGGTGCGCAGCCTTGGACATCACCTACGGCATAGATCTTACTCATGTCTAATCTTAAAGCGGAAATAAGCGCTTATTGACTTTGCTAGGCGATTTTTTTCACGACGCTATAGCGCACTAGCGTCTTCTTGCGCGCTTCATCGTGATCTACTACTGGTAGTGGATAGTCTCTTCCCAGGCTTATTCCTGCTGCCTCTAGCTCTATATGGCCCGCCTTCCAAGGAGCATGAACCGACTTCTTGGAGAGCTTTTCTAGCTGTGGAAGGTAGCGTTTGATGAACTTGCCTTCTGGGTCAAACTTTTCAGATTGTGTAATCGGATTAAAGATTCGGAAATAGGGTTGGGCATCACACCCGGATGAAGAAGCCCATTGCCAGCCGCCATTATTGGAAGAGAGCTCAAAGTCATTGAGATGCTCAGCAAAGTAGGCTTCACCCCAGCGCCAATCTATCCCCAAATCCTTGGTTAAGAAGCTTGCTACAACCATACGTAAACGATTGTGCATATAACCACTTTGATTGAGTTGATGCATTGCTGCATCCACAAGCGGGTAACCAGTCTTGCCTTCGCACCAAGCAGTAAATAATTTCTTGGCAATGGCGCCACTCTCCCACGTAATATTGTCGTAGTCGGGTTTAAAGGATGCGCCTTTAGCAAGGCGTGGATGATTGGCCAGAATCATGAAATAAAAATCTCTCCAGATCAGTTCGCTTAGCCAAATCGTTGCACCCATGCTGCCCGCCAACATGCGACGATGCGCCTCGCGCACTAATCCTCTGATGGATAGCATCCCAAAGCGAAGGTGAGTAGATAGATAGCTTACCCCTTTAATTGCAGGAAAGTCTCTGCCGACTTGGTACTGATCGATGCGAGGCAAGAAGTCCTCTAAGAAAGCCTGACCACCCTCTGATCCAGGCGGTAGATAGCTTTCAATGCCGGTGGGGCAAAAGCCCATAGATTCTAAAGACGGAAATGGTTGAGATAATTTCTTGGGGATCGCTGCAAACTGCCCTGGTTTTGGATTGCATTCGTAAGCAGCAAGATCTTTTTCTTGAAGCGTCTTAAGCCAATTATTTTTATAGGGTGTAAAGATAGAAAAGACTGTATTTGAGTTTGTGAGAATTTCTTTTTTCTCAAAGATCACTTGATCTTTGAATGTCAGAAACTCAATATCTTGCTTCTCTAATTTTGCTTTGACTGTTTCATCGCGTTCGATAGCGGAAGGCTCATAGTCATGGTTAGTAAAAACTACATTGACACCCAGTTCCGCAGCTAGTTGAGGAATGCATTCAGTGGGTTTGCCAAAGCGAACAATCAGCCCGCCGCCTTGTTCACGTAATTGCCCATCAATCTGTTTGATGCCCTGCCAAATGAAGTCGACGCGGCGATCATGCTTAAGGCCCCTGGCATCAAGTTCACCTTGTATAAGTGGTTTGAGAATGTCGGTATCGAAAATGAAGGCAAGCCAAACCTGCCCGCTTTCCTTGAGGGCGTGGTGAAGGGCGGCATTGTCATACAGACGAAGATCACGGCGGAGCCAAACGAGTGCTTTTTGCATAGCCCCTATCTTATGGTTTATTGGAAAAAAGCGCTTGATTACGAGCCAATTTCGGTAAAATGACCCTATATGTCCACGGCTAAAAAAGCACCCACTGCTTCAGACTTAGCGTCTATGCCGGAGTCATCTATTTCCTTTTCAGCCGATCACTTGGCCAATCAGTTTTTGGTTGCGATGCCGGGCATGGTGGATCCTAATTTTGCTGGCTCAGTCATCTACCTCTTTGAGCATACCGAGCGGGGTGCAATGGGCCTGGTAGTGAATAGACCTACTGAAGTGAACTTAAGCACTCTTTTTGACAAAATCGATCTCAAATTAGAAATTGCTCCGTTGTTAGATCAACCGGTCTACTTTGGCGGCCCTGTTCAAATAGAGCGAGGGTTTGTCTTGCATGAATCTAACCCAAATCTTTCATACAGCTCCTCATTAATCATTCCTGGTGGCTTAACCATGACCACCTCTAAGGATGTCTTGGAGGCGGTGGCTGGTGGCAATGGTCCGCAACAGTTTCTGATGACCCTGGGTTATGCCGGCTGGGGCGCTGGTCAGCTCGAAGAAGAAATCACGCTCAATGGTTGGATTAATGTCCCGCTGACACGTGAGCAAATGACGGACATCATCTTTAATACCCCATCAAGTCAGCGCTACCAAAGGGCTATGAATCACCTGGGTTTTGATCTATCCGACCTCTCAGGAGAGGCAGGGCATGCATAAGCCCATCACCGCAATGGCATTTGACTATGGAACGCGCCGCGTAGGGGTAGCAGTTGGTAATTCAATAACGAAGGCAGGCGAGCCCTTAAAGACTATTACAGCTCCTAACAGTGATGCCTTGTTTAAGGACATAGAGATACTCCTAGCGGAGTGGCAGCCCAATCAGCTGGTAGTCGGTCGTCCTACGCATCCAGATGGCGCACCCCATGAGATGACTGCCAAGGCAATTCGCTTTGGCAACCAATTGAATGGCCGCTTTCAGCTCCCGGTAGTTTGGGTAGATGAGCGCTATACCTCAGTAGTTTTAGAGGGCGATGCCCAGATGCGGGACAATCTAGATGCGCATTCAGCGGCTCTCATTCTGGAGCAATACTTTTCAGAGTTAGATGCGAATGTGAATGCTAAGGCCGCCGATTAAAAAAGCAGTTTCGATACAGTGTGGATTAAAGAATGAATGCAGAACAGTTATACGAAAAATTACTAGCAAAGCTTCGCGAGCTTAAGCAAACCAGCTCCTTTGAGTTGGTGGGGCTTGCGATGGGCGGAGCATGGATTGCAGAGCGCTTGTCCAAAGATCTAGGCTTACCTCACTATGGGGTTATTAATGTTGCTTTTCATCGCGATGATTATGCGGAGAAAGGGATGACAGCATTGCGGACTGCTAGCACGATGACTACCCATTTGCCATTTGATGTGAATGGCGCCAATGTGATTTTGATTGATGATGTTTTGTTAACGGGCAGAACCGTTCGCGCCGCCTTGAATGAGTTATTTGATTTTGGTCGCCCAGCTCAAGTGGAGTTAATGGTTCTGGCTGACCGAGGTAATCGCGAACTGCCGGTATGCGCTAATTTTGTAGGCGATCAGATAGAGGTTCCAGAGAACCAAATTCTGGTTTTAGAAAAAGATGATGCTGGTAAATTCAGTTTTGTACTAGAGGAGCGCGAGTGATGAGTTCGATATATCAGCCAGTCAATCAATTTAATGCTGCCGGTGAGCTCACACATCTTCTCACTTTAGAGGGTTTGCCAAAAGAGCAAATCGTCCATATTCTGGATACTGCACAGCAGTTCGTGAGCGTTACCGACCCATCGCGCGAAGTAAAGAAGGTGCCGCTATTAAGAGGCAAGAGCGTCTTTAATCTCTTCTTCGAAAACTCCACCCGCACAAGAACGACTTTTGAGATTGCCGCAAAGCGTTTATCTGCAGATGTCATTAACTTAGATATTTCTACATCGTCCACTGCTAAAGGTGAAAGTCTGCTCGACACTATCGATAACTTGGTGGCGATGCAGGCAGATATTTTTGTTGTACGTCATAGCGTCTCTAAGGCACCAATTGAAATTGCCAACCACGTACCAGCACATGTACACGTTGTGAATGCCGGTGATGGTAGTCATCAGCATCCAACACAAGGTTTGTTGGATATGTATACGATGCGTCACTTCAAACAAAACTTTAAAGGTTTGAAAGTGGCGATTGTGGGTGACATTGTGCATAGTCGTGTAGCAAAGTCGAATATTCATGCATTGACGACCTTGGGTTGTGAAGATATCCGCGCTATTGGCCCAGAGAGTCTTCTGCCAAGTGATTTAAATATGTTGGGCGTCAAGGTCTTCCATAGTATGGAAGAAGGTTTAAAGGACGTTGATGTAGTGATGACTTTGCGCATTCAAAAGGAGCGCATGGAAGCTGGCCAGGTTCCTGAGGGCGACGCATTCTTTAAGCAGTACGGCTTAACGCCAGCTCGATTGGCTTTGGCTAAGTCTGATGCCATCGTGATGCACCCTGGTCCTATGAATCGTGGTGTGGAGATCGATTCGGTAGTGGCTGATGGACCGCAATCGGTAATCTTGAATCAAGTTACCTTTGGTATTGCAGTGCGCATGGCTGTGATGTCGATTGTTGCTGGTAACTAATTAGTGCTATTGAATTACACGAGATTGACTCAAATACGATGACGACAGAAAAACGCTGGCTCATTCTGTCGCATGGTTTCAATATGGATGGCCGCGCTGCGAGCCAAACTATCACCGATAAAATTCCATATCTGCTCGATGCTGGCATTAAGCCCATTGTGTTTAGCGCTATTACTGGCATTAAAGATCAGCGTTTTCCTCATCGTCAATTTTTAGCTTGGGGCCCAGCGGCATTTCGATTTGATTTCCGTCATTGGATTGCAAATCAATATGGTCGCGGACTTCTATATAAAGTATTGACCAGAACTGTATCGATTTTATTGGCACCATTGATTGCCTTGGAGAAGTTGTTTCTTGGTTACTCCAGCCAATGGTCATGGGCGATGCCTGCATATATTCACGGGCGTAATTTAATACGATCTGGACAGATCGATCTGGTCTACAGTACCGGCGGCGCATGGTCTGCTCACCTTGCTGGCCTGTGGCTTAAGAAATCTACCGGTATCAAATGGATTGCTGAGATTCATGATCCGATGGTCATACGTAAAAGTCCTGAAGATATTGGTATTGAAAAGCCTAAAAATCGAGATGCGCAGTTTCGGCAATATCTTGAAAAACAGATCGCTCGCTTTTCAGACTTTGCATGGTGGTTTACTGAAGGTGCTGTTCACTACGCCAAAGTGCGCAATACCAATTTAAATACCCCAGGCAATGCACATGGTTTTATGGTCTTGCCTGGTGCAAATCCACCGGGTGGACTGTCTAAAGAAGCGGCGCATCAATATTCTGACAAGTTAAATCTTTGTCATTTTGGATCGTTGGCAAAAGATCGTTCCCTTTCGACAATCTTGAATGCAGTCCAAGCGCTTGTGAAAAAATATCCTCAAGCGCGCCAATATATTCGCGTACATGCTTACGGCGCTCCTTTGGATGTGCTTACTGTTGAATCGATCAATAATTTTGGTTTCGATGACTTGCTGCTTGCTCACGGTCGACTAGAAAAAGATCCGGTAACGGGTAAATCAGGACGTGAGCGCGTAGTTGAAAAGATGCAGGAAGCTGATGTATTGATTCTGCTGCACGGCAATGATGAATGGTGCGCTGAATATATCCCCTCCAAGTTTTATGAATACCTTTGGGCCGATCGCCCAATTTGGGGTATTACCCACCGCAATACCCAGTTAGATCAGATGTTACTGGAGCGCGGGGCTTATTTAAGCCACGAGGGCGACTTAGAGGGTATTAATATGGCTTTGGAGCGCATATGGCTAGATTGGGAGCAAAAGCGCTTACCAGTCCCAACCGGAAAACCCATAGGCGTAAAGCAAGCGGTAGATACAATCCTAAGTGTTGTGAACTAAACCCACTTTAATCTTTAGATAACCATGCCGAATATCGTTTTATATTGCTGCACCTTTCGTAAGGACTTGAAAAGAACAGTCAAGCTAGCGCAAAGTATCCAAAAGCACAACAAAGGCAATATTCCGTTTTATATCTCCGTTCCTGCGGATGATGTTGAGTTATTTAAGGAATATCTCAAGGATTACGAAGTCATTATTTTTGATGAGATGGATATCTTTAAGGCTAATCCAAAACTAGATATCCAGAAGTTGTATGAAATTCGGGGTGGCTTAAGACAGCAGGTCATTAAGTCTGAGTTCTGGAGATTGGGTATCTCTGAGAATTACTTAGTACTAGACTCAGACTGCATCTTTATTCGTGACTTTGATGAAAGCGATTTCATCGCTAAAGATAATATTCCGTACTCAGTGATCCACGAAGGGCGCGATGTACTTCAGGCGACCGAGCGTTTTGGCCCTAAAAAGATCCGTCAGCATTTTTTAGCGGATCGTGAGCCTATTAAGGCTGCATTGGGTCGTAAGGGTGTTACTTATGACTTTGGCTACGCCCCATTTCTCTGGAGCGGAAAAGTTTGGGAATCTCTGGATACGAACTATCTGACTCCAAACGGTATGAATTTCCTGGATGCAGTATTGCTCTGCGGCTCAGAATTTACTTGGTATGGTGAGTCATTAATTAACTTCCGGGCTATTCCAATTTATCCACGTGAGCAGTTGTTCATGCATTACCACTATGAGCATCAGCTATGGGCTCATCAAGTATTGGGCCTTAAAGAAGAATTACTGGCCCATGATTATTTGGGCGTGGTATATCAGTCTAATTGGGAAAGCTGGGGAGACTACGGCCCCTCAAATAAGAGTATCCCATCTAGAGTATGGCGATCGATAAAGCGAGTTCTGAAGAAAACCCAATTCAAGCTTTCTTTATTGCTTGGGTTTGTGAATTAAGCGCTAGCCGCATCAACACACCACATCAGCAATGCTCAACTTAAATAATGTCACCTTGCTCTGCGTAGAAACACGCGAGCCTGAATTGGCACATTGGGCAATCGACAAATGTTTAAGTGGCACCCAATTTGCCAAAGTAGTTCTCATCACCAATTTGGATCGCGTTAGCAACAAAAGAGCCGATATTGAATATGTTCAAGCTCCCATAATCAAGACAACTAAAGACTATTCAGAACTTTTATTAGGTGGATTGGATCAGTACGTTCAAGGCTCTCATGTCTTGGTGATTCAGTGGGATAGTTTTGTCACAAACCCTGAGTTATGGACAAGCTCCTTTTTGACCTACGACTATATTGGGGCTGTTTGGCCACACCATCCAACGACTGCGGTAGGTAATGGCGGATTTTCTTTGCGCTCAGTAAAGTTGCTGCAAGCCATGAAGAAACAGGGTTTTGTGAAGAAGCATCCTGAGGACTACTGTATTTGCGTGGATAACAAAGAGTTTCTAACGCAAGAGTGCGGTATTCGGATTGCTCCAACAGGAGTTGCGGAGCAATTTGCTGTAGAGCGCTCGCCTTGGCATCCGGCATTTGGATTCCACGGGTTCTTTAATTTCGGTCACGTATTAAATGACTCTGAATTAACAGCTTTCATCAACATGCTACCGAAAAATTACTTAAGTGGCCTGGATGTTTATGACTTAATCTCCCATCTCAGACAGGAGGGTAGGTTGGAGATGGCAAAAGAGATTGCCGCTAAAGTGCACTTTAAGTGGAAGATGCGTAAGCGCTTTGTAGGACTTAAATTTTGGCAGTTGACCTCCTGAGAATATGAAGATTTCTGAGAGGCAATTTGCCTTTGCATCAGTGGCGAGCATATTTGGGTTGCTCATTACTTGGGTGATTCCCAATACCATTGCGCTACGTCATCTCTTATTGATCGCTGGATCCTTGTCTGCTATTGGCTTGATTCGACATAATCGGGATCAATTCAAAATTACAAATGCAAGAATCCTTCCCCTTGCCTGTATCTTTGGATTATTTGGGTGGGTGCTTATTCATTACACCTTCTTTTCTCTTAATACTCAGTTAGAGCTATCTGAGATCAAGGGTCTTTGGATGCGCTCTTTGCTGGGTGCAATTGCTGCCATAGGTTTGGGGATTGCAATTTTCAAGTACACCAACCTGCGCCTTTATTTCTATATTGCCTTATTTTCTGCGCCTTTGATCAACGTACTCGCTTATTGCTGGGCATCCTATTTAAATCATGGCTTGGTAAAGCCAAATGATTTCGTATTTTTTCTATTCGCCAAAATTGAGACGGCATATTTTGGCGCGGTTGCTGGTTCGGTTGCCACTGGCAATCTGATCCTTTTGTTGGTGGGTAAAGTTGATAAATCAAAAGCATTGCAAATTTTTTGGTGGTTCTTAGGATTGGCTCTAGTCTTGGTATCAGCACTTGTATCTAGCACTAAGAATGGAATTGCGATTGCCTTGGGTTTATGTATTTTCTTGGCAGTAGTGGTGGCTATAAACCCAATTGTGCAAAAGGGTAGATCAAGCGTTTTATCAATCATCGTATTAACGGCAATTGCTCTCTTATCCGTGGGCATATGGGAAGGTCATAAATCCTTTGCCTACAAAGGTTGGGATACTGTATTGCAGGATGCTGCAGTAGCCATCGATATTGATAAAAACCAGCAATGGCAAAAAAAAGAGGGTTCAGTACCTACGCCGCTCAATAGTCTTGGTGTTCCTGCTGCTATAAATACCTATAGTCGATTTGCATATGCATCTGTTGGTTTAAGGCTGATTTCAGAGTACCCGCTCGGATATGGATCAGTAAATCAGTCTTTTAAAGGTTTACAAGACTATGCCAAAATTCCACATGAGCACGAAGGGCAAGTGCATAGTGGCTGGATTGATTTTGGTCTTGCGTTTGGCATTCCTGGGTTGTTATTGATCTTTGCTTCCTTGCTATCTATTGTTTATCTTGGCCTTAAGAGTAAATCTTCGATTGCTATGCCTTGGGTAATTGTTTGCCTAGCTTTTATTCCTTTTGGATTAATTGCGGAGATTTCTTATAAGCAATACTTTGAGGCAACGATTTTCTTTCTTGCCGTAGGTGCTACGGTTACGCTCTTTGCTAGCAATAAAGCTAAAGATAGTTTAGAAAATAGCCCTAAATAATTCTTGCGCAGTTGGGCAAGTATTTTTGAATCACCTTGATTACTGGATCGGGAATTTTTTGGTACTCAAGCTTGTTCAGATTGGTTCCGCGGTCATATAAATCAGATCCAGATAATATCTTTTGTTGAATTTCTTCAGTGGTGATATTTTTGTAGTCGCTTAAGTTTTCAACATCACTGATTGCATAAATCTTATTGAGAATTTTTTCCTCATCCATAAAGTAGGAAAAATGCCAGCCTCCTGAGGCAATGTGCTCAAAATCATTTTTCCCGCTTCTGAAGCGATGCGGAAGGTGTTTCCTAAATGTGCCGAGAGTTGTTATTACTGATCCATAAAACTTATCTTCAGGGGCGGCATTATTAAGGTTGTAGTAATAGAAGGTTTGATCCAAGCTATAAGCATGAGGCTCTCCCTGCTTGGGCTCTCCTGCATGTAACGCCTTAATGCCTTCTTGAAGAGCTGCTTCACTAGGGAACTCATCTAAATCACTAAATATCACAATATCATTTGCGCTAAAAGACTTTAAAGGGGTCAGCGTCGAGTTTCTTTGGGCGTCCTGAATTTTCCAAAGATAGCGAGTCATGCGATTACGGTATTTGAATCTTTTAAATAACCAGGGAATCGAGTTGAGATTGAGATGTTCGCGGTGATAAATAATCTTATCGGCAAAAGGCAGTGTATTGACAAGCTCTTGGCTTAATAAAAATTCCTTTGGCCGCCCCGAAAAATCAACATTGGCTTCAGAGATGATGAAGTGGTCAACGATAGGGCCCAAATACTCAAGACGAGCTTTAAGTAGGTCCAGTTCGTTGTAGAACAAGAAAACATCAAGTAACTTAGGCTTTGTCATTCCGTAAATTTTATTTGGCGTTGCTTGGGTAGTTCTGTGGAGGGAGTGAAAACCTGACCTCATCACTCTTCTTTAGATAGGCTTGTTCGAGATGCAGGGCTAAGCCTGGAATGCTAATGCCTAGGTAGCGCTTAGGCTTAGACCAAAACTGGAATCTGCGCGGGATTTGCTTGATATATCTTGATTTAGCCATCATTGGTTGCTTGGTGATGACGCAGAAGTTATCAAAATCAAAATCCTTTTTTGCTGTTTTGGTAATGGACCAAATATCGGCATCTGCTTTCAAAGTTTTTCCAGTTACTGCAAAAGTCATGGTAGTGGAGTTAGATGTGCGCCACCATTGCTTGGGGCCGCAAACTACTTCCGTTGATTCGGAGTATTGATTGCGTTTGGCATAGGGATTGATCGGACCGTGATGTTGTTTGTACTTGTCAGGATGATCGTAGAGCGTGACATAGTCAAAATAATGCAATCCTTCTTCAATAGCGCTTGGCGCCTCTGGCAGATGAAGGTAGTCATCTTCAATAAAGTAGAAGATGTCATCATCTTTTGCTATCTCAAGAGCAACCTCATACAGCTTCCAGAACGAGCCAGGATTGCCTAGCTTTGTTTCAATCAGTTGAGCAAACTGATAATTTGTCTTGATGTGCTCAATTAAGGCTTCATCACAATTATCGGCAACGCAAATGAATTTCCAGTCTTTAAAGGTTTCAGCAAGATTCTTAAGGGAATCGTATTTATTGACGCCATCGACCTTTACCTTGGGGTAGCCTTTGCTGCTGATTCGGAAGAGGACAATTTTTTGCATGGAGTGTATTAACTCTTAATACTGTATAAAAAACGGCACTTTTAGAGGCTTGTGATTCTTGAGCCCCAAAATCCGAGCTTTAAACATGATTTTTAGAAAGACTTTTTGAAAACTTTATAATCTAGTTGCCAATATATTTGTAGATTATTGATCATAATCTACAAGAAGAGGCAGTAAATATAGATAAGTGGAAATTATATGATTCTCGTAACTGGCGGCGCTGGCTTCATTGGTGGTAATTTTGTTCTGGACTGGTTAAAGGTTCCGGCTAATGAGGGCGTGGTTAACTTAGATAAATTAACCTATGCTGGTAATTTGGCCACTCTGGAGTCTTTGAAGAGCGATCCCCGCCATGTATTTGTTCATGGTGATATTGGTGATAAAGAGCTGGTCACCAAATTATTGAAAGAGCATAAACCACGCGCAATTGTGAACTTTGCTGCCGAAAGTCATGTGGATCGATCCATTCATGGGCCTGCAGATTTTGTGGAAACTAATATTGTTGGCACATTTAATTTATTAGAGTGTGCTCGCGAGTATTGGAATGCCCTTGAAGGTAAAGCTAAAGAAGAGTTTCGCTTCCACCATGTGTCAACCGATGAAGTGTATGGATCACTTTCTTTAACTGACCCCGCTTTTACTGAAACAAATTCTTACGAGCCTAATAGTCCTTACTCAGCTTCTAAGGCCGCCTCTGATCATTTAGTGCGCGCTTGGTTTCATACTTATGGTTTCCCGGTAGTGACAACCAATTGCTCGAATAACTATGGCCCTTATCATTTCCCGGAAAAATTAATTCCATTGGTAATTTTGAACGCCCTGAATAGTAAGCCTTTGCCCATTTATGGTGATGGCCAACAGATTCGCGATTGGCTATACGTGGGCGATCATTGTTCCGCTATTCGTGAAGTGTTGGCTAAAGGTAAATTAGGTGAGACATACAACATCGGTGGCTGGAATGAAAAGGCCAATATTGATGTTGTGAAAACCATCTGTAGCATTCTGGATGAGCTCAAGCCTCGTGCAGACGGAAAGCCCTATGTGGATCAAATTACCTACGTAAAAGATCGCCCGGGACATGACCGTCGCTATGCAATTGATGCTAGCAAGGTTGAGCGCGAGTTAGGCTGGAGGCCAGCCGAGACCTTCGATACCGGTATTCGTAAAACGGTGCAATGGTATCTAGATAACCCAGTTTGGATTGATGGCGTGGTGAGCGGTTCTTACCGTGACTGGCTGCAAAAGCAGTACAACTAACAATAAATAATTAAATTAATAGCCGCGTGAATATTTTAGTTTTCGGAAAAGATGGGCAGCTGGGGAAAGCATTTTCTGCTTTGCTTGGGCAGGCATCCGTTTCTGCAAACGCGCTGATAACTTATCTTGGTAGAGCTGAGTGTGATCTTAGTAAGGAAGCTGATGTACTTGCGCAACTCAATGCAGTAAAGCCGAATCTGATTATTAATGCCTCTGCTTATACGGCAGTGGATAAAGCAGAAACTGAAGTTGATTTGGCTTTCGCGGTAAATGCAAAGGCCCCAGAAATCATGGCGCGCTATGCCGCAGACAACGACACCACTTTTCTGCACTACTCAACAGATTATGTATTTGATGGCAGTAAAGACGGTTTCTATCTAGAGAATGATGCTCGTAACCCATTGGGTATTTACGGAAAAAGTAAGGCTGCCGGTGAGCAAGCAATAGAAGAGATATTCGCAAATTCATCCAAAGGTCAATTTGCCATTTTTAGAACCAGCTGGGTTTATGGTGATGGCGGTAATTTCATCCGCACGATGTTGCGCTTGGCAAAAGATCGTGAAGAATTAAAAGTCATTTATGACCAGCATGGTGTACCTACTAGCGCTGAATGGCTGGCCCGAGTGAGTTTGGATTTAGCGTTAGATTCTCAGGGGGCGCTAAAGCAGTTTCCATCTGGTATTTATCACGCTGTTCCAGCAGGTGAGACTACCTGGCATGGTTTGGCCACTTTTGCGGTTCAGGTGGCCCTAAATGCTGAAATTGAGCTCAAGGCTAAGCCAGCCGCTATTAAGCCCATTCTGGCTGTCGAATACCCATTGCCAGCCCCAAGACCAATGAATTCACGCATGAACACCGCTAAATTGCGTTCTACCCTGCAAAACGGGCCTTCAGAAGCTTCAAACTCTTATAATGAACCCCAAAATATGCCAAATTTCCCAGCCTGGGATGGCATGGTTCAAGAATATGTATCCAAGTTGGCTTCGAAAGGTTTGATTTAGAACCTCTTAGGCGGCTTGAAATGCTGAAATAGGGGTTTTAAATGGCTGTAAATCGCAAAGGCATTATCTTAGCCGGCGGGTCTGGTACTCGTCTCTATCCAGTGACTCAGGCAGTTTCAAAGCAGTTAATGCCAGTCTATGACAAGCCAATGGTTTACTACCCGTTAAGCACCTTGATGTTAGCTGGTATTCGCGACATTCTGTTGATTTCTACTCCGCAAGATACGCCTCGTTTCACTGAGTTATTAGGCGATGGTTCGCAGTGGGGTCTCAATATTGAGTATTGCGTACAGCCCTCACCAGATGGTTTGGCGCAAGCATTTACTCTCGGTAAAAACTTTGTCGGTAATAACCCAAGCGCATTAGTGCTAGGTGACAATATTTTTTATGGCCATGAATTAGTGGATCAACTTAATAGCGCAAATGATCGCACTGTTGGAGCTTCGGTATTTGCATACCATGTCAATGATCCAGAGCGTTACGGTGTTGTGGAATTTGATAAAGACTACAAAGCACTCTCGATTGAAGAGAAGCCGCTGAAGCCACGCAGTAGCTATGCAGTGACGGGTTTATATTTCTATGACAATCAGGTATGCGATATCGCTGCCTCGATTAAGCCTAGTGCGCGTGGCGAACTTGAGATTACCGATGTAAATCGCGTTTACCTTGAGAAGAATGAGCTGAACGTTGAAATTATGGGCCGAGGCTTTGCTTGGCTTGATACTGGCACTCATGATTCCCTGTTGGATGCCGCTGGGTTCATTGCAACCCTGCAAAAGCGCCAGGGCCTTATGGTGGCATGCCCAGAAGAGATTGCTTATCGCCAAGGCTGGATTACTGCTGAAGCGGTACAGAAAGTTGCCGCACAGTTAAGTAAGAATAGTTATGGTCAGTATTTGGGCAAGATTCTGAATGAGCTCAATAGCTCAGCTCAGCCTATTTCACTATCTGCGAAGAAGGCTGCTAAATGAGCGTCCCTTCTAAGTTACAGTTAACGCCTACAGCGATCCATGATGTTTTTATTGTGGAGCCAAAAGTATTTGGTGATGAGCGCGGTTGGTTTACTGAGTCATTTAATGCTGAAGACTTTGCAAAAGAAACTGGGCTTGATGTCCAGTTTGTTCAAGACAACCATTCATTTTCGCGTCAGTGGACTTTGCGTGGACTGCACTATCAATTAGAAAAAACGCAGGGCAAGTTAGTGCGAGTAGTTGCTGGTAGCGTGTTTGACGTGGCAGTAGATATTCGTAAAGATTCCCCAACTTATGGCAAATGGGTGGGCGTTGAATTAAGCGCCCAAAACCATAAACAACTGTGGATCCCAGCGAAGCTTGCACATGGCTTTCTAGTGCTCTCAGAAACAGCGGAATTTCTTTATAAAACGACTGATTACTATCACCCACAGAGCGAGGCTTGTCTTGCTTGGAATGACCCAACTGTCGGCATCGAGTGGCCATTGCCTGCAGGTATTCAACCCAATATGAATGCTAAGGATGCAGCCGGTCATTTGTGGGATGCTGCGCCTAAGTTCTAATCCTCTGAGCCGGAAGTAAAAGATAAGATAATGCTCACATGAGCAATGTATCGGCCCACCTCAAAAAGCCCAAGATTTTATTGGTCAAGCTCTCCTCTTTAGGAGACGTTTTGCATAACCTGCCGATTGTTTGGGATTTACGGGCGCGTTTGCCAGAAGCGCAAATTGATTGGGTAGTTGAAGAGGGATATGTTCATCTGCTTACTCCGCTACTTTCCAAGGATGGCTTCAAAGGAATTGATCGCATTATTCCTTTTGGCTTGCGACGCTGGAAAAAGAATTTATTGAAGCTTTCTACATGGCAGCAATTTTTTGCATTCAAGAAGGAGCTTCAAGAGATTTCTTACGATGTCATTATTGAGACTCAGGGTTTGCTCAAATCAGCCATCATTTGTTCATTGGCAAGCAAGACTCCTAAGGCGGTAATTGCAGGTCTTGCCAATGCCACTGAGTTTTCTGGTTACGAGCCCATCGCAAGATCTTTTTATAACCAGTCAGTGCAAGTTCCTTTTCAGTGTCATGCGGTTGATCGTTCGCGTTGGGTGGCGTGCTCTGCTTTAGATTGGGCTTTGATCGACCGTAAAGTTGCTCCTCAGTTTTACCCAGCGAGTTACGTTAATTCCTTGGGGAAAACTTCAGTAGGTCTTAGCGAATTAAAGACGCCTTATGTCTTGTGCTTTCATTCAACTGCTAGAGAGGCTAAGCGTTGGCCTAATGCAGACTGGGTTGCTCTAGGTAGAGAGTTGGCTAATCGTGGCTACCAAGTAGTCCTGCCCTGGGGTAATTTGGCTGAGCAAGCGGTGAGTAAAGAAATTGCTGCACAAATTCCGAATGCCTTGGTGCCGCCAGCATTTTCGATTCAAGATGCATTCTCCGTAATTGCAGGAGCCGCGTTAACGATTGGTGTTGATACAGGACTCACGCATCTTGCGGCAGTGTTGGGTAAACCCACAGTCGAAATTTATTGCGACTCACCAAGATGGAAGACTGAAGGCTATTGGTCCGACAAGATTCGCAATGTCGGTGATATACAGGCGCCGCCAAGTGCGCAAGAAGTAATTCAGGCTTCTCTAGATTTAGTGTCTTAAAGCTGTGTAAATCAATTTAGCGCAGCAAGGAATTGATTGCGATCAAATCCTCGTCAGATAATGTTGAAGCGCTTGCTTTTAATTTAAGGGCATTGAGCACGGTGCTGTAGCGTGATTGCTGTAACTGAGAGCGGGTAGTGAATAGGGTATCGACAGCGATCAGCACATCGATATTGATTAAAGTCCCGACCTGAAAGCCGAGTCGACTTGATTCTACGGCTGATTCCGCAGAACGCTCTGCAGCCTCAAATGCTTTTACGCTAGCTAGACCGCCATAAAACCCAGTAAATGCAGCGCGCGTATTTTGTGCTGCTGTACGTCTCGCATTGTCATAGTTGGCTTTTGCCGTATCTACTAATGCAGCATTCTGCCGAATAACGGAGCTATTGAAACCACCTGATACCAATGGAATGGTCATCTGAAGAGCGAGCGTGTTGTTATAAACGTTAGTCTGCGCAGGAGAATAATTATTTGGCGTTCCATTAGAGGTGTTGTAGCCAGAGGTACCCACTAAATTTAAGGATGGATAGTTCAAGGCTTGTGAAGCGCGATAAGTGCTTTCTGCCAAGCTCACTGATAGCTGACTTGCCAATACCTTAAAGTTAGCAGCCTCAGATTGATTAATCCAATCATCTAAGGTTTGGCCTGGTGGAAGAGCTGGATTAACGCTATCTACTAAAGGTACGCTTTTATTTTCTTTGCTCTTGCTGCGTGGATCCTTGAGAACGCCATCAATCTTAGCGGCCTTAATAAGTGGCTTGAGTGGTCCAACTGGGTGTCCAACGAGCTGCTCCAAAACGCCCTTCTTTACCACTAAGTCTGCTTGAGCGGCAATTTCTTGAGAGACAGTAAGGTCGTAACTGGCTTGCGCTGTATTGACGTCAACGATAGTTGCAAGGCCAGCATCAAATTTAGCTTGCGCAACATCTAGCTGTTGCTTAATTAAATCTTTCTTATTGCGATACAAGGCCACGTTGTCTTGGCTTGTTAGCGCGTCAAAATAGGCTTGTGAGACTCTCAGAATAAGGTCTTGTTGAGCCTGAAAGAAGTTCATATCAGCAATCTTGGTATTGAGATCGCCTTGCTTAAAAGCCTCGAGAGCCCCTACGTTAAAAACGGGCTGTGTAAGAGTTACCGTGTAACTCTTTTGATCAAATACCCGTGAATTACCAGAATTAGGTGAGACAACTGTGGTTCCAGCGCCATGTTGATAGTAGCGGGTGCCAGTAGGCGTTGCATTTGCTTGTGGCAACAATAAAGAGAGGCCTTGCCAATACAGCTCTTTGCTAGCTTGATAGTTAAAGCGGGCTGCGTTTAATACGGGATCACTAAATGCAGCGTCCTGATAGAGTTGAATGAGATCATTAAATTGAGCCTTGTTATCTGAAGTCTTGTTACCCAGATATGAAGGAGTTGGAGTTTCAGGTAAAGCTGTTTTGCTCGGGAGCGGCGCTATTTGTGGCGGTTGTTCCAGTCCAATCAGGGTTGATGCACTCATTGGGGTAGGTAAAGCGAGTCTAGAGGCAGCATTGGGAACTTGAGCCCCAGCACTAAAAGACCAGGTACCGAAACCAAGTGCTTGACTCAGGATCAAACCAAAGGCGGTAAGTCGAGAAAGTCTGAAGCGGGTTGGGATCATGTAATTCGGTTACTTTTCAATGTGCCATGCAGTTTAAGGCTAATTTATTCAAAATGCTTATTTAAGCGCTATTTTGCCAAATCCCCTGATTGTTCCCTATATACCTATAAAATTTAGCCTATGGATCTTATATTGTTACTAAAAGCAGTCATTTTGGGAGTGGTGGAAGGATTAACGGAGTTTTTGCCCATCTCCAGCACTGGCCACCTTATTTTGGTTGGGGATTTGCTCGACTTTAATGATGAGCGAGGCAAGGCCTTTGAAGTCATTATTCAGTTTGGCGCCATTTTGGCCGTTTGCTGGGAGTTTCGTCAAAAGCTCATCAAGGTAGCCAGTTCTTTTTCAAGCAGTCCTGATGCACGCCGTTTTGTTCTCAATTTATTAATTGCCTCGATCCCAGCGATGGGGCTCGGCTTTTTATTCGGCAAGCACATTAAAGCAGTTCTGTTTTCACCTATACCTGTTGCCAGTGCATTTATCGTCGGAGCATTAGTTATTTTCTGGGCTGAGCGTCGTCAACAAAATCGTGCGGATGTTTCTAGCCACATCAAATCCGTAGATGATTTAACTCCTTTAGATGCGCTCAAGGTCGGCTTAGCTCAATGCGCAGCTTTGATCCCCGGCACTTCGCGTTCTGGCGCAACCATTATTGGTGGTATGTTGTTTGGTTTGCCGCGGGCCGTGGCAACGGAGTTTTCTTTTTTCTTGGCCATTCCAGTTATTGGTGGCGCCACTGCCTATGAGTTACTCAAGCTCTGGAAAGCGCCAGTTGCTTTCTCCGGAGAATTTACATTAGCCACGATTGTGGGTTTTATTGCTGCCTTTGTATCTGCCTTTATTTGCGTACGTTGGTTGATTCACTATGTTGCTCACCATAATTTCACTCCATTTGCTTGGTATCGAATTGCTTTTGGGTTACTCGTCTTGTTTACCTCTTACACCGGCTTAATAGCCTGGTCTCATTAATGCTTCACTGACATATAAAGCGCCGGAAATTCTTATGGACGTATCAATTGACGCTATTACCAATAATATTCAGCTGGCTTTAGCCCCTGTTTTTTTATTGACCGCTGTTTCCACTTTGATTAACGCCATCTCTGGTCGTTTGGCACGCTCAGTAGATCGTATGCGCAGTATTCAGCAGGCTATTCACCGCGGTGATGTCAAAGATCGGGCTCTGTTGGATCACATGCATAAAGAGGCTGAAGAAGCCAAGATTCGTGGCCGTTTATGTACTGCAGCCATCTTTTTCGATGTGCTGAGTGGGGTTTTTATTTCCCTCACCGTTCTCGAGCTATTTTTCTTTCAGGCTGGAGCAGTGCGTTCATTGCAAACAAGCTATGTTATTTGGACCTTTGTCATGGGTTTAATTTTCTTTATGACATCGCTATCCATTGTGCTGGCAGAAGTAGTGTATGCCTATCGTTCTGCGGGTTGGAATACGCCACCGATTAGTTGATCACCAACTTATCTAATCAATTAATAGTCAAAAAATATTATGCAAAATTACAACCGTAATCCCAAAATCCTCATCACCGGCGGCGCAGGATTCTTAGGCTCGCATCTCACCGAGAAGCTCCTCAAAGAGGGTAATGATGTCTTGGTAGTCGATAACTACTTCACAGGCACTAAAGAGAACTTAGCGCACTTATTACCTAATCCTAAGTTAGAGCTCATGCGTCACGATGTGACTTTTCCGCTCTATGTAGAAACCAACCAGATCTATAACTTGGCTTGCCCAGCATCCCCAGTGCATTACCAATATGATCCAGTGCAAACGACTAAAACGAGTGTGCATGGCGCAATTAATATGCTCGGCCTGGCTAAAAGAACTCGGGCTCGTATTTTGCAAGCCTCTACTAGTGAAGTGTATGGTGATCCAGAAGTGCATCCCCAGCCTGAAGCGTATTGGGGCAAGGTAAACCCTATTGGGATTCGTTCTTGCTATGACGAAGGTAAGCGCTGTGCTGAGACACTGTTTTTTGATTACTACCGTCAGCACAATCTAGATATCAAAGTAGTCCGTATCTTTAATACCTATGGCCCACGCATGCACCCGAATGATGGGCGTGTGGTGAGCAACTTCATTGTGCAGGCCTTGCAAGGTAAAGACATCACCATTTATGGTGATGGTCAGCAAACCCGAAGCTTTTGCTATGTCGATGACTTAATCGACGCTATGGTCAAAATGATGAACTCCGAAGAGGGTTTTACAGGGCCGGTCAATATTGGCAATCCAGGTGAGTTCACGATGTTGCAATTAGCAGAGACCATTCTGAAGCTCTCTGGCAGCAAATCTAAAATCATTTATGAGCCACTGCCATCCGATGATCCTAAGCAGCGTCAACCCAATATCGAGTTGGCTAAAGCTAAGCTGGGTTGGGAGCCTAAGGTCAACCTGGAAGACGGCTTAAAAGAGACGATTGCTTACTTTAAGAAGGTAGTGGGGTAAGTGGTGGGTGCTGGTTCTACTGATTCAGAAAAACGGTTTGATCGTATTCGCTCATTTGTATTAAGGGCAGGTAGAACTACGGCCGGGCAACAGCGGGCTATTGAGGAGTTGGGTCCTCAGTTCCTGCTTCCTTATCAAGCTACTAATCTCAATTTAATTGAAGCATTTCAGGGCTCCAAAAATCCGAAGATTTTGGAAATAGGTTTTGGCATGGGCGAGACAACCGCCAAAATTGCCGCACTAAGACCGCATGATGACTTCTTGGCTATTGAGGTTCATCCGCCCGGTGTTGGCGCCTTGCTGAAGTTGATTGGTGAAGAGCAACTGAGTAATTTAAGATTGATTCGTCATGATGCTGTTGAGGTGCTAGAGCATATGATTGCCCCTGAATCATTGGATGGTATCCATATTTACTTTGCAGACCCTTGGCATAAGAAGCGTCACCATAAACGCAGATTGATTCAGGCAGAGTTTGTCAGACTGCTGGTCTCCAAATTAAAGCCGGGCGCTTATTTGCACTTGGCTACTGATTGGCATAACTATGCTGAGCAAATGTTCTTGGTATTAAATGCCGAAACTGCTTTGCAAAATACTTCAACCGAATTGGTGAAGTTGGAAACATTTTCTGCAGAAGATGTTGCTAAACCTAATGAGGTTTGTAACGAGTTTAAACCCACCCTTGTACAACTCGATGCTAAGCATCCAGGCTATGCTCCAAGACCTGATTATCGTCCGGTAACTAAATTTGAGAACCGTGGCGTCAAGCTGGGCCACGGTGTTTGGGATTTGGTTTACAAGAAAAAATAAAACTCTAAATTGAGTTACAAGCCTACGCAGACGTATTTCATCTCCAGGTACTCATCCATACCGTAAACGCTGCCTTCGCGTCCAAGGCCAGATTGTTTGATACCACCAAAGGGAGCAACCTCATTTGAGATGAGTCCGGTATTTACCCCGACCATACCGTATTCAAGGGCTTCAGCAACTTTCCATACGCGACCAATATCTCGGCTATAGAAGTAAGACGCTAGGCCAAATTGACTGTTATTGGCAAGCTTAATAACCTCATCATCACTTTCAAAAGGAATGATTGGGGCTATAGGGCCAAAAGTCTCTTCATAAGTAATCAGCATTTGACTATTTACGTTAGCCAGAATAGTTGGCTCATAAAAGTTCTTGCCTTCGACTGATTGCTTGCCGCCAGTCACTAGTTTTGCGCCTTTGCTTAAGGCATCAGCAACATGTTTTTTGACTTTTTCAAGAGCAGCATCTTCAATGAGTGGTCCTTGGGTTACGCCAGCTTCCATTCCATTGCCTACTTTTATGACGGCAAGCGCTTTGGCAAACTTTTCAACAAATTGATCATGCACTTTTTTATGAACGTAAAAACGGTTTGCGCAAACACAGGTCTGGCCAGAGTTTCTAAATTTGGATGCCATGGCACCGCTGACGGCTGCATCGATATCGGCATCTTCAAACACGATAAACGGCGCATGTCCCCCCAACTCTAAGGCGAGTTTCTTGACGGTTGGCGCACACTGCTCCATCAAAATACGGCCAACTTCCGTTGATCCAGTAAAGGATAAATGACGAACCGTAGGAGATGAGCACAATGTTTTGCCAATCACAATCGATTGATTGGCATCAGCAGTCACAATATTGATCACCCCATCCGGAATACCGGCACGCTTTGCCAACTCAGCCAGGGCTAAGGCGGATAGTGGCGTCAATTCAGCGGGTTTGATGACGATGGTGCAGCCCGCTGCTAATGCAGGTGCAATCTTGCGCGTAATCATTGCAATGGGAAAGTTCCAAGGAGTAATTGCTACACAAACACCTATTGGTTGCTTTAAAACCATGAGACGCTTGTCGCTCCAGGTGGTACCTAGGATCGACCCTTCAACACGTTTTGCTTCCTCGGCAAACCACTCTACAAATGAAGCCCCATAAATCACTTCACCCCCAGCCTCGGCTAGAGGCTTGCCTTGCTCAAGGGTCATGAGCTTTGCTAGATCTTGCGTATTGTCAATAATGAGATCAAACCATTTACGCATAATTTGCGCGCGCTCTTTGGCTAATTTACTGCGCCATGCTGGCAGTGCTTTTTCAGCGGCGGCAATGGCTAGTTCCGCATCTTTCGTTTCTAGGTTGGCTACGGATGCAATGATGTCATTGGTAGCGGGATTAGAAACTGTAAATGTGGATTTGGAGCCAACCCATTTGCCATCGATAAAGGCCTCTTCCTTGAAAAGGCTGGCATCTTTAAGTTGACTACGAATATCTACTTTTTGCATGATCTGTGATCCTGTTCTTACTCTTCAATCGATTCAGATCATTTTATCCCTCCTAGAAGCAAAAAGCCTCCAAGCTTTTAGGCCTGAAGGCTTTTGTTTACGAGGGCTTGTTATTTAACCTGCTTGAGTTTCCGTTGTGCGGAGTTTCTGGGCTAGAAGGTCAAGTACACCGTTTACATATTTGTGGCCATCGGTACCGCCAAAGGTCTTGGCAAGCTCCACTGCTTCATTAATTGCCACCTTGTAAGGCACTGAAAGGTCTACAGCAAGCTCGTAGGCGCCAATGAGCAGTGCCGCATGCTCTACGGGAGAGAGTTCATTAATTGGGCGGTCTAATGCGGGAGTAATGATGGCTTCTAATTCATCCGTGCGAGCCAATACGCCATCAAAAATACCTTGAAAGAGTTCAAGTTGGCAGCGACGGAAGGCTGGATCCTCAGCAAGCTGCTTGGCGATTGCTGCGCCATTGGGAATGCTGCCAGCACGACGCATGACTAGGCTTTGGTAAACGCCTTGTAGGGCGTATTCGCGAGCACGGCGACGTGGAGTCAGTGAGCGCTTTGGCGCTGGTTTAGTTTCTTTGCCTGCTGGAGGCGCTAAAGGGTTCTGGTTAGATGTCGGCATACTAATTATTCTTCTTCGCTCGAGTTAATTTCGATATCGATATCCGGAGTCAGTGCCAAGGCAAGATTTGCCATCTCGACCACTGCTTGAGCACATTCTGCACCTTTTACCTGGACGCGAGCATGAGCTTGTTCATCGGTGTCGCAAGTTAATACGCCATTTGCAATGGGTAATCCAGAGTCGATTGAGATGCGCGTAATGCCTGCAGCAGATTCGTTGGAAACCAGTTCAAAGTGATAGGTCTCACCACGAATGACTGCTCCTAGAGCGACTAAGCCATCAAATTCACCGGTCTCAGCCATTTTTTGGAGGGCAAATGGAATCTCTAAGGCTCCTGGGACGGTCACAAGTTTGATGTCTGATTGAGTGACGCCTAAAGAAAGCAATTCATTAATGCAGGAATTCGTTAAAGCAACGCAATGGTCTTCATTAAAACGCGCTTGCACAACGCCAATACGTAAATCCTGACCATTAAGATCAGCTTCTAATACGCCTACAAAATCATTGGTGGAGCTAGTCATATATTTTTTCTAAAAATTGCCAATACAAGAAGAGTGTTAATTGATTATTAATTGATTATTAATTGAGTATTAGTTGAGTATTGGTTGAGTATTAAGGAGTGTAAGGCTTGTAGCCTGTTACTTCGAGCTTGTAACCAGACAGGCTTGGAACGGGGCTGGGGTTTGCAAGTAAGCACATTTTGCCAACACCAATATCTTTCAAGATTTGAGCGCCAATACCGTAACTTCTGAAATCGGTTTTTCTGGCCAAAGGTTTCTTAGCCTCTTCCTGTGACTGATTTAGTTTTTGGAACTGGGCAAGCCAATCTTGATCATTCGGGGCAGCGATACCTGAGGCATTTAGAAGAACTGCAACGCCAGCAGGGGCAGCAGCCAGCTCTTCCAAGGCTTTAGCTAATGGCCAGGAATGTGTGCTGACATTCGCATCCAGAAAATCTAAAACAGTGACGGGCTCATGTACACGTACTAAAGTCTCTTGAGCCTCAGATGGCTTGCCATTAACCAGAGCAATATGAACACATGAGCTTGGCGTATCACGATAAATAATGCCTTGAAATTTGCCCCAAGGGGTAATGAATTCTCTACTGCCTTCGCGAACCACAATACTTTCATGCTGACTGCGGTATTGAATGAGATCAGCGATGCTGCCAATTTTTAATTGATGCTCTTTGGCAAATTCGAGAAGATCTGGAAGACGCGCCATGCTGCCATCGTCTTTCATAATTTCACAAATCACGGAGGTTGGTGAGCAGCCTGCCATAGCTGCTAAGTCACAACCTGCTTCAGTATGTCCTGAGCGAATAAGTACGCCACCAGGCTGGGCCATTAATGGAAAAATATGCCCGGGCTGAACTAGATCGCTGGGCTTAGCATTTGGTGCTACTGCAGTTTTAATCGTCAGCGCACGATCAGCTGCTGAGATGCCAGTAGTAACGCCACTAGCCGCCTCAATAGATACGGTGAAGTTAGTTCCCATCGATGTGCCGTTATCCCGAACCATCAAGGGAAGGTTGATTTGTTGGCAGCGCTCGCGGGTGAGGGTTAAGCAAATGAGACCGCGACCATACTTAGCCATGAAATTGACTGCCTCAGCCGTAATGTAATCCGCAGCCAGGACTAAATCACCCTCGTTCTCGCGATCCTCTTCATCGACAAGGATCACCATCTTTCCGGCACGCAGCTCGGCAATAATTTCTTCGGTGGAGGCAAGGGTATTTGGCATAGCCCTCTATTTTAAGCGCAGGACCTGCTTGTTGTTCAGTCCTACCCCAATATCCTGACTTTCTGACGGCAGGAGCCTTAGACGAGAGTTTCAGTTCGCAGGCCTGCCTTAGAAAATAGGCAATGCCCCCTAAACAGTGCTTTGACCCAAGAATCGGTTCTCAAAACTGCCAGGGGTTCATATTGCTCGAAGTTTTAGTGGCGCTGAGCCTCATTCTGGGGGTCTGGACCATCTCGGTTGGAGCTTATCAACGACTGGCTTTAATCCTGAGTCAGCAAGAAAGTAAAAGATCTCAAATTAGAAAGGAATTGGATGCTTTTGAAATGCGAGAGCGGGCTAGAGCCAATCTCAATCTACCTAGCGAATCTTTAATTAATGAGTCTGCTCGAGTGTCTGATCGGAATCGCTCTGTGCGTACTTCTACTCAACCCATTATTAAAAACAAGCGCTAATTTGGTCATCAAACAAATTGAGTATGAGAAATCACAATCTTTAATTGCAGAGGCAGATCGTGCATTTGAACTCATTGGGCGCGCTATTCGTATGGCTGGGTATCGCAATATTCAATCCCCACAAATCTCAAACCAAAAGTCAGGGCAAGCCCATACAAATTCGTTTCTAGAGATAAATAAAAAATCAGGATTCCGTGGATCTGATTCGTTAAGCATTCATCATGAATTATCCGCGGGTGTAGATTTTGATTGCATTGGAAATGCCCTTTCTAAAGATCGGACCAAAAATAATTTAGCTATGCAAGGATTCTTGGTGGATCGTCAGGCAGGAGTTCCGAAGGGTAAGAAGGTGAATGGTGGTTCGCTAATATGCCAGTCGCTTGATCGCCAGGGACGCGTTCAAAACACTACCTTAATGAATGGGATAAACGGATTATTGATTGAGGAGCTAAATGCCAATGAAGCCCATTCTAGGAGGGGCCAAAGGCTGTTTAAGGTCAAGCTACAAATGACTGACGGGGCCAAGCTTCATTTGGATCTAGAGCGAACTTTTGCGACGAGAAATCTACCATGATCTTGGCTTGGGTTATTTCACTGCTCTTACTTTGTTCTTCTCTCATCAATTATTTGGAGAGGTTGAATGCATTACGTATCGTAGAAGTACACACTATGGAAATTGCTCAGAAACATTTCATGGCTTCTGAAAAACTAGTCTTAGAGTGCGAGCAAAACATTACCAATATTTCAAACTTAGAAGAGAATGCATGCTTTATTCAGTCTGCAGGAAAAAATCGGTGGCTGATTTCGAGTAAAGAAAAGCCAGCAATACAGATCGGTGTTTTCATCGATGAAAAAACGGGCGTTGCAACTCGCGTCAACTGGCGACAAGTGTTTGAATAAATCCAATCTATATTTACGGCGATCCATTGATGCAAAAAATGGATTTAGTTTGCTAGAACTCATGGCGGTAGTTTTAATCATTGCGATTGCTGCTATGACGACGATGCCTTTATTGCAAGAACAAATCGCAGCTCGAGAAATCGAAACCATTGCTAGAAGATTTATTTTGCACGCCCATTTAGCTCGTCAGCAGGCTTTGCATTTAGGCCGCCCCGTGCTCCTTGCACCTATTTCTGGTGACCGGTGGGAGGAGGGGTGGGTGGTTAAAAGTGCTTGTAGCGGAAAGCCCGTAATAGCCGGTTGCATTGATAAGTCCTGGATCTCACAGGCAAGGATTAGCCCTATTTACTTTCAGGGTGGCGGCAAGCAATTCATTGACCCCAATTCTGGCAAGAGAGGCATTCTATTTAATGCGGCAGGCGCTGCTAAAACGGCCCAAGGCGGGTTTGTGGCGAATCGATTAATCCTGGGTCACAGCAGAGCCCCGGGCGTGGAGCGCCAAATGATTTTGGGCAGCGGAGGACGTTGGCGGATCTGTGACCCAGCTAGAGATGCAAAGCGTTGCCATTGAATGGTTTAATAGACCCCATGTACAGCGCAGTTGACCACCAGTTTATGAGCGAGGCAATAGCCGAGGCTCACAAAGCACTTTATTTATCCAACCCCAATCCTAGAGTGGGTTGCGTCATCGTTAAAGATGGCCAAGTCATTGGAAAAGGTTTTACACAAAAGGTGGGTAGCGCTCATGCTGAGGTGCAAGCCTTGGCTAATGCCAAATCCCTCGGAAATGATCCTACTGGTGCAACTGTGTACGTCACACTTGAGCCTTGTAGTCACACGGGACGTACACCACCCTGCGTAGATGCATTGATTGCAGCAAAACCGGCAGTTGTATTTGTGGCGATGACTGACCCCAATCCTTTGGTGGCTGGCAAAGGTCTAGAGCGACTAAAAGCTGCGGGAATTAAAGTGCACTCTGGGTTAATGGAGGTCGAAGCACGTTCCTTAAACCCAGGATTTATTTCACGAATGACGCGTGGCTTGCCTTGGGTGCGTATGAAGATTGCGGCAAGCTTAGATGGCAAAACTGCCTTGCCCGATGGCCGCAGTCAATGGATTACAGGACCACTTGCTAGGGCTGATGGTCATCACTGGCGTGCACAAGCTTGCGCGATTGTCACAGGTGTTGGCACAGTAAAAGAAGATGATCCAAGTCTCAATGTGAGAGAAGTAGAGACCCAAAGACAGCCCGCTCGAATCATTATTGATTCCAAGCTGGAAACACCAACTAACGCGAAGATCTTGCAAAACCCAGAGCAGTCTGGCATTTTGATCGTCTGTGCAAATTTAGATAACCCTGAGATGCAAGCAAAAGCGAAGGCTTTTGAAGTGCAGGGTATTCAGGTGATTGCGATGGCTAATGCATTTGGTAAGGTTGATCTACCAAGTTTGTTTTCCTATCTCGCTAAAGAGCGTGAGATGAATGAAATTCATATCGAATCTGGATTTAAGCTCAATGGCTCAATGCTCAAAGAGAATTGTGTAGATGAGTTACTACTCTACTACGCCCCATTTTTGATGGGTGATGGTATTGGAATAGCGAATGTCGGTCTCTTAAATGATTTGGGCCAGCGCCAGAACTGGCAGATTATTGATCAAGCGCTTTTTGGTCCGGATCTGCGTTTACGTTTAATTAAAAATAGCTAAGAACTAAAATCTCTCTATGTTTACAGGAATCATTACCGCCATCGGTCAAATCAAAAGCGCCCAAGCTAAGGGTGACGGCCTTCATCTTCTCGTAGAGGTGCCAGACGGTTATTTGGACGATGTGGTCTTGGGTGACAGTATTGCTATTCAGGGTGCCTGCATGACAGCTATCCAATTAACAAGCAATTCTTTTGCTCTCGATATTTCTCGTGAGTCTTTGAATAAAACGGTTGGTCTAGATCAAGTTGGCCCAGTTAACCTTGAGAAGGCAATGCGTCTCAACGATCGCTTGGGTGGTCATTTAGTCAGCGGGCATGTGGACGGCGTTGGCAAAGTCGCTCACTTTGCTCAAGTGGTAAACGATGCTTATGGCTCTTGGTTGCTTCGTATCGAAGCACCAAAAGAACTGGCGCAATACTTGGCTTACAAAGGCTCTATCGTTGTCAATGGTGTATCGCTGACAGTGAACCAAACTGAAGACACAGCAAATTCTTGCATTATCAATATCAATATCATTCCACATACTCTGGAAAACACCACGCTGGGTAATCTCAAGCAGGGTGATGCAGTGAATTTGGAAGTAGATTTAATTGCACGCTATGTAGCACGTATGCTTCAGACGCAAGAAAAGTAATTTTTTACTTATTTCCTGCTATCTGCTTTTCGGTATACGGCATCTTGATCGCGCTTACCTACTGCAATTACTAGAACTACAAGTTTGTGATCAATAACTTCATAAACTAATCTATAGCCAACAGCTCTAAGTTTAATTTTATAAAAGTTGTCTAGATCACCATGTAGCTTTGCAGAGGCCACTCTCGGATTAATAAGACGTTTTTGTAATTGTTTTTTAAATTGTTCTTTTATTGAGTTGTCTAATTTTTGCCATTCTTTTAATGCAAGCGCATGAAACTCAAGATTAAAGCTCTTCAAGCTTCACTTTCACTGTTTTTCCACCCTTACGAGCCTGAATAGTTTTGATGAGTGATACATCATCAATTAAGTCGAGCAAAGCCTCGTATGCCTTAGCGGATAGTAGGTAGGCTTCGGGCTTGTTGTGGTTTAAGACGGCCACAGGAAGATCTCCTGCAATCTCCATGATCTTGCTTGGATTACGTCTCAAATCAGTCATGCTGACGGTGGTTTTTGCGTGAATTGTTTGTGTAAGGCTCATATAAAAATACCCATAATTTAGTGCATTATTATGTGCTTTTTAATAAATGTCAAACACAAAAAAATAGGGCCTAATGGCCCTAAGGGTTTATTCAAATTAAAGGGGTTTATCTATAGCGGGTCGGGTCAGTTAGGTTAGCCTGCTGAAACCCTACTTGCCTTAGGCGGCAAGACTCACATTCACCGCAGGCTTCGCCTAAATCATTCGCTTGATAGCAAGAAACAGTTTGCGAATAGTCCACACCCATGGTGCTGCCTAATTGAATGATTTGCGCTTTGGTCAGATTGATAATCGGCGCATGTACTCTAAAACGATTTGCATCATTGATGGCTTCTACACCTGCTTTTGTAGCAAGGTTGGCCATGTGCTCAAAAGAAGCGACATACTCTGGGCGACAATCGGGGTAGCCCGAATAGTCCACTGAGTTAGCGCCATAGAAAATATCAAGGCCACCCAATGACTCTGCCCAGCCTAAGGCGAGTGATAACAAAATCGTATTGCGCGCCGGAACATAAGTGACGGGGATTTCTTGATCTTTGCCTGGGGTAGTTGGAACTGCAATCGATGAATCAGTTAAGGCAGAGCCCCCAAAACGGGTGAGATCTAGATTGACCACCTCATGCCTTGCCACTCCGATTTGCTTAGCAATATGTTTTGCCGCTGCTAGCTCAGAAGAGTGACGCTGACCATAGCCTACGGATAGTGCATAGGGCGTATATCCAAGGTCTTTCGCAAGCGCTAGAACAGTAGTGGAGTCTAGGCCACCAGAAAACAAGATGACCGCAGGAGCGCCCGCTTTACGGGGCGCCAGAGATTCAAATGCGGCAGAAAGCTTAGACATAGAGGATTAATTACTTAGCGCCAGCAATCAGTTGCTGCGCATCCTTAGCTGCATCTGTATCTGGATACTTGGCAATAATGTCGCTAAATGTTTTTTTAGCTGCCGCTTTGTTGCCGCTTTCTAATTGGGCGTTACCTAAAGTCACCATTGCTGCAGGAATACGTGGGTGGTTTGGATAGCGTTTAATCAGGCTTTGGAGTTGATTGATTGCGCCAGCATATTCTTTATTGGCATATTTGCTATTGCCGCTCCAGTAGAGAGCGAGTGGTAAGTAGGGACTCTTTGGATACTTCGCTATGAATGCAGCAAAGTTATCGTCAGCTTTTTTCAGATTACCCGCCTGAAATGCTTTTAACGCATCGTCGTAAGCTTTCTTCTCACCAGGCTGAACTGTGCCTGAGACGCCTTCAATAGTTATAGTGCGTGGCTCAAAATTACCTAGACGTGAATCGAGATCTTGGTAGTAAGTTTTCTGACTAGTGCTAATGTCTTCACCTTGCTTTTCAAGCTCCTCTACCTTACCGCGTAACTCTGCATTTTCTGTTTTGAGTTTGTCGATTTGGCCTTGTAACTCAAGCTGGGTAGTAGCTAGAGACTTACGTAGATCCAAAATAGCCTTGCGTGCCTCATCGTCAGAGAAGAGAGCCCACGCGCTGTTAGAGGCGCCCAAGCAAATGAGTGCAGCACTTAAACAAAACGCTCGTGAGAGCGTTTGTTTTACTGAGTGAGAAAGCATCTTCATTAGTTAGTGATGTAAACAATATCAGCCCGGCGATTTTCTGCCCAAGCTGCTTCATTATCACCTTCTGCTTTTGGCTTCTCTTTGCCAAAACTGACTGCTTCCATTTGATCGTCAGAGACGCCCATCAAATTTAATGATTTGCGAACTGCATCAGAACGACGTTGGCCAAGTGCCAAGTTATATTCGGCTGTGCCGCGTTCATCGGTATTACCTTGAATAATGATCTTTTGCTTTGGGTTTGCTTTTAAGTAGCTCGCGTGGGCAGACAACATTTTTTGATATTTAGTCTGAACGGTGTATTCATCGAAGCCGAAGTAAACACTCTTCTCGAAAAGTGGGCTGCTTGGATCATTCCATGGCTGTGAGCCAAATTTGCCGCTACCGCTGCCATTAGCGCCGTCTGTATCGTCTAACTTAACGCTAGAGCAAGCGGCCATCAGAAATGCGGTGGCACCGATGAGGGCAAATGTCGCTGCGCGACGTGCGATAGAAATCTTCATGAATTTTTCCTTTTTCCTACGGGCTGAATCTATAAATGAATCAATAGACAATATTATGCCCCCAAGAACATCAAAAGTGACTATTTCAACCGCTAAAAAGGGGTTTAGGCACTATTGCTGGTTATGGACTTAGTCCATAAAAGGACCCCAAGATGGCTGACGCACGTCAGATCCTGGAATGCTCAATACTTGTTTGGAGTTGCCATCGACTGAAACAGCAGCCAGCACTCGTTTGCCACCCACCTTGGTGGAATACAGAACATAGCGGCCATTGGCAGCAAAGGAAGGGGATTCATCACTGGTGCCATCGGTTAGTGCCTGAGCATCACCGGTAGCGAGATTCAAAATATAGAGACGATAGGCGCCACCGATATTGGCGATGTATGCCAAATACTTGCCATCTGGTGAGATACGAGGTGATGTCACGAAACCTTGTTTGAAGGTAACGCGTTTTACGCCCTCAGCTTGTTCGCCATCTGCACTCATGCGATAGATTTGTGGGTTGCCACCACGATCACTCGTGAAATAAATATAGCGACCATCAGCGGAGTACTGTGGTTCAGTGTCAATCGTGTTGCCACGAGTTAAGCGATGCAATCCTGTGCCGTCTGCATTAATGCCGTAGATCTGAGTATTACCATCTTTAGATAATGAGATGGCTAATTTCTTGCCATCAGGAGACCATGCTGGCGCACTGTTATTGCCCTTTTGATTTGAAAGAGAAATGCGACGACCGGTTGCGAGCTCATGAACATAAATGACTGGCTTACGATCTTCAAAGGAAACGTAGGCAACCTTCTTGCCATCAGGAGACCATGACGGAGAAATAATGGGCTCGCCACTATTCATCGCATTACGAATGTTTTGACCATCAGCGTCAGAGATCACCAGGCGATAGCGCTTGCCATCCTTGATGACATAAGAGAGGCGGGTTGAGAATACGCCACGTTCACCGAGTAACTTGAAGATGATGTCATCGGCAATCTTGTGCGCAGCTGCACGTAAATTATCTGTACTTGAGTTGAGATTTAAGCCGCCCAGACTTTGGGATTTGCGAACATCAAATAACTTGTAGTGAATATCGAACTGGTTGTTGCCGGTTTGGACAACAGAGCCAACCACGAGTGCATCGGCGCCACGTGCAGCCCATGATTTGTAATTTGGTGTGCCCTCATCACTCTCAACAGCATTGCCATTTTCGGTATTTTTAAAATAACCACTACGAGCTAAATCTTGACGAATGATTTCGGTGACGCTGGTAGGTAATTTATTTTCATCTTTAAAACGCATCACTGCGATTGGGTAGAGTGATTGACCTACGCCAGTGATTTCGATGTTCATTTGCGCATGTGCGGGTGTCGCCATGCCAATGAATAGCGCAAACATGACCAAGCTAAAAGAATTCAGTTGTGATGCCAGTTTCTGTATCTGTCTTTTTGCTATTTGCAACATGCATTAATCCTTGGGTTTAAAAGTCAGCTTTACTTCGCGTTGAGGAATTTTGCCATTGTCGTCTTTTGGCAGGCTCTCTGCACGTGAAAGAGCGAGTAAGACCGCGCGATCCCAACCGGCATTACCGCTAGAGGACTGAATGCTGGTGCTCAAAATAGCCCCATCTGGCGCAAGGTTCACCAAAATGACGGCTGCAGGGTTGCCGCTCACTGACTCTGGGTTGAAGACGATCAATGGCTTGACCTTCTTGATGACTTTATCGGTCCAGCCCGGAGGTGCATTGCCCCCGCCACCAACACCACTGCCAACTGTGCCGCCACTACCACCTTCAGCACCAGCAGCTGCACGTAAACGCGCTAATTGATCGGCACGTGCTTTTTCTGCTGCGGCATTGGCTTTAGTTTCAGTAGGTGATTGTGCTTTAGGTGCTTCAGCTTTCTTAGGCTCTTCCTTCTTCGGCTCTTTTTCTTTAGCCTTCTCCTTAGGTGGAGGAGGTTTCACTGGCTTTGGTTTCTCTTTCACCACTTCTTTTTTAGGCGGTTCTTTCTCTACCTTCTTTTTCTTGATGGCGATATCAGCAGCTTCTTCTTTAACTTCCGTTTTTAGCTCTGGTTCTGGTGGAGTTTCTACTTGAGGAGCAGAGTCCCAAAGTTCAACCTCAACTCCAGATGAAGTGCTGTTATTCCAACTAATACCAATCATCAAAAAAGCGAGTAAACCTAAATGCGCTATTAACGAAAAAGTAAATGCGCGCTTAGTACTTTCTTGTTTCGTAAAACGTCCTCGCTTGAATTGCGAGAGGGGTGACTGAAAAGTAGGTGCGCTATTCATGAGCAGCTATGAAGGCCAGAGCCTTACTGGGTCTTGACCGCGAGGCCGACACGCTTCACGCCATTCTCTTTTAGTTTGGACATGACTTCCATGACCGTTTCATATTTGATGGATTTATCTGCGGCAATCACAATCGGCTGTTCGGCAGATTTTTCTGCTTGCGACCGGGCAAAGGCGCCAAGTTCAAATTTATTCAAGGTTTGTGTTGGGTCGCCATCTTTGCGCACGATGACATTTTCGTTGGCATCGATTGTTAAAAATATTGGAGGTAAAGATTGCACTTTTGCGCCACCAACGGTTGGCAGGTTTACGACGCCAGGATTTACCATTGGTGCAGTGACCATAAAGATCACGAGCAATACCAACATGACGTCGATATAAGGAACGACGTTAATGTCAGACATTGCCCGACGTTTATTTTTGCGTAATGAAGATCCAGCCATAATTTTCTTATCGGTTCAATCAGCGTCCAGCAGTTTGACGCTGCAAGATATTCGTAAACTCTTCAATAAAAGTTTCAAAGCGAATCGACAGGCGATCAACATCAGTTGCAGCGCGGTTGTAAGCAACCACTGCAGGAATAGCAGCAAACAAACCAATTGCTGTGGCAATCAAAGCTTCTGCAATACCAGGAGCTACTGCAGAAAGAGTCGCGTTCTGAACATTGGCTAGGCCGCGGAAGGAGTGCATGATCCCCCAGACGGTGCCAAAAAGGCCGATGTAGGGGGAAACTGAGCCTACGGATGCTAAGAAGGGCAAATTAGCCTCTAAAAGGTCCATTTCACGCTGGTAGGTGGCTTTCATGGCACGGCGGGCGGCGTCAATCTCGCGACCCTTGGTGAACTCTTGCATTCCAGCCTCGAAGATGTGCTCCAGGACGGCGTCACTGCGGGTATTGCGCTGGGCGGCCTCCAGAAGGGTGTTGAGGTCTCCACCGGCCCAAAAATCGCGCTCAAAGCGCTCGGTGTCCTGGCGGACCCCCCGCAAAACAGCCGTTTTCTTGAAAATAATGGTCCAAGAAGCTACTGACATGCTGAGTAATAACAACATTACCAACTGTACTAATAGGCTGGCATTGAGGACTAGGGAGAGGAATGAGAGGTCTTGTGTGGAGGTCATGGTGGATTTTGTATGATGTAGGTTGATTTTACTAAGTTAATTAACGCAGCAATCCAACTTCTTCAGGATTATCACCATGTTTGACCGTCAAAACACTTTAGCCAAAACCGATCCCCAATTATGGGCAGCCATTCAGAACGAAAACAAGCGTCAGGAAGACCATATCGAGCTGATTGCTTCTGAGAACTACACCTCACCAGCAGTAATGGAGGCTCAAGGCTCTCAGTTGACCAATAAGTACGCTGAAGGCTATCCAGGCAAGCGTTACTACGGCGGTTGTGAATTCGTGGACGTTGCTGAGCAATTGGCGATTGATCGCGTTAAAGCATTATTTGGTGCTGAAGCGGCAAACGTACAACCCCATTGCGGAGCATCTGCTAACCAAGCAGTGTTTCTGGCTTTCTTAAAACCGGGTGATACCTTCATGGGTATGAGTCTTGCCGAAGGCGGTCACTTGACCCACGGCATGGCTTTAAACATGAGTGGTAAATGGTTTAACCCAATCGCATACGGTCTCGATAAAAACGAAGAGATCGATTACGAGCAAATGGAACGTCTCGCGCGTGAGCACAAACCAAAACTCATTATTGCTGGTGCCTCTGCTTACTCTCTAAAAATTGATTTTGAGCGCATTGGTAAATTGGCAAAAGAAGTTGGCGCGATTTTCATGGTCGACATGGCGCACTATGCTGGCTTAGTTGCAGCTGGTGTTTATCCAAACCCAGTGCCACATGCAGACATCGTTACCTCTACTACTCACAAGAGCTTGCGCGGCCCACGTGGCGGCATCATTTTGATGAAGGCTGAGCACGAGAAGGCAATTAATTCTGCAGTCTTCCCAGGCTTACAGGGCGGCCCTTTGATGCATGTGATCGCAGGTAAGGCAGCAGCGTTCAAAGAGGCTCAGGAACCTAGCTTTATCGATTACCAAAAGCAGGTAGTTGCTAATGCAAAAGCGCTTGCAGAAACTTTAATTGCACGTGGTTTGCGAATTGTTTCTGGAGGTACTGATTCTCACGTGATGTTGGTAGATTTACGTGCTAAGAAAATGACCGGTAAAGAAGCTGAACGTGTCTTAGGTGAAGCGCATATCACTTGTAATAAGAACGGTATTCCAAACGATCCAGAAAAACCAATGGTGACTAGTGGTATTCGTTTAGGCTCACCTGCGATGACTACACGTGGATTTAAAGAAGCAGAAGCAAGACAAGTGGGTAACTTTATTGCGGATGTTTTGGACAATCCAAATGATGCAGACAATATCGCTAAGGTACGCGCTCAAGTTGCTGAATTGACTAAGCGCTTCCCGGTTTACGGTTAAGCCCCAATTAAGCACTATCTACCTCAATTAAGAAAAGAAGAGTTCATTGCGCTGCCCTTTTTGCCATAACGAAGATACCCAGGTTCTAGATACCCGGGTATCTGACGAGGGCGACACTATTCGTCGCCGTCGACGTTGTGCCAAGTGCGACAAGCGCTTTACAACCTATGAACGTGTTGAGTTGGCGCTCCCGGCAATCGTTAAAAAGAACGGTAGCCGGGTCGAATATAGTCACGATAAGTTGGCTAGCTCAATCAAACTTGCGTTACGTAAGCGCCCAGTCTCTTCGGACTCTGTAGATGAATCTATTGCTCGCATTGAAGAAAAGCTCCTCAGTCTTGGCGAAAAAGAGATTCCTAGTGAGCGTGTGGGTGAGCTGGTAATGCGTGAACTCAAGCGTCTTGATAAGGTGGCTTATATTCGTTTTGCTTCGGTTTACAGAAGCTTTGCCGATATCGAGTCTTTTGAGAGCGCTTTAAAAGAGTTAAAGTAATCTAGGTTTTATAGAACTACGCCCAAGCCTTTTCTCTCAATCAGAGATAAAAGCTTCAAAGATGGCCCGCTCGGGCTTTTGTCTCCAGCTTCCCATTTTTGAACAGTCGAAAGGCTAGCGTTAATCGTCACAGCAAATACTGCTTGGCTAAGATGGGTTTTTACACGTAATCGTTTGATTCGATTAGGGCTCATGGGTTTTACATCAAGGTTATGAAGGGCTTCAAACTCCTCCAAACTCCTCTTGGTAATGACGCCAGCCTGATGCAAGCCCAGAACAGTTTCTTGCATCTCTTGAATAATTCGACTTTTCTTATTATTTTTCATCGATTTTTAATTCCTTTAATTGGTTGGCATAAATGGCCGCCTCTATTTCTTGGTCAGACAAATGGAGCAATCTCTTGGCGGTTTCTTGTAAAGAGAGCAGCTCATCATTGCTGATGTTTGACCTTTCATTTTTTGAAAACCCAAATATCAAATACCACCGTTTTAAAAGTTTAGTGGCCACAATGATTCTGGCGCCACTCCTTTTCCCCATACCAGGAAGCTTCACCCGTTTTTTATAAACATTACAGCCAAGGTCGGCATCAACAAGCCCTTTTTCCATTTCTTCGACCGCTTCTAATAACTGGTGATTATTTAAATCATTTTTATTTAGCCATCGTGAAAAAGTTTTTGTTTTTAAGATGCGTTTTTTGGTCATCTAAAAATATACCACTTAGTGGTATAGATATATTAACCCATATCTTGACAATGAAAAAGGGGTTGCCGAAGCAACCCCTTTTTGGAAGGCTAATAAGCGTGTTATTTCAATTCAGCAAAAATAGAAGCAGTAATGTCTTCAACGCTACCAGTACCGCTTACCTTGCGATAGGCTGGCGCTTTTACCTTGTCTGCTGGGCTGCCTTGCGCAGCCCAAGATGAGTAGTACTCAACTAGTGGACGGGTTTGATCATCGTAAACCTGCAAACGCTTGCGCACGGTTTCTTCTTTGTCATCATCACGCTGAATGAGGTCGTCGCCAGTGACATCATCTTTGCCTGCAACCTTTGGTGGGTTGTATTTGATGTGATAAGTGCGGCCTGAAGCTGGATGAACACGACGTCCACCCATGCGATCAATGATGGCATCAAATGGCACGTCGATTTCTAATACGTAATCAATTGGCACGCCAGCATCTTTCATGGCTTGTGCTTGAGGAATAGTTCTTGGAAAACCATCGAACAAATAACCTTTGCTGCAATCTGGTTGGGTCAAGCGATCTTTTACGAGTCCAATGATGATGTCATCAGAAACGAGGCCACCCGCATCCATAATTTTTTTAGCAGCAACGCCGAGTTCAGTTCCCGCTTTCACAGCAGCACGCAACATATCGCCTGTGGAAATTTGTGGAATTGCGAACTTTTCGCAAATGAACTGAGCTTGTGTGCCTTTTCCAGCACCTGGTGCACCGAGCAGAATCAACCGCATTGTTTTCCCCTTAGAAGAGCTGACATTGTCCCGTATTTTGTTGGGATCTTATATACCTATTGCCTAGGATTATCCCCGAGAAGCTTAAAGCTAGCGGGGCATTGGCTTATTGGCTTAGGAGCGAGCTAGTAGCTGGCGCACTCTTTCAAGGTCTTCTGGGGTGTCTACCCCAGCTGGCGGAGCTTCTGAGGCGGTATGAACCGCTATGCGGTAACCATTCCAGAGGGCGCGGAGCTGTTCTAGGGCTTCAGCCTGCTCTGGAGGCGCTGCCTCTAGACGGGTATAGGCCTGTAAAAAGTCGGCTCGGTAGGCGTAGATGCCTAGGTGGCGTAAATGCTCAGTTTTTTGACTTGCCCCTGCATCTCTCACAAAGGGAATCGGCGCTCTTGAAAAATACAACGCCTCACCTGATCGATTGAGAACGACTTTCACCACATTGGGATTATTGATCTCTGCATCATCGGTAATAGGAACGGCAACCGTGGAGATAGCACACTGCTCATGTGCTGCCAAAGTGCTGGCAACTTGATTAATCAATTCTGGTGGAATCAGTGGCTCATCACCTTGCACATTCACGATCAATGTATTGCTAGGTAGCTTTAATAATTGCGCAACCTCAGCAATGCGATCGGTTCCGGTTGGGTGATTCTCGCTAGTGAGTAAACACTCGATGCGATGCTCATCGCAAGCTGCTTGTATTTCTGGCGAATCAGTCGCCACCACAACACTTTGCGCAAGTGATTGCTTAGCACGTTCAGCAACTCGAATCACCATCGGTTTGCCACCAATGTCTGCCAAGGGTTTGCGCGGTAAGCGAGTCGATCCCAGTCTAGCTGGAATCACCACTAAAAAATCAGGAGCCTTAGAGTCAGCGTTCATTAAAGAGTGATGTGTATTTAATTAATTGATTTCATCAGCACTC
This sequence comes from Polynucleobacter parvulilacunae, assembly GCF_018881715.1. Taxonomy (GTDB): domain Bacteria; phylum Pseudomonadota; class Gammaproteobacteria; order Burkholderiales; family Burkholderiaceae; genus Polynucleobacter; species Polynucleobacter parvulilacunae. The sequence goes on from NZ_JACVPW010000001.1 coordinate 784,153, forward strand.
ATGCTGCGCGCTTCATCGACGAGCATGACGGGAACATCATCGCGTATAGGGTAGGCCAAGCGATCGGCTTTGCAAATCAGCTCATGTTTATCGGCATCTAAATGCAGTTGGCTTTTGCATAAAGGGCAAACCAAAATATCGAGCAGTCGTTTATCCATGATTTCTTTGATAGTCAGTCTAAGTAAGTGATGACACAGTGTAGTGCTATGTATGCCTAAGCTACAAGGTGTAGCGGTAGGGGTCAGGTCTTTGCAGGATGGATTGCAGCCAATCAGCCAAACTGTCTGGCAAAGACAGCTTCATCGGTACCACCCAAATGCGATCATCAGAAATGCCTGCACACTTCACAGCATCCTTTTCGGTGATCAGGATGCATTGCGCGTTGATCTTCTCAAAGAACTCAGGGTTATATTTAGCGTGATCGGGCAATGAAATCGTTTTACCGGCAATACCTTGTTTCAGTAGATCGTCAAAAAAGCGCTGTGGATTGCCTAGTGCAGCAACAGCGGTAATCTTATTGGGCAAATAGCTATCGGCAACTTGAGCAAGCGACTGTGTATTTGTTGGGTTGATCAATTGATAAGCATTCTCTAAATTACCCAAGAGTGAGAATGCGCGACGTCCTAAAAAGTATTCATCTTGTGGGCCAAGCTTAGATTCAATACCTTTTGCTTTTCCTGTAAATAAGGTGGCATCACGCTCACGTGTAGCGGGTTCACGTAAAGGACCGGCAGGTAATAGAAAACGATTGCCTTCGCCACGCCCATCACGAACTACGAATTCGATATCACGTCCGCCTTCGCGAGCAGGCCAGCGAGCTAGGCCGCTATGTTGCAGGCCATCATCACTAATGATCACATTTACATCTGGAGAACGTTTGAGTAAGGCCCGAATACTTTTTTGACGCTTTGGAAAAACCCAGATTGGAAATTGATTATGCGTACGTTTGGCAATTAAGACTGGTTCATCGCCAACTAAGTCGGGATCAGAGCTGCTGTTAACTTGCAGTGGTGAAGTTTGTGAAGAGGAGCCGTAGCCTCTACTGATAATTCCGGGTCTCCATCCGAGTTGCTGCAAGCGTTCTGCTAGTGCAATGACGATAGGCGTCTTTCCAGTTCCGCCTACGCGAATATTGCCCACAATGATTACCGGCACTGGCGCAGGCTTGAGTTTTACTAGGCCCGTATCCTGAATTAATTTACGAACACGCACCACCAAGCCATAGACCCAAGAGAGCGGCCACAGCAATAAGCTGGTAGGACCACGCCTTTCCCAGAACTTGGGTGCTTTACGGAAAAAAGAAAATGACATGAGGAATGGTTTCTTAAATCGGTAATTATTTCTTGGCTTGGTTATTGGATTGGCTGCTAAAGACAATATTGGAGAGATTGGCATCTCGCGCCGCTTCAAGTGCGCTCATCACGGCTTGATGGGGTGCTTTAGCATCTGCATCAATATTCACCTGCAGGGGGCTGCTACCTTCCTTTTGGCCACTTTGCCCATTGAGCTGAGTTAATGCACTGCTTAACTGAGAGCGATCGGTGACTTTGCCATTAACCGCAAAGCGACCATCACGACTGACTGCAATATGAATTTGTTTTAATTCTGTCTGGCTCTCACTGCCGTTAGCAGTTGGCAAAGTAATTGCGAGTTCTTGGTAACGAGTAAAGGTAGTGGAGATCATCAAAAAGATCAGCACTACCAACAACACATCAATAAACGGAATGAGATTAATTTCTGGTTCTATAGATGTAGTACTGCTGCCCAGAGAAAACTTTCTCTTTGCGTGTGGATGCAAATCTAACCAACTCATTTAGAAGTGCCAACAGCGTCGCTGGGGTAAAGTTTCTTAAATAGTTGGCGAGTAAATTCTTCACACTCGCGTTGACGTTGGTTTGCCATTGCACGCAAACCACGCCAAGCGGCTAATGCGGGAATCGCAATCAATAATCCAAATGCAGTGTTGTATAGAGCAACAGAAATTCCGTGGGCTAATTGTTGGGGGCTGCCAGCGGCACCATTGATTGCACCCTGACTACCAAAGATTTCAATCATGCCAACCACTGTGCCAAATAAACCCAACAATGGGGCGATCGTGGCAATCGTTGCTAGTGCGCCTAGGTAGCGGTCTAGCTTGAGCCAAGTGGTCTGTGCAGTAGCTTGCAATTCTTCTAGCGCTGAATCTGGACTGCTTCCGCACAATTTCTCTTTGAGAGTGCAGGCGAGCAAGGGACTTACGGGCGAGAGATTTGATAATTGAGCAATTTGTTGCTCAGAAATACTGGATTTAGCCCCAAGCATTTGATTGGCAAGGGAAAAAGTAGTTTCTAGGCAGTTTTTGGGGAAAATATGTGTTTGTCGCAAATACCAGCCACGCTCTAAGGCGATAGCCAGGCCCAAAATAGAAATAATAAGGAGGGGCCAAATAGGCCAGCCAGCGGATAGTAAGATGGAGTACATAAGCTCAGTACTTTAGCTGAATTAAAAAGCCTGTTTCAGAAAGCTAGCCTGTGGATAACTCTGTGCAAAACTTTTTTGGAATGGAGCTGTAAGTCCTTGATTGATGGTGAGGGTAGTAGAAAATGGGTTTAATTGCAGTTTTAAGCCCGAATTAATTGTTATATAAATCAATGGCTTATAAATAGCATGTTGGATTTATGAGACGTTTTGGGTCAGTAATTACTTACTTAATAGCATTAAGCCTGGGGTGCAGTGCTGGCTGTGGGTAACTGTGAATCGTTTTTTGCCCTTCAAGCCAGATGGCTGTGTGATTAAAGAGAAAAAATGTCGGAAACGTCAGAAAAATTAAGAGAAATTCTCAGTGTTGGCGATCTAAACCGCGCCATTGCCGCCTCTTTGGAGGATCGTTTCGATACCGTCTGGGTCAGCGGGGAGATTTCAAACTTCAAAGCTTATGACAGCGGGCACTGGTATTTCTCGTTAAAGGACGCAGAAGGGCAGATTCGTTGCGTCATGTTCCGAGGCCGCAATGGCCAGGTTGGCTTTATGCCGCAATCTGGGGATTTGGTAGAAGTCAGTGCCAGCTTGGGTATGTATGTTCCGCGTGGGGATATTCAGCTGACGATTCAGACTTTGCGTCGTGCCGGCATGGGTGGGTTATACGAAGCCTTCTTAAAGCTCAAAGCCAAACTGGCCAAAGAGGGTTTGTTTGATGACGAGCGTAAACGCGAGCTACCATCGCACCCAAGATCAATTGGCATCATCACATCACCGCAGGCGGCGGCACTTAAAGATGTCCTAAGCACTTTAGCCAGAAGAGCGCCGCATATTCCAATTGTGATTTATCCAACTTTGGTACAAGGTCCCGATGCGCCTGCCGGAATTATTTCCGCACTCAAGGCTGCGGAAAAAGAAAATGCAGTCGATGTTATTTTGTTGGTACGTGGTGGTGGCAGCATTGAAGATCTTTGGGCGTTCAATGATGAGCAATTGGCATACGCAATTGCAGACTCATTTATTCCGGTGGTGAGCGGTGTTGGCCATGAAACGGATTTCACAATTGCTGATTTTGTTGCTGACTTGCGTGCTCCAACGCCGACTGGTGCAGCAGAATTAGCGGCGCCACGACGAGATCAAATGCTGCAAGAGCTCGATGCCATCATGCAGGCATTGCTGCAGCGAGTAAGTCAACGAGTTGAGCGCGAAGCACAAACTCTCGATCAATTGGCGCTCAGGCTGAGTCATGCTCTGCCTAATCCAGATCGAATGAGAGAGCAAATCAATGGATGGCAGCAACGATTAAATCAGGCATGGTCAGTGCGCATGGAGAATTGGAAGCGCAATCAATCGCATTATCAATCTCAGTTAGAAATGCTGAATCCTCAGCGCACATTAGAGCGTGGATATGCGGTAATTCTGAGTAAAGGTGATGATGAGCTTCATGCAATTCGTAATCCTAGAGAGCTCAATTCTGAAAATGTATACCAAGTTCAATTGGCTGAAGGGCAGGCGGAAGTTCGATTGGCTGACGTCAAAGTGCACTCTTGACAAAGCGTACGCTTTTACGTACCATGCGATAAAGGGGTAAATCATGACTACGTTAACTGCAAGCGAAGCGCGCGCCGGTCTGTATCGTTTAATAGATCAGGCGGCACAGTCTCATAAGCCAGTCATTATTTCTGGCAAAAGGGCCAATGCTGTTTTGGTTTCTGAAGAGGATTGGAGTGCAATTCAAGAAACTCTTTATCTTCTTGCTGTGCCTGGTATGCGTGAATCAATTAAAGATGCAATGGCAGAGCCTCTTGCAAAAAGCAAGGGTGTATTGAAATGGTGAAATGGAGTTTGGTTTACTCTAAATACGCCATTAAAGATGCTAAAAAAATTTCTGCAGCTGGGTTAAAAGAAAAAGCTCAGATACTGCTTGATCTGCTTGCGGTAGATCCACTCCAAAACCCTCCGCCATATGAAAAATTGGTTGGGGATTTAAAGGGGGCTTATTCTCGAAGGATTAACATACAACATCGACTGGTGTATGAAATATTCCGAAAAGAAAAGGCTGTGCGTATATTAAGAATGTGGACTCATTACTAATAGGCGTTAATTTACAAAGATCAACATGCTAAATCAAATCAAAACAAGTTTATGCGCTGTTGTCTTGTTGACAGTTGCAGCCTGTTTATCCGGCTGCCCTAGTAGTGGTTCCTCAGGCAATGAAACAGTCATCAACGGTGCGGTCAGTTCGGGCGGAGGTTCCCCTCCTCAAGCTATCACTGGAGCTACGGTTACGGTTTATCAAATTCAGTCGGGCACACCATCGGTAGTTACTCAGACTACTTCGGATGGCGCAGGTAATTTTTCTGTAAAGGTGCCTAGCAATTCCGCCAACACGACTAGCAATCCCATTACTTACTATGTGGTTGCGAGCAAGTCCCCCAATATTCAGCTCATGGCAAGCTTAGGTACAGGGCCAATATCGTCCGTACGTATCAACGAGCTTACGACGGTGGCATCTGCATATGCTTTTGCGCAATTATTTCGTAACGATTATTCGGTTGGGGGGAGCGCTCTTCCATTAAGTATTGCAGCGGGTATGGCTGAGAATTTAGTTTCTGCGCGATCGGGTTCTGCATCCACCGTCATTCAAACTTCACCGAATGGATATGAAACCAATACCTGGAGTGCGCTTGGAACATTGGCCAATGTCTTGGCAGGTTGTACTCAAGGAGTGGCTAATGCATGTACCAACCTATTTGCTTTAACACCTTCAACAAACGGCATCACCCCTACAAATACTTTGCAGGCAATTGTGAACATTGCCTTAAATCCCACAGTGAATGTCAGCGGCATCTACAACCTAGGAAGTGTGGTGACAAGCTACACGCCAGCGCTTACTGCGAACCAGGGGCCGAATTCGTCTGCGCCACTGCAAAAGCTCGATGCTTGGACGATGGCAGTCAAGGTCAATAACACTGGCAGTAGTGCCTGTCCTTTTGGTGGTCCAGCTAACGTGGCATTTGATGCCAATGGGTATGCGTGGATCAATAACAACGTGATTCAAGGAACACCAAATTCTACAAACTGTTTAGTAGTCCTGAAGCCTAATGGGCAGCCGGCTAATGGCCTTGTTAATGGATCCAACTCGACACCAAGCTCGCCTATTACTGGTGGCGGTATTTTGGGTTCCGGCTTTGGCATTGCAATTGATAAGCTGGGTTACATTTGGTCGGGAAGCTTTGGTTGGGGGAATAACCTCCCTACAAGCGGAGCGGTAGCAAAACTATCCTCACTTGGAGTTCCAGTTTCTCCGGATGCCGGATACACCGCTGGTTTATTGCGAGTGCAAGGTACTGCGGTTGATCAATCTAACAACATTTGGATGTCTAGCTATGGCAATAATGCTGTGGTGGTTTATCCAAATCAAACTACCAGTCCTGTAAGTTATGCGGATAGCAATGTAGAGCCTTTTGGCATGGCTATCAGTAGTGATGGTTATGCCTGGGTTACCTACACAGGCTCAGACACAGTATCCAAATTGCGCTACAGCAATGGTGGAATTTCAAAATTATTTACAGTCCCATTACCAAGTGGCAGCAATCCAAAAGGTGTAGCCGTAGATTCGCTCGGCAATGCTTGGGTTGCAGCGGGGTCCACTTCTACTGTTTATGCAATTAACTCGAGCGGTACGATTGTAGGAACGTATACAGGACAGGGCATTAATGGACCATGGGGTGTTTCGTTGGATGCCAAAGGAAATGTCTGGGTTGCTAATTTTGGAACAGCAGCCCCAAGCAGTCGCTATAGCGTTGTGCAACTCTGTGGCGCAAGCTCAAATTGTCCTTACGGTGTAGCAATGGGGGCTGCAATTTCTCCAAGCACTGGTTACACATTGCCCTCTGGAGGTAGCCAGGTTTTACTGAGCTCTGGACAACCTTTATACGGAACAGGCGCACCTCCATCCTATTTGCCATTGATGCGATTGACTTCAGTTAATACGGATATGGCTGGAAATGTTTGGGCGGCAAATAATTGGAAGCCATCTGGTTTAAATGACATTCTTTTGAATCCGGGCGGTGACGGTATGGTGATTTTTGTAGGGGTTGCCGCACCTACCAAAGCGCCTAGCTTGGGACCGGCACAAGCGCCCTAAGTTTCAAGCTGCTACTGTTATTTCGATATGACAGCCGAGCGCATTTGCCGCAGATTCAATCTGATCAAATTTAGAAGAATGTTTGAGATCAAACAAGCGATCGATCTGCGGCATATGCCAACCCAGACGACGTGCTAATTCAGTCTTTTTAATGCCCTGATCCATCATGGCCTTATAGATGCCAAGTTTGGCTGATTCAAGTGCTGATGGGCTGATTAATTTTTGACCACGCTTTGCTTTGCTTGGCTTAGGCAGTGGCTTGCGAGAATCCACATAAAAAGATAGACCAGTCTCCAAAGCTTCAACAGCCTTCTCAAATGCTTCCGACTCATTCTTGCCGAAAGTAATGGCTTCAGGAATATCGCTGAATGTTACGAGTATGCTGCGGCCATCTTTAGCGAATGTTGCTGGGTATCTAAACATATATTCCATTATTTCAAGCCCAATTGACGTTTAATAGCTGCCTCTAAACCTTTGCCGAGTTCAGTCGTTCCATGCATTGGTAAAGAGGATTGTTTGCCTTTTAGAAACACTTTTAAATGCGATCCTTTGCCCGGGAGAAACGTGGCGCCTTGTAGTTCAAGCCACTTTTTCATTTGTTTTGAGTTCATGCAAATGTTAACATATATGTTGTGTTTTGTAGTGCTGAGAAGCAGTCGTACACATTTGAGATTGGCTTGGAGCCGGATATTATCTTTGATTGAATTACCCCTATTCAAGGTATGGGGCTTGCTTACCTCACTAGGGGTGAGGTTAATGTAAGTGGCTACAAGATATTTGGTTCAATTTGTAGGCTGACACCAAACTCTGTGTGCACTTTGTCTTGGATGCATTTGGCTAATCCGATTATGTCTTGAGCGGTGCCACCACCATGATTCACTAGCACGAGCGCTTGATTTTCATAAACGCCAACAGGACCCATGCGTTGGCCTTTAAATCCGCATTGATCAATCAGCCAACCCGCTGCAAGCTTACGTTTACCGTCCGCGTCTGGATAAGACACTAGATTTGTATGTAGCTTAAGTAAAGTTTCATACTGTTCATTTGGAACAATGGGGTTCTGAAAGAAGCTGCCGGCATTACCAATGACTTTTGGATCGGGTAACTTTTGTGTGCGAATTCTACAAACCGCTAAAAAGATATCTTCAGGGCTAGGACTAGATCTTTCAGGAAATTGTTTTGCTAAGTCGGCGTAATGGATACGCGCTTCCCATGCTTTCGGAATTCTAAAGACGACCTTTGTCACGATAAATCGATTGGGATTTTGCTTGAAGTAGCTATCGCGATAAGCAAAGTCGCATGCCTCTTGCGCTAGGGTGACAAAGGCTTGGGCCTGTGTATCAAAGGCTTCGATGCTGCTGATGTATTGGGAAACCTCAACTCCATAGGCGCCGATGTTTTGAATGGGCGCTGCACCTACTGTCCCTGGTATGAGGGCTAAGTTTTCCAGACCCGGCAAATCATTTTCCAGTGTCCAGGCTACGAGTTCATGCCAATTCACACCACCGCCAACTGCTAAGTAGGTATCTTTATTGTCGGAAGAAGTGATTTCTTGGCCGTCGATATTCATTAGAAGGGTGGCGCCTGGCAAAACATTGGGAAGAATGACATTACTGCCCCCACCCAAAACACGCCATACTAGTTTTTGCTCGGTAATGTCTGCGATGACCCCTGGAATTTGCTCGGGCGCGGTAATGTCATAGGCCAGTTCTGCGCTGGCATCAAAGCCAAAGGTGTTACGGTGCTTCAATCCCAAATTGGGGATTGATTTTGTGGGTTGGGGCGCATTTTGAGCACGGTTCATGCCACAATCTTATTCGTAAAAGAATCTGGAGCCTATTTTTTGGGTAGCAAAGCTGGAATAGACGACAAAATCTCTAGAAAATGCAAAATAGCTTTTATTTAAGAATATTGAAAATATATAGGGAGTAAAAATGCCAACATTTGACGTTGTATGCGAACCGGATATGGTTGAGCTCAAAAATGCCATTGAGCAATCTAATAAAGAAATTACAAACCGTTTTGACTTTAAGGGTTCTGATAGCCGCGTAGAGCAAAAAGATGAAGCACTCATCTTGTTTGGTGACGACGACTTTAAATTGGGTCAAGTACGTGACGTGCTCATTAACAAAATGGCTAAGCGTAATGTGGATGTGCGTTATCTCAAAGATGAAAAAACAGAAACCATTGGTAGCGATAAGCGCAAGCAGACCATGAAGATTCAAAAAGGCATCAATTCAGATCTAGCAAAAAAAGTGGTACGCATCATTAAAGATAGCAAGCTCAAAGTGCAAGCGAGTATTCAGGGTGATGCAGTGCGTGTCACTGGCGCTAAGCGTGATGACTTGCAAGAAACAATGGCTCTCCTCAAGAAAGAAGTGACCGAAGCGCCATTGGGCTTTAATAATTTCCGTGATTAAGAAGAGGCTTGGAGCGCAATGAAGGCAATTAAACCCATACCTATGTTTGCATCAGAGCTTGATGAAAGAAGGTTTTGGGAGGTCAATGATGCTTCTGATTATTTTGATTTAAATAAAGCATTTAGGGCGGCAATACCAAATCTAAGACCCCATTCTGCGACTATGAGGTCTCAAGATGGGGTGGTTTGCAAGTTCATTTAGAGCTTTATTAAATTAAGAAAGGGCGTAAAGATTGCGCTTGCACCAAAAATAGTATATATTTTATATATATGAAATAGTGAGGTGCCATGATGAGAGCTTCAAACGAAAACCTGTTGGTCAAATTCCGCACTAAAGACACCCAATTTGGCGTGACTCGAACAACGGTTAAAGCAATTGCTAAAGAACTCGATGTAAATGAAACACAGGTTATCCATATGGCCTTGTCAAAATTTGCTACTGATGTTTTACCTTCTTATGCTCCTGATGATGGTCCATTGACTGCAAAACAAATCTTGGCATTACGCAAGGATGCAGCCAAGCGCCTACCAAAAGGCAAGCTGCTTGCACGTGACACATTGTTTGTATGAGTCAGGCTTGGATGTTGCCGGCACCTGGCGATATCGTTTGGTGTTTGTTTCCCGAAGTTCCTAACATTGAACCGGGACCCAAACCCAGGCCAGCTATTGTCCTGAGTGTTGAGCATAGGGATGATGGCAATCAGGTCAGCGTGGTGTACGGAACATCCCAGAAACTGACTAGACTAAAAGCTGGTGAGGTAGCAATAACCCAGGCCAAGAATCCTGCTGCTTATGCGCTAGCTGGATTGGCTTACGACACAAAGTTTGACTTCAAGGTGATTGTAGATTTGCCGTGGTCTGAGCGCTACTTCAAAGTACCTGTTAGAAGCCCTCATGGCAATACGCCTAAGCTCGGCACTTTGCATGCAACCATTCTTCGCGCTGTTGAAGCGGCTTATCGTGCAGCATTAAACCAATAGGATGAAAGAAAATACACCTCAAATTTCATTATTAAGCCAAGAGGCTATTGAGCGCTTTTGTGATGCTTGCTGGCTAGAGGATGGACTTGCTCAAAATAGTCTGGCTGCATACCGCAGAGACTTGCTGCTATTAGCTCAGTGGCTTTATCAAGAGTCTGGCTCAGATCTGTATAGCATTACAGAAAAAGATCTCACTGCCTATATTGCACATCGTCGTGCTGATAAAGCAACTACTGCTAATCGACGTTTAACGGTTTTTAAGCGCTTCTATCGTCACGCACTGCGCATTAATTTAGTAAAGAGTGATCCTTGTATTGGATTGCGTGCCGCTAAACAAGCATTACGCTTTCCAAAAACACTGAGCGAGGATCAGGTAACGGCATTGCTCAATGCGCCTGATGTGGAAACGCCTTTAGGTTTGCGTGATCGAACGATGTTGGAGTTGATGTATGCCAGCGGTCTACGTGTTTCAGAAATTGTTTCTTTAAAAACCGTTGCCCTGGGTTTAAATGAGGGTGTAGTGAGGATCGTTAATGGCAAAGGTGGCAAAGAGCGTTTAGTGCCCTTTGGGGGTGAGGCAGGTCAGTGGTTAAGGCGTTATTTGGCAGAAGCGCGCACTCCTTTGTTGGAGGGTAAAACAACGGATGCCGTATTTGTTGGTCGCCATACCGGTACTGGCTTAACACGCCAGGCATTTTGGGCCTTGATTAAGCGTTATGCGACATTGGCCAATATTCCGGTGGCTTTATCGCCCCATACTCTGCGCCATGCTTTTGCTACCCATTTACTCAATCATGGGGCGGATTTAAGGGTGGTACAGCTTCTTTTAGGGCACGCTGATATCTCGACTACCCAGATCTACACCCATGTAGCTAGAGAAAGACTCAAATCGATACATCAGCAGCATCATCCGCGTGGATCTTAAGTTTTCCGCCAAAACCGCCCTCAGAAGTGTTTAAGATAGCGGTATGGAATTGACTCTAGATCTATTACTCATCCCCATTGCCTATTTAATAGGCTCCATTTCTTTTGCGGTGGTAGTGAGCAAATGTATGCGTTTACCCGATCCACATACCTACGGCTCTGGCAATCCAGGCGCAACCAATGTTTTGCGTACTGGAAACAAATTAGCTGCAGTGCTTACCTTGATTGGTGATGGCTTGAAGGGCTACTTTGCCGTGATGCTGGCACGCATATTGCTTGGTAATGACTCGCTGACATCTACTACGAATTCATGGCTCTTATGCGGAGTTGTATTGGCGGTTTTTTTAGGACACCTCTTCCCAATCTTTCATGGTTTTAAGGGTGGGAAGGGCGTTGCTACAGCATGCGGCATTTTGTTTGGTGTTAATTGGATTTTGGGCGCAGCAACTTTAGGTACGTGGATTATTGTGGCCACGTTTATGCGTTACTCCTCATTGGCTGCATTAGCTGCTGCAGTATTTGGACCCATCTATTTTGTCTTTTTGTTTGGCTTTCAGCCGATGGGCCTTGCTCTTCTGGTGGTCTGCGCGCTGCTGATTTGGCGTCACCGTACGAATATTCAAAATTTGATGAATGGTACTGAGAGTCGTATTGGTAGTAAGAAGACTCCCAAGTAATTCTGTAACTCAGTAACGCAGTAACTCAGTAACTCAGCAATTAAGTAAATAAGCAAATAAGTTCTTTATCAATCCTAAACCTCAACAGTAAGGCTGTCATGACAATCGCATATGCTTGTGTTCTCTTTATGGGCCTATTTCCCTATGTAGCCGCTGGTATCGCTAAAAAAGGTTTTGAGGGTTATGACAACAGCATGCCAAGACAATGGCTTGCTAAGCAAACCGGCTTTAGAGCGAGAGCCAATGCCGCACAGGCGAACTTGTTTGAGTCCTTACCCTTGTTCTTTGCTGCAGTGATTATTGCCTCTATTGCAAATGCCCCGCAAGCCAGAATTGATTTATTGGCGCTGGGTTTTGTTGCTGCTCGTATTGCTTACCTGATTTGTTATATCGCAAATTGGCCAACAACCCGCTCTATTGTTTGGTTGGTGGGAATCATTTGCGTGGTTGCTTTGTTTTTCCAGATTTAATAAAAAATTATCTATACAAAATTTGAGACAAGAAGGTACTGATGCCCGCTAAAAAAATAGCTAATAAAGCTGCTGCGAAGACTGTTAATAAGGCTAATACAAAGACGCCAAGTACGGTGGCAAAAAAGATAGCAAGCAAAAAAACGGTTACTAAAGATGATGGCGGAACACCATTATCAGTGGTTATTCGTCGTCGCATCGAGGCACAAAAAGCGCGCTTTCATGCAAATGACAATATTGCTGCATTCATTAAGCCAGGTGAGCTGGAAGGTTTAGTGGATGAGGTTGCAGAGAAGATGCAGGCTGTCCTAGAGAGTCTCGTTATCGATACAGAAAACGATCACAACACCAAAAATACCAGTCGCCGTGTAGCAAAGATGTATGTCCAGGAAGTATTTAATGGTCGTTATGTTGATCAGCCGACCTTAACAAAGTTCCCAAATGTGAGTCGCCTAAATGAGCTCATGATTATTGGACCTATAACCGTGCGTAGCGCCTGCTCTCATCATCTTTGCCCCATCATGGGCCGTATTTGGATTGGTGTATTGCCAAGCAAGGATTCGGCTTTAATTGGGCTATCTAAATATTCTCGCCTAACTGAGTGGGTCATGTGTCGCCCACAGATTCAGGAAGAGGCCGTAGTTGAGCTGGCAGATATGTTGGAGAAAAAGATTAAGCCAATCGGTGTTGCTGTGGTGATGGACGCAGATCACTTCTGCATGCAATGGCGCGGAGTCAAAGATCGTGACTCCAAGATGATCAATAGCGTGATGCGTGGAGCATTCTTAAAAGATTCCAATCTACGCAGAGAATTTCTTGCTTTGATAGATCGCAAATAAGAAGTGAATCAAATCATAATACGCATTCTTTCTTTGATGGTTTTTGCAGCCGCAATGATTTCTTGCACAAGTTTTCCATCCATAAATCAAGACCCCGCTAAAAATAATCAGATTTCATACAAGAAAGATTTGAAGGAGTGCCAGGAAGATTATCAAGAAACTCCTTCTGGAACCCATATCCGACAATGGATTAATTGCATGAAGCTCAAGGGCTGGAATTAATCGACGCTTTTAGTAGGAGATTTTATGAGAACAATTCTCATCTATATTCCTATATAAATCATTGACTTAGGTGGCAGCTAGCATCCCTAAATCTTCTCCACTATGATCTTCTCTAGTTTTCAAAGGTGCGTATTTATCTAAGATGCGCGTGCAAGTTAATCACTGATTTATTTTTGGAGAATCCATGAAAAATAGTCGTCGCCAATTTATGATTTTGTCTGCTGCTGGTGCCTGTACTTTGGCATTGAACGGTAAGGTTCAAGCTCAAGCAATGGTTGCAGAAACTGATCCACAAGCTGCTGCATTGGGTTACAAAGCAGATGCCTCCAAGGTAGATAAAGCAAAGTATGCTAAATACGCTGCTGGTCAACAATGTAGCAACTGTGCATTGTTCCAAGGTAAAGCGGATGCTGCTGCTGGTGGTTGCTCATTGTTTGCTGGTAAGCAAGTTGCTGGTAAGGGCTGGTGTTCTGCATACGCTAAGAAAGCTTAATTACAGCATTTTCTAGCAAACCCTTTTAGGGTAAACAAAAAAGCCACCATTTGAACTGACCCCCAGTAGTTGGGCAGTTTAGTTAGGTGGCTTTTTTATTACGCTGCTGGAGTTAATTACTGTATGAATATGCCGAGTAAATAACTGTGTCGGAGGGGTCTCTGCCCTGGACACCAATCCAGCTTCTGCCTCTGTATGTTCCGGAAGGTACAGTGCTTGCAGTTGGTGCACTTGGGAATACGCCAGATGTGTTGGTGATGGATGCTGTCACGCTGCCGATAGTTGCAGAAACAGGAAGGTTCTTATTTAGAGAAACTAGAGACTGAGTGCTTGATTGAAATTGAATATAGGCAGACTTGGCGGGTAGGGCAAATGCAGAACGTTTCCAGCCAATATTAATCGTAGCGCCACCCGGGAACGGATTGGCAGCTGTCGAATACATTTGATCTAGGGTTGCTTGATCAAGCTCTAGCCATTGGTATTTAGCTAATTCAGCGGTAGTTGGTGGACGACCTTTTAGACGCTCAACAACATAAGTGGTATTTCCAGTGGTGCCGTCATAGATTTTAAAAACATAAGGAGTAAATGGGGTAATGGCGCCTATGACAGCATCTACTGAGGCACGGCCGCTTGCAGTGTAATTTGCTATTGCTGCAATACTGCCGCCTTGACTGTTTGCGCGAATGCTTGGATCAAACGCAACATCCAAGGATTTATTTGGATCAATGGCTACACCATTCAGTTTGTACACGCTAGTGCAGCCTGCGCCACTCATATTGGTTGTTATGTCAACAGCCAAAACCAACTGAGTATTACAGCTTGAATTACTGGTATTGCGCTTATAAAAAAGTCCAGCTACCGGTAAGCCTGGGCCTGTGACATTGACATAGGAGCATGCGCTACCTGTGCACGATGTTCCGGGGTTGGAGGCATTGCCGCCAGATGAGGCAAAGATAGTTGAAGATAAGTTATTAACCGTTAAGTCAATAAATGGAGAGATGGCTGAAAAGTAAGCGCTTGGAATGGAGTATGAGGAATTTACCTCTATTTGTCTCATGGCCATGCCGGTGATGCCGACGTTAAAACTTCTCTGGTTGCCAGTTAACTGCCAAGTTCCGTTGGGGCTCTCGCTTGATGTATTGCCTGATACCGTGACTTTTGAGATTACGGTAAGCAAAGAAAAGTACACTCCATCAGCTCTCAAACCAGAAATTTTTACTAATGCTCTAGTAGGTGTGAAAAAGCGAATAATCTCGGGTTTCTTAAATGTTGCGCCATCATAGGTTGTGTTCATCCAACCCGAGAGATCTTGCACTAACGTTTTTGCATTATTTAGGTAGTCAGGCGCTGCAATTCCAGTGGTGCACAAAGCATTGCTAGCTCTGCCTGAGGCATAAGGAATCGCAAAGCATTTATTAAGTGCGTCTTGTAGGTAGTTGGCTACAGTAAAGTCTCTCACAACAAGCGAGCTTGGTAACGCAGATAGTGAGCTTGTGTTGCTAGCAATCAATAAAGCATTGCTGCTATTCGGTGTGCTTGGGCTTGGTGCTGTAGAGGTTGGGGCCATATCATCGATGGTTGCACCATCTTTGGCAAACAAGATGGCGCCTGTACCAGGTTGCACCCCAAAGGTTAGATTATCTAAAAGTCTGTCAAATCCAGTACCGTTAGCGGTGGCAGTATCAGTCATTGGATTGAAGTTTGATTTTGCTCCGGAAGCACTTGCAAGTCCTCCAAGAGCAGTATTTAGTAATGCTGTGGCATTACTAATGCTTGTTGCGGTTACAGAGCCCAAGTTTGAACTTAGCGCAGCAGGATCGCTGCCTGATGAAAGTAGTGTTGCAATAGCATTAGTAAGTGGGTTGATATTCGCAGTGCTTGAGGATCCCGCTGCTGGTGCATCCGAAACGATAGATGCTTGAGTAGTTTGTGCGTCTCCAACGGCTCCGGTTGCTACGATTACAAATGGAGCGGTTAGGCCAGTAACATCTATTGAATAAGTTCCATCTTCATTTGCAGTAGTGTTAGCAGTTTTGCCATTCTTATCGGTTAATAGAATTAGTGCGCCCGATAGCGGGGCCCCTGTTGCCGCAACGCCAGAAACGCTGCTTGATCCAGGAGTGGATGAGCTAGAACTGCTACCCCCACCCCCTCCGCACGCTGTTAATGTCAAAATGATTATGCAAGCCAAAGCGATGCCCAATTGACGCAAAGAGTTCATAAATCCCCCGATATTTAACTGCTTATATTAATTAGATTGATCCTGAACTTTATATTGAAAATAAGTTTCAAATTCATGACTTATCTAGGAGTTACCCTTAATTTGGTAAGCTATCCTTATTGATGCGTTGCAAAATCATAATTAAAGAGCAATCAGGGGTAAGCGCTATTTTGAATAAGATAGACCGAGATAAGGCTACCCATCACTAATGAGCCAATCATGAGTCAATCACTTAAGCAATTTCTCCTGCAAATAACTAAACGCTATAGCTTTTACTTTGGCGGAGACCAACCGGCGGTGGCTTGGAATGAGCGATTGCGCTCAGTATTTGGTGCTTTTATTGGGCTTATGTTAGTAATCACTTCCGCTAAGTACCTTGGGGAGCTTAGTGGCATAGATGAATGGCTTATGGCTTCCTTGGGGGCAAGTGCTTTATTGGTATTTGCTCTTCCACAGAGCCCTATGGCTCAGCCTTGGGCTGTGATTGCCGGAAATACCCTCTCAGCCCTTATTGGAATCAGCTGCTTTCATCTCATTGGTGAGCCATTATTGGCGCTACCGGCTGCCGCTGCTATATCCATCATGGGCATGTTTATCCTCCGCTGTCTGCATCCACCCGCAGCCGCAGTGGCATTGATAGCGGTTTTAGGCCATATTGCCCATTACCGCTATGCCATTTTTCCAGTCATGGTCGACTCAGTCTTATTGGTGCTGGCTGGGGCGGTTTACAGCAATCTGACTGGCAAGCGCTACCCTAATAGGCCAGGAAAATAAAAAAAGGGGCAAAGCCCCTTTGCTTGCAAAATATCGCAGGTTTATTTGATGCGTCCAGCTGCAATCGAGGCTTTGCAGTCTTTAATTGCATAGTTTTGGTATTTACCTGCATTTTCCTTGCGGATAGATTGACCGCATTCGGTTAACGAGTTGCGAAGGTTGATCTTAGGGATATTGCTTGTTGTCATGCT
Organism: Polynucleobacter parvulilacunae; assembly: GCF_018881715.1. Taxonomy (GTDB): domain Bacteria; phylum Pseudomonadota; class Gammaproteobacteria; order Burkholderiales; family Burkholderiaceae; genus Polynucleobacter; species Polynucleobacter parvulilacunae. The sequence continues at coordinate 800,970 of NZ_JACVPW010000001.1, forward strand.
GACTCCTTATTTATAGTTTTAAATGCCGGCGCGTAATAGCATTTCCTATTGTGCGCCCTGATCATTTTATTAAATAATTGGGGCTGTGAAGCAAGCTAAAGCCTATAAAATAAGACCAATTAAGATAAAAAGGCTTTCGATAGACAAATGGCGTTAGTTATCCCAGTCATCCTTTGTGGGGGGTCCGGCACCAGACTTTGGCCTTTGTCTCGTTCTGGCTTCCCGAAGCAATTCTTGGTGTTATCGGGGGATGGTTCATCCCAGAGTCTTTTTCAGCAAGCAGTGGGGAGAATTAACTCCATAGCTAGCCCTGATATTCAGTTTGGCAATACATTGGTAGTAAGCAATGAAGATCATCGATTTTTGGTGTTGGATCAATTGCGTGAGCTGCCATCGATTAATGCAACATTGCTACTAGAGCCTGTCGGAAGAAATACGGCACCCGCTTTGACTATGGCGGCGCTTTGCGCACAGCAATTGGCTAACAAGCAAGACCCTATTTTGGTCATTACGCCTGCAGATCAAACCATTCAAAATCAAGGAGCTTTTACTAAGGCCTTACAAGATTGCATTCAGTCTGTAGAGGACGCGACGAACTCAATTGCTATTTTAGGTATTACGCCAACCGCACCAGAAACTGGTTATGGCTATATTCAGCGCACAGATAACAAAGATGTAAATAATGCTTATGAGGTCAAGCGGTTCGTGGAGAAGCCGGACAGTAAGACTGCACAGAGCTACCTAGTTGAAGGCTCATACCTCTGGAATAGCGGTATGTTTGTTATGAAGGCTAGCACTTGGTTATCTAGCTTAAAAGAATTCCGTCCTGATATTTATGAGGCTACGCAAAAAGCCTGGAAGAATAAAACTGAGGATGTATCAGGTGGCGTGGGCTTTATTCGTCCTGGTAAAGAAGAATTTAAAAACATCCCAAGTGAGTCTATCGACTATGCCGTCATTGAAAAGTGCCCAGGATCTCACTTTCCAATCAAAATGGTTGAGTTAAATGCGGGCTGGAGTGATCTGGGCGCATGGGATGCGGTTTGGCAAGTAGGTAAGCAGGATGAAAATGGCAATGTAACCACCGGTGATACTTTGCTTACGAATTCTAAAAACTCCTTAGTGCATGCTAGTAGTCGTTTAGTGAGCGTCGTTGGGATTGAAAATCTAGTAATTGTCGAAACGGCGGATGCAGTACTTATTGCCGATCGAAAAAATAGTCAAGATGTCAAAAGTATTGTGACTCAACTGGAAGCGCAAGGGCGCGAAGAAAAGAATCTTCATCGCAAGGTAGCGAGACCATGGGGTTGGTATGACAGTGTTGATGAAGGTGAGCGTTTTAAGGTTAAACGTATACAGGTCAAGCCTGGAGCAAGTCTCTCATTGCAAATGCATCATCATCGCGCAGAACATTGGGTGGTAGTGAAAGGGGTTGCTGAGATTACTAATGGCGACCAAGTGATTATCCTAAAAGAGAATCAAAGTACTTTTATTCCACAAGGGCAAACCCATCGCTTAGCCAATCCCGGTAGTGAGCCGCTCGAGATCATTGAGGTGCAATCCGGTAGTTATCTAGGCGAAGATGACATTGTGCGTTTTGAAGATACCTATGGACGAGATTAGTGGCTCCCTTTTCGCTTAATGGTCAGTGAGTTTTTGGGACTTGGATATAGGTCTTTAGTGGACTCTTAGGGGATTGCCCTGGCTGATATTTAATATCTGAGTATTAATATCGAAGAAATGATTCGAATTTTGCTTGGTTATCTAGCTATAACCTTTATAATCATGTGAATGATCATCCATCACTATTATTAAGTAAATGCGTTTTGATAAGTTGCTTGCCCCTTCGTAATTAGCCGTTTTTATAAGAGTTGTATGAATTTTCAAAACCCCCACCGCCCTCAGCCGGCTTCCTTCAGATCTTTGATTAAAAGTATATTGATTCATCGTCATTTAATCATTCAAATGATTAAGCGCGAAGTTGTTGGTCGATACAAGGGGTCTATTTTTGGCTTGGCTTGGTCATTTTTAAATCCTATTTTGATGTTGGCTATTTACACCTTTGTTTTTTCGGTCGTTTTCAAAGCTCGCTGGGGAGAGGGTGGCGTTGAAAGTAAAGCCCAGTTTGCGCTTTTAGTTTTTGTCGGGATGATAGTTTTAGGCTTATTTACTGAGGCAGTTAATCGTTCGCCAAGTGTAATTTTGGGTAATGCTAATTATGTAAAAAAAGTTGTGTTCCCATTGGAAATTCTGCCTATTATCAGTTTGGGTGCTGCACTTTTTCATGCGGCAATCAGTTTTTTGGTTTTGTCAGTTGCTTTGGTGGCAATTAACCATCAGTTTCACTGGACCATAATTTTTGCTCCTTTAGTGTTCGCCCCCCTTGTGTTCTTTACTCTGGGGGTGACTTGGATGCTTGCATCACTTGGTGTGTTTATGCGTGACGTAGGGCAAACCATCGGAATTTTGACAACAATCCTGATGTTTATGTCACCGGTATTTTATCCAGTGAGTGCATTGCCCACACGGTTTCAAAGCGTGATGCTACTAAATCCCCTTACTTTTATTATTGAACAGTTAAGAGCGGTTGCGATTGCGGGAGTATCACCCAATTGGTCGGGATTGGCTATTTATTCAGCCGTAGCTTTATTGGTAATGTGGCTAGGATACGCATGGTTTCAGAAAACGAGGAAAGGTTTTGCAGATGTCCTCTAATGAAATCGCAATCAAAGTCGAGGGTCTTGGTAAGCGTTACGAGATCTATGATCAACCAGGCGATCGACTCAAGCAGTTTTTATTTCCGCGTTTAAGAAGTTTATTCCGCTTATCACCCAAGCAATACTTCAGAGAGTTCTGGGCTTTAAGAGACATTTCTTTTGAGGTTAAAAGGGGTGAGACGGTTGGAATTATTGGTAGAAATGGTTCTGGCAAGTCAACTCTATTACAAATTATCTGTGGCACTCTAACCCCAACAACTGGTAGTGTTGAAACGAATGGCCGTATTGCGGCTCTGCTTGAATTGGGTTCTGGATTTAATCCTGAATTTACTGGCAGAGAAAACGTTTATCTCAATGCTTCCGTTCTTGGACTTACTAAAGAACAGGCTGATGCACGCTTTGATGACATCGTAGCCTTCGCAGATATTGGTGATTTTATAAATCAGCCAACCAAAACTTATTCAAGCGGCATGATGGTGCGCCTGGCATTTGCGGTGATTGCCCATGTGGATGCAGATATTTTGGTGATTGATGAAGCGTTAGCAGTGGGGGATGTTTTCTTTACACAAAAGTGCATGCGTTTTTTGCGTAACTTTATGAAAACAGGAACCATCTTATTTGTTAGTCACGATACCGCTTCTATAAGAAGTTTGTGTGAAACGGCAGTTTGGCTTGAAAAAGGTGTTGTGCAGGATAAGGGGCTTTCAAAAAATATTTCTGAGAAATACCTTGAGGCTTTTTACGAGGCGCAACAGGGCAAAGGAACTACAACTCGAGTTAAGATTCAAGATTCTAATGCTCCATCTACTCCTACCCGTGATCCAAGGCTAGATTTATTGAATGGTAGTAACTTGAGAAATGATATTCAACTCGTGGAGTTAGATCTTGATGGGCCGTCATTTGGACTTGGTGGCGCACAAATTAGCGCTGTTAAGTTAATGGATGTTGCCGGTAATCCATTGTCTTGGATATTAGGTGGAGAGCAAGTCACTCTTTGCATTGAAGCAATTGCTATCTTTGATTTAGAGTCCCCTATCGTTGGGTTTTTTATTAAGGACCGTCTAGGCCAATGTCTCTTTGGGGACAATACCTACTTGAGTTACATGGATAGTCCAGTGGTATTCCCGGCGGGCGAAATAATTGAAGCGAAATTTACATTTGATATGCCAAGGCTATCCCCTGGAAATTATTCAATTACTGTTGCCATTGCCAGCGGCACTCAGGAAGAGCACATTCAGCACCATTGGATTCATGATGCAGTTAGTTTTAAATCTGAGGTCTCTTCAACTGTCGCGGGAATACTAGGCATTCCAATGGGGAAAATTAATCTGAGTCTGAAGACTCAATAAAATAAAAACTATATGCAAAGTATGAATGAAGATTTTTATAAATCATTATTAACAGCGCCTGAATTTGTTACTAACTACACAAAGAATGAAAGCGCCTGGATTGGACATATACCTTTCGGCGCATGGCTTGTTAAGCAGCTTAAACCAAGAAATTTTGTAGAATTGGGCACTCATTATGGGCACTCTTACTTTGCAATCTGTCAGGCTATTCAGGAGGCAGGTCTAAACACAGAGTGCTTTGCAATTGATTTGTGGGAGGGTGATGAGCATGCTCGCAGGTATGGAAATGATGTTTTTCAGACGGTGGAAAACTACAATTCTGAGCATTACCAGTCGTTTTCAACTTTATTAAAAATGACATTTGATGACGCCCTTTCTCATTTTGATGAAGGCTCAATCGATTTTCTGCATATTGATGGATTGCATACATATGAAGCTGTTAAGCATGACTATGAGACTTGGCTACCAAAATTAGCGCCTGGCGCAGTTATTATCTTTCACGATACAAGCGTAAAAGAGAATAACTTTGGCGTGTATAAGTTATGGGACGAGTTAATTCAAAAATATCCTTACCACTTAAACTTTAGCCATTCACATGGATTAGGGATTATCCAAATTAATCATGTTGGTAAGGCTAAATCATTAGATTGGTTAAGTGCTGATGATGGCGTCAAAAAGTTGATTAATAACTACTTTTCGTATGTTGGTCAGCAGGAAAAAGCAAGGCATGAGTTATTAAGGGTTCAAGATATCCATGTAGAGCAAATAAATGGATATCTTAGAGAGATGGATGCTCTGAACAGCACAGTTGATAGGCAAAAAAAAGAAATAATAGCGCTGTCAGAAGTGGCTCACGAACGATATGGTCACATAATGGGTCTTTATGGCTCAAGAAGTTGGAGACTAACAAGACCTTTGCGGCTAATGGGGCGAATTGCTCGTCGGATTAAGCGTATCTTCAAGGGCGCCGTCAAGTCATATATGGTGGGTACGTCAGACCCCTTGGCAATAATTAACGATCGAATCTCTTATCAAAGGTCTGAGATTTTGAATCGGTTTCGGATTGAACCTGCCAAGCTAGAAAAAGAGAAGTTTAGTGGGAATATTAAATTTTCGGTTTTAGTGCCAGTATTTAAAGCCCCAATATTGGTTTTGGAAAAATGTATTGAGTCTGTTATCAATCAGGCATACCAAAACTGGGAGCTCATTATTGTTGATGATTGTTCTAGTTCAAAGAAGATAACAAGCTTATTGAGTAAATATCAGCTTTGCGACCAGAGAATTAAAGTTATCGAGTTAAAGAAAAATATAGGAATTTCGGGTACAACGAATATTGCTTTAAACAAAGCTAGCGGAGATTTTATAGCTTTACTGGATAACGATGACCTCCTTACATATGATGCATTAGCATGCATGCATGAAGCTATCATAGAAAATTCAAGTGCAGAAATTTTTTATTCAGATGAGTGCAAGATTGATTCCGAGGATTTTCCTGTAGAAATTTTTTGTAAGCCTGACTGGAGTCCGGTGTTAATGCATAACTGCATGTACATAGGCCATCTGGGTATTTACAAGTCCGACTTAGCAAAAAAGGTGGGGGGCTTTAGATCGGAATTTGATTTCTCTCAAGATTATGATTTCGCCTTACGCTGTTCTGAAGTTGCTTCTGGCGTGGCCCATGTTGAAAAAGTTTTATACGGATGGCGCATGCTTTCTACGTCTGCAGCTGCTGGAGGAAAGCCGGGAGCTCGTGCATCTAATGTAGCGGCGTTACAGGATGCGGCTAATCGAAGGGGTTATGATGCTGAAGCTATCGCATTGCCAACAGCAAATCGAATTAAAAAGATTGATAGGGAAAGCTTGGGTTTGGTCTCGATCATTATCCCATCAGATAATGAAGAAAATATCCGCAATACCATTCAGTCGATATTGATCAATTCTGAATATAAAAACACAGAAATAATCGTCGTCACTAACTCAAGAATCATTGATAAATTTGCTGACGATTTGGTCAAACAAGGGGTCAGATTTATAAAGTACGACAAGCCTTATAACTTTTCAGATAAATGTAATGTTGGTGCAGCAGCTGCTACAGGTAAATCGTTAATATTTTTCAACGATGATGTAAGAATCATTTCTACAGATTGGATTGAGTCAATCTTGGAGTATTTAGCTATTGAGGGTGTTGGTATTGTTGGACCTAAACTTTTGTATGAGAATGGAACAATTCAACATGCGGGTATGGTTACCGGGGTAAGGAGATTGGTTGGTACTGCGTTCCATTGTTTGGATGATGAAACAGGTGCTCACTATAATTTTGCTCAGTCTGCTCGAGAAGTTTCAATCATTTGCGGGGCTTGCTTGGCAATCAAAAAAAGTAACTTTGATTTAGTTGGCGGCTTTAATGCAATAGATTTTCCTATTAATCACTCCGATATAGATCTCTGCTTTAAGTTAAGAGATGTAGGCTTAAGTTGTGTGTATACACCGCACGCCAAATTAACTCATATTGGACATCTATCTCTTTCCGAGTTCGATCAGATAAATAAGAAAAAAGAATTTAAAAAAGATAAGGCAGATATTTTGCTTTTAAAAAAATGGCCAGAATACATTTCTCGTGATCCATTTTTCCCAAAGAGTATGCGTGAATTGCTTTATCGTGATTCCCAGGAGGGTTATGAAATCCATATGGGGTTATCGAATGATAATTGTTTAGATAAAAAATATGACATTCTACTAGTCACTCATGACCTAAGTAATTCTGGCGCACCTAAAGTTGTTTTAGATATCGCAAGAGTGCTAATTGAGTGTGGATATTTTGTTGTCGTAACCTCACCATTAGATGGTCCATTGAGATCGGAATTCCATAATTTAGGAATCAACGTAATCATAGATCAGCTATGCTTGAGTGAATCTCATAACTTTTATGATTTTGCAAAAAATTTCGATTTAATTCTCTTTAACACTATTAATTGTTGGAAGCCGCTCATTCAATTGAGTAAGGTTGTAAATTGCATTTGGTATATTCATGAAACAGAGCATTGCCAATACATTCTTAACAGTGATGCCAGGGTGAGTAAGTTGATTTCCGATCTTCCAAGCATTTGGTCTGGAAGTGAGCTGTCTGCAAAATATTTATCGCCTTTAAATTCACGTGTCCGGATAATGAATTATGGCGTCGATGCAGTTAGACCCACTCTAAAGACTGATGCTGTTGGTGGCGATATAAAAATCATTAGAGTATTTGGCTCTTATGAAAAAAGGAAGGGTCAGTACGAGCTTTTGCTTGCATTGGCGAAACTTTCACCAGAGCTTTTAAATGGTATTCGGTTTGAATTTTATGGGCGAGTTCTTGACACAAGTTATTACGAGAAATCAAAGGAAGTGGCAAAAAATCTCAACTTTGTCGCTTTGTTTGAAGATATTGATTATGAGCAATACCTTGAAAAGTTGAGTACTTCACAGATGGTTATCGTCCCGTCTAGAGACGATACGCTACCCCTAGTTTCATTGCAGGCATTGGCTTTTAATATTCCCCTCTTGTGTACTTCAACAACCGGAACTAGCAAATATCTCGAGGACGGTATTAACGGATTTATATTCGAATCCTTAGAACCCGAACTAATGGCGATGAAGATTGAGCAAGTACTTAAAGTCAATGATTCATATCCATCAGTAGGTTTAAAGGGCGGTGAAGTTTACTCTAAGAATTTTTCAATGAATCAATTTAAAAATATTATTAGCCAAGAAGTCGATGCCGAGTTGAGAAGAATTGGGGTTTCAAATTGATAATAGGCAGTGGGTTCCTTGCTCAAAACTTTAAGTCATATAAGGATGACGAATCAATTCTAATTTTTGCATCTGGAGTTTCCAATTCAAAAGAAACTAATTTTGCAGCGTTTGAAAGGGAAAAAGAGCTTCTTAAAGAGTCAATAGAGACTCACAAAAATAAAAAGCTCATTTACTTTGGTACGTGCAGTGTTTCCGATCCAAGCGAAGTAAATTCTTTGTATGTAAAGCATAAGCTTGAAATGGAGAAATTAATATCAAAATCAGGATGTGAATACCTAGCCTTTAGGTTGCCACAATTAGTAGGTAAAAATTCGAATCCGCATACTCTGACAAATTACATTTATTCCTGCATAAATAAAAATATTTGCTTTGATTTATGGGGCCGATCCGAAAGAAATATCTTAGATATTGATACCGTTAAATGTATTGTTGATTACTGCATAAATAAAAATATTTATAAAAATAGCGCCATCAATATAGCCTGCCCTTTTAATACTAGAACCATTGAAATAGTAAGAATTTTTGAGAAAATCCTAGGTAAGTCTGCCAATTACAATCTTATTGATAGAGGCGATTCGTATGGGATTGATATTTCAAATATAAGCCATGTTATGAAAATTTTGAACATGGAATTTCATGACAGCTATCTTGAAAGTGTATTAAAAAAATATTATGAATAGTAGAGCATTTTTTTTATCAAAAAGTGAATTAATATTTTTTGCATTTTCTCTAATATTTGCTTTCTATCAAATTAACTCCCCGATGGCTCTTTTGCCAATAGCAGGGCATGATGATGGCCTTTTTATAAGGCTGGGTAAAAATATTTATGATGGAAATTGGCTGGGTGATTTTAATCACTACACCCTAATGAAGGGAGTTGCACTCCCAATTGTTTTATCTGCTTTAGCAACAATAAAAATTTCAATAGCTTGGTTCTATGTGTTGTTAATAATATTTTCATGTAACTATCTGCGCTCAACATTTAATAGAATTACGAACAGTAACTTTATTGGATTATTTGCATCAATAATAATTATGTTTTACCCTGGATTTGATTACTCTAGAGTTCTTAGGGAGCCTCTTCTTTTGTGGTTAGTAGTTGTAGCTATAATTATTTCTATTAACTTTTATAGTCAATTAGCCGATGGTAAATTTAACCAGGCATATTATTTTTCCATAGCTTTTATTCTTGGAATATGTAATATTACTCGCGAAGAGGGGATTACTATACTGGCCCCAATGTTATTTTTTATAGTATTTTCATTATTTATAAAGAAAATAATGAAAAGTATTTATTTGCTAATTTTCATTGCCCTATTTACATTTGTTTTTTATTTACCTAAGGCCATAATATCCTATATTAATTATAGTAATTATGGTACTTATATAGATAACGATTTTACAGAAAAAAATTACACAAAATCCCTTTCCCTTTTGCAGTCTATTCAAGGGGGGATTAAAAATGAGCATATACCAGTGCCGAGGGATGTCCGACTTAAGCTTTACAAGTTAAGTCCAAAATTTGCGGAGTTATATCCTTTTCTTGATACGGAGAATGCTCCTTTGTCTGGTTGGATGGGGCCTGCTTGCGATAGGTATAAAACTGTATGTGGAGACTATGGTGGGAGTTGGTTTTTTTGGGCATACAGGGATGCAGTTTTTTTAGCCGGTCATTATGCTAATCCGCGAGACTCTATTAATTTTTATAAAGAATTAAACAAAGAGTTAAGTGAGCTGTGCTCGAATGGATCCTTATCTTGTACCCATAAGCTATTACCGATACCTGAATTAACAACCAATCAGATCTTAAACCTGCCGCTAGATTTCTGGACGGCATTAAAAATCATAACCCTACAGAATCCTCAGGGGCTGCATGCGATGCCCAGTATGGGCTCTAATGATGAGCTAAAAAATGCTGCAAACTTTTTAGGGCTCAATGACTACGTGCCACCAAAGGGAAGTTCAAGTTACATCCAGAACATTCAATTAGATGCTGATTATAAATTTAAGTACCATAAAATAATTATTCCATTTAAAAAATTTATTTACTCTTTTTATTCTGTATTGTCTCCAATGCTATTGGCATTTGGCTTGTTGGCAACAATATTTTTATTAATTAATAGAAATGTCTCGGCCATATATTTGTTTATGATCGGGTCAATTTGGATAGTTTCCTTTATTAGGATAATTTTAATTAGTGTTGCAAGTGAAGTGGGTTTTGCGGACATAAGTCCAGCATATTTAGGGTATTGCGGCTATTTGATCTTCATTGCCTCAATGCTTTCTATCTATTTTTTTGTGTATACAAAATATCTTAATGGGAAAAATTAATGAAAGTATTTATATCGGGCGGCGCGGGTTTTATTGGCTCCCATTTCGCAAAAAAATGTATCGATCTTGAATCCTTTTCTGAGGTAAAAATTTACGATAATTTTTCATCAGGCACTTTAGATCATTTGGCTGAAATTAACAGTCCAAAGCTGAAAATTGTTGATGGAGATATTAAGCACCTAGGTCTTTTGACGCATGCGATGCAAGGTGCGGATTTAGTGGTTCATTTTGCGGCAAATCCTGATATTGCTAAAGCAGTTCGTCAGCCGGATATTGATTTTTGGGAAGGAACTTACCTAACTCAGAATGTTTTAGAGGCCATGAGAGTGAATGGCGTGCCCGAAATGCTTTATACCTCTGGGAGTGGAGTTTACGGGGAAAATCCCAATGTTGAATTTGAGGAATCCTATGGCCCATGTTTCCCTATTTCAACCTATGGAGCCAGCAAGCTTGCTTGCGAAGTTTTAATTTCATCCTATTGTCATATGTTTGGCATTAGGGCTAGAGCGTTTAGATTTGCAAATGTTGTAGGGCCAAAACAAACCCATGGAGTTGGTTATGATTTTATTAGGCGGTTAAGGGAGAATGCAGACTCCCTTAGGATTCTTGGTGATGGTACGCAATCAAAATCTTATATCCATGTCGAAGATGTGCTCAATGCAATATTTCTCGTCTACAGTAGCATGGCAATTGATAAGTCAAAAGTATTTGATGTGTTTAACGTAGCTACAGACGATTACATATCGGTTACTGACATCGGAAAAATAGCATGCGAGGTTCTGGGTGTAAATTCCTCAACAGTAAATTTTGAATATACCGGCGGGGATCGTGGTTGGAAAGGAGATGTTCCTAAGGTTTTATTTGATGTTAAAAAGATTAAATCTTTAGGATGGAATTCAAATAGGAATTCTGCTGGAGCAATAAGGGACTCTATTGAGTCAATGAATAGAGAATTGGATCTTAAATGAGTAAATTGTTTGGAGTTACCCCAGAAAAAATTGAGTTATTCCTACCTGATGATAAATCTCGAGAGGTCGACTCTCCCGAGATCAGCATTGTGATACCCGCCCTCAATGAGGAAATCACTATTTCTGAATTTGTCAATTGGTGTTGGGAGGGTTTAAGTGCGGCAGGAGTATCTGGAGAAATCATAATTGTTGATAGCTCAAATGATAAAACACCATCCATTGCGCTGGCAGGCGGCGCGAGGGTTTTGAGAACCCCCAAAAAAGGGCTTGGCCAAGCATACTTAGACGCGATCCCGTTTATTCGCGGAAATTTCATAATCATGGGAGATTGTGACTTAACTTATGATTTTCGAAAGGTCAAAGATTTTATCGAGAGTTCTAGGCGTGGCAATGAGTATGTTATGGGGTCAAGGTTTAAGGGGGTAATTGAAGATGGTGCGATGCCAGCCTTGCACAGGTATTTTGGAACCCCATTGACAACTTGGATGCTTAATAAAATTTATCGTACCAACTATAGCGATATTCATTGTGGGATGAGAGGCCTCACAAAGAATGCATTTCAGCGAATTCAATTAACATCCACCGGTTGGGAATATGCGTCTGAAATGGTGCTTAAGGCCGCAAGGATTGGGCTAAAAATTGATGAAGTCCCTGTAACCTTCTATAAAGATAGGGAGGGCAGGTTTAGCCACCACCGTCGAGCAGGATTTTGGTCGCCATGGTTGGCTGGTTGGATTAATCTGAAGGTAATGCTGGTATATAGCCCCGATTCTTTTTTACTTAAACCTGGTGTATTGTTTTTTCTGCTTGGATTGATTGTGGTAATAATCTCAACATCTGGCACGTTTTCAGTTGGTGCAATTGGATTTGGTACTAATACATTGTTATTGGGAGTTACATTGATGATATTGGGCTATTCTTTATTTCAAGTCGGCATACTTGCTCGTAATATTCATGGGCTAAGATTGGGTATCGAGCAATCTATAAATAGACTTCTAACCTATAATTTTGGAATGTGTACATCCGCTTTTCTGCTTGCCTGTGGTTTTATTTTAGGCTTTTCATTTTTATGGGATTTCATATCGAATGGTTATAAAGTGTCAGCATTTACACCTCTTCCTATAATGGGTCTGGGTTTAATCATTCTTAGTATGCAAACATTTACATTCACTTTGTTGCTCGAATTAAAGCGCAGATTAAAATAATTTTTTATGAATAAGGAAAGTATGTCTAATAAATGGCCTAAAACTCCACCTCAGTTGACAGAAAAGCAAAAAGAAATTGGTGATGATTGGTTAAAGTATTGGTTAAGTTTAATGCCGGGAAAGTATGGCGCCTATGCTAAATTTAATCATGAGTATGTTATTAAAAATGCGCCGGCAGAATTTGAAAGTACTCTAGAAATTGGTTGTGGCGATGGCGAGCATCTAAATTTTGAGAAGTTGAATGAGGCTCAGGAAAAAAAGTATGTTGCGATAGATATAAGACAAAATATTGTTGATGCATTTAAAAGGAAGCACAGCAAAATTCAATGTTATGTATCTGATTGCCAAGCTAGGCAAAATTTTGAAAATAATAGTTTTGATAGAATTTTGGCGATACACGTTTTAGAGCATCTGCCAAATTTACCTGCAGCCGTGGATGAGCTCTACAGATTATGCAATAAGGAGAGAGGTGTTCTTTCAATAGTTCTCCCATGCGAGGGTAGTCTTGCGTATACTTTCGCAAGAAAAATTTCAGCAGAAAGAATGTTTAAAAAGCGCTACAAAATGCCTTATGACTGGTATATGAAAAGCGAGCATATTAATACTATTGATGAGGTATTAGAAGAACTTTCTAGGAAATTCATAATTCAAAAAAGCACATTTTTCCCATTAAAAATTAAAATTCGAGAAGTAAATTTAGCAATTGGCTATACGCTTACTCCCATATAAATTGATGGATGGATATTAGGTGTCAAAAAAAATATTAATAACTGGCGTGGCAGGATTTTATGGAAAAATTTTACATAAACATCTAGTTGGTGAGGGTAATGATTGCTATGGTGTAGATATTTGCAGTCCCGATGATGCATATCCTTATGGGAAATTTCAGAATATTAATCTGGCTTTAAGTAATCCAAGTGAGATATTTCCAGAGGTGCATTTTGACGTAATTATTCATCTTGCAACTATGATTGATTTTGCCGTTGATTCTCAACAAGATCTATATTTAAACAATATTGAGTCGACTAAAAATATTATTCAGCTTGCTAAAGATCGAGGATGTGGCAAAATTATATTCACATCCTCCAATTCAATCTTTCTTGGTAGTAAAAGAAGTTATATTGATGATAAGGCATCTCCGATGCCTATTGATCAGTATGGTGCATCTAAACTTGAATGCGAAAAGTTACTAGAAAATTCCTCGAATGAAATTAGCATCGGTATCATACGCTGCCCAATAATTATCGATTCGGGGCGATTGGGGATGCTATCCATTCTATTTGATTTGCTTGATTCAAATTCTACTATTTGGATCTTGGGCGATGGCAATGTAAAGCATCAATGTATATATGCTCAAGATCTAAATACCGCAATTTCATCCTTAATTAAAAAAAATGGTTTTAATATTTATAACATTGGATGCGACAACATCTTTACATTCAAAGAGCTGTTCAAAAAGCTGATCTTAGTTACTGGTAGCGAGTCCAAAATCAGAAGTATTCCCACCTCTTTGGCAATTTCTTTGCTTAAAATCTTCCACTCTTTAAAATTTTCTCCTATTGGACCTTATCAGTTCAGAATGCTTACAAGTGATTTTGTGTTTGAGAATTCTAAAATTAAACATGAATTAGGATGGGAGCCGACAAAAAATAATTTTGAAGTAATTAAGATGGCTTATGATTTTTACTTGAAAAATAAAAACACAACAGGATCAAGTGCAAACTCTAGCTCCGTTAAGATGGGGGTTTTAAATTTATTAAAGTTAATAAAATTTTGAAAAATTTTGATTTGAGACTACTTGTAAGATATGCCATTACTGGATTCATAACATTATTTATTTATACGACTACACTATACTTTTTTTATACTTATCAAAATTTCTCTTATTCGTGGTCAATTGTTTTTTCTTATTTTCTTGCAATTTTTTTTCATTTTCTTGGAAATAGATTTTTCTCATTTAGAGCAACAAATGGATTTATATTAATTCAATTTTTTAGATATATTATTGTTACATTGGCAAATTTTCTAATTCAATACATGGTATCCACCTATTTGGAAAATATTAAGCTATTTAATCCATTTATTAATGCCTACATAGGTATCTTCATGACAATAATAAGTGGATTTATTTTTTCTAATTTTTGGATTTTTAAGAGGAGCGAGCGTGATAATTGCACGTAGTCCATTACGTATTACTCTTGGTGGTGGAGGTACAGATCTTCCTTCGTACTATCGTGGGCATGAAGGCTTTCTGATTGCTGCGGCTATTGATAAGTATGTATATGTAACGATCAATAGACCATTCGTCGAGGGAATCTTTTTGAAATATTCCGCGCTAGAAAATGTGAATTTAGTGAGCGAGGTTCAGCATAAGATTATTCGCGAAGCCTTGAGCATGCAAGATCTTAAAACTCCTCAGATCGAAATTACTACTTTAGCTGATATACCTGCTGGCACTGGGTTGGGTTCTTCCGGTAGCTTTACAACTGCATTATTAAAGTGCTTGTATGCGCATCGAAAGCGTCATTTACATCAAGAAGAATTGGCGGAGTTGGCTTGTCATATTGAGATTGATCGCCTAGGTGAGCCTATTGGTAAGCAAGATCAATACGCTGCTGCCTTTGGGGGAATCACTTGCTTCGACTTTCATCGCGACGATAAAGTAACTGCAAAACCTCTGGATATCAGCATTGATACGATGTTTGATTTAGAGGATAACCTCCTATTGTTTTTCACGGGCTTCTCTAGAAGTGCGAGCGGCATTCTGAAAGACCAAAAAGTAAAGTCTGAGCAAAATAATTCTGAGATGATTGCAAACCTGGACTATGTCAAGGATTTAGGTTTCCGTAGTAAAGAAGCCTTGGAGGCTGGAAATACCGGTCTTTTTGGTGAGTTGATGCATGAGCATTGGGAGCACAAAAAACGTCGGTCTGGTGGAATGAGTAATCCGCAAATAGATGAATGGTATGAGTTGGGCATGAAGAATGGGGCGGTTGGCGGCAAGCTGGTTGGTGCTGGCGGAGGTGGGTTCCTAATGTTCATGGCTAAGGATCGTAACAAGTTACGGCATGCAATGACTGCAGCGGGCTTGGAAGAGGTGCGTTTCAAGTTTGATTTTGAGGGCACAAAAGTAGTTCTCTCCTCCTAATGCTTAGCGTTGCAATTCTTGCAGGCGGTTTGGCTACCCGTCTTCGTCCAATCACCGAAACTATCCCAAAGGCTCTCATTGAAATTGCTGGAGAGCCTTTCATAAATCATCAACTCAGATGCTTAAAAAAACAGGGCATTTCATCTGTAGTTTTATGTATTGGGTATTTAGGTGAAATGATCAAATCAGTTGTAGGCGATGGATCTCAATTTGGGCTTCAGGTGCACTACTCCTTTGACGGACCAAAACTTCTTGGAACTGGCGGAGCCATAAAAGCAGCATTGCCTATGTTGGGGGCTGATTTTTACATTTTCTATGGCGATTCATATTTACCAATTGAGTTTGAGCCTGTCGAAAAAGCCTATTTCTCGAGTAATAAATTGGGATTAATGACTGTATTGAGAAACAATAATCAGTGGGATAAAAGCAATGTAATTTATGAAAATAGCCAATTGGTTGAGTACAACAAAGAGCATGTAAAGCCTAATATGAGCTATATTGATTATGGTTTAGGGATTTTAAGGGCGGATGTCTTTGGCGCCTACCCGGAGGGCGAATCCTTCGACCTTTCCAAGGTTTATAATGATCTTTCGCTTAAAAACCAGTTATTTGGGTTTGAGGTGCAAGATCGTTTTTATGAAATTGGTTCCCATCAGGGAATTGTTGAGACAGAAGAATATTTAAAGTTTAAGGAATAGGTATGAGTTACGCCCAGCAGCATTTAAATGAATCAATCGAAATCATCCAAAAGATTGATGTTGCATCAATTGAAAAGATGGCTGATTTATTGGCTACCGTTAAAAAAGATGGCGGACGTATTTTTTTCTTGGGCGTCGGTGGCAGCGCAGGAAACTGCTCGCATGCTGTGAATGACTTCCGCAAAATTGTAGGCATTGAGTCTTATGCCCCTACAGATAATGTGTCCGAATTAACTGCCCGCACTAATGACGAGGGTTGGCCAACAATTTTTGTTGAATGGTTGAAGATATCTAAATTGTCTCCTAAAGATATGATTTTTATTTTCTCTGTTGGTGGCGGTAATTTGCAGAAAAATATTAGCCCTAATTTGGTTGAGGCGTTGAAGTTAGCTAAATCTATTGGTTCAAAAGTGGTCGGTGTTGTAGGCCGTGATGGCGGATATACCGCTCAAGTTGCCGATGCTTGCGTAATTATTCCTACAGTAAATTCTGAAAATATCACCCCTCACTCTGAAGCATTTCAGGGTGTTGTGTGGCACCTGCTAGTGTCCCATCCTAAGTTAAAAGCAAACCAGACTAAATGGGAATCTGCTGTTAAGTAAGCTATGAGGCGGGCTGTATTTTTAGATCGGGATGGCGTAATTAATCGTGCGATTGTGCGCAATGGTAAGCCATTCCCACCATCGGGTATGGATGAATTGGAAATATTGCCTGGCGTAGAGGATTCCCTTGAAAAGCTGCACGCTGCTGGCTACTTATTAATTGTTGTCACCAATCAACCTGATGTTGCTCGTGGAATAACTAGCCAAGAGGCGGTAGAGCAAATTAATAGTTTTCTAGAAGCTCGGCTGCCAATCGATGAGTTTAGAACTTGCTATCACGATAGTGCTGATGGCTGCACCTGTCGCAAGCCCTTGCCTGGATCATTGCTTGACGCGGCGAAAGAGCATGAGATTGATCTCTCAAGGAGTTTTATGGTGGGGGATCGATGGCGTGATATTGAGGCTGGAAGCTCTGCGGGTTGTAAAACATTTTTTATTAATTACAAATATAACGAGCAGCAACCAGAAATGCCTGACTTTATCGTCTCATCATTGTTAGAGGCAAAAAAAATTATCCTTGGAGAGTTTTAATATGAAAAAAGTAGAAGATTTAAAAGTAAAGATTTTTGCTGATGGTGCTGATAAGGCTGGGATGTTAGAGATGTACGCAAAGCCATTTATTAAAGGCCTAACAACCAACCCAACTTTGATTAAAAAAGCGGGTATTACGGATTATCGTGCTTTTTGCAAAGATATCCTTACGAACATTAACGATAAGCCACTTTCATTTGAAGTCTTTTCGGATGATCTTGCTGAAATGGAGCGCCAGGCATTAGAGATTGCAAGTTGGGGTGATAACGTCTATGTCAAGATTCCAGTTACCAATACAAAGCAACAGACTTGCTATGACTTGGTAAAAAGATTAGCCGCACAAAAAGTTAAATTAAATGTCACCGCTTTAATGACATTGGATCAAGTTAAGAATGTCGTTGCATCACTTGACCCTAATGTTCCTAGTTATGTTTCTGTATTTGCTGGTCGAGTAGCTGACACAGGATTCGATCCAGTTCCTATGATGGCTGAGTCTGTGAAGATTCTCAAAGCTGCTCCAGCATCTGAACTGATTTGGGCAAGTCCAAGAGAATTGCTTAATATTTTCCAAGCGGATGATGTTGGCTGTCATGTTATTACTGTGACAAACGATATTCTTAAAAAATTATCATTGGTTGGATATGACCTTGATGAGTATTCTTTAGATACAGTAAAAATGTTCTATAAGGATGCTGTTGATGCTGGGTTTAAGCTTTAATTATTTAGCAGTAGGTCTAAATAAAGGGGCTTATGCCCCTTTATTTTTATAATCTTTATTTAAGGGTTATATTGACTACAAGCAGTCAAATACTTTGGATTTAAATTAATGACAGACGTAATAGCAATCATCATCACCTATAACCCCGAGCACACTCAGCTAGAGCGCTTGCTTGAAACGGCTTTGCCGCAGGTCGATAAGATTTTGATTGTAGATAATGGATCCCATCCCGATTCAGTAGATTGGATTCATTCATATATTACCGGCAGATCTATCGAATTTCATCTGTTGGGCGAGAATCGTGGGATAGCCACTGCACAAAATGTTGGTATTGCCTTGGCTAAGGAGCGGGGTGCTAATCATATTTTAATTTTTGATCATGACAGTTTACCTGCTCCAAATATGGTGGGTCTTTTACTCGCAGCCTTAAAACTTAAGGAATCCTTGGGGGTTAAAGTTGGCGCAGTGGGGCCAAATTTTGATGACTCTCGCTTTAAAGGTCGGGTCTATCCCTTTGTGGAGTCTAAAGGGATGCGATTAATAATTCAGCCGGTAGATGGGGTCGAAAATATCATCCCCGTTAGCTGGTTAATCGCCTCTGGTTCTTTAATTCCCATCAAGGTCCTTGATGAGGTTGGGTATATGGCTGATGAATTGTTTATAGACTATGTAGATATTGAGTGGGGATTACGCGCCCATCAAAAAGGCTATCAACTATTTGGAGTCTGCGATGCTCGCATGGAGCACAATTTAGGTGAAAATCCAACAATAATCTTTGGAAGAGTTTTTTGTTTTCATAGCCCAATTCGACATTACTATCAGTTTCGTAATCCCATCTGGCTTTATCTAAATTCAACTTATAGCTTAAGTTGGAAGATCGGTGATTTTTTTAGACTACTCTCACGATTCATTTTTTATGCTATTTTTGTTAAGCCCCATATTGAGCATATTGGAATGATGATTAAGGGTATGTATGATGGCATCCTAGGGCATATGGGTAAGATAGATAATTTTTAATTACACCCCCTGGGGTGACCAAGGGTATGTTTTAACTTAATACATAAGAGCTGATGGCAAAACGAATAAGGCATCGCTTCTTTATCTTGCTGCTTTTACAGGGCGGACAAAATATAGGGTCTTTGCTACTTTTACCTATCTTGACAAGAACCCTTGGCCCTGAGGGGTATGGAGAGGTTGGATTCTGTATTGCATTCCTAGGTTACTTTGTTCTGTTTACTGACTGGGGGTTTGATTTAAGCTCCTCCAGACAGGTGGCTTTAAATCAAAAAAACCTACGCAAACTATCTGAAGTGTTTTGGTGCACTCTGGGGTCAAGATTCTTCTTGGGTCTAATCGGAGCGTTGGTCTTAATTTTGCTCATTTTGATTTTTCCTGTCTTAACTAAATATGCATTATTGCTTTGGCTGGTTTATTTGGTGGTCATTGCCACCATGATTTCTACACAATTTTTTTATCAGGGAATAGAACAGCTTGAGAGATATTCTTTTATAAATCTACTGATCAGACTATTATCAATTCCGTTAATTTATATGCTTGTAAAGCGGCCTTCAGACACCCCTCTTGCCGTTGGCATTATCTGTGGATCTCTCCTTGCCGGTGCTTTGTGTAACCTTTTTTGGTTGCTTCTTTCACAGAAGTTATATTGGGCACTACCTTCATTTTCTGATATTGCTAAAAAAATTCATGAGGCTTTTCCACTAGCCATAGTAAATTTAACAGGGGGACTCTACTCTAGTAGCATAGTTGTAGTTCTTGGTTTGCTAGTAAGTCCATTAACTTTAGGATATTTTGTTAGCGCGTTTAATTTAATCAAGGCAGGACAAGGCTTATTGATACCACTTACACAAATTATGCTTCCTCGCTTAAGTAAGTTTTTGATAGAAGCTCCTGAGCAAGTGGTAATTGCTCTTAGAAAAATGTTTAGAATTCAGTCCTGCATTACCCTGCTAATGATGGTTGTCTCCATATTGGGGGCACCTATTCTGCTCCCTTTAATTCTTGGTGAAAAGTTTTCACATTCAGTATTAGTGTTTCAGCTTCTTAGCCCCCTATTTTTTTTGGGGGCTTTGTCAGGCTTATTGGGGCAGCAGGCTTTGGTTGCTCCGGGCTTCCATAGGATCTATTCAAGAATTATTTTTGTGTGCAGTTTTGTTGGGCTTATTTTTATTGGAATAATGAGTTATTTTTATTCAATTATTGGCGCTTCATTTGCAATGGTTGTGACTGAATTACTTATAGCCTTAAGTTTGATTTGGTTTTTAAAGAAAAATAATCATGAAATATATGGAATATTAAAAGTTGATTAACACCAATCAAGTTACCGTCTCTATCGTAAGTCATGGGCATAAAGATTTTCTTGTGCCATTATTGGGGCAATTATCCGAGCTCCCCGAAATTGTAGAGATTATCTTAACGCTTAATATTCCTGAATCTTTTGATATTTCGACTTTTAAAAAAATTAAATTAATTATTAATGATTCGCCAAAAGGATTTGGTGAAAATCATAATTTTGCTTTTCAACATTCCTTAACCCCATTTTTTTGTATCCTTAATCCAGATATTTCTATAGAAGAAAACCCATTTCCAGGTCTTTTAAGTGCTGCTAATAATCCAGACATTGGCTTAGTGGCGCCAATGATTAAGAATTTAAGAGGCGATACTGAAGACAGTGCCCGCCATTTTTTGACCCCTTTTTCACTTGCCCGTCGTTACTTTTTTTCGCATGATAACGGCTATGCAATAGTTGAGGGCGGATCTAATTTCAGCCCAGAATGGGTTGCGGGTATGTTCATGCTTTTTAAGTCACCCGTTTATAGAGCAATAAATGGCTTTGATGAGGGTTATTATCTCTACGTTGAAGATGTTGACATTTGTACTCGCCTATGGGCGCTAGGCTATCGAATACTCCTTGTTCCTGGTGTGACTGCCATCCACGCAGCACAAAGATCTAGTCATTTTCATTTACGTTTTTTGTATTGGCATGTATCTGGATTATTACGATACTTCTTTAAATATTTAGGTCGCTTCCCGAGAGTGTATTAATAGTGAGAATGCAAAAAATATTTTTCTTTACGGCATCTAAAAAGTCTTTATATATCCGTTTCTAATATGACTGTTTTAGTCCTCTCTTTCTTAATGTCATTCTTAGCTACCTTTTGGATTGTTAGGTATGCCCACATCCACTCTCGTTTTACTGCTGATTACGATATGACTGGAATCCAAAAATTTCATGCTGTAGTAGTCCCTAGGGTTGGTGGTATTGGAATAGTAGTTGGACTTTTTGCTGCATTATGTCTTCGATATTTTCAGAATAGTGAAGTTGGCTCTTTTGGGCTTTTGTTGCTCATCTCAGGAATTCCTGCTTTTGGTTCTGGCTTACTTGAAGATCTAACCAAAAGGATTGGTGTCAAATTTCGTCTTTTAGCAACTATCGCCTCTGCTGCTATTGCTGGCAATTTATTGGGCGCGTGGTTGACCTCAATTCAGATCTTGGGCATCGATAACTTAATGCTTGCTTATCCATTGCTGGCAATTTCTATTACTTGTTTTGCGGTGGGTGGTGTAGCTAATGCCTTCAATATTATCGATGGCTATAACGGTCTCTCCTCTATGGTGGCAGTCATTATTCTCTCGGGGATCACTTATGTTGCTTTCTTGGTCGGAGATTATTCGGTAATGGTTGCCAGTCTGGCTATGATAGGTGCCTTACTAGGCTTTTTGGTTTGGAACTATCCGCGTGGGTTGATCTTTCTGGGTGATGGAGGGGCTTACTTCATTGGATTTTGGATCGCCGAACTATCTGTTTTATTGACCGCTCGACATCCGGAGGTCTCAAAATGGTTTCCTCTCCTATTGTGCTGCTACCCGATCTTTGAGACAGTCTTCACAATATATCGTCGTCTAGTATTGCGGCGTACCCACCCCGGCATGCCAGATGCTTTGCACTTACACCATTTAATTTATAGGAGAGTTATCAGAGGGGTTGCAGGTGGAAAAAGTAGTCGAGTATTGACTCAAAGAAATGCCCTTACTTCCCCTTATCTTTGGTTACTTTGTGCTTTGGCTGTAATACCAGCGATTTTATTTTGGCACGATCACCTTGTGCTGAAGTTTTTTGTCTTAGTTTTTGTTTGCAGTTATGCCTGGATTTATTGGAGTTTGGTGCGTTTTAAGGCCCAAAAATGGCTCGCTATTAATGAGGCTATCGAACAATCTGATCGCTAACTATGAAGGATAGTACTATCGAAAATCCGAAGCTTTTGCTACGTGGACGACTTAATCGATGCCATGGTCAAAATGATGAACTCAGAACAAGGCTTTACAGGGCCAGTCAATATCGGCAATCCTGGCGAGTTCACTATGCTGCAATTGGCAGAAACGATTCTGAAGTTATCGGGCGGTAAATCCAAGTTCATTCATCAACCACTTCCATTGGATGATCCAAAGCAGCACCAACCGAATATCGAACTCGCAAAAGCGAAGCTTGGCTAGCAACCCAAGGTCAATCTAGAAGATGGCCCAAAAGAGATGATTGCTTACTTTAAGAAGGTAGCAGGGTAGCCCACAAGATTTTTTTTGGGAGCTGTATGGCGTACACCCGAAAAAATGCGATTAATGCTAAAATTTGGTATCAATTTGATAGTTTTTGGAGTATTTCATGAAAACACGTTTTTCCCTATTTTCTGCACTTGCGGCGAGTATCGTGCTTCTTTCGGCCTGTGGTGGAGGTGGTAGCGGCTCCACTGCGGTTACGCCAACCCCCGCAACTACTGCTCCTGTAGCGGCAACCTTCTCTAATCAGCTGGCCTCATCGGTCTCCGTTTCTGGATATAGCGCCCTTTCTATTGCCTCCAAGACCTCCAGCTCTGTCCAAACTGCTGGAATTAAAGGGATGTTCCAGAATTTGTTAGCGCGCTTGATTTCCCCGGCTTATGCAGCAACTTGTGCGACAGATGCTTATAAATTGGTAGGTGTCAATGCGGATGGCACTAGCACTCCAATATCAGTAACTGCTAGTGGTGCTGATCAGTGTGGCGTTGGTTTTCGCAGCATGTTTGATGCTGGCAAATATATTTTGCTCACAGGCGACAGTATTTATAAAGATGATTTGACCTGTAACCTAGTGTTTCTTAATAAATCTACTGGCGAGTTATTTTGCGTAGGTGAAACTGTTCCCGCTAAATATGACATTTTGGGCCAATCTGCTTGGAAAAATTACCCTCGTATTCAGTTGAGCGATGATAAGAATTACCTCTTTTTAGAAGCCGCTTCAGTCATCTTTGACTCTAATAATCAAATCACTGGTAAGAAAACAAAGCTTATGCGCTTTGATTTGTCTGATGATAATAAGGGTCCGCAAGCCACCGTATTGGTAGAAGGCTTTCAGAACTCATGGCTTAGCGCATCTGGTAGTGGCTTTTCTGGGGATGCATCCCAATTCGAAGGATTCGAGATTCAGAACTATGCCGGTCTTAATAATGGCGATTCTATGGTGATGTACAACCGCTATGTATACAACACCGGCGGATCCTCAATGTCTATGACGCCATTAAGTAAGTTAAACAACTTTTACTATCGTTTTGAAGCGGATAGCAGCTACAAGCGTTTAGAGGTGGATGTAGATAAAGCTGGAACATTAGTGCAGCAAGAAATTAACGGCAATGCAGGTAATAACGCAACTTTTGCGCCAGGTAATATCTATCAAATTCCTTGCTATTTCCGCTCTACCGCCAATAAAGATAAGTTTTATTTTGCCATTCCTTACTACTATTGGGATGGAACACGCAGTTATAACAAGTCTTTAATTGTGTCTGCTGTACGTCCGTCAGCAAGCGCCTCCAAGTTGGATGTTAATCGCTATACAAGCACTGCAATGTGCGGCAACTCTTGGAATCAAACTGCTTCATATCAAATTATTAATGGCATTTACTACTCCCTTGACACGAATTGGGTCTATAACGTAAATAACGGTAGCGGCTCACAAGTAACTGCGCTTACTAAAAAAGATATGGGATTCGCGACCGAAACTCCAGTGGCAGACGTTGTTTACACCATCTCTTCAGATACATCTTGGGGTGGCAGTAAACAAATTTTTGTAAGCAAGGATTATCTGTATATCAAAGCGCCTAATGCGGGTGGCTGGACGGGCACCTCTACTCCTGGCGACTCTTTAGATCGCTATGATCCTGCGCAATTTGATAAAACCCGCTCAGTGGGCCAACAGCTTGGAACAGCGCTATCAATTTTACGCAATAGCGATAATATTTCGGTGCAGAGCATCGCATCCACTTCTGGTGATAATATTTTGAAGGTAGTGGGTCGCAGGACTGATGATGCAGATTTGGTGAAAGTCTATGGAACAGTAGATGAGGCTGGTTTGCTAAGTTGGGCTGCACAAAAATCTACCACCTACTCGCCGGTGACAATTGTTAAGCTTTAACTAAATAGCAAATTAGTGTTTGTAAATAAAGCCCTCAACTAAGGGCTTTATTTTTGTTCATTCTGCTCAAAGACTTTCAATTTCAGCTGCAGCGATATCGCCCCATGTACCCGATCGCCAATGGTCGGAATTACAAAGACATTTGCTCCAACCCAGTCGCCTTCCCAAGTTAGTGCGGGTAGCGCCGCTGCAAACCAGCCGCCATTATTGGTGGTGGGGTAGCCATTAAATCCACCAAACACGGCACCAATTTTGATCGGGCCAATTGCTACAGGCTGGTAATAGATACCTGCGTAGTTTGAGTAAGCTCGATCGCTGTTATAAAAACGTCCAGCTGTTACAGATGCAACGATATTGAATCGATACTCCAGACCGCCACCCCAATTGCCGTTGTTGAAATTCTTATCCTGCTGGAAGTGGTAGGACGCCATGCCGGGATTAATCCATAGTTGGCTCTTAGTTTGGGGGTCAATGATTTGCACTAAATCATTTGTCTCGCTTGCATAAGCTTGGTTGCTGAATAGGATGGCTGTTGTGAGTGCTGCCATCGCATTTCTGCCAATACATCTATTTGTAAATAAATGCTTCTTGCTTCTATTCATTTTTTTACTTCTTGGCTGAGTCGCTTTTTATGCTGCCTTTATTGCCGTCAGTTTTGTCTTTGGTTTTATTGAGCTTAAAGTTGAGCTTCTGGCCTTGATAAAGCAGCGTAGCTGTTTCATCACCAATGCTTTGTAGACTTAAGCCTTTGCCAATAGTTTCGCCAACGCTAATGGCATTAGTAGGCTTGCCATCTATTTCGAAAATAGCGAATCCATCAACTGCGCGATCTGGTGTGCCATTCGGATTTTTTGAAGTAATGACAACGCCACGTAAATAGATATTCTCTGTTGCTAATGGCTTGCTGCCAAAAAGAGCGTAAGCAGTATTGGCATCTTGATTGGTATACAGAGTCATGCCCTTAGAGACGCCATTTGCGGGCTGACTTGGCGTTCCTGGAATCTGAGCAATTTTCATGATCCAGAATGTTGCTGTGAGTACGCATGCCAGCATCAACCCATAAGTTAAGCCTTTGCTAGCTGATGATGGTGTGAGCGAGCCCAAGGATCTGAAAGGCATGCTAAGAGCCCTCTGAGTGCGTCCCTGACTATCTTGGCTGCCCTGATTTGAGGATGAGCTTGCGCTCAAAATTGAGCGCGCCACGGAGCCTTCCTTGAGGGCTTGCTTAGAGCTCTTCAGTCGGTCCTGTATTCGTTTGATAAATTCGCTCAAAGTGACAAAATGCCTATAAAATTTGAATCAGTTTAAATCATTGAAAGCGCCACCTTATGTCTCACCATAGGCCTCACTTAATTGCTCGCTTCATGTCCGCTACCCGGTCTGTGTTTTTAGATCAAAAGTCATCCTCTAACGGCTCTAGGCTTCCTAAATTAGCCAAATCAACTCATAAGGATGCGGGTTTCACCTTAATCGAGATTATGGTGGTCATCGCCATTATTGGTATTTTGGCGACCTTAATTGTTCCTAAGATCATGGGACGCCCTGATGAAGCACGTGCAACGGCTGCAAAGCACGATGTGGGAACCTTGGTTCAGGCATTCAAGCTCTATCGCTTGGATATTGGTCGTTACCCAACTACTGAGCAGGGCGTCAAAGCTTTAGTAGAGAAGCCGACTTCAGAGCCTGTTCCGCAGAACTGGAAAGCTGGTGGATATTTAGATTCCATTCCAAAAGATCCCTGGGGCAATCCATATCAATATGCCAACCCAGGCACTCGTAGTGAAATCGATGTCTATAGCTTTGGCGCAGATGGTAAGCCAGGTGGAACCGGAAACGATGCCGATATTGGCAATTGGCAGTAAGCGTATCGAAAACCATCGCGCTCCTTTGTTAGTCGAAAGGGCGCCAGTCGCTGTAAGCGCAGTGCGTAATGGTGATGCTGGTTTCACCTTAATTGAGATGCTCGTAGCGATTGCTGTCATGGCAGTCATATTGGCGGTTGCTGTATTAACCATTCCAAATCATGATGATCGTTACTGGCGAGACAATCTTGATCAACTCGTTTCTTCGCTCAATTTAGCGCAAGAAGAAAGCGCCATGTCTGGCACGCCCATGATTGCGCAAATTGATTCTGCGGGATGGCGATTTTTTATTCTCAATAGCAGTGGTGCTGGAGCTGGCGTTGGCGCCAGTTCTTCTTATGGCTCAACTTCTATGAGTCAGTCTGGCGGCGCCATTGCGCTTGGCGGAGCTAGTAACGCCCCTAGCCCAATCACCTCTAATACCTCAGGTCTATTGCCTGACGTGTATCGCGCCCAGTCTTGGTACAAGCCTGTTGATATGGCGCCAGTGCAACTCACGCTTGGTGGCGAACAAGTGGCGCAAGTGTTACAAATTCCGATTAAGCAAGTGAGCAGTCAGGCATCTGGTCAACCGGGTGCGCAAGCTATCTTGATGCGCAATAGCAATGGTCGATTTAGTTGGACCAAGTTATGAAAAAGGTATTTCGCAATAGTAACTACAAAGCAAATGGTTTTGCGCTGATTGAGGTAATGGTCGGCCTTGCAGTTTTAAGTATTGCGATGTTGGCTGGTTTACGCGCGATCGCTAATGGCGCAGACACACAACTAGCAGTCTCTCAGCGCACGATGGCTTTATGGAGCGCGGACAACACACTCATTAATTTGCGCACCAGTCGTGCTTGGCCTGAGCTCGGTACAACCACGTTCAGCTGTCCACAAGCTACCTATGTATTTGTGTGTCAGCGTAAGGTTCTCAGTACCCCTAATCCTGCTTTTAGAAGGGTGGAGGTCACCGTATACATCTCTAGCTCAAGCAGTGCTGAGGTGGCAAGCGGCCCACGTTTAGCTTGGCTGACCACTGTTTTATCTAATCCATCCGGTGGTGTGATGTGATGAAGCTAGTTAATAAAGCAAAACAGTGTTTGCAAATCTTTAAAACTAAAGATCAAGCAATTAGCGTTGTTGGTAATGCCTATACAAATACAAATGTAAATGTAAATGCACAGAAAGGTTTTGCATTATTAGAAGTCATAGTGGCTATGGTAATTATGGCTTTGGTAGGTCTCATGGCTTGGCGCGGAATGGATGCCATGATTCGGGGGCGTGAAGTGATTGACCACCGTGCAAATCAAGACGCGGATTACTCACAGTTAGTGAGACAGTTTGAGCGAGATTGCCAATCGGTTTTAGGTAAAGACGAACTCAGTGCTCTAGCAAATGCTCAGGCAGGCGGATCTAACAGTGCAGTCTCTTCAGTTGCAGCAGGCGCTAAAAATATTTGGTTTCTACGCCGTTACCGACAAGACGGATTGGATGCTTGGCTGGTTGCTGGTTACGGCATGGGGCCCGTAGGCTTACAGCGCTGGACTAGTCGACCATTGATGCAACGCTCTGAGGCAGGTGCGCTCTGGTTTGGCATCACACGCGATCCTGACCTTAGCTCTAGTGATTTATTGGTAAGCCTTGAGGTTCCATTTGTTATGCGCCAATCTTTTCAGGTGCAAACATCGGTTGTGAGTGGTGCTGGTAGTGGCGGTATTAGCGCCACTGGGACAGCGAGCCCTGCAGCAAATTCTGCATCTGCTACATCGTCAGGATCTACGAGCGCATCACCAAATGCTGCACCTACATTCACCAATCTATTGCCAGAGCAACAGGGCGTATCAATGCAGTGGTGGATTAAAGATGTTGCCTTACCAATTACGCGCTCTTGTTTAATGGGTGGAGCGTTGTGATGCACTTCCAATTTAAACAGCATAGCCGACGTTTTTATTTTCCTTCTGGTGAGCGTGGTTCAGCTACAGTGACTGCATTAATTGTTGTTGGAGTGGCTGCAGTGCTATTGGCTGGTTTGATGTGGCGCCAGCAAATACAAATTCGCACGCTCGAGAATGCGCGTGATCGCGTGCAAGCGCAGTGGTTGCAACGTGCAGCCATCGACTTTGCTCGTTTAGTCTTGGTTGAGGATCAACGCAATAGCCAAGTCGATCATTTGGGTGAGGCTTGGGCATTGCCTTTGGCCGATGGCAAGGTGGCGGATTTCTTAAAAAATACCGATGTTCCTGATGAGATAGCTACCGTGACTTTGCAGGGCCAGTTGATTGATGCCCAAAGTCAGTTCAATTTGGCGAATCTTTGGGATAAGAGCTTTAAAACAATTAATCCCCCTGGGGTACAAGAGTTTGGGCGCTTATTGGATGCCCTGGGCTTGGACAAGAACCTAGCTCAGCTCACGGCTCAAGGTGTATTGCAAACCGATATGCCCATTTATGACCTTGATGGCTTATTGCGACTCCCAGCCTACAATTCGGGCATTTTGGAGCAGATAAGACCTTTTGTTACGGTTTTACCGATTTTAACGACAGTTAACGTCAATACTGCCTCTCCAGAGGTCTTGATGGCGGCAATTCCGGGTTTAACAAGGTCGGCTGCCAGTAGTTTTGTGCAGCAAAGGGCAAGCGCCCCTTTAAAAAGCGCTGATGAGCTCACTTCCCTATTAAATAAGATGGGCGCCAGTCAGGGCGTCACAATTGACGCTTCATTAATAGACGTACGCTCCCAATTTTGGCTCGCCCGCTCAGAAATCCGCATGGGAAGAGGTATATTTGTTAGTTCTGCGCTAATTCAGCGGTCTCAGGCCCCATTACCTAGTGGCAATTTCACACAGGTCATTTGGAATAAGACTGGAAAATTGGCTTCAGAATAAAAACACCGTCATTCTCATTAACTAGGTAGTAACTAAGCCGTGAGCAAGATCAGTATTTAAGTCACTTCGTTTAAGCCAATTCGTTTAAGTCTATTTCTTTGAGCCTATTAATAGTTCGTTGCCCCGCAAAGCCAATCGTTGGCGCTGGATCTGCATTGACAGGGGACGCTGCTCGTGGATCTGCACAGGACTGGCAAGAGTTAGGGTGTGCTGAGCGTTTTGAGTGGTGCTTGGTTGATAGCGATAGCGAATATGAAACTGGTATCGGCACTACAGAGTCAATGCCCTACGCTGATGAAGTGTTGGTACTCATGCCAACCATCGATGTGCGTTTAATAGAGGCAAAAGTACCTTTAGCAAATGCTAAAAAGTTACAGCAAATTTTGCCTAACCTCATTGAGGAATATGTTTTATCCGGAGCGCAATTGCTTGCTGTGCAGGCATTACCTCCAGCATTGGGTAAGCCTGCTGTTCAAAGAGTAATTGCTTTAATTGATCGCACTTGGTTTACGTGGCTCACTAAGCAATTAGAGAATCTGATTAGTCAGCGTGTGCGCTTAATTCCAGAATGCTTCTTGTTGCCTATAGCAACTGAGGCGACTGAAGCGACTGAAAATACAGAGCAAGTTATTGCCTATCAGCATGAAGAGGGTAATGTCATCTTGACGCAGCGTACCGCTGAACAGCTCGGCGTGGCATGGGTTGAGCGGCTTGCTGATGCAAGCAATATTGAAAGCATCGCTCTCCCCGCTGCTTTGGGGGACGCTGCAGTAAAGGCATTTGCATGGGAGTGGTTGGTGCCAGCAGCGCGTGATTATTTGCAGATAAATGCTTCAGGCAGATCCGCTAACTTTGCGCTCAATCTTCTACCAAAAACATTTAGACAAAAAGCGGATAAAGGCTTTTCTAAATTCTCTACCTTGCTCAAGCGTAAGGGCAATAGCCAGGCGCAAGCCATTCATAGTGGCGCTTCATGGGTTGATATAGCTGTTTGGCGTCAACCGGTGCAATGGGGAAAGTATTTACTGGCAAGCATTGTCATTGGATATGTCTTGCATCTCACGTGGTTGGTCGTGGATAGCTGGCGTTGGGGTAATCAAACTGAAGTCTTGGCAGCACAATCACTCACGCCAAGTTCTATAGCTAAACTCAATCAAGCAAAAGAATTGGGCGTAATGGCTGATGTTGGTAATAACATTAGTAATGCCGGTAGTAAATCTACCAATCGAGTGATAGCAGCATTTATTACTCAAGTAACGAATGACCAGCGTCGCCAAGGTTTAGTCTCAGATGCAGATTTTGCTCCTATGGCAGCTAAGCTCCAGCAGCTCAAGACGGCATTTGGGCCAGAGGCTTTGCAAAAAATGGATTACGACGGCTTTGGTATCGATTTTGAATTCAAACCAGGCGCCCTGAAATCATCAAATCAGCAGGCCAGTGATGAGGTAACGCAAAAGGCCCGTGCGCTCGGTTTAATGGTCAAACCATTGGGGTCAAATCGTTATCGCTTAGAGCCTTATTCGGGATTGGGATTATGAGCAGCTCGAATAATTTCACTGGAATCCTGGGGAAGCTCCTTACTTCTTTGAAGCAGGGGTTAAGGCAGGCTAAAGCGCTATTAAGCAAAGACTATTCTTTGCAAGATCTGAAAAATCTCAAATCTTTGCCAAAAACATTGCAGCAAAAGATGTCTAGCCTGAAATTAGCTGCTAGTAATGTTGCGCAGGGCTCCACTCAGGCGGGTGAAAAGTTTCACTATAAGCAAATCCCAAATTTAGTGAGTGCATATGTATTAAGTCATCGCAATATAGTCATTGGCTTTGCCATCCTTATTGCAGCTCTAGTAGTGAATGCTTTTGTAGTTTCACCATATGCACAGAGAGTGCAAAATCAATTAGATATGAGGCCTGCCCAATGGTCTCAATTACAAAGCCTTATCAAGCAAGCAAAGTCTACCAACGCAGCCCCGGTAACAGTAACTCTATTGGATGATCAAGAGTTGCAAAAGATTCGTAATGTACTCATTTCACGGGGCATTAAGCCTAGCGTGTTGCGTCTCACTGCTGACAATCCGCCGCGCATTGAATTACAAGCAAGCGACGCTATGTTCTCTGTATTGTTAGACTCTTTAGACGAGTTGCGAATGACTTGGCGTCTATATCCAGAACAGCTTAATGTGGTGGCTACCAGTAGTTCTGGCGGCGCTGGCGGAGCTGGAATGGTGAATATCGGCGGCGTTCTCGTTCAACATGGCGGCCAATCCGGTACACAAGTGAGCGGAGTATCTCGATAATGAAACTCGTTCTCGATTTCACTCACCCTAAATTGCCAAAGTGGTTTTGGTTTGTTCTGGTGTTTACCTGTTTGATAGTGATCGTACGTCAAATGCCAGTGAGTTGGATCAGCGGATCCTTAGCCACGCAAACAGCGTGCCGTGTGATGTTGCAACAACCGGTTGGAACCATCTGGCAGGGAAGTGCAGCCTTAGCATTTTCAGAGCCCAATGCCGCTGAGGGTGGTTGTCGTGATCCTATGTCCGTTACCGAACGCTTCCACTGGTCTACTAGCTGTAAGCTGTTCTCTTTGAGTTGCAATACAGATATTCAGTTTGCCGCCTTAGAGCAAGCCCAATCTATTCGCTGGGATCTCAGAAAGACTCAAATTGCGGCCAATGAGATCAAGCTCCCTGCCAATATTTTGGAGGGCTTAGGTAACCCATGGAGTACCTTACGGCCCCGTGGGGAGTTGGGTGCCCGTTGGACCGACATCCAATTGGGTGGAATTGAGGGTCTAGGGGCTATCCTAGGGGGTGCAAATAGCCCTTCATCTGGGGTAATTCGAATTATCATAAGTAACCTGACAAGCCCCATTAGTCCGGTAAAGCCACTCGGTGGATATGAGATTTCAGCCAATATTGCCGATACCGGTATGAATTGGACTTTGTCGACTACCAGTGGCCCGCTGTTATTAAAAGGTCAGGGCGAATTTAGTAATAAGGGAAGTAACAGCGGAAGCAACAGCGGAAGTAACGGCAGCAATAAAGGAATGCATTTTTCTGGAGAGGCAAGCGCTTCGCCAGAGTCACAAGAATCCTTAATCGGATTGTTGTCCTTATTGGGTAAAAAGGAAGGCGATTCCTATCGTCTGAAGTTTTAAGGTGTAGTTTTGAAAAAGTAGTTTTAAGAAAGCAGTGCTAAAGAAAATCAGTATGCAAAACGCCATTAAACAAACCGTCTATCAAGTTAAAGTCACTTTTAAAAAGAGACTGGCGCAATTCCTTGTGATTTGCATCGCTGGTGAAAGCGTGTTGATGCCATTGGCTTATGCGCAAACCAGAGTTAATGGAGTCAACGCACCCCAATCCAATATCACTGTGCCTGATGAGGGTGCAGTCACTTTATCTTTTTCCAACGCCGATATTGAATCGGTCGCTAGTGTTTTAGCAAAGGCTACTGGCCAAACTATTTTGGTTGACCCTAAAGTCAAAGGTACGATTAATCTGATTAGTAATCGACCTCTTACTAAGGCTAAAGCAATTGATGCATTCTCTACAGCCCTGCGTACATCAGGCTTTGCGCTGGTAGATGTAAATGGCGTATATCGCGTTGTTGCTGAAGCAGATGCCAAGCTCATTAGTAATTCTGTAACAACTAGCAAGGGTAAGCAAGAAGGCGATCAAATCATTACTCGCGTATTCAAACTCAATTTTGAATCCGCTAATAATCTTTTGCCAGTATTGCGCCCATTGGTTTCGCCTAACAATACGATTAATGCTTATCCCGGCAATAACACGATTGTGATTACTGACTACGCCAGCAATATTCAGCGTATTGCTCAATTGATTGATTCGATTGATGCGCCAACATCGAGTGATGTACAAAGTATCAAACTCAATTACGCCATTGCTACAGATATGGCGACTATCTTAAGTAAAGTATTGGACACCGCTTCTACAGGTGGAGCTGATCCATCTTTGAAGACCATGATTTTGGCTGAGCCACGCAGTAATTCGATTTTGATTCGTGGAGCTAGTGCAGAGCGTATTCGTCAGATTCGGGTATTAGTAGCTCGTTTAGATGTGCCTACTGCTAATAACGGCAATATCTGGGTGGTTCCCCTCAAGAATGCAGAAGCAACGAAGTTGGCGGTTACCTTGCGCGCGATTGTTGCAGCAGACGCTAGCTTGTCAGCCCAGATCGGCGGCACACCTGGGCAGCCAGGGGCCACCAATCCAGCGGCCAATTTAAATCAGCAGCCCGCTAATCAGCAGGCTAATACTGCTCCCGGGGCCTCGGGATCTTCTGCTGCTACTTCTGCTTTAACGAGTACAAGTAATCCAACTACCGGCGGCATTATTCAGGCTGAACCAGCAACGAACTCCATCATCATCACCGCTAGTGAGCCTTTGTATCGCAACTTGCGTCATGTGATTGAGCAACTGGATCGTCGTCGCACACAGGTGTATATCGAATCTCTGATTGCAGAGGTTAGCTCTACTAACGCGGAAGAGTTAGGTATTCAGTGGCAGGGTCTTGTTGGGTCTGGTAATCAGAACGTAGGCTTTGGCGGCACTAACTACACGAATGCTGCAGGACAAGTTGGTTCGAATATTGTTGGTTTAGGCTCTAACGTAAACAATATTCTCAATCCTAGTGGTGGTACTGGGGTACCTATTCCACCTGCGCCTGGCTTAAATTTAGGTTTACTCACTAAATTCAATGGTACTTATGGCATGTCTGCCTTGGTTACTGCATTAGCAACAACGCAAGGCACCAACATTCTGTCGACACCAAACTTGATTACTTTGGACAACGAAGAAGCGCGTATTGTGGTTGGTCAAAACGTACCAATCATTACTGGTTCTTATGCGCAGACTGGTTCAACCAGCACGGTTACGCCGTTCCAAACGTATACCCGTCAAGACGTAGGTCTCACATTGCGTGTGCGTCCGCAGGTTTCAGATAACGGTATCGTAAAGATGCAGATCTACCAAGAGGTCTCCTCCATCTATAACCAAAACTTTGCTTCAGGCATTATTTTGAATAAACGGAACATCGAATCCAATGTCTTGGTTGATGATGGGCAAATAATTGTGCTCGGCGGTTTGATTGAAGATAAATACAACGACGGTTCAAATGGTGTGCCATTCTTAAAAGACATTCCTATTATTGGCGCCTTGTTCCGCTCCGATGCAAAGACCCGTACCAAGACAAACCTCTTGGTGTTTATGCGTCCTTATATCTTGCGTGACAAAGATCAAACAGCAGATATCACTACAAATCGTCTGAACTTGGTACAACAGACTGAAACTGCATTTAAGCAGGCACCAATGCTCTTGCCTAAAGAGGATTTGACAAAGATGTCAGATATTGAGCCGCCATTGATTCCACCAGGCAAACCCATTAATCAGGCGCCAAATAATTTGCCATCTTCTGGATTGACTAAGCCGATCCCGGTAAGGCCATCATCTGTTCCGGCTTTTGGTGCGCCAGTGCCCATTACCGTTCAATAACACCGTCCAGCAAGAAGAACTTACACAGAAGCCATGCAGCACCTTCCGCGCATTCCCTTTAGTTACGCAAAGGCAAATCAGATTTTGCTGATTAAGGGCGCGGTGAATGAGGGTGGTGAAGAGGGCGCTCCAACCTTAATTCATAGTCCTGAGACGGATCTTTCTGTCTTACAGGAAATCTGCCGTTTAGTTGGTCCTATTCGTCGTATTGAGCAAACGAGTGAAGAAGTTTTAGAAGCACTGAATGCTGCGTATTCCGAAGGCGACCTTAATGCCTCGCAGGTGGTGGATGAGGTAGAAGAGGCCGTAGACTTATCTCGCCTCTTACAAGAAATGCCCGTCTCTGAAGACTTACTGGAGATGAATGATGATGCTCCAGTGATTCGGATGATTAATAGTTTGCTCAAGCAGGCTAGCCGTGATGGCGCATCGGATATTCATCTGGAAGCATTTGAGCGTAAGTCGGTAGTGCGCTTTCGGGTAGATGGCAATTTGCGCGATATCGTTGATATGCGTCGTGACTTACATGCCGCATTAGTTTCTCGTATCAAGATCATGGCCTCGTTAGATATTGCCGAGAAGCGCATGCCACAAGACGGGCGCATCTCATTACGAGTGGGCGGACGCGCGATTGATGTGCGTGTCTCTACATTACCTACATCGCATGGCGAGCGCGTTGTTCTGCGTCTATTAGAGAAGAACTACGATCGTTTAGATCTGCGTGCTTTAGGTATGGCCGAAGATACCTTTAATCAGTTTGATCAACTCATTCATCGTCCACACGGCATTGTTTTGGTGACTGGCCCAACAGGTAGCGGTAAGACCACTACCTTATATGGTGCATTACTACGCTTGCGTAACAAGATCAATAACATCATGACGGTGGAAGACCCAATCGAGTACAACCTCGATGGTATTGGGCAAACCCAAGTCAACTCCCGCATTGATATGAACTTTGCCAGAGCCTTGCGCGCGATCTTGCGTCAAGATCCGGACATTGTGATGATTGGTGAGATCCGTGACTTAGAGACTGCGCAGATTGCAGTGCAAGCTTCACTGACTGGCCACTTGGTATTGGCAACTTTGCATACTAACGATGCTCCTTCAGCAGTTACGCGTTTGATTGATATGGGTATCGAACCATTCTTGCTCTCATCCACTTTGTTGGGTGTACTCGGACAGCGTCTCATTCGGATGAGTTGTTCAGCTTGTGGCGGCAAAGGCTGTCCAACCTGTGGAGATTCTGGTTACAGTGGCCGTGCCGGTATTTATGAGTTGATGACCACGAATGAAAAGATTCGGGAACTCATTCATCAGCATGCTGCTGAGAGTGATATTCGTAAACAGGCTTTAGTCGGTGGCATGCGTACCTTAGCTGATGATGGCAAGCGTTGGGTGGCTGAAGGTAAGACCACTCCAGAAGAAATTCTGCGTGTTACCGGCTCAGTAGAAATCGACTAAGCAAATCGACCAACCAAATCGACTAACCAAATCGACTAAATCAATCAAATTAATGAGCTATGCCACGCTATCGTTTTGAAGCCCTAACTTACGCAGGTAAGAGTGAGCGCGGTAGCGTTGAAGGCGAAAGCGTACGCGCAGTACGCCAAGGCTTGATGGCTAAGCAACTGGTGCCAGTCACGATTGATTTAGAGACGGAGTGGGGCAAACAACACTTCTGGAATAAATGGTTCTCAGAAAACAAACCCCTCAGGCGTGCAGATCTCGCTCTTATTACCAAACAAGTTGCAATCTTGGTGCGATCTGGCGTACAGATTGATGAAGCGCTCTCAGTACTGGCAGAAGAAGCTAGTCAAGCCCACGTCAAAACAGTTCTACAAGCAGTGGTTGCTGAGTTGCGTGCAGGTCTGCCTTTATCTAAAGCCATTGCAGGTCAACCACTTTCATTTGATCCTCTATATCAAGGTGTTGTTGGTGCTGCTGAGCAGTCAGGCAAGATGGGGCAAGTGCTTACTCAGTTAGCTGAGTTCTTAGAGAAGCGCCAGGCGCTCAAAAACAAGGCGATGGGAGCCTTAGCTTATCCAGCGATGCTGACTGGCGTGGCATTCATGATTGTCTTGTTTCTGATGACTTATGTAGTCCCGCAAATTGCGAGAGTGTTTCAAAGCACAAAACAAGCACTACCGTTTTCCACCCGCTTCATATTAGGTATGTCTGAATTCATTGTAAATTGGGGTTGGTTGTTAGTAATACTGATTGCAGCGGGAATCTTTTATGGGCGTCGTGCGCTTGCTAAAGAAGATATTCGCCTCAAGGTGGATCGTGCATTACTAAATGCACCCTTATTAGGCCCATTACTCTTGGGTTTTGAGACAGCCCGCTTTGCGAACACCATGGCGATGTTGGTATCGGCAAACGTACCAATTTTGACCGCTCTCCATAGTGCCCGTAGCACATTAGGTAACTCTGTCTTGCGCGCAGCGATTGACTCCACTGAGGTGAGATTGCGCGAGGGTACAAGCCTTTCAAGAGCTTTAGGCAGCCAAGGCGTGTTCTCACCGATATTGATTCACTTGATTCGCTCAGGTGAAGCATCAGGTAAGTTGGCCGAGATGTTGAAGTACGGCGCAGAGAATGCCGAGCTCGAATCTGAGCAAAAGACCAAAATATTTACCAGCTTGCTCGAACCATTATTAATATTGGCTATGGGCTTAATGGTTTTAGGAATCGTAATGGCAGTAATGCAACCAATCTTGGAAATGAATTCAGGGGTAAGGTAAGAAAAATGCAAATATTAATCATGACTGGACCGCACAGTAAAGTGAGAGAGATTTCTCTGACTGCACGGCATTTGGTATTTGGTGGGGCGCTTAGCTTAGCTTTACTGGTGGGTGCAAACGTTGCTATTAATGACGTCACCAATGAGACTAAAGACATCTTGCATGCGATGGAGAAAAAAGAACTCCTGGAGAAGCGCTTTATGGCTAACTCTGAAGATGACTATGAAACCAAGCTCATGGAGCTACAGGCAAGATTGGATGAAGCACAGCGCAACTTAGCTCAGTTAGATGACTTACGTATTCAGCTGGCTAAAACGAATGGTGTGAATTTAGCTACCAATACAAACTACAGTAACAACGTAGTTGACCTCGGCAACGCACAAGGCGGCCCGCTTAGCCCAGCGAATGCAGTGATCAATTTAGGTAATCAAGGCGAGCAGTACGGTGCTCGCTTAGATCGCACCGTACAAGACTCTATCGCCCTGAGTAATCGTGTGCAAGAAGTGCAAAAGTCGCTCACACAAAGCTGGGATGTATCAACTTCCATCCCAACAGCATCACCATTACCGCTGATGCCTCAGGCTTCCAGTGGTTTGGGCTATCGCATCGATCCGATTACCCAGCAAACAGCTTGGCATGAAGGCACGGACTTTCCTGCAGCCTATGGCACACCGATCTTGGCTACTGCTGAAGGTGTAGTGCTTCGTGCTGCTTGGGACCAAGAGTATGGATATGTAGTCGATGTACAGCATAAGAACGCGGTGGTAACGAGATACGCTCACGCACAAGAAATCTTGGTGAAACAGGGTGATTTTGTGAAGCAATCCCAAGCTATTGCCAAGGTAGGCTCTACAGGCAGATCTACTGGCCCTCACTTGCACTATGAGGTTTTAAGGGATGGAGTCACATTGGGTAAAAATTAGTATTAATGAAAAATATTAATTACATACCAGTCGTATTGTTTGCGGTAACTTTAAGCGCATACGCTGAAGACACGTCAGTCAATATAGCCACCCAAACAGGCAATACTCTTGGCCTCACTGTTTCTGGATACCAATACAAGGAGCCAAGTTTGAGTGTAGTAATTAACGCCCCTTTGGTTGGCGTTGATTACACCGGTACCTATGCCTTTGCTAATGACTGGTTTGTAAAGGCTGATGCGCGCTATGCTTATGGTTCAGCTAAATACACTGGTAGTGGCACGCAAAGTAACATCCCATATTCATACTATGACTTACGTGGTTTATTTGGCTACGATTTTAGCTTTTCTGAGTTAGGCGGCTTTGTTTTGGCCCCGTATACCGGTCTTGGTTATCGCTACCTCTTTGATAACCAGGCTGGTCAAACGAGTTCTGGAGCAAATTCATATAACCGCTCAAGTAATTATGTGTATCTACCGATTGGCGTAACGCATCGCATGAAGATCAATGATGTGCATAAGCTAGAAACCAATTTTGAATACGACTACCTCATTCAGGGAACCCAGGTCTCGCATTTATCTCAGGCGGCGCCCAATCTCCCAGACATCACTAATCAACAATTCCGGGGTTATGGCCTGCGCCTTTCATCGATGTATCAATTTGCCAAATGGTCTGTTGGACCCTACATCACCTACTGGAATATTCAGAACTCGAATGCAGTAACCCAGACAATTACCGCAAATAGAGTGAACTACCGATTAACTGCTTATGAACCAGCTAATAACACCGTTGAAGCAGGCATCAAGGTTGCCTATTCGTTCTAAGGAACCAGACTTAAGAATAGGTACTCTAGGAAGATAATGATGTGAACGATGCCTTGTAAAAGGGTTGTTCTGCCGATTGCTAGTGTGAGCGCACCAATAAAGAATGACAAATACATCAGTGTCATATTGAGATCGCTAATACCCAAGCTAAGTGGAATATTAAAGAAGATAGCAATGGCAGCAACCGTAGGTATGGTTAAGCCAATGCTGGCTAGGGCTGAACCTAATGCTAAGTTCAAGCTACTCTGCAGGCGATTGGCCTTTGCTGCTCTAACTGCTGCAAAGCCCTCTGGAAGCAATACTAGAAGGGCAATCGCAATGCCCACAATGGTTTTGGGTGCGCCTGCAGCAGCAACACCCCTTTCAATTGCCGGGCTAAGTAGTTCTGCAAGACCTACTACTGCAATCAGTGAGAGGATGAGGAGTACAGCACTTACTCCAGTCTTGAGATTGCTCGGTTTGCGAGCATGAATATTGCTGTCAGTCTTTCTGTCTTTTGTTTTTGGAAGGTAATAGTCACGATGGCTGACTGTCTGAAAGAATAAAAATGCAATATAGAGGGCAAAAGAAGCGATCCCCGCAAATGCTAGCTGACTCTTGGTGAAATCTGGTCCAGGCGTGCTGATCGTAACGGTTGGCATTACTAAGATGAAGGTGGCCAATGCAGTTAGTACGGCTAGCGCAGAGTTTGTACCTTCATTGCGAAAGGTCATCTCATGATGGGTAAGTCCACCCATGAATATGCACAGACCAATCACACCATTAATAACAATCATGACGGTTGCAAATACTGCATCTCTGGCAATGAACTCAGAGCCTTCGTGGCCAGTGAGCATCATCGAGATGATGAGCGAAACTTCAATGATCGTAACGCTAATAGATAGCACTAGAGTGCCATAAGGCTCACCCGTTTTGTGAGCTATAACTTCTGCATGATGTACGGCAGAGAGAACGGCGCCGATAAGCGTAACGCTCATGAGGGCGATAAACCAAGTTTGGCTGAGTAGGCTAGTCATAGGTGTCTGATCTTGAAAATGCGGTTAAGCTATCGGTTAAATCGTCTAGAAGTTAAATCATATTAATGAGAGTTTATAGCTATCCATGAAAGCCATTATTTTATTTGGGCACGGTGCACGTGATAGCCGCTGGCGTGAGCCATTTGATCGCTTGGCTGTGCTGTGGCAAGAGCAACATCCTGCTACCCCTGTAGAGCTCGCTTTCTTAGAAATGATGCAGCCTTCATTGGAAGAGGCTGTCGCTGCACTGAGCGCTAAAGGCGCTAATGAGCTTACTGTGGTGCCAGTTTTCTTTGGGCAGGGCGGCCACTTACGAAATGACTTCCCAGTTCTATTGGAAGAGTGCCGGGGAAAATTCCCTGATGTGCAGTTAAGCGCGACGCCTGCTGTTGGTGAGGATTTGGCGGTATTGCAGGCGATTATTGAATTTGGCGCAAGAAGCATTTAGTTTGTTTTAGACAATTAGGCCTTCATTAAGACCTTGCTAAATGTAATGATATACATTACAGTGTAATTAGATACATTACAATAAGAGATTGAGTATTAGAGGTGTTAATGATCCAATCTTTTAGTCATCGAGGTTTAGAGCTCTTTTTTTCAAAAGGAAGTTACAAGGCAATCCCAGCGCAGCATGCCACTCGCCTCATTCGCATGCTAGATAGGTTGGATGCAGCAGTTATTCCTGAGGATATGGATTTGCCGGGTTATCGCTTTCATCAGCTGCAGGGTAAAAGAAAAAAGACTTTTGCTGTACTTGTTTCTGGTAACTGGCGGCTGACATTTAAATTTGATGGTGAAAATGCAGTGTATGTAGATTTGGAGGATTATCACTAATGAAGAGCTTAAGAAATACAAATCGCAGGCCTACGCATCCCGGAGAAATTCTCCGTGAAGATGTATTGCCGGCTCTTGGCGTTACCCAAGCGGTTCTTGCAAGTCACCTAGGGGTGAGTCGCCTTACCGTTTCAGAGATCCTGCATGAGAAAAGAGGTATTAGCGCAGAAATGGCCGTACGTATCGCGCGAGTGATTGGCGGAACACCTCAGAGTTGGCTGCACATGCAAGAGGCAGTTGATATTTGGGAGGTGGAGCAAAAATTCCAGCAGCATCCAGAATCGGCACCCACTGCCATTACCTTATTGGCGTTCGCGGCGTAAAGAGCTTGTATTAAGCTGCTTTGCTCTTTGGAGTAGTTGGGGCTACAAAAGTTAAGGTTGAATCGTTTGGCACCTGTTTATTACTCATGTTGCGCCCTGCAAGTGCCTCACCAATCATGATGAGCGCCGGTGAGCTGCTGTCAAACCATTGATCTGCTTTACCTGCTGCTAATTCCGCTAAAGTGCTTGTCCATAAGCGCTCACGTGAAGTGCTAACCGCTTCCAATATTTGCACTGGTGTATTGCTATTCTGATTTGGGCTTTGCTCAATCAACTGCTGTGCAATACGAGTAGCATCTTTGCGACCCATGTAATACACCAGGGTATCCGCGGAGGGATTTGATATCGGCTGTCCAGGAGCTAGATTTTCTGCGCCCTGCGCTAAGGTGACAAACGCCACACTACGGGATACTCCGCGCAGTGTCAGCGATTGCTGAATGCTGGCAGCACCAGCTAGTGCCGCAGTAATACCGGGAACCACTTCAACTTCAATGCCAGCTGCTTTTAGAGTCTGAATTTCTTCATCAGCCCGCCCAAAGAGCATTGGGTCACCACCTTTGAGGCGCACAATAACTGAGTACTTTTGCGTAGCATCTACCAAGCGCTTATTAATAAACTGTTGTGCTGAGGAGAGCTTGCCACAACGCTTGCCGACTTCAACCTGAGTTGCCTGTGGGCAAAGCTCTAGCATTGCGGGATCAACCAAAGCGTCAAAGAAAACAATGCCCGCTTTTTCTAAAAGCTTTGCACCACGAACCGTAATGAGGTCAACCGCACCAGGGCCGGCGCCAACCAAATACACCTTTCCTGGTGTATTGACTTGTTTCTTAATTGGCTGAGTCATGATGTTTTCTGTCAGTGCTGTAGTGTGGGTGCTTAAATGCAGAGAGTTGTACGTTTATCGCGCCAGCTATTTTGTGTTGTCACGCTATACAAATCAAATTGCTTCAAGGCAACATCGAGTTTTTGGTCTGGACGCAGGGCGAAGCTATCAAAGCCAACACGTGCACCTTGTAAGAGTTGATCAATCAACACATCACCAATCGCACGAATCTCACCCTGCCAAGCAAAGCGGCCGCGTAATAAGGCGGCAGTACTAAAGCTACGCCCATCTCTAAAGATGGGGAAGTGTGCAGCTACTAATGGCCATACTGTTTTGCCTGCTTCAACAATATCGGCATGTTTCAAAATATCGTCATCCGTAGCAAACCAAACACCGATCTGTCCATTTTTTGCCAGAGCAATCACATCAGCTTCATGGTGATGCTCAAGCCACCAGGTAAATGGCGCTAATACTTTGTGAGCGCCATGCTCAAGATCTGGGAAAGTAAAATTCGCGCCTTCATCTTGACTACTGCTCCAGACCTGCCATTCATTTTGGGCCAGAACAGGCTTGCCGCCCCTGGGGAAATGCAAAATTTCTGGGTGAGAAGATATATTAGTTTGACTCATAATGCATCCTCCCCATTCACTTTTTCAGCCTTATCTTTTTTCTTGGCATTCTTGTATGCCGCGTCTTTAAATGGAGCAACTCCTAGGCGACGATAGGCATCAATAAAGGATTCACCCTCGTTACGTTGTGCAACATAAGTATTGATGACATTCGTCATTACATCTGGGATTTCATCGGCATAAAAGGAAGGTCCGATTACCTTACCAATAGAAGCATCATTACCTTGCTCGCCACCCAGAGTGATTTGATACCACTCTTCACCGTCTTTATCTACGCCGAGAACGCCAATATTGCCTACGTGATGGTGGCCACAGGAGTTGATGCAGCCGGAGATATTCAGGCTGATGTCACCCAAATCAAATAAATAATCTAAGTCATCAAAGCGTTCTTGAATCGCCTTAGCAATTGGTAAAGACTTTGCGTTAGCTAGTGAGCAGAAATCACCACCAGGACAGGCAATGATGTCAGTCAATAGGCCAACGTTTGGCAAAGCAACTTTTTGCTTCTTGGCTTCTTGCCAGAGTTCTAATAACTTGGCTTGCTCAACATCAGCGAGTACTAAATTTTGTTCGTGGGTGGCACGTAACTCACCAAAGCTATATTGATCAGAAAGATCAGCGATTGCCAGCATTTGAGCGGTAGTAGCATCGCCAGGGGCAACAGTGCCATGTGGTTTGAGTGACAGAATCACGCTGGCATAACCAGGAATCTGATGTGGCTTTACATTGCGCTCAATCCAGCGTGCAAATGCAGGGCGCTCAGCTTCTGGTGCGTTAGCTAATACTTGCTCAGCACTGAGTGCTGGCAGATTCTGATACGCTGGTTTTGTAAAATGCTTGGCAACGCGATCCCACTCGGCTTGAGTGAAGTTGTCATCACCATTTTTAATATGTGCCCACTCACCCTCAACTTGGCGGGCAAACTCTTCTGGGCCTAAAGCCTTCACGAGGATCTTGATACGGGCTTTATAAAGGTTATCTCTTCTGCCAAAGCGGTTATACACACGCAGTAGGGCAGTGAGATAGCTTGGTAGGACGTTCCAAGGCAAATCTTGTTTAATGAGTGAGCCCAAAATAGGTGTGCGACCCATGCCGCCACCTGCATAGATGTCAGCAGTTAATTGTCCGGCGGCATTTTTCTTGAGCTCAATACCCACATCATGGCAAAGCAAAACGGTACGATCTTCTTTGGCGCCATTTACTGCAAACTTAAATTTGCGCGGTAAGTGTGCAAATTCAGGATGTAAGGTTGACCATTGACGTAAGAGTTCGCAAATCGGGCGAGTATCCACATATTCATCGGCGGCAACACCAGCAAAGGCATCGCTCGTAATATTGCGGATGCAATTACCTGATGTTTGAATAGCATGCATTTCGACTTTAGCAAGCTCAGCCAAAATATCTGGAGTGTCTTCGAGAGTTACCCAGTTGTATTGAATGTTCTGACGCGTAGTGAAGTGACCATAGCCACGGTCATACTTTTCAGAGATGAGTGCCATAGTGCGCAATTGCTTGGCGCTAAATAATCCGTAAGGAATAGCAACCCGCAGCATGTAAGCATGCCGCTGGTGGTACAGACCGTTTTGCAAACGCAAAGGACGGA
Source organism: Polynucleobacter parvulilacunae (assembly GCF_018881715.1). Classification (GTDB taxonomy): domain Bacteria; phylum Pseudomonadota; class Gammaproteobacteria; order Burkholderiales; family Burkholderiaceae; genus Polynucleobacter; species Polynucleobacter parvulilacunae. The sequence continues at coordinate 845,442 of NZ_JACVPW010000001.1, forward strand.
ATTCTTCTTCAGCTAAGCTGCCGTCTAGGCGTCTTGCAACTTGATCCCGGAATTGGGCAACCCGTTGATCTACAAGGGTTTGGTCAATAGTGTCATATTTATACATAGCAATGGATTGTCACGGATTTTAGATATTGCTACAAATACTCAAAAATCGATTCTATATATCTAAATACGTATAAAAGAACTGCGATCTAACCTTTACTTAAAAGCCCTCTGCAACAGCCCTATAGACCTTAAAAGTGATAAATATTCCACTTTACAGATTCTGTAATGCAGAATATCATGAAGCATGATCCGCTCATTTTCTTGTGAACTTACTAGAGATTTATTTGAAAGCAAGGGCTCAAGAAAGTTTATAAATATAGAAAGGGTGGCGCGGCGTAAGTTATTGCAGTTACATGCCGTTATTAGTTTGTTAGATTTGAGGATACCCCCAGGCAATATGTTGGAGGCCTTGAGTGGGAATCGTAAGGGGCAACACAGCATTCGAATTAATGGTCAGTGGCGCATTTGTTTTGTATGGCGTGAAGATGGCGCTTATGACGTAGAAATTGTGGATTACCACTAAGGATATGATGATGACAAAATTACTTGATGAAATTCATCCTGGTGAAATACTGTTGGAAGACTTTATGAAGCCGATGGGCATTACGTCTCGACAGCTGGCCGCGGATATCGATGTTTCCCCAAGCCGCATTAGTGAAATTGTGAACGGCTTGCGCCCCATTACTGCCGATACCGCCTTGCGCCTTGGCTTATTCTTTTCAATGGAGCCTATATTTTGGTTGAATCTGCAAGCAGAGTATGAAATGAGGATTGCAAGAAAGACTTTACAAAAAGAAATTGAATCGAGAATTCGAGTCTTCAAAATTGCCGCATAATCAGTTTGCTTGGATTAAATTAAAAAGCCCCGAAATATCGGGGCTTTTTAATTGAGGTATTTAATTAAAGCAGGGCTTATCGCTTATAACCCATTCTCCCGGTAGTGCTTATAGAGGTTGGCAATAGAGGCGAAGCCCAGAACAACGATGAGTACTGCAAATAGGTATTCAGTCGTGAGGTAGGTATAGACACCCATCTGTACGAGGATTGCGGCAACAACGAATGCAGCAATCGAACCAAATGCAACTAACTTAAAGTTAGGTACAAAAGCGCCTAAAGTAATGGCGATAAATACGATATAGAGATCGGAAACGAGCTGATCAGCAGTTACAAAGATGTTATTAGTGAGCTCAGGGTTGGTGAACTTGCCTAATACGGCAATGACCAGAATGGAGGCGAGGATCGCAAAGTTGAGCTTCGCTTTGAGAAGAATCGTTTTAAATTGATCGCCCATGGCTTTACGATGCGCTACCGTTAAACACGAGGCTGATGCCAATCCACAAAATAACAAATGCAATTAAAACAGTTGAGCCAATTTTCTTGAGGAAGTATTCCAGGGTATCCATATAGGCCTCATCACCTCTCCCGAAGTAATGATCAAAGCGTTCCCAATAGAGGCGCCCTACAACTAGTGGCAGAAGTATTGCAACGATGCCTAAAATAACGGTCAGAGTGTTGTCCATGCTAGAACTTTCTTTGCTAACAATCCCAATGGATCGGCTGTAAAAGGCTAAAGAATACCCTTTTTTGTATTTCTCTTAGTCAGGTACTGGCTTTGGGCGCTTGAATAGTCATTATTCGTAGCCAAAGAGGGTTTGTTGATACAGTAGAGGCTACTGTAGTAATTACATCAACTGAAAGCACTAATATGACTGAACTAAATTCCGCGCAAATGAATGAAATTCGTACCAAAGTATTGGGCGCAGCCGCCAAGGTTCCTGGGGCTTTAATTGGGCTTGGAATTCTATTCATCGTGCTGGGCATGATTGGTATCGCAGGTCAAACACTATTTTCTTTCATCTCCGTAAACATCCTAGGCATCTTCTTGTTTGCCGGCGGTCTTTTACAGGGTGCTCATGCTCTGAAATCACAAGGCTGGAAAAGTGTCGGCGTACAACTCATATTGGCTGCTCTTTACATTGCAGCAGCAATCTTTACTTGGGCTTTCCCAATTCCAGCGCTTGAAGCAATCACGCTTTGGTTAGCAGCAATCTTTTTTGTGACTGGTGCATTGCGCTTGATCTCTGCATTTCAGCATCGTCATTTCCGCGAATGGTTCTGGTTGGTTTTATCTTCAGCAATCTCCATCTTGATGGGCGTGCTGATTATGAATGGCTATCCAGAGTCCAGCCTTTGGCTTCCTGGGATGTTGATCGCGATTGAGCTCTTGTTGCAAGGATGGTCATTGTTGTTCATGGGTTTGGCTGCGCGCTCGCTGATTAAGTAAGAGGCAAGCAAAGAGTCTTCATCATGACAATGAAAAAAACAGACCTATATAAGAATTTGGCTTTGAAAACTGCGCAGGGAATGAAAAACGCTGCTAAGACTCCGAAGTTAGGCGCAGACGAGAAGGCAAAATCAAAAAAAGAACTAGCAAGCGCTAACCCCTTGCTAGCCTCTTTGTTGGGCAAGACCAAATCTAAGTAAATATAAATAAGTCTTGAAGCACAATTCGTCGCTTTTTCTGATCGACATTCTCAAGGGCCTGGCGGCCTTGATGATCATTCTTCATCACCTCTCGAGTTATGGGCAAATTGCGGTAGACGCACGAATAGTGCTACCTGGCTTGATGACTTGGCTATTTGAGTATGGTCGCTACGCAGTACAAATCTTTTTAGTTATGGCAGGTTATTTGGCTGCGCAGTCTTTGAGCCGCTATGCCAATGCTAAATTTAGCGCACATGCCTTACTCAAGTTAATTCTGAATCGTTACCTACGTTTATTTGCGCCTTACGCAGCCGCACTTATTTTCACGATTGCTTGTGCCTATATTGCCCGTCTCTGGATAAATGACGAATTTGTCGGCCAATCAGAAACGCTTTCGCAATTCTTGGCGCACCTATTTTTCATTCAGGGCATCTTAGGGCTAGATTCAATTTCTGCCGGCGCTTGGTATGTTGCGATCGATTGGCAGTTGTATTGCATATTGGCCATTTTGTTTTTATCGTTCCCAGGCTATCAAGCAATGATTTGGTTGATTGGTATTTTGGCGGTGAGCTCTTTGCTGTTCTTCAATCGCTCTGGTGAATATGAGGCGTATTTCATTTACTTTATTGGCTCTTATGGCTTAGGTGTTCTAGCTTATTTGGCTAGTGGCTTTCAAGATGCTGGTGTGAGGCGCGTAGCCAAAGTAGCCTTGATCTTAATTGGAATTATTATTGCCGCTGCTTCGTTTCAGCAAGTTTGGTTAAGAAACTTCCTGGCTTGGTTTGTGGCGCTAGCTTTGTATTTATGGGGCGATGTCACATACCCAAAAGTAAAAGGGAAAGATTTTTTCCTAAAAATGATTACCTGGGGAAGTCAGCGTTCCTATTGCGCCTTCCTGATTCACTTCGCATTTATCTTGTTGGCAAATACACTCTATATTGCTTTGGGATTACATACACATCAAAGTGGTGTACTTGCAATTGTATTGATGCTGGGTGTTGTGATTTGCAGCATCTTTACCGCTAATTACTTTTATCGTTGGATAGAGATTCCGGCGAACAAACTCAAGGTCTAACCCAGAGCCTGGATTAAAGGCCCATATCTTTGAGTACGCGAAAGATCTCGCGATAGGCCTTAGGTGGTTTGTTTTGTTCTTTCTCACGACGCGCATTGCGTATCAAGGTGCGCATGTTCTGAATATCCATATCAGGATATTGCTCAATCATCTTTGTAAAGGCTTCATCGTTTGCAATTAGCCTGTCGCGATAGCTTTCTAAAAAATGCAGCTTAGCGGTTTCAGCTTTACTAACACCTTGAATCGCATCAAGACGTTTCTGAATCGCATCTAACTCTTCTTCATCTAGGAAGCGCATCAGCTTGCCTAGATATTGCTTGTGACGGCGGATCGCTTCAAAACTCTTAATTTTGTTAGTTTCAGCAATAGCGGTTTTAATTGCCTCATCAAGGGGAATGGTCTTCAAGGCATCGCTACTTAAGGCAGCCAACACTTCCGCCAATTTCTGGCGTTCGGTCATTTGGCGTTTGAGTTCCGACTTGCTGGGCCCTTCATCGGCGTCAACTAGTTTGGGAGTGCGATTCTTCTCATTAATATGCATGCCTTCATTTTAGACTGCTATTGAGGGTGTATATGGGGCGACTAATGGGATGCCTAAACATATGCCTGAGTAGATGCCTAATTCGCAAGATTGGTAAATAATAGGCATTCACAGCAGGAAAACCTGCCAACCATTGAATAACGCTTTATTAGAAGCAAACAATATGACTCAAACAAACGCTTACGACTACATCATTATTGGGGCGGGTAGTGCTGGCTGTATGTTGGCCAAGCGCTTAACTGAAAACCCAAGTAAGAAGGTTTTGCTGATTGAGGCAGGAAAGAACGACAACTACATCTGGATTCATATTCCAGTGGGGTATTTGTATTGCATCGATAACCCAAGAGCAGATTGGCGTTTTAAAACAGCCGCTGAAAAGGGCTTGAATGGCCGTTCATTGTTATATCCCCGTGGCCGTGTTTTAGGTGGCTGCTCATCCATTAACGGCATGATTTATATGCGCGGCCAAGCGGGGGATTACGATTCATGGGTGCAAGCAACAGGTGATGATTCTTGGTCTTGGGAGAACGCACTCAAACGTTACAAGTCATTTGAGGATTACCACGGCGCTGCTAATGAGTGGCACGGTAAAGGCGGGGAATGGACCGTTTCAAAGCAGCGCTTACGTTGGCCCATCATGGATCGATTCAAAGAGGCCGCAGTTGAAGCAGGAATCCCAGCTACGGATGATTTTAATCAAGGCGATAACTTTGGTGTGGGTTACTTTGATGTTAGTCAGCGAGCCGGATGGCGCTTAAATACTTCTAAGGCATTTTTAAGAGACGCTGCCAAACGCAGCAATCTCACTGTGCTGACTGAAGCAGTAGTAAGCAAACTCAAGATTGATCCTGCTACTAAAAATTGTCTTGGTGTTGAGTATCTAAAAAATGGCGTTGCTGGCGAAGCGCTTTGCGCAATCGATCAAGGCGGTGAAGTGTTGTTGAGTGGCGGTGCAATTGGTAGCGTACAAATTTTGGAGCGCTCAGGTATTGGTGCAGCAACACATCTCAGTAAGCTGGGTATCCCTGTTATCGCTGATCTGCCAGGCGTAGGTGAGAATCTGCAAGACCATTTGCAGTTGCGCATGGTTTACAAGGTAAATGGTATTAAGACTTTGAACACCAAAGCCAATACCCTCTGGGGCAAGATGATGATTGGCCTGGAGTATGTGCTTAAACGCTCTGGTCCGATGTCAATGGCGCCGTCACAGTTAGGTGCATTTGCATACAGTTCATCAGAACAAAAGAGTGCAAACTTGGAGTATCACGTGCAACCTCTATCTCTAGAAAAGTTTGGCGAAGACTTGCATTCATTTAATGCATTTACTGCCAGCGTATGTAATTTGCGCCCTACCTCACGCGGTAATGTGCATATCAATTCAACGGATCCTGAGGCGCCGCCAGTGATTAGTCCGAACTATTTATCGACCGATGAAGATCGCCAGGTAGCAGCAGAGTCTTTGCGTTTAACTCGTAAGATTGCCCAGCAAGCTGCGCTTGGACCTTATGCTCCAGAAGAGTACAAGCCAGGTATGCAATATCAAAGTGATGATGAGTTGGTGAAGGCCGCTGGCGATATCGGTACTACGATCTTTCATCCGGTGGGTACGTGCAAGATGGGGCGCGCTGATGATCCGATGGCAGTGCTAGATTCAGAGTTGCGCGTGAGAGGCATTCATCACCTGCGCGTAGTAGATGCTTCAGCTATGCCAACGATTACTTCAGGTAACACTGCGGCTCCAACAATGATGATTGCGCAGCGCGTAGCGGAATTGCTCACGCGTGCCTAAGGTGACCAAAGCTACGCAGAAAGCTTACACATTACCGGCGAGCCATTTATTGTTGGCGCTCGCCATTGTGGCAGTGTGGGGTACTAACTTTGTAGTGATTAAGTTGTCACTCGGAGCATTTCCACCATTTCTATTCGCAGCGCTGCGTTATACGTTTGCATTTCTGCCATTAGTCTTTTTTGTACCCAAGCCCAAAGTCTCGTGGGTCAACCTTTGTGTTTATGGGCTGGCAGTAGGAGTGGGGCAGTTCGGCATCTTGTATTTTGCGATTGATGGCCGTATCTCCCCGGGCTTGGCGTCACTGGTAATTCAGACCCAGGTATTTTTCACGATCGGTTTTGCCATGTTCTTTGCCAAAGAGCGTTTACGTACCTATCAAATGGTGGCGGTATTAGTGGCCATGACCGGCCTGGCAATTATTGCGCTGCACACAGATGCAAACACCACCTTTCTTGGCTTAGCCTTGGTGGTTTTTACGGGGTTTTCATGGGGCGTGGCAAATACTGTTAGCCGTAGGGCTGGGTCAATCAATATGCTGGCCTATGTGATTTGGGCTAGTGCTTTTGCAATTCCCCCCTTATTTGCCATTTCCTTCCTATTTGAGGGTGGGTGGGAGCATATGAATGCCTCATTAAGCTCAGCTCCAGCAGGGGCATGGGCAGGGGTTCTGTGGCAGTCATGGGGTAACACCATATTTGGTTACTCAGCCTGGGCCTGGCTGCTTTCCAAGCATCCAGCCGCCGTAGTGGCGCCGGCACCCTTGCTAGTCCCTATATTTGGTATGGGGGCAGCAGCCTATTTCTTGGCTGAGCCCCTGCCTTTATGGAAGATTATGGCTGCGGGGTTAGTGATTACTGGCTTAGTTGTGAATTTATTCTGGCCAGGTATTGCATCAGCTCTCAAAAGGAAACTTTCTTAAGCAGGCAGCCCTTAAGTAGCGCTAATGTAAAACCCTAATACAAAGCCCTTTTTTTGCCTTTGTATTAACAGTAAGATAAGTGTTCGTTTCAAGTTGTACCTAAAAAAGAATTTATTTAATTAAGCATTTTTAGTCATGGAGACTTTATGAATATTCGTCGTCACATTTTTGCATTAGCTGCTACTGCAATGCTCTCAACCGGTGCTTACGCTGCCGATATCAAACTTGGTGTTGCTGGTCCATTTACTGGCGGCTCATCCTCAATGGGTGTGAGTATGCGTGACGGTGTTCGTCTTGCTACAAAAGAAATTAATGCTGCTGGCGGCATCAATGGCAACAAAATCGTTTTAGTTGAGCGCGATGATGAAGCTAAAAATGAGCGTGGCGTGCAAATTGCACAAGAGTTGATTAACAACGAAAAAGTAGTTGCTACTTTGGGTTACATCAACACCGGCGTTGCATTGGCTTCACAACGCTTTTATCAAGAAGCAAAGATTCCAGTATTCAACAACGTTGCAACAGGTACATTAATTACTCATCAGTTCCCAAATGCTGCTGAAAACTATGTTTTCCGTAATGCTGCCGCTGACAATATTCAAGCTCCAATGATCGCTAAAGAGGCGGTTGAAAAGCGTGGCTTGAAGAAAGTGGCGATTTTGGCTGACTCTACAAACTACGGTCAGTTAGGTCGCGAAGACTTAGAAAAAGCATTGAAGACATATGGCGTAACTCCAGTTGCAACTGAGAAGTTCAATATTGGTGACGTTGATATGACTTCACAATTGCTCAAAGCAAAAAATGCTGGTGCTGATGTGATTTTGACTTACGCAATTGGACCTGAGTTGGCACAAATTGCTAACGGTATGGCGAAGTTGGGTTGGAAGAAGCCAATGATTGGTTCATGGACATTGTCTATGGCCAGCTTTATTGATACAGCGGGCAAGAATGGTAACGGCGCAACAATGCCAGAAACTTTCATTCAAAGCCCTGCAACAACTCCAAAGCGTAAATCTTTCGTAGATGCATACCTCAAGGATTTCAAGCCTAAGAACGGCATCATCGCTTCACCAGTATCAGCTGCTCAAGGTTACGACTCTGTATACCTCTTGGCTGCTGCTATCAAGCAAGCTAACAGCACTGAAGGACCAAAGATCTTGGCAGCATTGCAAGACCTCAAGACTCCAGTTGATGGCGTAGTAATGACTTACAACAAGCCATTCTCTGCAACAGACCATGAAGCAATCAAGGCCAAGGACGTAGTAATGGGCGTTGTAGAAAACGGCCGTGTTGAGTTCTTGAATGCTGAGGACGCTACAGCTAAGAAGAAGTAATTCAATTACTAAGGCAGGCAATCTACTAGTTATTTTGCACTGCAGCATTTGATAAAGCAAAGCGCCGCCCAAAAAGCGGCGTTTTGCTTACAATGTCGGATTCGTCAATAAAACAGTTTTTAGAATATTTAGGCCAATAACATGGACATGTTTGCACAAATCCTCTCGAGCGGTATAGCAGTGGGGATGATCTACGCGGTCATCGCGTTCGGTTTCCAGCTAACTTTTGCCACATCTGGCACCTTGAACTTCGGTCAGGGTGAAGCGCTGATGTTAGGTGCTCTTGTAGGTTTAACTTGTGTAGATACCTTTGGCATGAATTACTGGGTAATGATTCCAGTAGTTTGCTTGTTTGGTATGTTGCAAGGTAGCTTTGTAGAGCTCATCGGCGTACGTCCTGCAATCAAGATCAAATCTGAGTTTGGTTGGATTATGTCTACCATCGCTCTCGGTATTATTTTTAAGAACGTGGCTGAAAATATTTGGGGTCGTGATGCATTGCCATTTCCATCGCCGTTGCCAATGGAGCCAATGAGTTTCTTGGGCGCAAATATTCTGCCAATGGAAATTTTGGTAGTCGTGGGCGCATTGGTGATGATGTTGTTGGTGGAGTTCTTTAACCGTAAAACGATTTACGGTAAAGCGGTTGTTGCGACAGCAAATGACCGTGATGCAGCTGGCTTGATGGGTATTAATACCAGCGTAGTCATTACCTTCTCTTATGCGCTTTCTTCTTTGACCGCAGCGTTTGCAGGCGTATTAATTGCGCCGTTAACCCTGACTGGCGCAACTATGGGCGGCGCTTTAGGTTTGAAGGCTTTCGCGGTTGCAATTATTGGCGGCTTATCTAGCGGCCTCGGAATTATTGTTGGTGGTTTGATTCTCGGTATCGTAGAAACAGCAACCGGTTTTTATATCTCTACTGGCTACAAAGATGTTCCAGGTTTGATTTTGTTATTGCTTGTGTTGGCGTACAAACCATCTGGTCTCTTCGGCAAATCTGCGATTAAGAAAGTTTAATGATGAAATTGAAGTCTCTATTACCTATATTGATTGCGATTGCGGGCCTGATTTGTTTGCCCCTCTTTATTCACAACCCTTACTACATTCACTTGGTTGAAACGATTCTGATCTACACCATTTTGTTATATGGTTTGGATATTGTTGTTGGTTATGTTGGTCAGGTTTCTTTAGGGCATGCAGCCTTATTCGGAATTGGATCGTATACCGCTGGTGTTTTGTATTTCCACTTTGGCATGCCAATCTGGGTCAATATCCCGGCTGCCATTGTTGTTACCGCAATCTTTGGTGGCATCTTAGCTTTGCCAGCATTGAAGGTGATTGGACCCTATTTAGCGATGGTGACCTTGGCATTCGGTACGATCGCGCAGATTCTGATTAATGAGATGACTTGGTTGACCGAAGGACCTTTGGGCATCAAGATCCCAAAGCCAGAGTTAATGGGTGTGCCAATGACTAAGGCGGAGTACTTCTGGTTAGTTTCTGCAGTTTTGATTATTTCTTTGGTCGTAGTCGACCGTTTTGTGAAGTCCCAGATTGGCCGTGCATTCGAAGCTTTGCGCGATAGTCCAATTGCTTGCGACTGTATGGGTGTATCTGTATATCGCTTTAAGGTGATCGCATTTGTGATTAGCGCTGGCTTTGCTGGTTTAGCTGGTTGCTTGTACGCCTATTCAGAGCAATACATTTCACCCAATACCTATAACAATGAGTTAGCTGTTCTCTTCTTGCTCGGCATTATTATGGGCGGACGTAAGTCTCGCTTGGGCGCATTGATTGGTGCTGCCATCATCGTATTGTTGCCAAAACTCTTGGACGACATCAATCTATTCCGCATCGTTGCTTCGGTTATTGCAATCGTGGTGGTTATAGGTGCTGGCATGGCTCTATCCAAGAAGATAACTACTCCTAAGCGCGTAGCTCTTCCTATCGCTGGTGTGGTGGGCTTAGCAGCATTTTCATTCTGGTTGAATAGCATTTCTGACTGGCGCTTGAGTATTTTCGGCTTCATGATTTTGCTGGTGGTGTATTACTTGCAAAGCGGTATCGTTGGTTTCGCGAAAAGCTTCTATCAATCCATGGTCGGGAAAGCTAAAACTACCCGTGGTGGTGATGCTGAAGTGGTGGACGACTCCATTAGCTTCATTAGCACTGTTGCTAATCAAAACACTGGTGCTGAGCTCCTGAAAGTTGACTCTGTATTGATGCAGTTTGGTGGCTTGAAGGCGCTGAATAATGTTGATCTCAGCATCAAGCGCGGTACTATTCACGGCTTGATCGGTCCTAACGGTTCCGGTAAGAGCACGATGATGAACGTGTTGACTGGTATCTATGTGCCTACAGCTGGTAATGTGTTGTACGCTGGTGAAAGCGTTGTTGGTAAGACATCTTCTGATATCGCCTTGTCTGGTATCGCGCGTACCTTCCAAAACGTTCAGCTCTTCGGTGAGATGACTGCTATCCAAAATATTTTGGTTGGTTTGCATCACACTTTCAAATCCAATATGGTAGAAATTGCATTGCATCTGCCACGTTACAAGAAAGAAGAAGCTGAAGCGCATGCTCGTGCGATGGCATTGCTTAAGTTCGTTGGTCTGGATGACTTGGCGAACGAAGAAGCGCGTAACTTGCCATACGGTAAGCAGCGTTTGCTTGAGATTGCCCGTGCCTTGGCATTGGATCCTGAGTTACTCTTGTTGGATGAGCCTGCTGCAGGTTTGACAGCTCCTGATATTAAAGAACTCTTGCGCATTATTCGTAAGATCCGCGATAGCGGTATTACCTTCATCCTGATTGAGCATCACATGGATGTGGTGATGTCAGTTTGTGACACCGTTTCTGTATTGGACTTCGGTCAGAAGATTGCAGAAGGTAAGCCAGCTGAAGTTCAGGCAGACGAGAAGGTGATTCATGCCTACTTGGGTACTTAATCACTAGAACATATTGAATCGGTAAATACCATGTTATCTATTAAGAATCTTGAAGCAGGCTACGGCAAAGTCAAAGTCCTTCACGGCATCAATATTGATGTTCCTAAAGGACAAGTTATTACTTTGATTGGCTCTAACGGCGCCGGCAAAACAACAACCATGCGTGCTATCACGGGCATGATTAAGCCGACAGCTGGTGAAGTGACATTGGGCGGCGAAAAAATTGATGGTTACGACTCTCATAAAATCGCACGCTTAGGTTTGGCGCATAGCCCTGAAGGCCGTCGCGTGTTTACAACCATGTCAGTGACTGATAATTTATTGCTCGGCGCGTTTCCTCGCTTTACTGGAAGTCGTCCAAAGGGTGACATCAAGAATGACTTAGAAAAGTCTCTTGAAATGTTCCCGCGTTTAAAAGAACGTCGCAATCAATTGGCTGGTACTTTGTCTGGCGGTGAGCAACAGATGTTGGCAATGGCCCGTGCAGTGATGTTGAACCCAGAGATCATCCTCTTGGATGAGCCATCAATGGGTCTGGCACCAATCTTAGTTGAGGAAGTGTTCAAGATCATTTCTAACCTCAAGTCACAAGGCGTAACAATGTTGTTAGTTGAGCAGTTCGCTGCTGCAGCTTTGAACGTAGCAGATTATGGCTACGTTCTGGAGAACGGCAAGATTGCTACCCATGGTCCAGCAAGTAAGTTGAAAGATGATCCAGCAGTTAAAGCTGCTTACTTGGGTGGAGCTGGTGGCCACTAAGTAGTTCGCTTAACTTGAGGTAATAAAAAAGCCCTTAGCAATAAGGGCTTTTTCTTTTTCAGGACGGTTTTAGCCAGCGTCAGTTTGATATCAGCTTAATGGCCTCTCGTATTAAGAGTGCTCGATGCCCCATATAAATAGCTACCAAGGTAAATCCAAATAAGAAGAGTTTGGGTATTAGCGCCCCCTCAATCACGAGTTCGCTATTGAGTAGACCTAGGGCAACCGCCAGGAAGAAGAGGCCGCCAAGCGCCAAAACAAGCCAATTTTCATGGTGACTTACTTGTTGGGTTTGATTGTTATACGCCAGTACTTGAAAGGCATCATTCTTCACGTAACCTGAGACAGTAATGGCATCGCCATCGGCAACCTTCATTGGCGAGGAAAATTTTGCCTGGATTGCCTGATCCCCAAGATTGAATTTGGAGATAAAAAATCGCTTGTAGTACTGTGATGAATGATCATGCGTAGGTTTTTCTGGGTTCACATATTCCAGCAACTCATTATTGAGATTACTAACCGTTCCAGAAACGGCGCTAATGGAAGTGGATAGAAAGGTGCTTGGCTTTGCAATGGACATCAGCAGAACTCCTAAAAGGCTAAAGCTGAGTATAAAGAGGAGGGAGGACAACGGTCTTTTAGGGGTCACTAAAAGATGGCGTCAATGATTTATTGCTTTGATCATTAAGCTCACGGCAATGATCAACGTAAAGACTGCAAATATTTGCTGAATCCTAGGACCGCTTATTTTTCGCTCCAATACTTTTCCTAGCAGAAGCCCCAATAGCGAACCGCAGGCAAAAGGAATTGCAATGACCGTATTCAAAGTTCCGGATGCAAGGGAGATAAAGGCCCCCCCAGCCGAAACAATTGCGAGAACACCCAGTGAAGTGGCAACAATTGATTTCATTGGCAGGTCAGTGAATTTATTTAAGGCGGGAACTAGAATAAATCCCCCGCCGACACCTAGTAGGCCCGATAAAAATCCAGCAGTGGCGCCAGAGAACATTAGTGCACGAGCACATGGCACTGTCCAAATCAGCTTTCCAATCGATGAGTCTAGTTGGCAGGGCGGACTTTTAATTTGTGGAACGGGTTTTCCAGAAAGATTTCTGGCTACCTGTAAAAGCATCCGAATAGAAACGTACGTCAACACCAGGCTAAATAGTATTAGTAGCGGAGTATTCGGTACCTTCTGGGCTAGCCATAAACCAGCCGGGGATAGGACCAGGCCAAAAATCGCCATTAACATGGCCGCTTTATAGCGAAGTGCTTTGGCCTTGAATCCAATTACAGCGCCTGCAAAAGCCGAAACAGTAATTGCTGTTAATGCTATCGGGCCTGCCTCTGACATTGGCAGATGCAGAAGAAACACCAGTAATGGCACTGATAAGATGCCGCCCCCAGCCCCCGTCAGGCCCATTAAGACGCCAACAAAGATGCCTATTGCTAAGGTTAGGTAGGGCAAAAAGTCCATCAATTAATTTTCAAATGGACGAGCCAGCCATTCTCTTCCTTTAAGCATTGCATTCCAGTAAAGCCAAGGAAGAACATCTTTCTTCAGAATCCAAGCGAGTCTTGTAGCCTTAAGTGGGTTAATGAGCCAGGGGAATGTTGGCAGGAGTTTTCCACCAAAACCAAACTCTGCCAAAACAATTTTTCCGTTCTCTACCGTCAGTGGGCATGAGCCATAACCATCATATTTAGTTGGTAGTGGCTTGTTATGTTTTGCTGCGAGTAAATTTTCGGCAACTACCACAATTTGTTTTCTAGCTGCAGCAGCAGTTTTAGAGTTTGGCGACGAACAGCAATCACCAAGTCCGAAGATATTCGGGTAGCGAGTATGTTGAAGGGTAAATTGGTCTACATCTACAAAGCCATCAGCATTGGAAACAGGGCTTCCCTTGAGGCAGTCTTGAGGGCCTTGTGGGGGTACTACATGCAGCATGTCAAATAATTTTTCAACCTGCGTAACATTTCCATCTGCATCCTTGACTGCAAAAATCGCTTTTTTAGCTGGGCCATCCACCGAAATCAGATTTGTATTGAAATTGAGTTTGGCATTATATTTTTTGACATACTCCATAAGGGGCGGAATAAAGTCCGCTACGCCAAATAGGGCGCCCCCTGCATTATTCAATTCAACATCAATATTATTTAGTCGACCCTGTTTTTGCCACTCATAGCAAGATAGATACATTGCTTTTTGAGGTGCGCCAGGGCATTTTATTGGCATTGGGGGTTGCGTGAAAATGGCTTTGCCAGACTCCAAGTTGCGCACTAGCTCCCAGGTATAGGGGGAGCACTCATAGCTGTAGTTGGATGTCACGCCATTTTTGCCAAGGGTTTCTTTTAGCCCAGGAATTGCATCCCAGTTGGATTTAATGCCAGTTGCAATTGCCAACTGCTTATATTTAACGGAAGCATTATTGCTAACCAGAACTTCATTGGCATCTGGATTGAAGCCTATAACCTTTTCTTTAATCCAACGAACACCTGAGGGAATGAGATCTTTAGTGTGGCGACGACTATTTTTGACGTTAAATGCACCACCTCCTACAAGCGTCCAAGAAGGTTGGTAATAATGTTCTTCAGAGGGCTCAATGATTGCGATATTTAGCGAGTGGTCTCTGGATTTCAGGCTAGCGGCCAAGCCTATGCCCGCAGCACCACCGCCTGCAATTACTACGTCAAATACATTGGAACTCGAGTTTGCTGAAGTCATGCTATCTCCACCTGTATGTTTTATTAGATCTAGGTCAATAAAATAGCTTGAATTATAGTGATTGGCTATCAGGGTTTATGATTACTCTATATTTTTATATATTATTTATCATAAAATAAAAGACTCATAGAAAACCGGAATAGATAGATGAAACCAATTGTTAAGGGCTTTTTTGACTCAGATACCTGGACGGTAACTTATGTGGTTTATGAGAAGCCAGGCTCACCTTGTCTAATCATTGATTCAGTGCTGGATTATGACCACAAGTCAGGGCGTACTAACACGAAGTCAGCCGATGAAGTGATTGAGTTCGTCAAGGTTAATAACCTGACTACGGAATGGATTTTAGAAACCCACGCCCATGCAGATCATGTTTCAGCGGCACCATATTTAAAAGCAAAATTAGGGGGCAAGATTGCCATTGGCGATCATATTTCGGTAGTGCAGGGGGTATTTAAAAAAGTTTTCAATTTAGAGCAGGCATTTCAAGCGGATGGCTCGCAGTTTGATTATTTGCTTAAAGATGGAGAAGAAATCCAGTTTGGAGAATTAAACTTTAAATCACTCTTTGTTCCTGGTCACACCCCGGCTTGCATGGCATATCAAGTAGGTGATGCCGTTTTTGTGGGGGACACTATGTTTATGCCGGATGTCGGAACTGCTCGCTGCGATTTTCCAGGCGGTGATGCGCATACGCTTTATAAATCGATGCAAAAGATACTAAGTCTTCCGGGCGAGACCAGGTTATTTATGTGTCACGACTATCCGCCAAATGGGCGTCCAGTAAATTACGAAACAACAGTGGCCGAGCAGAAGAAATCGAATATTCACATGCATGATGGTATTACTGAGGATCAGTTTGTTCAGATGCGCAGTAAGCGAGATGCTACTCTACAAATGCCGGTGCTGATTCTGCCGGCTATTCAAATGAATATCCGGGCTGGTGATATGCCTCCGAAGGAAAGCAACGGTATTTCATATTTAAAGATCCCTCTTAACGCACTGTAATTTTCATGTTGAACAAAAAAAAGCGAATTGCAGAGCTTAAGAAGATGCAATCCTCGGCCACAAAGGCTTGCGAGTTCTTAAAAGTACTTTCAAACCCGAGTCGACTGATGTTGTTGTGTGAAATTGCTGTTGAGGAGCGGTGCGTTGGGGACCTGGAGGAATCAACCGGAATACACCAACCAACCTTATCGCAACAGTTGACAGTACTACGTACTAAAAAGTTGGTTAAGACACGCAGAGACGGTAAGCAAATTTATTATTCCCTGTCCAGTGACATAACGTTATCGGTCATGAACTTGCTCTACAGTCATTATTGTAAAAAATAAACCTGTTTTTATCACTCTTAAAATTTAGCTAACAATTGTCTTTGGCTTCCTAATGGCGGTTAGATGCAATAAGAAGATGATAGCGAACAGCAGGCCAATAATCCAGTGGACGTTAATTACTCCATCGCGCAATTCCTCTGGCCCGTAATAAAGCATTCCGCCGGTAATGAGAAGTGCAAATAGAAAGCCTAGCTGGCTGAAGCCACTCCACCATTGCTTCTTTGACTTGTAGCCCGCCTTAATGTGAAAGGGCAGCACTGAGCCAAGTGCCAGTGTTGCAAGCATTGCAGCAATTCCATGGGCAGCCAAGATGGTATGCGTCCCAAGCGTAGATCTTTGAATATGAAATTGATGCCCCAGCAAGTACATCAGACCCGTGATGGAGCAGGCCATCATTCCGTAAATAACAAATGATCTTTGCCAGCTTGGCATTTTTCCTAGGCGACTCATGGTGTGATCCTGAAGGCTTGAGCTGAGAAGCGCTCGAAGCAGGGGTGATATTCGTTATTGGATAAAGCCAAAACCTTGGTGAGGGCATCCGCGTAAACACACTCCTTTGCAAGAATGGAATATGAGCCCAAAACCTCTGCATGTATTTCAGATGGATTTTGTGTAAGAGGATTGACGATATGACTTTGCTGATGATCTCTTTTTGCAAAGTAAAGACTGCTTGTGGCGATAGCACCATTTTCTAGGGATCCAATTTCAATGAGCTCTTCCGGCAATTCTGGATTACGAATTTGAATCGGGAAGGAGGTATCTCCAAATACCCGCAGGTCACCCCCAGCATTTACAGAGCCAGAAGGGATTCCTTCCGACAAAAGAACCCTCACTGCCATATCTACCGCATAACCTTTTGCAATGCCGCCAAGATCTAAGCAGACTGGGCGTGATGATTTAATGAGATCAGGTGCCAAGAAGTGAATGTCTTCAATGCCACCAAGCTCATGATTGGTAAAAGTGATATGGCGTGGCAGTAAGCCTGCCTCAACCAGGCGATGCCCAATTCCGCAATCAAATAAACCATTTGATGCAAGATGAACCTCTTGTGCAATCTTAATAACTCGGGCAGTCCATGCATGAATTTCAACTGCTTCTAGATGGGCTCGTGCATTAATACGGCTGAGTTCGCTTTGGGGGTTATGAAATCCCATCAGATCGTGAACTTTTTGAATGGCCGAGAATGCATTATCAATAGCAACTTGCTCATGATCTTGCTTGATCGAGATCTCAACAAAGGTGCCTAACAGGGGTTTGCAGCGAATCATTTTGAGCTTATTTGCTAGCGCTGGGTTTGGTGGAAGTTTTGAGTGCTAGGTCGTATAAGACAGTTACTCGCTTCACGCCATCGGTAATATGTTTGCAGGAGAGTGTTGCGCCACCAATATTCTGAATATCCTGATTGAGTTTGATAGGGTCACTGACTGTCTTGCCAGTAAATTGCTTGCGCCACTGAGGGTCTGCAACTTCATACCCATAAGACTCAACATATTCCAGGATCTCAATTCCCTGGACAGTGCCTGTGGGGCTGAGAGCAACGGCATAGGTAATCATTTCATGCTTGCCAATAACCTCATCGATCACTAGCCAGCTACCATCTGCGGCCCTCCAAATACGCTCCCCTTGGAAGGGGTGGCGAATACTAGATGCGGTACGCATTTTTTCTTGGAGATCCTCTGTGATGATGATGGGATTCTTTGTGAGGACCTTGTTAGGAAGGAGAATTTTCTGTGCTTGCTCTACGGAAACATATATTTTGGCGTGAGCAATGATGGGCACGCTAATCATTGCTAATCCAAGAATTGCGAGCGGGCTGGGTTTCCAAATCATGATTGAAGTACTTGAGTGAAAGGTTGAGCTGTAAGAGTGGGACCTTAGGTGGCGAGCAATTCATTCGCTTCATAGCAAAGCTCTTGAATATCTGCGCCTATACCTTGTTTGTCGGCTAATGTTTCAAACATGAGTAGCGCTCTTCCTCTAGCAGCAGGGCACTGTGTGGATTGAAACTTCACTAAATAACTTAAAGCGGCTACTAATAGGTTTTGAATTTCCATCATTACTCTCCGATCAATTTAGAGGGAAGCCAACTTTGACAATGAATTCATTTACTGAGTGGCTATCCCAAACGCGTGCGTTTGAGCATTCGGCTTCTCCACCACCCATGCAGGTTCCACCTGCAAGCTGATAACGCCAAGCACCAGTGACCCACCAATCTTTTGCCGCATAGTGCATATTGGGGCCAACAAAAGTGGCTCTTTGCACTTGATTGCGTAAATTTAGTTCTGAATAGTCGTTATGAAAGCGAGCTTCTACGCCAGCCGACCATTTAGGCGCAAAACGATAACTAGCCCCTACCAAGAAGTCCAGCATAGACTCGGGCACATTGCCGTTTTCAATAAACTTCAAACGTTCATTGGCGACTACAACGTTACCCGCCAAGATCAGTCGGTCATCAATGAAGTTGGATTGCAGCAAGAGTCTTGCTTCGAGTTCATCTTTATTTCTACCCCAGGTTGGCTCAAGATAAAGCCCTACGCCTACCGGTGAGGTGACTGGATTTGTTATTCGATAGATTGCCTCTAGAGAGCCGCCTTCAATGCCACTTTTTTTATAGGCTGTAGAGGGGTCATGCGAAGATGGCACGCCATAACCACCTGTACAAGTTGGAGAGTCGCCACATGCCTCGGGGTTGGTGTAATTTTGATTGGCGCTGGTGTAATAAGAATTGATATAGCCAGCAACCTGCAAATCATTTGTTAAACCGTATTCCAGTTCTGTTCTAGCTGTCCAGGCGTCGTAAGTACCAGAGGCCTGCTGTTTATTCAGCTGCAGACGCTGCTCAAACTCTAGCTTCCCCTTCGGTTGCAAATCTAAGGTATAGATCCACCCAAATGCACCTTCCCCAGCGTGGGCAAATGAAAAATGAAGGGTGGCAACTAGAAAGAGGCTAAAGGCGAGAAGTCTTTTGATGGTCAATTTCATGGATATTTGTAGTTAGTGGTTAAAGATCTAATTGAGAATGGTTCTCAATATACCACTAAATGAGAATTATTCTCAACTACTAGAATGTCCACCCCATGAAAAATGGCACTCTTTTTGAGGTTTTAGTATTTGCTTGTAAGATTTCCTCCAAATGAACGCAGAGTCCCTGGAAAAATTGGTTTTAATGAAGATGCCTTTTGGCAAGTACGCTGGGCGTGCTTTGGCTGATTTGCCGGGAAACTATTTGGCGTGGTTTGCTCGCGAAGGTTTTCCTAAAAGCGAGCTTGGTCAGTTACTAGAGTTGATGCACACCCTAGATCACAATGGTTTGCGTGGACTCTTGGCGCCGATACAGCGGGCTCATGGCCTGCAGACAAAATCTCAATTACTTTGAGCGGATGATGAGGGTGACGCGATTGCGTTCGTAAGCCACAGTCGCAGACTCAGGCGGACTGCCTTGAATCAGATTTGGTTGTAAATTGGCCTGAGCTTCGATTTGAGAGGCTATCTGGTTTGCCAAAGATTCATTGCGGTCATATTGAATCTGAATACTCGCTACCTTGCCCGATTTGATATTGGCGATCACGCTATTGAGCTTACTAGCGGAGTAATCATCAAAAAAAACGGGGTACCAACCTCCCATTAAGGCTTGCTGAGCCTTGGTTTTTAAAGACTCCGGAGTCGCATTACTTGCTGCGCTTCCTTTGCTTGTTTCATTATTGATGGGCAAATGAAAATCAATCCCTGTTTTATCCATCAACTCTTGATAGGTGATTGGTGGTGTCATGCGCGCTTCATTGGTGTTTTCAATCCAATAACCCCATGCACTGTTTTTGCTTGGGTCATAAACCAGCTTATATAAATGACTTGGAATCGTGACTCGACCTCTGCCGATGCTGCCATTGTTTCCAGTCGACCCGGTATAGATGTAGACATCACCAGTCGCTCTTTTGACGTAAGCCCTAGTCGGTTCCTCAACATTCTTGGCCCAGATGCCCTGATTGTTTTGTCGTGCCTGGGGCATCATATTGGCCAAAGAGAAGGACTGGGCCATTGAACGTTCATTGCTCATATCGCCAGCGGGGGCATTATGACCACGGTCAAAGCCGCTGCCACGGTAATCCGCGAGCAGGGATCTCTCTGCAAAAGGAAGTCTTGCTTCTTCATAAAACTGATTACTTCTCCGAGGATGTGGCGCAGAAAGCTGTTCTCTATTGAGCTTCTCAACTGTATAGATGGGTTTCTTATCCTGAGGGGAGTAGTAGATAGCAAAGCTATCAAAGCAAAGATCTCGCCCAGCTTGGGGTGTTGTCGGAATTTGCTGGGCCGGGAATAGGTCTTTGCAGTCGTCAAAAGCTGCAAGCACATTGAGCGAAGCACACAGCGTTACGAGGGCAAGTAGGTTGCGAAACAATTTCATGGGTTCTAAGTGTATGAGCTCTACTTCCAGTCTTTATGCTTTTTGTCTTGAGCTAGCCTCGGGGCTAATAAGAAACGGGGGCCTCTCACGATCTTTCTAGAAATAAAAATCCATTTTTCTGCCCAAGTTCCTTGGTGAATGGTGCTCAGAAAAAAGTCTTGGGTTGCTACTACCCGTAGAAAATCCAGGGGGTTTAAGCACTAGATGTACGATTTTTAAAGCTTAATTTTTGAGCAAAATCGTAAAAAAGTCCCATTTAAGGTATTTTTTTATAGAGTGAAATTAGCGCCCCCTAACTTTTATAAGTAATTGATTTTATTGATTTATATATGCTTTTTAGGGTAATTATCAGTAATTCCCCGTATTTCTAGATCAATAAGTTATTGATTTGTACTTCCTTATTCTTGACTTGATATAAGAAACTTCTTAGGATGACCCATGTTTTTAAGATATTGCAATGCAGCATAAAACGGTAGTTCAGTTTTTTGAGGTCTTGCAAACAATGAATGAGTAAATGTTTATCTAACAATTTGAGCGATATGCAGAATGCGCAGCCAACCTTGTTGACTGCTAAAGAGCTGCTAGCGCACGCCATGGCTCCAGTCTACAGAGTCGTTAATGGCTTACTCGTTGTAACTGTATTTATGGTGGTTGGTCTTTGGCTCTCAGGCAACGGTACAAATGCTGGTGCTTTTGACTTGGCCCGTATTCTGGTTCCAGATGAAGCGCGCCATATGGTGTGGAGCAATGGCTTTGGCATGCTCAACCAATACAAAGAATCTAATGAAGTAGCTTCTGCTCCAGCTGCCGATACTGAAATCGCTGCAGTGATCTATAACAAGTCTAAGTTGCCGGCGACGAAAGGCTTGGCTAGTGCTAAACAGCAGACGGTAGCCTTGTTGATGCCTTCCGTGGCACAAATGCAGGTGAAATCCATCTCTCATTTATCTGACCGTATTCCGACTTCAAAGATGGATCCTCAGGCTTTAGATAGCAACTTGATGGGTTCAATTCAGAATCAACGTGCAGTGGCAGATTTCTTTGAAAAGAAATACAGCCTTGATCGCGCCAAGATTGAAGAGTATGTTTCCAATACCATCTTGATTGCTAAAGAAGTCAATATTGATCCTGTGTTGTTGTTGGCAGTGATTTCAGTTGAATCGAACTTCAATCCAAATACGAAGAGCCATGCTGGTGCTGAAGGCTTGATGCAGGTAATGACATCCGTTCACAAAGATAAGTACGCACTTTTTGGTGGAACTTCTGAGGCTGCTAAGCCTGAAGTGAATATCCGCGTTGGCGCTTACATCTTGAAATATCTGATTGCTACTGCAGGTTCATTGCGGAACGGTTTAAAGTATTACGTTGGTGCTGCAAACGCTGAGGATGATGGCGGCTATGCTGACAAGGTCATGGCTGAAAGAAATCGTCTCATTGGCTTATGCCAGAACCGTTCATCCAATCGTTTAACGTTGAATGGTAAAGATTTACGTTCCTAAGTAATGCTTTGCCTCACCTAAGTGAGCTCAAAATATAAAAAGCCACCCGAGAGGGTGGCTTTTGTTTTACTGCTATCAGTAAATGCCTTAGTTAACGCCGTGCAATTCCACATCAAATACGAGCGTAGCATTTGGAGGAATTACGCCGCCAGCACCGCGAGCACCGTAGCCCATCTCAGAAGGAATAATGAGGGTGCGTTTGCCACCGATTTTCATGCCGGCAACGCCTTCATCCCAGCCTTTGATCACATGTCCAGCGCCCAGAGGAAAGCTAAACAGTTGGCCACGATCTAGGGAGCTATCAAACTTTTGACCTTTGTGATCAGCTGCTTTTTCATCATAAAGCCAGCCGGTGTAATGTACGTCCACATGATTACCTTTTGTAGCTTCCTTGCCTTCACCAACAACGGTATCGATTTTTTTGAGTTCACTCATGATGTTTTCCTATTTCACGCAAATTGACTGGCTAGTATATTCTGAGCTCTGTAAATTCTCACGGTGAGCTTGCTTTAGCTAAAACGCATGACAAATTATTGGGCAAATACTGCATATAGCACCCTGTCAATCAGTCCTGATCATCAGCTACTGGTAACGGATGACTTCTTGCGCACTTATATGGATAGACCCGAACTGCAGCTGGTTCCAGAATCCTGTGCTGCAGAGCGGGCATTACACCAGCGCTTAACTGAGAGCCCTCGCTCTGAAGTGCTGGAGACTGAAATTGCTGCGATGGCCGATGAGGATATTCAGGAAAACTACCGTGTTTGGTTGCGTTATCGGGCGCGCTTAGTAGCTGCAAGTTCTCTAGAGAGTTTCTATATGAGCTTGTTCAAGGGAGAAGGGGTTGATGTTCCCCCCCTGTTTATTGCCCAGCTCGCGCAAATTTTTATCAGACATATCTCGGGTAATGAGGCGCATCCATTAGAAGTGCGAATGGGTGAGCTCTTTTTTAGGACGCAGAAAATTAGTGTTGTCGAAGACGGAATTGTCATGGGCGCTGATGAGGAGGTAGTTGCTCGGAATGCCCAGGCAAGCGATACCGGCAACATTATGGATTTGCTGAAGGGCAAGTCCATGACGATGCGATCTGCCGACCTGGATGTCCTTCATGAAGACAACGCGGACATTTATTGGGATCGGAACGAAGATTTTGATTTGGCAGTCCAGCTGAATTTTGGTCATGAGCCAATTAATCATTTCTGCCGTGTTTTAGAAAAGTGGATCAAGCATTTTTTGGGCATCAGCGTGCGCATTACCCCGATGCAGCAAATTACTGACCCTAAGTGGTCTTGGCATGTTGGCTTAGATGCGGCCGCTACCGGAATACTCAATAAGCTCTACAACAAGGAGTTGGTAGAGGCTGATGAGTTACAAAAAGTGATTTGTCTATTCCGTCTAGACTTTATTGATGAAGCGGCTATAGCTAAGGCCCAGGCAGGTAAGCCAGTCTATATGGCCATCGCCATGAATGATCAACAGCAGCTAAAGTTAAAGCCTCAAAACTTATTATTTAATTTGCCGCTGGCAAAAACTTCTTAAGCTGGCGTTAGTGACTTTTGCCGTTGTTTCGCAAGCCACAAGATTGCTAGGCCAGTAACAACTACTGGGGTGAGTGACCCCCAGTTCAGAATGCTCCATCCGTGCGAAGTGATCAGAGCTCCTGATCCAAAAGAAGTGAAGGCCATTGTTCCAAAGACAAAGAAATTAATAGCAGCCTGTGCTTTATCTCGTTCATTGGGTTGATAAGCGGTCATTGCTAAAGAGGTGGCGCCAGTAAATAAAAAGTTCCAGCCGACGCCTAGTAAAAATAAGGCAATGAAGAATTGATGAAGATCGGTTCCGGTCAGAGCAATGGCAATGCAAATGAAGTTCAAGACAACGCCAACACCCATAATCTTCAATACTCCAAATCTCTGAATGAGCGAGCCTGTAAAAAATCCTGGGGCAAACATACCAATCACATGCCATTCCAAAACGAGAGCAGTGTCAGAGAATGGCAATCCACAGATTTGCATTGCCAAAGGCGTGGCTGCCATCAAGAGGTTCATCACCCCATAGCCCAATGCTGCGCCGATGATGGCAACCATGAAAGCGGGCTGCCGCAGAATCACCTTTAGCGGGCGCCCATCAGACAGCGCATGCTGTGTCTTGAATTCTTGAGGAAAGTGGATGAATTGCATAACGAAGATGCCAATGAATCCAGCGATCGATAGTGTTAGGTAAGCCCCCAGAAAGGCGGTATCAAATAGATCGCGAGTCCATGATGCAAGATTAGGTCCAATAACGGCGCCAAGAATGCCGCCGGCTAAAACCCAAGAAACCGCTTTATCGCGTTGCTTGAGGTCTGTTAGCTCTGCAGCGGCAAAGCGGTATAGCTGGCCATTGGCGCTGTAATACCCGGCAATAAAGGTGCCCACGACCAAAAGCCAGAAGTTCTTGCTGATAGCGGCGTATGCGCATAAAAGCGCAGACAGCATGGCTACTAATAAACCAAGTTGGAAGGAAATCTTGCGCCCAAAGTAGTTTTGGGACTTGGCCACAATTGAGGTGGAAAAGGCGCCCCCCACAACATAGCCCATGACGGGTAGGGTGGCCATCCAGCTGACTGGTGCAAGGCTAAGGCCTACCAAGCCATTAATGGCGATAAAAGTGACGTTATTGGTAAGGAATAGGCCCTGACAAATAATCAGCAGCACCAGATTTTTATTGAGTAAGGGATGCTGGCTGGTCATGGCTTGCAGTTTACGGCGAATTTGTTGCCTCTGCTGTCTTGGTGGATTCCCTTAAATTGGGCTTTATAGAGGCTTTTCCGGGGCAAAACCACCATTTTTGCCAGGTCCGATGATTTAAAATGGGAGACTCGCCTCATTGGTAAAAGGTGCGCTAAAAGCGACTTGCAAAATGTGGGTTAGAGAGCGACAGGGTAAAAACCTGACTCTGTAATTTTTCAATATTGAGGAAACATTCATGGCTTCAGAGAAATCAAAGATTATTTACACGCTGACAGATGAAGCGCCGCTTTTGGCGACTTGTGCATTTCTGCCAATTGTTCGTACTTTTACGGCACCTGCCGGCGTAGAGATTGTGAAGAGTGACATTTCTGTTGCTGCTCGTATCTTGGCTGAGTTTAATGATTGCCTGACTCCGGAGCAGCAAGTTCCAGACAACTTAGGCGCGCTCGGCAAGATGACTTTATTGCCTGATACCAACATTATTAAGTTGCCAAACATCAGCGCCTCTGTTCCTCAGTTGCTAGCAGCTATTAAAGAGTTGCAAGCTAAGGGATATAAGATCCCAAATTTCCCAGAAGATCCAAAATCAGACGAAGAAAAAGCGATTCGTACCCGTTACTCTAAGTGCTTAGGTAGTTCTGTAAACCCAGTATTGCGTGAAGGTAACTCTGACCGCCGCGCTCCTCCTGCAGTCAAGCGCTATGCGCGTAAAAATCCACACTCCATGGGTGAGTGGAGCCAGGCTTCCCGTACACACGTATCCCATATGCACGGCGGCGACTTCTACTCTAGCGAGAAGTCAATGACGATGACTAAGGCCTGCGACGTGAAGATGGACTTGGTTACTAAGAGTGGCAAGACTATTGTTCTTAAACCAAAAGTCTCCTTATTAGCTGGCGAAATTATCGACAGCATGAACATGAGCAAAAAAGCGCTCTGCGAGTTCTACGAGAAAGAAATCGAAGACGCATACAAAACCGGCATGATGTTGTCCTTGCACGTGAAGGCAACCATGATGAAGGTTTCTCATCCAATCGTGTTTGGTCACGCAGTCAAGATTTTTTATAAAGACGCTTTTGAAAAGCACGCTAAGTTGTTTGAAGAGCTGGGCGTTAATGCCAACAACGGCATGAGCAGCTTGTATGAAAAGATCAAAACCTTGCCTGAGTCTAAGCGCGAAGAAATCATTCAAGATCTGCACGCTTGCCACGAACATCGTCCAGCTTTGGCGATGGTGGATTCTGCCAAAGGCATTACCAACCTCCATTCTCCAAGCGACGTGATCGTTGACGCTTCTATGCCTGCGATGATTCGTGTTGGCGGCAAGATGTGGGGTGCTGATGGTCGTTTGCATGACACCAAAGCAGTTATCCCAGAAAGTACTTTTGCCCGTATCTACCAAGAAATGATCAATTTCTGTAAGACACACGGTAACTTTGATCCAACGACGATGGGTACAGTGCCTAACGTAGGTTTAATGGCACAACAGGCTGAAGAGTATGGTTCACACGACAAGACTTTTGAGATCCCTGAAGCGGGTGTAGCCCGTATCGTTGCTGACGACGGCACAGTATTGCTCGAGCAAAACGTTGAAGAAGGCGATATCTGGCGTATGTGTCAGTGCAAAGATGCGCCGATTCGTGACTGGGTTAAGTTGGCTGTAAATCGTGCGCGCCTTTCTAATACTCCAGCAGTGTTCTGGCTTGATGAGTACCGCCCACACGAGGCTGAGTTGATTAAGAAGGTCAAGACTTACCTTAAAGATTATGATCTCACGGGTGTAGATATTCAAATCATGTCTCAGGTTCGCGCAATGCGTTACACCTTAGAGCGCGTTATCCGTGGCAAGGATACTATTTCTGTGACCGGTAATATTTTGCGTGACTACCTCACTGATTTATTCCCAATTATGGAATTAGGTACCAGCGCAAAGATGTTGTCTATCGTGCCATTGATGGCTGGTGGTGGCTTGTTCGAAACAGGCGCAGGCGGCTCTGCTCCTAAGCACGTTCAACAGTTGGTGGAAGAAAATCACTTGCGTTGGGATTCGCTGGGCGAGTTCTTGGCTTTAGCGGTATCTCTTGAAGATATTGGCGACAAGACAGGAAACAATAAAGTCAAAATCTTGGCTCGTACTTTAGACGAAGCGACAGGTAAGTTATTGGATAACAATAAGTCACCTTCACCACGCACTGGTGAGTTGGATAACCGCGGAAGCCAGTTCTACTTGGCAATGTACTGGGCCGAGGCTTTGGCCGCACAAACCGAAGATAAAGAATTGCAAGCTTACTTTGCGCCTTTAGCAAAATCCTTGATTGAGAATGAAAAGAAAATCGCGGATGAGCTGAAAGCAGTTCAAGGCAAGCCAGCTGATATCGGTGGTTACTTTGTGGCTGATCCAGAAAAGTGCAAAGCCGTAATGCGTCCTAGCGCCACCTTTAATGCAGCTTTGAAGGCGGCAAGAGCGTAATAGGTAGAAGTGCTAAGTACATAATTTTTAGATTAGATTTAATATTTAAAGGCAAATCCTCGGGTTTGCCTTTTTTATTTGTAATCTTTATTTCTAAGTTATGCCAAAACCAAAAGACCTGGTGGAATTGAGTTATCTGAGCGAAGCAGTCTCGGATATGTCCTTTCTTGGTCTAATGCGATTGCTAGAGTCTGCGCGTACGTTTAATCAAAATAATGGCATTACCGGAATCCTTCTATATGACAACCAGCAGTTTGGTCAAATCATCGAGGGCGAGCGCGCTAATGTCATGAAAGCTTGGAAACGGATTCAGGACGATGAGCGTCATCACCGGGTTGAGTTGTTGGAGATTCGTGAGATTTCAGAGCGCAACTTCCCCGAATGGCTACTACGTTTTTATGGTGGCGAGACATTAACTCGTGACTACCCAGCGCTGGCCGATATGGTTGGTGGCATGGATAAGCATAGTCTTGCCTTGATGAATAAAATGCGCGCGAGCCAGGTTTAAGCAAGAATTTTCCATCGGTAGCAAAATAGATCGATTACCTATATAGGGGGCGCATATGCGTTTTATCGATAAGACCATTCTTCCGAGTGATATCACTCCTAGGGAAGTGTTTGAAAACCGCCGCAAGATCATTAAAACTGCTGCCGCAGGAGGCTTTGGCATGGCCTTGGCGCCTTGGTTCTCCAGAGAGGCGCTTGCGGCCAATCCAGAAAAACTCGCCGCCACGCTCAATCCTGCATTTGCAGATAAAGATGGCCTTACTGCATATAAGTACATCACGAGCTATAACAATTTTTATGAGTTTGGCACTGATAAAGCAGATCCTGCCGCGCATGCTGACACTCTACAAACTCACCCCTGGACAATATCCATTGAGGGCTTGGTAAAAAAGCCAATGACGCTTGATATTGACGCGCTTCTGAAGTTAGCTCCGATGGAGGAGCGTATTTATCGGATGCGTTGTGTTGAGGGTTGGTCTATGGTTATTCCTTGGGATGGTTACTCACTCTCAAAACTGATTACTAAGGTGGAGCCCCTCAGTTCAGCGAAATACGTTGAATTTATTTCCTTGGCCGATCGCAAGCAAATGCTGGGAGTGAAAAGCAACATCATTGATTGGCCCTACCGTGAAGGTTTGCGCATGGATGAAGCCATGAATCCATTAACACTTCTGACATTTGGTTTATACGGTGAAGTCTTGCCTAAGCAAAATGGCGCCCCCGTACGCATTGTGGTGCCCTGGAAGTATGGCTTTAAGAGTGCAAAGTCGATTGTCAAAATTCGCTTTACAGAAGAAATGCCTAAGACCAGCTGGAATCAATTTGATGCTCGCGAGTATGGGTTCTATTCCAACGTTAATCCTCAGGTGGATCATCCGCGTTGGAGTCAAGCAGTTGAGCGACGCATTGGCGATCCTAAGGGCATGTTTGCGCCAAAGATTAAAACCCAGATGTTTAATGGTTATGGTGAACAGGTGGCCAGTATGTACGCCGGAATGGATCTGAAGAAGTACTATTAAAAATGAATAAAATTTACTCAGTATTTTTTAGTGCTTGCATCTTTATCGCTAGCTTTTCTGCTTATGGGCAGACGGGTGATGTTCCAGTAAAAACCATTCCCTCACTAGATGTCCAGCGCTATCTAGGCACTTGGTACGAAATCGCTAAATTTCCAAACTGGTTTCAGAAAAAATGCGTGAGTAATACTAGGGCGGTTTATTCAGCTAGAGCTGATGGCACCCTTAAAGTATTAAATAGTTGTAGAACTGCTGAAGGCGATGTATCAGAAGCGGAGGGCACTGCCCGACAAATTGGTGCAAAAGATTCCCCTAGGTTAGAGGTACGATTTGCACCAGCATGGCTCTCCTTTATACCTATGGTGTGGGGCGATTACTGGGTGATTGATCTAGATCCCCAGTATCAAGTAGCTGTGGTGAGCGATCCACGTCGTGAATACCTCTGGATTCTGTCTAGGACTCCTCAACTGGATAAAAAAGTATACGAAGACACTCTGCAACGCATACAAGCTCAACAGTTTGATATACGCAAGTTAGAGCTAACTGCACAGCAAACCGATAAATAACAAAACAAAGCAACGATACCAATTCACTAAAGCATGACAGCGCATTTATTACCGCCAGGCATTGAAGTATTTGAAAGAGGTTGGCTCTCCGCCAATAATATCTTTCACTTTGGTGAATCTGATGTTTCCTTAGTAGACTCAGGGTACTGCGCACATCAAAACCTCACTCTAGATTTAGTGCGTAATGCCCTGAAAAAGCATGGATTGCCAAATTTAAATAAGTTAGTGAATACCCATCTACATTCGGATCACTGTGGCGGTAATGCTGCTTTAGCTAAGGTATTTAATTGCGAGGTACTCATTCCATCCGCTGAAGAGTTGGCGGTTAAGAGCTGGGATAGTGCGTTACTGAGCTACGACAACTTAGGGCAAGAGTGCCCTCAGTTTTCTCATCACGGTGTATTGATTCCGGGTGAGGAGATCCTTCTAGGAAGATATCTTTGGAAGATATTGGCCGCCCCGGGACATGATCCTCATTCAGTGATGCTGTACCAGGCCGATCATCGAATGTTGATTTCTGCTGATGCCTTATGGGAAGAAGGCTTTGGCGTCATTTTTCCTGAGTTATGGGGTGAGACAGGATTTGAGGAAGTTGCTCAAACCTTGGATTTAATTGAGACCCTGCCGGTAGACCTTGTGATTCCTGGGCATGGCGCACCATTTGTAGATATTGCAAAGTCGATTGCTACAGCTCGATCAAGATTAGATTACTTGGCATCAGATCCTGATCGCAACGCTCGTCATGGCGCAAAAGTATTGCTGAAGTACCGTTTGCTGGAATGGCGTAGTCGCAATATCGCTCAAGTGAATGATTGGATCGCCAATACACCAGCACTCATCAGTGCGGCAAAACTACTCAATATGGATATGGATGAATTCATTCAGTGGTTGCCTAGGGCGCTTGTAAAATCAGGCGCTGCAAAACTAGAAGGCGATACGCTGATAGATTTCGCTTGATCTTTGTACAAAACTTTTTAAAAGCTCAGTGAAATTTTTCCGTACACGGTCCAGTCGTACATTTGGTAAGTTTGAACCATTTGTTTAGCTCCTCCAATTGCTACCAACCAATTTTTACTGAGACGATGGGTCACCATTGCATCAATGGGCACAAACCATCCTCCGCCTGCTGCGTTATAGACGGCGCCGTTCTCATCCCAAAAACGAATCTGAGTATTGGGGCTCAGATTTAAACCTATCGTTGGGTAAAGTTCGAGACGACTTGTTAGTGGTGGTGGGCTAGTGCCTGATGGAGCCTTAGCATTAAAGCCGATCATATATCTAGCTAGTGGCGAGATATCTGAAAGAACATTCTGCCCATTGCCGGCAGGTTTGAATGAAGTGCTTACCTGAGGCCCAGCCATCCATTGTCCAGAATTGCTCAGCGGTGCATACAACCTTGCGCCCACATTAGCCAACCAACCAGCTTGACCGCCCCAAATCGTTAGCATCGCGTTATTAGGGGAAAAGGTCCCAGTCGTTTGCGCAGGTAGCTGTGGTCCATAAGTGGCTTGATAGGCAGTATCGAGCCTAACCATGCCATGCCAATCTCCGAGATTGACGGGGTTGTAATAGCGCAGTTTGAGGGTGTCCGCATAATTTTGTGACCCATCGTATTCATGGTAGCCCCAAAACTCCAGGGTACGATCTTTCGATCTGTCTTGAGATGTATTGATAAGCCCTAAAATAGGCGCTGAAGACGGTTCTGCGGCACATACTAAAGCAGCAGAAATGCATGCCAAGAAGAAGGTTAGTGTGCGCAGGAATCTCATATAAGCATTAATATTAAATTACAAAGCACTATTCACCATCGAATTGAAGAGGAAGTATGGAACATACCGTATTAGTTACTGGAGCTACCGCAGGATTTGGAGAGGCAACCGCCCGTCGTTTTTTGGCTAATGGGCATAAAGTTGTGGCCGTGGGTAGAAGAGTGGAACGTTTAGAAGCTTTAAAAAATTCTTTGCCTGCTGAGCAGCAGAAAAAAATCCTGACCATGGTGGTAGATGTTTGCGATAGCACTCAAGTTGATGCTTTAGCCAGTGCACTGCCAGCAGAATTTTCTAAGGTGACTGTTCTAGTAAATAATGCCGGTCTGGCTTTGGGGTTAGAGCCTGCGCATAAAGCTTACTTAAGTGATTGGGATCAGATGATCGATACCAATATCAAGGGACTTGTTCATATGAGTCGCGCATTTTTGCCAGGCATGGTTGATCGCAAGCGTGGTCATGTGATTAATTTAGGCTCTGTTGCCGCAAACTATCCTTACCCGGGCGGTAACGTCTATGGCGGAACCAAGGCATTTGTAAAGCAATTTAGTTTAAATTTACGCGCAGACCTGATTGGCACTCCGGTACGAGTTACTTGTATTGAACCTGGTATGTGCGCCGGAACAGAATTTTCTAATGTTCGCTTTAAGGGCGATGATGAGAAGGCTGGGAAGGTTTACACCGGTGTTCAAGCTTTGAGCGCTGACGATGTTGCTGAAACCATTTATTGGTCAGCTACTTTGCCAAGCCACATGAATATCAATGTTTTAGAGGTGATGCCGGTTCAGCAAGCCTTCAATGCATTTAATGTGCATCGTGGTGAGTTTTAAGTCTTAGGCTTCCACTGGTAAAACTGGGGATACACGCGCATCACTACGGGGCCATTAAAGTCCCAAGACTTGCAGGTGCCCAAGTAAAGCGGTGGCTTTTCGCTATCAGGATCAAAAAAAGCACCTGGAACCGATTGGTAGGCTGCAGTCGCAAGACTAACGAGAAGCTCACGCAGGTGAGTGCAGCCTTTAATTCCACCTAGGTGGGTATCAATTGTTTTGCGCCAGCCTTTACCAAGACGTGAACCCACCAAAGCATCCATTGGCGGAATGGCTGAATTACATTCTGCATGGGGCTGCCCATCCATCACCGCTTCAATCTCTTTGATGACAAAGTCGCGATCCAGTGTGACGCGCACCCACATGTCATGAAAGGGTTCCCCTGGCTGCCAAGTTTTTGCGCTAGTCCGAAATGGATTTGTCTTGAAGTCCTTTAAGTGGCCTTCGATGTCCCATAAGCCATCGTCTCTGGCATAGCCCTGGAAAGTGATTTCTCGAGTGTGTAGGAGGGAGCGTGATTTTGGGGTGGAGAGCATTGAGGCATCCAGAAATGGAGTAAATACCTAATGATAATGAATTGCAGCAGTAAATTGGCCGATCCAATTCAGGCATGCTCTGTAGTATGCTTTGCAGCATATGGCAAAACCGATTTCCCTAGAAAAAATTCTCTTTAGCCAAGGCTTTGGTACTCGTCGCTACTGTAGCGATTTGGTATACGCCGAGTTGGTTAAGGTGAATGGCACCTTAGCTGAAGACCCAGAAGAAAGAATTGCTACTGACAATCTGATCCTGAATGTGGAAGGTAAAGATTGGGAGTATCACGAGAAAGCCTATCTCGCCTTTAATAAGCCGGCCAACTACGAGTGCTCACATAAAACGACGCACCATCCTAGTGTGTATAGTTTGTTACCCAGTCCTTTTGTAGAAAGGGGCCTGCAATGTGTGGGGCGCCTAGACTATGACACTACGGGCTTACTCTTGATCTCTGATGATGGTCAGTTCATTCATAAAATGACTACGCCCAAGAAGAATATTGGCAAGGTATATGAAATTACAACCCCAGAGCCTATTACTCAGAAGCAAATAGAGCATCTCATAAATGGTGTTGTGCTTGACGATGATCCTAAGCCTTGCTTTGCTACTGCTTGCAAGCAAATTTCTGATCATGTTTTAGCAATGACGATTGTTGAAGGGCGCTATCACCAGGTGAAGCGCATGATGGCAGCGGTAGGCAATCATGTTGCCAATTTACATCGCACTGAAATTGGCGCTTATCGAATGCCTACAGAGTTGGCTGAAGGCGAGTGGCGCTGGTTATATCCAGAGGATTTAAAACAGCTCTCACAAAGTGTTTCTGCTTAAGGCTTATTGATTTTGATAGTCGATGGTTTCGATTTAGATAAAGAAATTCCTTTATGGGCTCTAAGCTCAAAGGGAAAATCTATTATGCAAACTTTTACTTTTGCAGACTTCAAGCAAGCATTTGAGTTCATGACGCTATGTGCACAGTATGCTGAAGAAATCGATCACCATCCTGATTGGTCAAACTCTTGGAATAAGGTAGTGGTGGAGTTAAGTACCCATTCAGCAGGTGGATTAACTAAGTTGGATATTCAGTTAGCAAAGGCAATGGATGCCTTTGCTTCCCAAGTAAAGCAAAACTAATCAGTGATTAGCAATAGAAATTAGTGCTCGTCACCTTCGTGCTCTTCCTCATTCATGCTCATGAGGATAGTAGCTAGCAGGCCATAAACCACTTCGGTGGAAATCATGCCATCTTCATCTAACTCATCAATTAAGTCGTTCAGGCGGTCCTCAGTAGGCTCGTTAAGCAAGGTCATTGCACACTCGCACCCATAGTCAAAATCTTCGTCGTTCTGGGTTTGGTTTTCTTCGGTCATATTTATCCTTAATTGAGGCTTCAGGATAGCAAATTACAGCCTGATTCGATAGGGTTTTGCCTTAGTCCTAAGCTATTTATGTGCAGGCGCAAAAAGCCTGGAATGATTTATAGTCTTTGAAAAGAAAAACCATAGGAGACAATATGCAATTAGACATTAATGGTCAGATTCAGAATATTGATGTGGAGCCGAATATGCCCTTGTTATGGGCGATTCGTGAAGTGGTAGGCCTCACGGGTACAAAGTATGGCTGTGGTGTTGCCCAGTGTGGCGCCTGTACCGTCTACCTTAACGGTGAGCCGGTTCGATCATGTTCAATTCCAGTGTTGGCAGTAGGTAAGGCCAAAATTACCACCATTGAAGCGCTCTCCAAAAATAATACGCATCCAGTGCAGCAAGCTTGGGTTGCGCTTGATGTTCCGCAGTGTGGATATTGCCAGTCTGGCCAAATCATGGCCGCTGCCGCTCTCTTGAAGAGAAATCCAAAGCCGACCGATGCTGATATTGATAACGCGATGGGCAATTTGTGTCGTTGCGGAACTTATCAAAAAATTCGCGATGGTATTCATGTTGCATCTGGTCAAAAGAAATTGGCAGATGTTTTGGCGCAGTACAGCGCTACTCCTGCGACACGTGGTTAAGGAGAAAAACATGACAATAAAAACTCAAACTCCAAATCTAGAAAATTCTTCCCGTCGTGATTTCATCATCAAGGGCACCATGCTTGGTGGTGGCTTGATGCTGGGTATAGGCACATTGCCTGATATGGCATTTGCTCAAGCTGGTGCCAAATACGATCCCAATACACCAACGCAAGCTGGTGATGCAGAAGTCAATGCTTGGGTCAGCATTAAACCAGATGACACTGTTTATATTCGTATCGCTCGCTCGGAGATGGGCCAGGGCACGCGCACAGGTCTAGCCCAGTTGGTAACGGAAGAACTCGAGTGCAATTGGAAAAAAGTTAAAACCCAGTCAGCCACTCCAGGGCAAAGCTTGGCGCGTAAGCGGGTTTGGGGGGAGCACGGCACAGGCGGCAGTCGTGGAATTCGGATTTCTGAAGACTATGTGCGTCGTGGTGCAGCAGCGGCCCGCATTATGTTGATGCAAGCAGCCGCTAATCAGTGGAATGTTCCTGTTTCAGAACTAACTGTAGATAAAGGTGTCATCACTCATGCGCCATCAGGACGTAAAACAACCTATGGCAAAGTAGCTGAGCTAGCTTCCACCTTAACGCCCCCTGATCCAAAGTCAATTACCTTGCGGGATCCAAGGAATTGGAAAGTTGCCGGACAACCGTATGCACGCTTGGATACGGCAAATAAGGTGAACGGATCTAAAGTCTATGGTGTTGATTTGCAACTCCCTGGAATGCTTTGCGCCTCTGTAAAAGCTTGTCCAGTCTTTGGAGGCAAATTGGTGAGCTATGACGAAACTAAGATTAAGGATATGCGCGGCGTAAAAGGTGTTGTCAAAATTAATGACAGCACGCTCGCAGTAGTTGCCGATACTTGGTGGCACGCAAATACAGCGCTGAATGCAATGCCTATCATTTGGGACGAAGGTAAGGCTGCTAGCGTCTCGCAAGATGGCATCAACAAAATGCTACGTGATGGTTTGGATGAAGAGGGTGATTTTTGGCAGCGTAAAGAAGGTGATGCGCCTGCTGCTATCAATAGCGCCGCAAAAAAGGTGGAAGCCATCTATTACACGCCATATCGTGCTCACGTCACAATGGAGCCGATGAATGCCACCGTCAAAATCACAGGTGATCGTGCTGAGGCTTGGGTACCAACTCAAAATGGCGAAGGTTCACATGCAGCCTTATCCGAAGCGACTGGATTTCCACTTGAGAAATGCGAAGTTTATAAATTAGACTCTGGCTGTGGTTTAGGTCGCCGTGGATCAACGCAAGACTTCACCACTTTTGCTGCTAAGGTGGCACAAAAATTTCCAGGTGTGCCTGTGAAAGTGATTTGGAGTCGTGAAGAAGATATGACTCATGATTACTATCATCCAATTGCCATGGCAAAGATGACTGCTGGTATTGACGGCTCTGGCAATGTCACCGGTATGCATATCAAGGTGGCAGGTCAATCCATTAATGCCACATTAGCACCACAGGCCATTAAAAATGGCAAGGATGAACGTCAGCTCCAAGGTTTTTACGAGAAGGGGCCTGATGCTCAGCTTGGTTACACATTCCCCACACTCTTAACCGAGTATGTGATGAAAAACACCCATGTACCCGTTGGTCCATGGCGGGGGGTGAACACCAACCAAAACGGCATCTTCATGGAATGCTTTATGGACGAGTGCGCCAAAGCGGCTGGTAAAGATCCTGTGAAATTTAGACAGGCACTCATGCAGAGTCATCCAAAGCATCTAGGTGTTCTGAATGCTGCAGCTAAAAAAGCGGATTGGGATAAACCGTTGCCGGCAGGAACATTCCGCGGCGTTGCACAGTTCATGGGTTATGCCAGTTACTCCGCTTGCGTAGCGGAAGTGACCGTACAAAACAATGTGGTGAAGGTTACTCGATTGGTCTTTGCTTTGAATTCTGGACATGTTGTGAATCCATATTTAACACGCGAGCAAATTGAAGGTTCGGTAGCAATGGCTTTAGGGGCAATCTTTTTGCCAGAGATCTCTGTTGAAAATGGGCGTATTAAACAGCAGAATCTGGATACTTATCCGTTGTTGAAATTGTCTGCAACCCCCAAAATTGAAACCGTTTTAGTTCCTAGTTTTGATTTTTGGGGTGGAGTGGGTGAGCCAACGATCTGCGTCGTCGGCCCAGCAGTAGCGAATGCAGTATCTGCTGCACTTGGCAGGCCAGTTCGGAACTTCCCTTTGAGTAAGGAAGGTTTGAGTTTGGCTTGAGTTTGGCTTAAGTGTTGATCCCTTAGGTATTTATAAAGGCGACCCCATTGATTCTAAATTAATGGGGTCGTTTAATATGTCTTATGAATTTCGTTAAGCCACTCGTCTTCTTAGTATCCCTACTGCCGCTAGCCCGCTTGGTTTGGCTGGGAGTGGATGAAGGCTTGGGCGCCAACCCAATTGAATTCATTACCCGCTCAACTGGTGCCTGGGCCCTGATCTTTCTCTGTATCACGCTTGCCATGACTCCCTTGCGCTTACTAACAGTCTCGACAGTCTGGATCAGGTTGCGCCGTATGCTGGGGCTATTTTGTTTTTTCTACGCCTCTATTCATTTTTCGATCTGGTTCTGGTTGGATCAGAATCTAAATCTCCAATCTATGTGGGCTGATGTGATTAAGCGACCTTTTATTACGATGGGCTTTCTAACTTTAGTATTGCTAATCCCATTGGCGTTAACTTCCAATCAATGGGCCGTGCGTCAATTGGGAAGGCGTTGGAGTCTGTTGCACAAGCTTGTGTATGTAATTGCATGTACTGCAATAGTTCACTATTGGTGGCACAAAGCAGGCAAGAATGATTTGGGAACGGTATCTATATACGGAGCAGTGATTGTGCTGCTGCTAGCTTGTCGAATCCCTTTTATCAAGAGTCTTCTTCAGCGTAAGTAGGGATAACGAGTTTAAAACTCAGTCGTGTAGCGCACAATAAGTCGGCGCGTTTCTACAAAGCCATTCTTGATTTCCATATCGCGACCATACTGAAGGCTAATTCTGCCAAAAGGGTAATAGGCCAAAGCGCTTAATAAGTAACGCTGGGTATTCGCAACATTGTTTTGGTACGCGCTGCCAATCGTGGCGGCGCCACCTGCTACATAAAAGTAAGAAGCACCCAGAGTGTAGGTTTGATTGATCTTGTAGATTGGACCAAGCTGGGTAGTCGTTAAAGGCTTCTGATTTAAGGAAGTATTGCTTGCCGAGAGGCATGCTGCGGCACATTGACTGTTTCCACCAAACCACATGGTATCCACAGCAATCATGCCGTCGAGATTTTCAATAATGGGTTGTTGATAGCCCATCTGGATATCAGATTTATAGCGGTTCTCTCCAGTATTAAAGACCTGTTGGCTGTTGTAGCTTCCAGTGGGCGCTGTTAAGTAGCCAGCCAGACCCAGGTACCTTCTTTTCTCTCTATCTGAATAAGGCCAAATGGCTGTTGCAAAAGTGAGGTCGCCAATGCCCGTGCTTGCAGAATAGGAGGCCAATGAGCCTTCTGGTTTAATCGTGCCATACGGTATTTGAAGATAGGAGATGGCTGGCAGATCTTTTACGGCATAACTAGTGCTGATACGTGCAATAGCACTTTGAGTGGCGATATCGGGGCTGCCAAATGGTTTTGTTGAGACAGCTGCCCCATTCTTGTAAAAAGTACCATTCTCTGCATTCAGATAGCTGATCATTGCGTGACTCTTGCCTGGTGGTGGCGCGACAATATCATTTGGTTGCAAGTCAATTGCAAATGCAGCTATCGGAAACACTGGAAGGCCAAATGCAATCAGGGTAAGTGCAATAAAGCGGCATAAATTCATGTAAGCATTGTAATTAATATAAAAAGAAGCAACAGCGTGTGCTGCCATACAATGGGTCTCATGAATACATTCTCCCTGCGGCTAAGCCCATTCCTGTTATTGATGGGTCTTTCAGCTTGTACTCAACCCCTTCCCAAGCCGCCTGGGTCGACCACTTTTTCCCCATACACCCCTCAGCAGATTCAGGAATTTAATCAACAAACGCTGTCGCCGGTAGAGGGACCCTTTGGCCCAGTTGATCCTAGGGCGGAAGATGCACGCATTGCCAAAGAGCGCGCAGCGGATGCGAAATTTTATAATCAACCTCAGGGCGAGGAAGAGGCCGAGGCTTTAGAAACACAGTCTACCGACCCTTATCAAACAACAAAGCCTGTTATTACTTTCTAGGTAGGTATTTGGCTGGGTATTGAGCTCGGCACTTAGCCGATCATTAGCTCAGGAATAGAGTCAAGTCGTAATAGTGCTTGTGCTTCTTCTGGTGTGGCATTCAGCCATGCATTAAAGAGTTCAGGTCGCAATGGAACTACAGTGCGTTTTTCATCTTCGGGTTTATGCATGCGCTGCATTACTGGGTGTTTGCTGGCATCAATCGTCAGCATAGAAAAAGAAACAATCAACTCGCCAGTTTCTGGTTCGGTCCAGGTATCCCAAATTGACGCGATTGCCATGGGCTCTTGATTCGCTTGTTTAATGGCAGTGCGTACTGCTTTACCAGACTCGTAAGAAGGCTCATAAAAAGCATCTGCTAGAGCGAGGGCGTAATGTCGCTTTGTCCAGGCGTGCTTATAAGAAGGCTTCTCAGCCACTGTTTCTGCTCGAGCGTTATAGGTCTTTCTGCCAAATGTTTCCTCTTTAGCCCAGGAAGGCAATAAGCCGAAGCGTGCTACACCAATCGCAGTACGGTCAGTGTTGTGGCTTTTAAGAATAATGGGCCCCGGATAAGTCGGAAATACGTCATGGGTATTCGATGCAGGCAGATCCAGATCAAAGTGGGATTTAACCCAATCTACGTTGACGGTCGTGAGATATTGAACACACATGAGTCTATTTTACTGTGGCTGATGAGGGTTTAATCTGTGCCAGCTGGTAATATTGGGGTTAAATTTTAGAAAGATAACTTCCCTATGAAACCTTTTACTTCCGTATTAAATCCAATGGTAGTGCGCTTTATTGCTGCAGGCTTGTTGACTACTGCGCTGGTTGGTGGGGCATATGCACAACAAAGTGGCTTGCCAATTAATGCTGCGGCATCTGTCAATGGAACCATTATTACTAATGACATGGTAGAGCAGGGTATTAAGGTTGCCATTTCTCAAGGGCAAAAAGATTCCCCTGAATTGCGCAAAGTGGTTATTGAAAAGTACATTGAGGTCTTATTGCTTTCTCAGCAGGCTGAAAAAGATGGCTTGGCAAACTCTGAAAGAGCAAATACACAGTTAGCCATGATTCGTCAGAATTATTTGGCCGATCTTGAGCTATCTACTTATATGGCTAAAAACCCAATCTCTGATGCCGACGTACAAGCTGAGTACAACAAGGAAATTGCTTCTTTGGGACCTCAGGGCATGATTAGTGAATATAAAGTGAGCGATATTGCAGTGGCCAGTGAAGCGGATGCGCAAGCAGCGTTAGCGCGTATTAAGAAGGGTGAAGCATTTGATAAGGTTGCTAAGAGCGTTTCTTTAGCGCCAAATAAAGTACAAGGCGGTGCTGTGGGTTGGGTTCAGCCTGGACAGGTAGCGCCTCAATTAGCTTCTGTATTGGCAACGCTCTCTAAAGGGCAGGTTTCACCAGCGCCTATCCAAATGCAACAAGGCTGGTACTTGGTTAAGTTGGAGGATAAAAAATCAAGCAAGCCGCCTTCATTTGAACAGGCTAAGCAGGCGATTCGTGCTGGCATGACCCAAAGAAAGCAATATGAGTTCTTAGGTCAGATTGCCAAAGATGCCAAGATTGTTGTTCAGTAAATGTGGCATTAGAAATTTGCTTAAGAAAAAGGACTCCGAGGAGTCCTTTTTTATTTGCGCTCTAATGTAATAAAGCTGAAGGTGATCTCACCCTCAGATCCTGGCGTTCTTTCAACCTCTTTCCAATCGGATGTGTTTGGCACTTCGAAGAAGGTATCGCCACCATCGATATCTAGGTCGATTTCTGTAATGTAGAGTCGGTCTGCTTTTGGAAATGCCTGTGTGAAAAGCTGCTCTCCACCAATAACAAAGACACGCTCAAACTCACTCAAGCTCTTTAATGCTTCATCTAGTGATCCGACTAATTCACCACCAGTAGCCTCATAGTTTGCATTGCGGCTCACTACGATATTGCGACGTCCAGGCAGAGGGCGTCCAATCGATTCCCAGGTCTTGCGACCCATGATGACAGGATGCCCCATCGTGACACGCTTGAAGAATTGCAAATCAGCCGATATTTTCCAAGGCATTTGGTTGTCGCGGCCGATGACGTGATTGCGCGAGCGCGCAACAATCATGGAAATAGCAGGTTGAGTCATAGGTATGCTTCTTAGATGGCTACAGGAGCTTTAATGTGGGGGTGAGATTCATAGCTGACGATTTCAAAATCTTCGAATTCGTAATCAAAAATAGAATCTGGCTTACGCAAGATATTGAGCTTAGGCAGTGGCAAGAAATCACGTGACAACTGAAGATCCACTTGCTCTAGATGGTTGCTATATAAATGGCAATCGCCACCAGTCCAAATAAAGTCGCCCACTTCTAAATTGCATTGCTGCGCCATCATATGGGTTAGCAATGCGTAGCTAGCAATATTAAAAGGTACACCTAAGAAAATATCGGCGCTGCGTTGATAGAGCTGACATGACAACTTACCATCTGCTACGTAAAACTGAAAAAAGGCATGACAAGGCGCTAAAGCCATACGAGGAATATCTGCAACGTTCCAAGCAGACACAATAATGCGACGTGAGTCTGGATTCTTTTTGATGGTCTCAACCACTTCTGAGATTTGATCGATGTGC
Organism: Polynucleobacter parvulilacunae; assembly: GCF_018881715.1. Classification (GTDB taxonomy): domain Bacteria; phylum Pseudomonadota; class Gammaproteobacteria; order Burkholderiales; family Burkholderiaceae; genus Polynucleobacter; species Polynucleobacter parvulilacunae. Next base: position 886,550 of record NZ_JACVPW010000001.1, read on the forward strand.
TGACCGTTAGGTGCTGGCCATGAGCGCCACTGATAACCGTAGATAGGACCTAAATCACCATCAGGCGCAGCCCATTCATTCCAAATCGATACGCCGCGCTCTTTAAGCCAATTATTGTTGGTGCTGCCTTTGAGGAACCAGAGCAATTCATAAATGATGGACTTGAGGTGCAGCTTTTTAGTGGTCACCATCGGAAAGCCATCGGCCAAGTTGAAGCGCATCTGGTGTCCAAACACAGACACGGTGCCAGTTCCAGTTCTATCGGACTTTTGAACCCCCTTGGCGAGGACTTCCTTCATGAGATCGTGATATTGACGCATATATTGGCTAAAAGTGGTTATGTATTAACGAATTAGGGATAGCTTACTCGAATGTGGGTGATTTCACCCCGAGGGCTTTATGAAGCTTGGGAGAGGTGGTCGTATATTGAAGCTGGATCTGCTTTTCAGGGTTGAGGTACTCAGCAGCTGCAAAAGCCGCTAGGGCAGCCTCATGAAATCCAGACAAAATGAGTTTTTTCTTACCAGGGTAGACATTGATATCTCCAACGGCATAAATTCCTGGGGCGCTGGTTTGAAATTTAGCGGTATCTACGCAAATTTGTTTGCGATCGATATTGAGGCCCCACTCTGCAATAGGGCCTAATTTAGGAGATAGACCATAAAACACCAACAGGGCATCTAATGGAATCTGTTTAGATTCCCCATCAATATTGGTATAGGTAATTTCAGCAAGTAAGCCATCTTTCGCTTCATAGCCAGTCACTTGACCGATGAGAAGCTCCATTTGATTGTTGGCGCAAAGCTCACGCATTTTGGCAATCGATTTTAGCGCAGCTTTAAAGTCATCGCGACGATGAATCAAAGTAACGCTAGTGGCAATCTCAGAAAAATGAATAGCCCAATCTAGCGCTGCATCGCCACCACCGCAAATCACAATCCTTTTGTCTGTAAATTGCTCAGGATTTTTGACGTGATAGAAAACCTGTTTTCCTACAAAGGCCTCAATGCCTTCTAAGTTAATAGTACGCGGCTGAAAGGCACCTACTCCACCAGCAATGAAAACCGTTTTACTTAAAAAGTGATTATCTTGGGAGGTACTAACCAGAAAGCGGCCATCGGATTGGCGCTCAAGCTTGCTAACCTCTTGACCTAGATGAAATTGGGCGCTAAATGGCTCGATTTGTTTTAAAAGATTATTGGTGAGTTCGCGTCCAGTACACACTGGTATCGCAGGAATATCGTAGATGGGTTTGTCTGGATACAGCTCGATGCATTGACCACCAACCTCTGGCAAAGAATCAATCACATGCGCTTTAATTTCTAGCAGGCCTAATTCAAAAACCTGAAAGAGACCCACAGGACCGGCGCCAATGATGACAGCATCGGTTTCTATGGGTGAGTTCGACACGAATTTCTTAAGCTAGAAAATTACTTTACTAGCTGATCGAGTTTGTTCTTAACGTCTTTCCACTCGTCAGCATCTGGAAGCGCTGCTTTGGACTTGGTAATCGATGTCCAGGAAGGGGAGAGATCTGCATTCAATTTGATGAATGCTTGTTGATCGCCAGGCACATCATCTTCAGCATAAATTGCGTTTACTGGGCACTCTGGTACGCAAACAGCGCAGTCAATGCACTCATCTGGATCGATGACTAGAAAATTAGGACCTTCGCGAAAGCAGTCAACTGGGCAGACATCAACACAGTCGGTGTATTTGCAACGGATACAGGCTTCGGTAACAACGTAAGTCATGATGGTTTTGTTTCAAGAGCCCCAAAAGCAGGGCGCTAAGTTATAAAACCTCAATTTTAGCCGAAATAGCCTATTTTTCAGGCAAAAGGGTCAATTTACTTCAGGTAAAGTTCCCTTATGAACACACAAGCTAATTCCCAAGATATGAAGCAAAAACCCAAAATCCTCGTAGCTAGAGCCATTTTCCCGGAGGCTTTAGCCAAACTGGAGGAATCTTTCGAGGTTCGGTCAAACCAAGAGGATCGGATTTTTAGTCCCGAGGAGTTGCAAAAAGAACTCTCTGGGGTTGTGGGGGCTTTAGTGGCAGGTAGCGAAAGAATTGATGCCAATGCCTTAGCCAATGCAAAGGAGCTGAAGATAGTTGCCAATATCTCCGTTGGCTATAACAACTTTGATGTGCCGGCAATTACTGCTGCAGGAGTGATGGCAACTAACACACCTGATGTATTGACCGACACAACAGCAGATTTTGGATTTGCTTTATTGATGGCAACCGCAAGACGTATTACTGAATCAGAACATTGGGTGCGTGCAGGTCAATGGGATAAGTGGTCGATTGTGAACAACCCTCTTGGTATGGATTTGCATCACAGCACAGTGGGCATCATTGGTATGGGGCGTATCGGCCAAGGTATTGCTAAGCGCGCTTTGGGTTTTGGTATGAATGTGATTTATCACAACCGCAGTCATCTATCTGATGCTGATGAGAAGGCCTGTGCTGCCAAGTATGTTTCTAAAGAAGAGTTACTTCGGACAGCGGATCACGTAGTCTTGGTATTGCCATATAGCGCTGAGAGTCACCATACGATTAGTGCAAAAGAAATTGCGCTCATGAAGCCGACGGCAACCCTGATAAACATTGCCCGTGGAGGTATTGTGGATGATGTGGCTCTGGCTCAAGCACTTAAAGAAAAGAAAATATTTGCAGCTGGTCTTGATGTATTTGAGGGTGAGCCCAAAGTGCATCCTGAATTACTCAAATTAAGTAATGTTGTACTTGCTCCACACATTGCTAGTGCGACTGAAAAGACGCGTCGAGCAATGGTAGATTTAGCAGTAGAGAATTTGCGTGCAGCACTTGATGGGAAGAGGCCACCTAGTCTCATTAATATGGAAGCCTATAAAGCTTAATCAGTAAAAATAAAGCCGAGCATTGCTCGGCTTTATTACTTGGAGATAACTCCGAATATCGAATTTCTATTCTGCATCAATTTCTTCTGGTAGTTCACGCATAGCCAATTCAATGCCGCCAAACTTGCCTGCAACCCAGTTATAGACCTTACAGGCAATCCATAACAATCCAAAGCCGAGTAGGGCATTGAGAATTAAAGCGGATAGCACTGTAAATCCTGGAATGGCGCCGTCACGAATGAAGGCTACAAAGAGTGCCAACAAAACGATTGGAACGGAGAAACAGAGGTAAACCAAAACTAAAGTTTTGGCGGTATGCATTGGGTCGAGAAAGACGAGTTCTTTTTTGGTGAGTTTCATGATGACGCAATCTTAAAGCAGTCCATCAAAAAGCGCTATATCTACCCAGTCTCCGGCGGCAACATTTCCTTGTTCATGACCAAGAATGACAAAGCAATTGGCCTCACTCATGGAACGCAAAATACCAGCTCCTTGGCTACCAGTTAATCGAACAGTAGGCTTGCCATCGGATCCACGGCCCAAGATGGCGCGCTGAAATTCTGTACGACCAGGCTTTTTCCGGATAGGCGCCTCAGCAATGGCTTGGGTCAATGGCGGTTCAGTTTGATTTGCGCCATTGAGTTGTAAAAGCGCTGCACGGACAAATTGGTAAAAAGTCACCATGACCGCGACTGGATTGCCTGGTAATCCAAAGAAGAGCGTTTTGCGAGCTGGGGATTTTCCGGCGACCGGCTTAAGGACTCCAAAGGCCATCGGGCGACCTGGGCGCATGGCGATTTTCCAAAAGCCGACATCACCCAACTCTTGCATGATTTGTTTTGTGAAATCCGCTTCCCCAACAGATACGCCCCCAGACGAAATTAATACATCCGCTTTGCCGGCTGCCTCAATAAAGGCTTGTTTTAGGGAGCTTGGGTCATCGCGCACAATGCCGCAGTCAATAATCTCTAGATTGAGGCGATTGAGTAAACCAGTAAGGCTATAGCGATTGCTGTCATAAATACTGCCTGCATCCAATGGTTGGTCTAGAGAGCGTAGCTCATCACCTGAGGATAGGATCGCAACTTTGAGTTTGCGTTTGACTGGTAGCGATGCAATACCTAGTGATGCAGCTAAACCTAAATCAGACGGACGCAATAAACGACCAGCCGAAATGGCAGGCTTACCTTTTTGAAGATCTTCGCCACGAAGGCGACGGTTCTCGCCAGCCTTTAATTGATCTTGCTTGAATTCAATAAGGCTTCCATCTTTTGCGTTTGTAAACTCTTGCGGAATGACAGTATCGCAACCTGCAGGCATGAGTGCGCCGGTCATGATTTTGAGGCATTCACCTGCACTAATGCAGCCTTCATAAGGCTTGCCCGCGAACGCTGTGCCAATTACCTTAAGAGAAATAGTTGGGCTACTTGTATCAAGGCATTTACCATCAAATGCAAAGCCATCCATTGCAGAATTATCTGCAGCCGGAACATCAATGGGTGAGAGTAGATCCGCTGCCAAGATTCGATTGATCGCTTGATCTAATGCAACAGTCTCAGTATCTTCAGGATCATTAATGGCTGTTGATTCCTGAATGAGGTCGGCGACCAGCATCGCAATAGCTTTACGTGCATCATCAACATGAAGTGATGAGGTCAACAGAATGGGTTGGTTCGGTGAGTGGCTCATGCCGATACTTCTTCAAGAGACTTGAGTTCTTCGGGAGTATTTACATTCGCGAAAACTTGCGGGTTATCAAAAATGACAGTGCTGCTTCGCAATTCTTTAAACCAGCGATCAATTTTGAGATCACCTTTGAGTAAGAAATTCTCAAGAGAGTCTTGCAAGTTCGCGCGCATTAAGCAAAACACAGGCTGCGCCCATACCTTGCCATCGGCTTCTTTGCTGGAGGCATACACCAATTGAAAGTTCCCGCGCCCCATCTCAGCGCTTAATTGCTCCGCAAGATTATTGGGTAGTAAGGGTGAGTCACAGGGGGAAGTCAGGAGATAGGGGGTCTTGCATGCTTTCAGGCCCACAGAGAATCCCGCCAAGGGGCCTGAAAAATCTGGGGTCTCATCCATGATTACAGGGTATCCATAACCAGCGTACTTCGTAATATTGCGGTTGGCATTAATAACAATTGTTTGTACCTGAGGCTTTAATTTCGCAATGGCTGATTCGATTAATGGTTTGTCGTGAAAAGGAATTAAGCCCTTATCAATGCCACCCATCCTCTGCGCGCGTCCACCAGCAAGAATGAGTCCGGTAATGTCTTTAATTGAAATCATTAGCCACCAATGTAAGACATTTCAACCTTGCGATTACCCGAAGAAAGATGAGCGGTTTGAGAGCCGCGTATTTCTGAGTAGTGATCTTCGCGGTTAGACCATGTGTTCATCACAGCATTGGCAATTTCTAAATCGGATTTACCAGAGCGCAACAAAGTTTTGAAATCAAAGCCCTCATTTGCAAAGAGGCAGAGATACATTTGACCATCAGTAGAGATGCGTGCCCTTGTACATTCATGACAGAAGGTTTGGGTCACGCTGGAGATCACACCAATTTCTCCTGAGCCATCAACATAGCGCCAGCGTTGTGCAACCTCGCCAGAATAGTTGGCCTCAATCGCTTCCAGAGGAAATGCCGCATTGATGCGGGCGATGACTTCTTTAGAAGGAAGTACTTGCTCCATGTTCCAGCCATTAGAGCTGCCTACATCCATAAATTCAATAAAGCGCAGAATTACACCACTGCCCTTGAAGTGTTTGGCCATCGCAACAATCTCATGATCGTTGGTGCCTTTTTTGACCACCATGTTTACTTTGATGTTTTTAAAGCCAAGCTCTTGTGCTGCGGCAATTCCATCTAGTACATCGGCTACTGGAAAGTCGACGTCATTCATTTTTTTGAAGGTGGCATCATCAAGGCCATCTAGGCTGACTGTCAATCGTTGTAGCCCGGCTGCTTTTAATGCGGCCGCTTTCTTGCGCAAAATGCTGCCATTAGTCGTTAAGGTCAAATCAAGTGGTTTGCCTTCAGTCGTCTGAATTTTTGCCAACATCTCAATTAGCACTTCTAAATTCTTGCGTAGCAAAGGTTCGCCACCAGTTAATCTAATTTTTTCAACGCCCAAAGTAGAGAAGATAGTGGTGAGGCGAGTGATTTCTTCAAAACTCAGCAATTCTTTATGGGCTAGGTAAGGATAGTTTTGGTCGAATACTTCTTTAGGCATGCAATAAGTGCAGCGGAAGTTGCAGCGATCGGTTACAGAGATACGCAGGTCTCTGAGGGTGCGTCCACGAGTATCTTGGGTATGGCCATGCGGCGTGACAAGCTGCGCGCCAATAGACGGCGCCATGCCCGTACCTTCATCGATGCGAATGGGAATTACCTTGGGGATTGCTTTTTCAACCATGAACTCAATTATGGCTGTGAAACGGGGTTTCTGCCAAACCGCCAAATATCCTTTTGGGATAAATGGCAGCCTGGAGAAAAGCTTGAATAAGCGTTAAACCGTTTTTTCTTGGCCGCCGGTTTCAACTAAAACCATTGGGCCCTCAGGAATGCTTGCTGCAGGTTTAGGCGATCTGCCTAAGTTATGTGCAACAGGCTCTGCCTGAATCTGACTTTGTGCTTCAGCATGCTTTGAAGAGTCAGTAGCGACCCAGATCATGCCTGCTGATTGCACAACGCTATGCAGCGGAGTTTCTTCAAGCGCTTGGAAGGCAACTTTAGGAAGTTCGGGTGCAGGCTTAGCGATTACTTCAATCTTGGCAGCTGCAACAGCAACTGGTGCTGGAGTAGATGCTGGTGCTGAGGTAGGAGCTGAGGCCGCAGCAGAATTTTGCGCAGGGCGATTAGATTGACGAGGTGCACGTGGAGCGCGCTCTTGTCTTTCTTGTTTCTCTGCAGCAGGTTTTGCATTACCAAAACTATTAGCAAGGTTCTGAATTGGCATGGATGCAGATGCGCCAGCCATTCCTACTGGAGGACCTGCAAATGGGCTTGCTGATGGAGTAGCAGAAACCGCAGTTACTGCATCACCATTCTCAGTGCGCTCACCACGTTGACCACGACCACGACCACGACGGTTGCGACCACGACCACGACGTTCCTCACCATCTGCACTTGGAGCAGCTTCAGTACCAGGAGCCGCTTCAGTAGCAGGTGTTACTGCTGCTGGATTAGCTTGGCGTTCTGGCTTAGGACCATTTTGATTGCCCTGGTTACGGTTGCCGTTGCGGTTATTGCGATTGCGATTGTTGTTAGAACCCTCTGCCGGTGTGCCTTCAGCTGCATTCGCTGCTGGACGCTCAGTACGTTCGCCGCGACGATTACGGCCACGATTGCGGTCGTTACCATTGCGGCCTTGATTACGGCCACGTGGGTTGCTTGGTGCCGGCTTCTCTTCAACTGCTGGTGATGAACCAAAGAGGCTCTTAATGAATCCAAAGAAACCACCAGTACTTTCTACTTTCGCTACTTTTTCAGTGCGTGCAGGGCGTGGTTGGCTAATTGGTGCAGGCTGTGTTGGCGTAATACCTTTAACAGCAGCTTCTGGACGTACTTTTACATCCGCATCTTTTTTGCTTACTGTAGTGTCGGTCTCGAGTTCGCGAGCAGCTTCTTCCGCCATCACATAGCTAGCCTTTTGATCGTCAAGACGTGGATCGTCATGACGCAAGCGCTCTAACTTGTAGTGTGGAGTTTCTAAATGCTTGTTTGGAACCATCAAGACGTTTACTTTGAAGCGAGTCTCAATCTTGATCACTTCAGCACGTTTTTCATTCAAGAGGAATGCAGCCACTTCGACCGGTACCTGTGTATGAATCGCTGCTGTGTTTTCTTTCATTGCTTCTTCTTGGATGATGCGCAGAACTTGCAATGCAGAAGATTCAGTGTCACGAATATGGCCAGTACCATTACAACGTGGGCAGGTTACATGGCTGCCTTCAGACAAAGCAGGACGCAAGCGCTGACGTGACATTTCCATCAAACCAAACTTGGAGATCTTGCCCATCTGAACGCGCGCACGGTCATGACGCAGGGCATCACGTAAGCGATTCTCAACATCTTTCTGTGCTTTGCTCGATTCCATATCAATGAAGTCGATCACGATCAAGCCACCCAAGTCACGTAAACGTGCTTGACGAGCGATTTCATCGGCAGCTTCTAAGTTGGTACGAGTAGCAGTCTCTTCAATATCAGAGCCACGGGTTGCGCGTGCCGAGTTAACGTCTACTGAAACTAAGGCTTCAGTGTGGTCAATCACGATTGCGCCGCCAGATGGCAATGGCACAGTACGTGAGTACGCAGTTTCAATTTGATGCTCAATTTGGAAACGAGAGAACAAAGGCACATCGTCTTGATAGCGCTTTACTCGTGGCAAATTGTCGGGCATCACTACAGACATAAATGCTGCAGCTTGTTCGTAGATGTCATCGGTATCGATGAGGATCTCACCAATATCAGGCTGGAAGTAATCGCGAATAGCGCGGATCACCAAGCTGGATTCTAGGTAGATTAATAGCGGAGCAGAGTTGCCTTTGGCAGCTTCATCAATCGCTGTCCACAACTGCATGAGATAGCTTAAATCCCATTGCAATTCAGTAGCGTCGCGACCAATACCGGCTGTGCGAGCAATAATGCTCATGCCATCTGGTACTTGTAATTGGGACATTGCTTCACGGAGTTCTTGACGGTCTTCACCTTCAATACGACGAGAAACGCCACCTCCACGTGGGTTATTTGGCATTAATACCAAATAACGGCCTGCTAAGGAGACAAAAGAGGTGAGGGCAGCGCCTTTTTGGCCGCGCTCTTCTTTTTCTACTTGAACAATGATTTCTTGACCTTCGCGCAAAGCATCCTTGATGGAAGCATTGCGAACGTCAATACCTTCTTTGAAGTAAGTGCGGGCTACTTCCTTGAATGGCAAGAAGCCATGACGTTCTTCGCCGTAATTGACAAAGCAAGCCTCAAGGGAAGGTTCAATGCGGGTAATGACACCTTTGTAGATATTGCCTTTGCGTTGTTCACGACCGGCAGCTTCGATATCGATATCAATGAGTTTTTGACCATCAACGATGGCAACTCGCAACTCTTCTTGTTGAGTTGCATTAAACAACATGCGTTTCATAACACTCTCCTATGGGGGAGGGCGTCGTTGCGCGCTGCGTTAGGGGACAAGTTAGATGCCGCTTAGGACTAAGCCTAAGGCGGTATATGAGTGTGGATCATGCAAATCTAAGCATTTTTTGCCTAGTTCACCCAGTTAACGGTTGGTTAAATCGGTGCCACACTTGACGATCGCCGCAGAGACCTCCTTTAGGTCATCAATGCAGGCGCGCGCCTGAAAACTGTCTTCTAATCGCGGGTCGCGGCATACGGCACACCAACCCTGCGCCTCATTACAACGGGGGAGGGGCAACCCCGGGAGTCTTTTAAAGGGCGACTCCAAGCTCCACGATTCAAACCTGACTTCAGGTTAGTCTCGGGCCAATAAATTGGCTAGAGCGTTGATTATACGGCACAAGTTGCGTGACAATGGGGTATTGTTGAGTCCCTTGTCGTCCCCCGTCGGGGTCACAAGAGAGATAAATCATGAAATCCGAACCCATTTCCAAGCCTTTACAGGTAAAAACGCCCAATACTTCAGCGCCTGCTGCAGTCCATCTTCAGACCATTGGTCCGGAAGAGGCCGGCCAACGCTTGGATAACTATCTATTACGCTGGGCTAAAGGGGTTCCCAAAAGCCACGTTTACCGAATTATTCGATCAGGGGAGGTCCGGGTTAATAAAAAGCGGGCTGAACCAACAACTCGGCTGATTGATGGTGATGTAGTGCGTGTTCCCCCGGTTCGGATTGCAGAGCCAGCCCAAATGGCCGCGGTCAATTCTGCCCAAACCAAATCCCGTGCGCATGGATATTCAGACAAAATGCCTATCCTTTTTGAGGATGAAGCCTTATTAATAGTGAATAAGCCATCTGGTTTAGCTGTACATGGTGGATCTGGCATTGCGCTCGGCGTCATTGAGACCTTGCGCATTACCCGTCCAGAACTCAAGTTCTTGGAATTAGTTCATCGTCTAGATAGGGATACATCAGGCGTTTTGCTGCTAGCTAAAAAGCGTAGCGCTTTAGTAGAGCTCCATCGCCAAATTCGCGAAGGTCAAACTGACAAGCGTTACTTCTTGCTTGCCCATGGTGAAATCGTTCAGGGCGCGCAAACCATGCAACTTAAATATCCGCTGCATAAGTATCTTCTTCCAAATGGCGAGCGCCGTGTGAAGGTTGATCCAGATGGACTTCCAAGTCATACCGCATTAAGAGTGACTAAGACACTGAAGCGTGAAGATGCCACTATTACTTTGGCGGAGGCGCAATTGAAGACGGGGCGCACCCATCAGATTCGAGTGCATTTACTAAAATTGGGTCACGCGATTTTGGGCGACGATAAGTATGGCTTTGAAGATTTAGATAAGCAGATTAAATCCAAGCGCTTATACCTACACGCTCATCTGGCTGGCTTTACCCATCCGCGCACTGGTGAAAAGATGCGCATTGAATCACCGTTGCCTCCAGAATTTACCGCCATGATGAAAACTTTTGAGTAGTAAAAAATGCCTCAATCGAACAAATCGAATAAAGCGAATCGACCGTATGACCTGATTGTGTGGGATTGGGATGGAACCATTATGGATTCCACTCCAACCATTGTGTATTGCATTCAGCAAGCCTGTCGCGATTTAGGTTTTAAGGCGCCTGATGATACTTTGGCAAGCTCTGTGATCGGACTAGGAATTCAGGATTCATTGCGCAGAGCAGTTCCTTGGATCGAGCCAATCCATTTTCAAAAACTCACTGAGCGTTTTCGATACCACTATTTGGCCAAAGATCATGAGCTCGATTTATTTGTTGGGATCAGAGAGCTCTTGCAAGAATTGCATGATCAACAATATCTGCTGGGTGTTGCCACAGGAAAGTCTCGAGTTGGTTTAGACCGCTCACTCAAGCATCATCAAATTGGCCATCTCTTTCATGAGACTCGCACTGCCGATGAGTCCTTCTCTAAGCCTCATCCAGGAATGCTGCTAGAGTTATCGGACGTGACCCAAGTGCCAACCCGCCGCATGCTGATGATTGGTGATACGACGCATGACTTAGATATGGCAGCCAATGCTGGCGTAGATGCGGTAGCCGTTACCTATGGCGCCCATCCCCCAAGCACTCTAAAGGAATCGCCATCATTGGTGCATGTGGATGATGTTGCACAACTCTCGCAATGGCTTAAAAACAATCTGTAATTGCATAATTCAGCTAGTAAATTAGTAAGACTAAGGAATTTAAAAAGATGGAAAATAATCCAAACCCAATTTGGGAGCGTCAAGCGCTTGAGCATCTCCTATTGGAGCACTTGAAAGAGACTCGTAAAGCGCGTCGTTGGAAAGCGGTCTTGCGCATCCTAACCTTGTTAGTAATCGTGGGTGCCTTGTTTTCTATATTTGATTTCCATCTTCCAGGCAAAGGAATGGGGGTTGAAAAACATACCGCTTTGGTAACTCTTGAAGGTGAAATCTCTTCAAGCTCAATGGCCAATGCGATGGATATCAATTCTTCTTTGTTATCTGCGTTTGAGAGTGAGCAAAGTGCCGGTGTTGTCTTGCGTATTAATAGTCCTGGTGGATCTCCAGTTCAGGCTGGCATGATTAATGATGAGATTCATCGTTTGCGCAAGCTTTATCCAAAGAAGCCGTTTTATGTTGTGGTGGAAGATATTTGCGCTTCGGGTGGTTACTACGTTGCAGTAGCTGCTGATCAAATCTTGGTTGATAAAGCCAGCTTGGTTGGATCGATTGGCGTGATCATGGAGGGCTTTGGCTTTACTGGTTTGATGGATAAGTTAGGCGTTACTCGCCGCATGATTACTTCAGGCTCCAATAAAGGCATGATGGATCCGTTTAGCAAAGAGAATCCAAAGCAAGTCGAGATGGTCAAGACCATGATTGATGAGATTCATCAGCAATTTATTGCGGTAGTAAAAGAGGGTCGCGGCGATCGCTTAAAAGATGTGCCTGATTTATTTTCTGGACGCATCTGGAATGGCGAGCAAGCTGTCAAGATTGGCTTGGCCGATGGCTATGGCACGGTCGATACTGTTGCGCGCGATATCTTTAAAGCGCCTGATATTCTTGACTACACTATGAAAGAAAACTTTGCAGAGCGTGTTGCTAAGCGCTTTGGAGCTGAGGCTGGTGCCGCTGCTGGTAAGGCTTTAGTAAAGACGCCTGATCTAAAGTAAATAAAAGACAAAACTAGAACAGTAACAAATTTAGGCTAATAGTAGAAATACTGTTGGCCTATTTTGTAATGAGGCGCACGCAGCTTCATTCGGGTAGCATTTGCGCCAATCAGCAATAGATAGTGTTGTGATCATTTCTGATGACAGACTCAGATCCACTCCTAGGCAAAGCAAGCTTTGGGGCGCCAATGAGTTGATGCATGCCATCAGCATGGCGGTATTGCGATAAGGAGTCTCAATCCAAATTTGAGTTTGTTGTAACTTACGAGATTCAACTTCGAGCTGTTTGAGTTTGGCTGTGCGTTCATGAGTGTCATGAGGCAAGTAACCCTGAAATGCAAAGCGTTGACCGTTGAGCCCACTTGCCATCAGCCCTAACAAAATAGAGCTAGGGCCAACCAGTGGTTTGACCCTGGCACCTAGCTTGTGGGCCGCTAGTACTAACTCTGCACCAGGATCCGCAACTCCAGGCACTCCCGCTTCAGACATCAAACCCATATCGTTTCCAGCAAGTAGAGGCTTGAGCAAATCAGCAGGTTTCACCGCATCACCATACTTAGCGTTACGTGCAGCACCACGCCATTCACTCATTCGCATTTCTTGAATCGTGCAGGCTAATGGAGAAACGGAATCGATTGCTTTTAAGAGGGCGCGTGCTGTTTTAGCATCTTCCACAATCCAATGTTTTAACTTAGCCGATTGTGTAATCGTTTCAGATGGCAGCACCCATGGCAATTGCTCTACACGACCGTCATCACCCAACGTGTTGGGTACCAAATACAGGGTGCCGAGCTTAGTCATAAATTATTTTCTAGTGATTCTATTTTGTTTATTTATTGCTTTAGGCTTTGGATGGAATTGCAAAACCAGCATCGCGCAATAAGCCTGTTAAGGCAATGAGCGGTAAGCCAATTAAAGCGGTTGGATCATCACTTTTGATTGACTCTAGCAGGCTGATGCCTAGGCCTTCAGATTTGGCGCTACCGGCACAATCATAAGGCTCTTCAGCAAGTAAGTAGGCTTCCAAAACGCTGTCTGGTAGTTTGCGAAAAGTGACTTCAGTCGGTATACACAAAGTGGTTTGAATGTCACCCTTCATCAAACACAGGGCCGTTTGAAAGGTGGCTGTTTGACCGCGCATGAGTTGTAGCTGCGCTAGCGCTCTTTCAAAATCACCCGGCTTGCCAATCGCTGCGCCACAAAGATCGGCAACCTGATCAGAGCCAATCACCCAAGCATCCGGATGTTGTTTGGCAACTGCTGCTGCTTTAGCGTGTGCAAGGCGAAGTGCCAAATCACGCGTACTCTCGCCGGTGAGTGGTGTCTCATCCACTTTCGGGGAGACGACTTCAAAAGGAATGCGTAGACGTTCCAAAAGTTCACGGCGATATTTGGATGTAGACCCCAGAATCAGGGGCGGGTTTTGGAAACTACTCATCGTGTTCTGTGCTTTCTTCTATGCTTACTGCCGCGGCTTCATTTAGACTGATGCTATGAATCGTAATCAAGTTTTACCTCAAGTCGAACTATCTTCCGAGCCCAGCGCTTTAAAGAGGGTAGATTTTTGTGCCCCCCAATCTTATAAGGGTGCTGGTTTTTTAGGTATCCCGGATATGCCCAGAGTGGCTGAGGAAGCTTCAACCATCAATCCGGGTGATGGTTTTGATTGGTCAGTTCAGACCCATTTTGAAGATTCTCCCGGCAGTGATCCCCATCAAGTTCTGGATTTAGGCCTAAATGGACGTCTAAACCTGGTCTGCCAACGCTGTTTACAAGATTGCGCTATTGATTTGGATGAAAAACGTCGATTTATCCTGGTTTTGACCGATGAAGAGGCGGATTCCTTCCCTCTTGAGGATGAGGAGCTAGAGCCTTTGGTGGTAAATCAGCATTTCAACCTCCTGGAAACCATTGAGGACGAGATTTTGCTGTCCCTACCCTTGATTCCGAAGCATCCCGATGGATTTTGTGAGCCCCATGCATCTACCTTTGGCGATGAGGGCGCGGAAGATGTCTCAAATGAGCGTGAAAATCCCTTTAACATATTGAAAAATATGAAGAAAAACTGAAATTGACAGTTTTATTTCAGTTGTTGTTTTAGGTATGTTTTGTCAACAAATCAAGCATTTAGGTGCTTTTCCATGCTAGAATATCGCCTTGCTTAGGAGTTCAATATGGCCGTTCAACAAAACAAAAAATCACCTTCCAAACGTGGCATGCACCGTGCGCACGACTTCTTGACCGCACCTGCTACGGCTGTTGAAGCCACAACTGGTGAGGCTCATTTGCGCCACCACATTTCACCTAACGGCTACTATCGTGGTCGTAAAGTTGTTAAAACTAAAAACGACTAATTTTTTAGTCTAAACAGATAGAAGCGGCTCCACTAAAAGCCGCTTTTTTCTTGGATAAATCACTTGCAGCAATCAATGAGCTTATGAGCGTTACTCTCGCTATTGATGCCATGGGCGGAGATCATGGAGTCGTCGTGACGGTTCCAGCTGCCTGCGATTTTTTAGAAAAACACGCTGATGTGAAGATCGCCCTAGTTGGCGATCCTGATTTAATCAAACAAGTTTTGAGTAAATCTCCTAAAGCTCCGATGGAGCGCATTCAAATTATTCCCGCAACTGAAGTTGTCTTGATGGATGATCCCATTGAGGTTGCTTTGCGTCGCAAAAAAGATTCTTCCATGCGCGTTGCAATCGAGCGAGTTAAAGAAGGTGCTGCTGATGCAGTCATCTCTTCTGGCAATACTGGCGCACTCATGGCGATCTCTCGCTACATTCTCAAAACGCTTGAAGGTGTTGATCGTCCTGCGATTGCTACTGCCATCCCTAATGAACTAGGGCGCGGCACTACTATGCTGGATCTCGGTGCGAATGCTGACTGTGAGCCAATGCACTTGGTGCAGTTTGCGCAGATGGCAAACGTGATGGTGCAAGTAGTGGACGGCAAACCAAATCCTTCAATTGGCCTTCTCAATATTGGTGAGGAAGTGATTAAAGGCAATGAAGTGGTTAAACAAACCGGTGAGTTACTGCGTCAAACCTCTTTAAACTTTTACGGCAACGTAGAAGGCAATGATATTTTCAAAGGCACGACGGATATCGTGGTGTGCGATGGTTTTGTGGGCAATGTCGTTTTGAAGGCTAGCGAAGGTTTAGCCAAAATGATGAGTGGCTTGATTCGTGAAGAATTTAATCGCTCATGGCTTACTAAGTTGATGGCAGTTTGCGCCATGGTGCCATTACTCAGGGTTCGTAAGCGCGTTGATCATCGCCGTTATAACGGTGCGGTATTGTTAGGTTTACGTGGCTGCGTCATTAAGAGTCATGGTTCTGCAGATCGCTTTGCATTTGGCTTTGCCTTGGATCGAGCCTATGAAGCGGCGAAGAACCGCATGGTTGAACGCATTGCTGCAGCCTTTGTGGTGGAGACAAAAGTATGAGTATTTTTGCAAGAGTAGCGGGCACTGGAAGCTATCTTCCGGAGTTACGCCTAACCAATCAGGATCTAGTGGAGCGTCTCGCCAAAACCGGCTTAGAGACCAGTGATGAGTGGATTAAAACGCGTAGCGGTATTTCTGCGCGTCACTTTGCAGCTGAGAATGAGCTCACCAGCGATTTGGCTGTAAAGGCCGCACAAGCTGCTCTTGATAGCGCAGGTATTAGCTCTTCTGATTTAGATCTCATCATCTTAGCCACCTCTACACCAGATCATTTGGGTGGTTTTCCAAGTACAGCGTGTGTCGTGCAGGATAAATTGGGTGCGCATACTTCTTGCGCAGCTTTTGATGTGCAGGCGGTTTGCGCAGGCTTTACATATGCACTGGCTATTGCAGATGCCTTTATTCGCTCGGGAACTTACAAGAAGGTACTGGTGATCGGCGCTGAAACTTTTTCCCGCATTCTGAATTTCCAAGACCGCGGGACTTGCGTCTTGTTTGGTGATGGCGCTGGAGCAGTTGTACTCGAAGCCTCTAAAGAGGCCGGCATTCTGTCGACTGCATTACATGCAGACGGAAGTCAGCGCGATATTTTGTGCGTACCCGGTCGTGCTGGTAATGGCGAAGTTCATGGTTCTCCATTTATGACAATGGACGGTCAAGCGGTATTTAAATTGGCGGTAAAAGTTTTAGAGCAAGTAGCTCACGAAGCCCTTGCCAAGGCGAATCTCAAGCCAGAGCAGATTGATTGGTTGGTTCCACATCAAGCAAACATTCGCATCATGGAAGGTACAGCCAAGAAAATGGGTATGTCCATGGATAAGGTGATCGTTACCGTTCATGAACATGGCAATACTTCTGCAGCATCAATCCCATTGGCATTAGATTCAGGGGTGCGCTCTGGACAGATCAAGCGCGGACAGCATCTTTTATTGGAAGGTGTTGGTGGCGGATTTGCTTGGGGTGCAGTAGCTATTAAGTATTAATAGCCCATAGGCCACGAGTCATACAAGTAATTCACTATTTTTATTTTTTAATTTCTTTATCTAGCGAACTCATCACATGACATTTGCATTTGTATTCCCAGGTCAAGGTTCTCAATCAGTTGGCATGCTCAACTCCATTTCGGAGCGTCCAGAAGTCCGTGCAACATTGCAAGAGGCTTCTGAAGCCTTAGGTGAAGACGTTGCAAAGCTCATTGCTGAAGGCCCTGCTGAGGCTTTGTCATTAACTACGAATACGCAGCCGGTGATGTTGACTGCTGCTGTTGCTTTTTATCGTGCGTGGCTTGCTGCTGGTGGCCCGATCCCGAAGGTGATGGCTGGTCATAGCCTGGGTGAGTACTCTGCTTTGGTTGCATCAGGTGTAATTTCTTTTCAAGATGCAGTGCCATTGGTGCGTTTTCGTGCTGAGGCAATGCAAAGCGCCGTACCAGTTGGTACGGGCGGTATGGCTGCCATTCTGGGTTTAGATGACGCAACCGTAATTACAGTGTGTGCTGAAGCAAGCGCAGCATCTGGTGGCGTTGTTGAAGCTGTGAATTTCAATGCACCTGGTCAGGTAGTGATTGCTGGCTCAAGTGATGCCGTTACTAAAGCTTGTGAATTGTTAAAGGCTGCTGGCGCAAAACGGGCATTGCCACTACCGGTATCCGCACCATTCCATTCTTCTTTATTGCAACCGGCCTCTGAAAAACTCAAAGGCTATTTAGCGAATATTGAATTCAAAGCGCCGACTATCTCTGTGATCAATAACGTAGATGTCGAAATCTTGAATGATCCAGCAGCAATTAAAGATGCTTTAGTGCGTCAAGCTGCTAAGCCTGTGCGTTGGCAAGAAACAATCCAGGCTATGGCCTTTCAAGGTATTACTCAAGTGGTGGAGTGTGGGCCTGGCAAAGTATTGGCCGGCTTGACCAAGCGTATCAACGATCAATTGACTGGTGTGCCAGTATTTGATGAGGCTAGTTTGAACGAAGTTCTAGCAAGCTTTAAATAAAATCCAGATAAAAAATTTAAAGAAATAAAAGACGGAAGACAAATATGAATCTCGACTTAAGCGGGCAAATTGCCTTGGTAACCGGTGCCTCAAGGGGTATTGGTCAGGCAATCGCAGATGAATTAGTGAAGTGTGGTGCAAAAGTTATTGGTACGGCTACTTCAGAAAGTGGCGCAAAAGCGATTGATGATCGTCTGAAAGCTTCTGGTGGTGCAGGCAAAGTATTGAATGTGACTGCGCCTAACGCTTGCGAAGAAATTATTGATTTGATCGTTAAAGAATATGGCGGCATCAATATTCTGGTGAATAACGCCGGCATCACTCGTGATAGCTTAGCAATGCGGATGAAATCCGAAGAGTGGACTGATGTGATTGATACGAACCTCAGTTCTGTTTTCCGTCTTTCACAAGCAGTGATGCGTCCGATGATGAAGGCACGTGGTGGCCGCATTATTAACATCACCTCCATCGTTGGCCATATGGGCAATCCTGGTCAGGCAAACTATGCTGCTGCAAAAGCGGGTGTTTCTGGCATGACTCGTGCGCTGGCACGCGAAATCGGCAGCCGTAATATCACCGTTAACTGCGTAGCTCCTGGATTTATCGATACCGATATGACTCGCGCCTTAAGCGAAGAGCAGCAAAATGCCCTAAAAGTGAACATTCCTTTGGCGCGCTTAGGTAGTCCTGAAGATGTGGCCCAGGCGGTAGCATTTTTGGCTTCTCCAGCGGCTGGATACATTACGGGTAATACCCTACACGTCAATGGCGGACTCTATTTAGCCTAACGGCAAAGCAAGGATTTGGTCATTTTTAGGCGAATTTGCTAATTCGGTCCGCCAAACTGATAAAATCCTTTCATCGTTTTTACAACCCCTGGGGAAATTAATGGACAACATCGAACAACGCGTTAAGAAAATCGTCGCTGAGCAATTAGGCGTCGCAGAAGGAGAGATCAAGAATGAATCTTCTTTCGTGAACGACTTGGGCGCTGACTCTCTTGACACTGTTGAACTGGTTATGGCTTTGGAAGATGAATTCGGCATCGAAATTCCTGATGAGGAAGCTGAAAAGATCACCACAGTTCAACTCGCGATCGACTTCGCTAAATCAAAAGCTCAGGGTTAATTCCCTAGCCTAGGTAACACTGTGTCAGTATCAAATGGCCGACGCCGGGTAGTAGTTACCGGCCTTGGTCTCATCTCACCTGTTGGTAATTCAGTTGATGTAGCTTGGTCTAATTTGCTCGCGGGCAAATCAGGCATTGCTACCATCACGAAGTTTGACCACACTCCGCTTAGCGTTCATTTCGCTGGAGAGGTGAAAGATTTCAATGTCGAAGAATATGTTTCTGCCAAAGAAGCGCGCCATATGGATACCTTTATCCATTACGGTATTGCTGCTGGTACGCAAGCGATTCGCGACAGCGGTTTAGAAATCACCGAACAAAACGCCGAGCGCGTTGGTGTCATGGTTGGTTCCGGTATCGGCGGCCTGCCAATGATTGAGGAAACAGGCGCTGAGCTATTGGCTCGCGGCCCACGTCGTATCTCACCATTCTTTGTTCCGGGTTCCATCATCAATATGATCTCCGGTCACCTCAGTATTTTGTTTGGTCTTAAAGGTCCAAACGTTGCTGCAGTAACTGCGTGTACAACTGGATTGCACAGCATCGGTTTAGCTGCGCGCTTAATTCAGTATGGCGATGCAGATGTGATGGTTGCTGGTGGTGCTGAATCAACTATCTCTGCATTAGGTGTTGGCGGTTTTGCTTCAGCAAGAGCGCTCTCAACTCGCAATGATGATCCTGCAACCGCATCACGTCCTTGGGATAAAGACCGCGATGGTTTTGTTCTGGGTGAGGGTGCTGGTGTTGTAGTGCTCGAAGAATACGAACATGCTAAAGCACGCGGCGCAAAAATTTATTGTGAGTTGCTTGGGTTTGGCATGAGTGGTGATGCATATCATATGACTGCACCAAATATGGATGGTCCGCGTCGTTGTATGGTTAACGCCATGCGTGATGCAGGCTTAAACGCAGATCAGATTCAATACATTAATGCGCACGGCACCTCAACACCTTTGGGTGACAAGAATGAAACTGGCGCTATTAAGGCGGCTCTTGGTGACCACGCTAAGAAGACTTTAATTAACTCTACCAAGTCTATGACTGGGCACCTTTTGGGTGGCGCTGGCGGCTTGGAGTCTGTATTCACGATTTTGGCCCTCCATAACCAAAAATCGCCACCTACCATCAATATCTTCAATCAAGACCCTGAGTGTGACTTGGACTACTGCGCCAACACCGCTAGGGATGTGAAGATTGACCATGCAGTCAAAAACAACTTTGGCTTTGGGGGTACTAACGGTACCTTGATTTTCGGTAAATTGACCTAATATTCTTCATATCTTCATTGTTGGTTTTCACCAAGTAGGTCTATAGCATTATGAAAAAGTACTCAATTGCGCTCTTGGCTTTCTTTAGTCTTGGGCAACTCGCATTTATTCCATCCGCTTCTGCCCAAAATCCTCGCGTCACGATTCCGGACTTTGCGGATTTGGTTGAGCGCGCTAGTCCAGCTGTTGTGAATATTCGCACGACTGAAAAAGTTGTAGTGCAGCAGGCTCAGGGTGGTATTCCCGGGATGCCTGAAGACCAAGCAGAATTCTTCCGCCGTTTCTTTGGCGTACCTATTCCTGGCATGCCAAACGGACCTAAGCAAGCGCAACCAAATCCTGGTAAACCACAAGAAGCAGATCGTGGTGTTGGCTCCGGTTTCATTATTGAATCTAATGGATTGATTCTGACAAACGCACACGTAGTTGAAGGCGCCACTACTATCTATGTCACTCTGACGGATAAGCGTGAGTTCAAAGCAAAGTTGCTTGGTATGGATAAGCGTACTGATGTAGCGGTTGTCAAAATTGAAGCGCGTGATTTACCAAAGTTGCCTTTAGGCGATTCGTCTAAGGTACGAGTGGGCGAGTGGGTTCTAGCGATTGGTTCCCCGTTTGGCCTTGAGAACACTGTCACTGCAGGTATCGTGTCAGCTAAGAGTCGTGATACTGGTGACTACCTACCGTTTATTCAAACAGACGTTGCTGTTAATCCGGGTAATTCTGGCGGACCACTTTTAAATACGGCTGGTCAAGTCATTGGTATTAACTCCCAAATATTTAGTCGCTCTGGTGGCTATATGGGGATCTCCTTTGCAATCCCTATTGATGAAGCAATGCGCGTTGCGGATCAGCTGCGCACGAATGGAAAAATGACGCGCGGTCGTATTGGTGTTGCTTTGGGTGAGATGACTAAGGAAGTGGCTGAGAGTTTAGGTTTAGGTAAGCCTCGCGGTGCCTATGTTCGCAACGTTGAACCGGGTGGTCCTGCGGCTGCTGGTGGAATTGAAGCGGGTGATGTCATTTTGAGCTTTAATGGTCGTGATATTTCTAAATCAACTGACTTGCCAAGAGTGGTTGGTGAAACCAAGCCAGGCACTTCAGTACCAGTGCAGGTTTGGCGTAAGGGTGGCACTCGTGATTTAACGGTTACCGTTACCGATACTGAATCCACTCAGGCGGCTAAAAAGCCAGATGCACCAGCCGCAAAAGGAGACAGTGCAAATGCTCTTGGGGTTTCTGTCAGCGAGCTATCGGACCCCAAAAAGAAGGATCTGAATATCAAGGGCGGGGTTGAGGTTACCGGTCTAGGTGAAGGTCCTTTGGCCAGAGCCGGAATTCGGCCGGGAGACGTCATTATTCGGGTTGCTGATGCCGATATTACGGGTGTTAAACAGTTTGAGGCCCTAGTTAAGGGTCTAGATGCCAATAAGGCTGTTCCGGTCTTTATACGCCGTGCTGACAGCACTTTGGTAGTCCCTGTAAGACCAAAATAACCCCATTTTGGGCCAAATAATGGGGTTTGGCGCCTTTTGGGCGCCACCCATTACAATCACTTTAAGACGACTTTTTGCAGCGCATCATCGTGGTGCGTTCTGACAAGGCGTTTTTTGAATGACCAATTAAGACGCTATGGATTTAATCCGCAATTTTTCTATCATCGCCCATATCGATCACGGCAAATCGACGCTTGCTGATCGCATTATTCAACTCTGCGGCGGTCTCTCCGATCGCGAAATGGAAGCTCAAGTTCTCGATTCAATGGATATTGAGCGTGAACGTGGCATCACCATTAAAGCGCAAACAGCAGCTTTAAATTACAAAGCCAAAGACGGCAAGATTTACAACCTCAATCTCATCGATACCCCGGGGCACGTTGACTTCTCATATGAGGTGAGTCGCTCATTGTCCGCTTGTGAAGGTGCACTGTTAGTAGTGGATGCCAGCCAGGGCGTTGAAGCGCAAACAGTTGCGAACTGTTACATGGCACTTGAGTTGGGTGTTGAGGTTGTGCCAGTACTTAATAAGATTGACTTGCCGCAAGCTGATCCCGATCGCGCTAAAAAAGAAATTGAAGATGTGATTGGTATTGATGCGTCTGAAGCAGTAACCTGCTCGGCCAAGACTGGCTTAGGCGTTGCCGATGTAATCGAAGAAATGATCGCCAGAGTGCCTCCGCCAACGGGTAATGCTACTGATCCATTGCAAGCGTTGATTATTGACTCCTGGTTTGATAATTACGTTGGTGTTGTCATGCTGGTGCGCGTTGTGAACGGTACATTAAAGCCAAAAGATAAAATTACCTTGATGGCTAATGGTTCGAGCCATTTAGTTGAGCACGTAGGTGTATTTAGTCCAAAGTCAGTAGATCGCCCAGAATTATCTGCAGGTCAAGTGGGCTTTGTGATTGCGGGTATTAAAGAATTAAAAGCGGCCAAGGTTGGCGACACTGTTACGCATTCTCCTGGGCAGCAAGGGCGAGTTCCTGCTGCCGAGCCATTGCCTGGTTTTAAAGAGGTTAAGCCACAAGTGTTTGCTGGTTTATACCCTGTTGAGTCTAGCGAATACGATCAGTTGCGTGAATCTTTAGAGAAGCTGCAGCTCAATGACGCATCACTCTTATATGAGCCAGAGGTATCACAAGCGCTTGGATTTGGATTCCGTTGCGGCTTCTTGGGTTTGCTGCACATGGAGATTGTGCAAGAGCGCTTAGAGCGTCAATATGGCATGAATCTCATCACTACCGCTCCAACGGTGGTGTATCAGGTAGAGCAGTCAGACGGCACCATTATTTCTGTAGACAATCCGTCGAAGATGCCTGAGGCTAGCAAGATCAATACGATTCTTGAGCCTATCGTGACGGTGAACCTTTATATGCCCCAAGAGTATGTGGGCGCGATCATTACCTTGTGTGTTGGTAAGCGCGGTATTCAGATGGATATGAATTACCTTGGTCGTCAGGTCAAACTCACTTATGAGTTGCCGATGGCAGAGATTGTTTTGGACTTCTTTGACAAAATGAAATCCATCTCACGAGGCTATGCCTCAATGGATTACGAGTTCAAAGAATATCGCCCAGCAGACGTTGTGAAGGTCGATATTTTGATTAATAGCGAGCGAGTAGATGCGCTCTCCGTGATTGTTCACCGTAGCAATAGTCAACATCGTGGGCGCGAAGTGGTTGCGAAGATGCGTGGAATTATTCCACGTCAAATGTTTGATGTGGCCATTCAGGCGGCAATTGGTAGCAATATCGTTGCTCGTGAGAACGTGAAGGCATTGCGTAAGAACGTATTGGCTAAGTGCTACGGCGGTGACATCTCTCGTAAACGTAAGTTATTAGAGAAGCAAAAAGAAGGTAAGAAGCGTATGAAGCAAGTGGGTAACGTAGAGATTCCACAAGAAGCCTTCTTGGCTATTCTGCAGGTGGAAGATTAATGAACTTTGCCCTAGTCCTTTTCATCTTAGTGATTGTTTCTGGAATCGCTTGGGTTGCTGACAAATTGCACTTTGCTCCACAAAGACGTTTGGCTGGTAACGACCGTATGCCTTTGTGGCTTGAGTACACCGCTGGTTTCTTCCCAGTCATTTGCGCTGTATTTGTGTTGCGCTCCTTTATTGCTGAGCCATTTAAGATTCCTTCTGGCTCTATGATTCCGACTTTGCAGATCGGTGACTTCATTTTGGTAAATAAATTTACCTATGGAATCCGTTTGCCGGTGATTAATCAAAAGGTGATCGATTTAGGTTCTCCTAAGCGTGGCGATGTCGTCGTGTTCCGTTACCCACGTGATGAGTCGGTGGACTACATCAAGCGTATCGTAGCTTTGCCTGGTGATGAAATTACTTATGAAAATAAGCGTCTGACAATTAATGGTCAGCCTTTGCAATACAGCGGCGGCGAGCCCTATCTTGATCCTGAGAATATGCGTTACGCCAAGCGTTTCACCGAAACCTTCCCAGCAGACTTGGGTGGTAATCGTCATGAGATCCTCAATGATCCCGATCGTCCGCCTACGGTATTTCCGACAGAGCGTTTTCCGGGTTCTGAATTTTGTCAGTACCAGCAGTCTGGTGTGACTTGCAAGGTGCCTGCAGGACATTACTTTGCCATGGGTGATAACCGCGATAACAGTGCAGACTCTCGTTATTGGGGTTTTGTGCCAGATAAAAACATTGTTGGTAAAGCCTTCTTCGTTTGGCTCAACCTCGGCAATCTTGGCCGTATAGGCGGATTCGAGTAAAGATCATGAACGCGCGCGCCGTTATCGAAACTGGACCGCTGCAAGAGCGACTTGGTTATACCTTCAAGAAGTCAGAGCTACTCAATCAAGCCCTGACTCACCGTAGTCACAGCAAAAAAAATAATGAACGACTTGAGTTTTTGGGCGATTCCATTCTCAACTGCGTTGTTGCTGAGATGCTCTATGAGCGCTATTCAGATTTGGATGAAGGTGACCTCTCACGGGTACGAGCAAATTTAGTAAAGCAACAAGCTTTATATGAAATTGCCCAAGCTTTATCGCTATCGGATTATCTGCGCTTAGGTGAAGGCGAACTCAAGAGCGGGGGATTTCGTCGCCCCTCCATCCTCGCTGATACCTTAGAGGCTGTCACTGGTGCCATCTTCATGGATGGTGGTTTTGAGGCGGCCAAAGCAAGCTTACGTAAGCTGTATTCCATTATCTTGGCTAATGTTGATCCTAAAACTTTGGGTAAAGACGACAAGACGCTCTTGCAAGAGTGTTTACAGGGTTATCAATTACCTTTGCCAACCTACAACGTTACTGGTACTACTGGGGCTGCTCATAATCAGCAGTTTGAAGTGGAGTGCTTAATTCCGAGCCATAAGGTGGCGGTAAAGGGTGAGGGTGCATCGCGTCGTGCTGCTGAGCAAGCGGCTGCTAAGCAAGCCTTAATTGCGATGCTTAAGGCGCTCCCACAGGAATCTCGTAAACCCAAGAAGACTCGGTCAGCCAAAAAGAAGGCAGCAAAAAAAGAGGCGACCGAAGAGCAGTTCAATCTTAAGCTGAAGGGCTAATCGTGTTTAGATGCGGCACCATCGCCATTGTTGGGCGTCCTAATATGGGTAAATCAACTCTTCTGAATGCATTAGTCGGCCAGAAGATCAGTATTACTTCTCGTAAAGCGCAAACGACACGTCACCGTATATTGGGTATTCAGAACCGCGAAGAAGCGCAATTTATTTTTATCGATACGCCTGGCTTTCAGACGCGTCTGATGAATACCTTAAATAAGGCATTGAACCGTACTGTCACTACAGCTTTGCAAGACGTCAATGTGGCGTGCTTTGTAGTTGAGGCCGGTTACTTTGGTGAAGACGACAAAAAGGTATTGAAGTTATTGCCAGATGATTTGCCTGTAGTGCTCGTTTTAAACAAGTTGGATTTGTTTAATAGTCGCTTTCAGACTCCATCGGAGCGCGACCAGGCATTACTCAGCTTTATTAAAGACATGGCTCGCCCTTGGTGTGAATTAGGTGGGCATGAAGATCAGAAATGTGAGTTTTCTGAAATCGTGCCGATGAGCGCTAAGAGTCCTGGCGATATCGAAAGATTGTTAGATGTGCTTGAAGGGTATCTGCCTGAGGCGCCAGCAGTCTATGATGGTGACACCATCACCGATCGTAGTGAGCGCTTCTTGGCTGCTGAGATTCTGCGAGAAAAAGTATTCCGCTTTACTGGTGAGGAGTTGCCTTACACCAGCACAGTAGTAATTGACCAATTTAAGATGGATGGCAAGATGCGCCGTATTGCGGCAACTATCTTGGTGGATCGCGATAGTCATAAGGCGATGATCATCGGGCAAAAAGGTGAGCGTCTTAAAAAGATTTCCACTGATGCCCGCATCGACATGGAAAAGCTTTTTGATGGCAAAGTCTTTTTAGAGACTTGGGTCAAAGTGAAGCGCGGCTGGGCAGATGATCGTGCTGAACTACGGGCGCAAGGGCTGGAATAAATTTAATGGCCTCGATTCGTGTTGCTGACGAACCTGCTTTTGTATTGCACAGCATCCCCTATAAAGAAACCAGCTTAATTCTGGATGTATTTACTCGGCAGTATGGCCGCATGGCCCTAATTGCAAAGGGTGCTAAACGTCCACACTCTACGTTACGCCCTGTATTGCAACGCTTTCAGCCGCTCCTAGTATCTTGGAGTGGTAAATCTGAATTGCGCACCTTAACAAAGTCAGAGTGGGTCGGCGGTATGCCTTCTTTAGTGGGTGATGCATTGCTCTGCGGTTTCTATCTCAATGAATTGCTTGTGAAGTTCTTGGCTCGTGAGGATGATTACGAAAAACTCTATGATCGCTACGCTGAAACAATTAATGCCTTATCCAATCTGGAGTTTGAATCCAAGGGCTTAGAAGAAATCCTACGCCCCTTTGAGCTATCCCTCTTGCAGGAAACGGGTTACGCGGCGGCCTTGGATTGTTGTGTTGAAACCAATGAAGTACCCCTAGCTCATGAGCAATATGTGTATCAGCCTGAGCGCGGTGTGCGCCCTGTGCAAGTCGATGACCCAGGGCATTGGCCCGTCCTTACTGGAAAATCACTGTTGGCAATTGCGGTTGGGGATTTTTCAGATCCCGAGACGCTTTCTGAAAGTAAGCAGTTAATGCGCTTTTTGCTTGGCTTGCACTTGCAGGACCAGGTTTTGACTACCCGCCAAATTTTGATTGATTTGAAGAAAATCTAGTAATCTACAGAGATGAGCAGCCATCCAAGCCTTGAACTGGGCATCAATATTGACCACGTCGCCACTTTGCGTAATGCGCGAGGCACGGCCTATCCTGATCCGCTAAGGGCAGCTGCTTTAGCTGAGGAAGCTGGTGCTGATCTTATTACCTTGCATTTGCGTGAGGACCGTCGTCATATTAAAGATGCGGACTTGCTGGCGCTTCGCCCGCTCATCAAAACCCGCATGAACTTAGAGTGCGCAGTAACGCCAGAGATGATTGATATTGCCTGCAAGGTTAAGCCACACGATGTGTGTTTAGTGCCTGAAAAGCGTGAAGAAGTTACAACAGAAGGTGGCCTAGATGTTCTTGGTCACTTCGAGGCGGTGAAGGCTGCTACCAAGAAACTAATCGATGCTGGTATCCGAGTATCTTTATTTATTGATCCAGAAGAGAAGCAAATTCAGGCAGCTAAAGATGTTGGTGCCACAGTGGTGGAGTTGCATACCGGACGTTACGCTGATGTATCGGGTGCCGAGCAGGCCAAAGAACTAGAGCGCATTCGTAAATCTGCGATTTTTGGAAAGAGTATCGGCTTGAGAGTCAATGCTGGTCATGGTTTGCATGAGGGCAATGTGAAACCCATCGCTGCTATCAAGGAATTATCTGAACTCAATATTGGTCACGCTATTGTTGCGGAGGCCTTGTTCAAAGGTTGGCAAAAGGCAATTAATGATATGAAAGCGCTGATGGTTCAGGGTAGAGCCAGCGCTTAAGTATTAATAACAGCGAATAACAAAAAAGCCATTACAGTAAATATGATCATCGGTATCGGCACTGACATTTTGCAGATTGAGCGCTTACAGGCTGCTTACGATCGCACTAATGGCCGCCTGGCAGAAAAAATTCTGGGGCCAGATGAGATGTTGGTATTTCAACATCGCCTCGCCAGAAATCATAAGCGTGGAATTTCTTTCTTGGCTACGCGTTTTGCGGCTAAAGAGGCCTTTTCAAAAGCAATTGGTTTGGGGATGCGAATGCCGATGACCTGGCGCTCACTCCAAAC
The DNA here is from genome assembly GCF_018881715.1 of Polynucleobacter parvulilacunae. Taxonomy (GTDB): domain Bacteria; phylum Pseudomonadota; class Gammaproteobacteria; order Burkholderiales; family Burkholderiaceae; genus Polynucleobacter; species Polynucleobacter parvulilacunae. The sequence continues at coordinate 914,348 of NZ_JACVPW010000001.1, forward strand.
CTTAAATGAACCTAGCGGCAAACCAGTGACTAGTTATTTGGGTGCTCTAGCGCAGTTTATGCAAGAGAAAAATTGGGAAGCGCATGTTACGGTGAGTGATGAGCAGGATATGGCGATTGCGCATGTCATCGTTACTCAAAAGTAAATAAAAAATAAAGTTGAAATAGAGGAAGAAATGAGCAAGACAACGATGGCCCCTGGCCCAGTTACCTTAGATGTAGTTGGTCTTGAGTTAAATGCTGAGGATCGTCGACGCATTTTGCGCCCCCTGACTGGCGGGGTCATTTTATTTGGTCGCAACTATGCAAACCGTCAGCAACTCACGAAATTAACTACTGCCATTAAGAAGCTTCGTCCCGATGTCCTTATTTCAATTGATCATGAGGGTGGTCGAGTGCAGCGCGCTAGGACCGATGGATTCACTCATTTGCCAGCGATGCGTAAGCTCGGTGAACTTTGGGGTGCAAAGAGCAAATCGAATCATCCCGCTGAATCTGCTGCTATTGCGATGGCTGCTGCAACAGCCTGTGGATATGTGCTCGCTGCTGAGTTACGTGCTTGCGGTATTGATTTCAGTTTTACACCGGTGCTAGATTTGGATTTTGGGCGCAGTGGTGTAATCGGCGATAGATCATTTAGTCGAGATCCACAAATAGTCTTTGCTTTGTCCAAAAGCTTGAATGAAGGTTTGCGTCTTGCAGGAATGGCTAACTGTGGCAAGCACTTTCCAGGACATGGTTGGGCTGAGGCTGATTCACATGTGGCAATTCCAGTTGATGAGCGTAGCTTAAAAGAAATCTTGGGCGACGATGCTAAGCCGTATGAGTGGCTCGATTTGAGTTTGGCGTCAGTCATGCCAGCGCATGTGATTTATCCAAAGGTAGATAAGAACCCAGCGGGTTTTTCAAAGATTTGGCTCCATTCTATTCTGCGTCAAGAATTAGGCTTTGAGGGCGTGATCTTTAGTGATGATCTTTCCATGGAAGGTGCTAGTGTTGCTGGTTCAGTAGTGAAGGGCGCTGAAATGGCCTTGGAGGCTGGTTGCGATGCTGTATTAATCTGCAATCGTCCAGATCTTGCCGATCAATTGCTCTCCAAACTCAAGGTCTCAAAAGCTAAACAATCTGAATCTGCAATACGTTTAAACCGTTTGATGCCATCAGCTTCGGCGCAGACTTGGAATGAATTGCAAAAAGAAGCTCAGTACCAGCACGCTAAAGGTTTGCTGGCGCAGTTGGGTTTGATTGCTGAGTAACTCAAATTAATTTATAGCAATAAAAAAGCCCGGCATGCCGGGCTTTTTAACATCTGTAGTTTGCTAATTAGTTAGCGCGGCTACGGTATTCACCTGTGCGAGTATCGATCTCGATTTTGTCGCCAGTATTGCAGAACAAAGGAACTTGCAATTCGTAGCCAGTTGCCAATTTTGCGTTCTTCAATACTTTTCCAGAGCTGGTATCGCCTTTAACAGCTGGCTCTGTGTAAATGATTTCACGAACCAATGAGTTAGGCATCGCTACTGAAAGCGCCTTACCTTCGTAGAACACTACTTCGCATGGCATGCTTTCTTCGAGGTAATTTAATGCATCACCCATGAACTCAGCTTCAACTTCGTATTGGTTGTAATCACCATCCATAAATACATACATTGGATCTGCGAAATAAGAGTAAGTGCATTCTTTCTTGTCGAGGATCACAACATCAAACTTGTCATCTGCTTTATAAACGCCTTCGTTTGGCGCACCAGTTAACAAATTTTTGAATTTCATTTTCACAACAGAGGAGTTGCGGCCAGAGCGGCTGTATTCGGCCTTTAAAACGACCTGGGCATCAGTACCGATCATTACTACGTTACCAACGCGGAGTTCTTGTGCTGTTTTCATCTTGCTATTCCTGGGGGCAGAGCTATTTTTCTGCGGTTTTTATCAAAATCAAGATTGTAACCGCCCGCCAGCCTTTATTGCTTGGGATTAAGCGACAAAGCGGATTAAACGCGCTGGCAAGCCACCATCCGCTTGTTTTTCAAGTAAACAGGTACGCCAGTGCTTGGCATGCGCATTCCAGGCCCCTAAGCTATCAAACCATTCGCTAGGCATTGCCCAGGTCATCGCTGAGATCGTGGCAAGTCTTAATTCTTGACTAGCCTCATCCAGATATAGGTCCAAAAAAGCGGCTAATTTAACTTCGTGGGCACGATCTTCTTGCGGGTAGATATGCCAAATAAATGGTTTTCCTGCAAGCTGGGCTCTTACAAAAGAATCTTCACCACGCACAATGTTGATGTCGCATTGCGATAGCACCCAGTCATATTCATCTTGAGACACAAACGGCATAGAAAGCAATTTCAGGTTTGCTGGAAGTTCGATGGGTTGCTCGCCGTAGAGATTTAATTGTTCGGCATGACCGTGCGCCAAAAGGACATCAATATCTTCACCAAGACGCCCCAAGTCAGTTAGCCATTTTTTAAGTGGCGCTCCTGGGTAGCAGAAAACGCTGATCCGCTTTGCTCTGGGTCGTAACTGAGACCAGGTGTTTTTGAGGTCTGCGGGAATTTGTTTTTCAACGAGATGACCTTCTGCTGGTATGGGGTCAAGCAAGAGTCCGCCAACCTCATCTTGAAATCCAGGAAAGAAGAAGTACTTCGGAATGCCATGAGACTGAGGCGAAGCCTTCCCATGAAAATCGATGACCCATGGTTCTGCGCTCAGGTACTCCAAATTAATGATGATCGGTTTGGTCGGGGCAATAAAGAGGCCGGCTAAATAACGTTCTGGCAGCTCGCACCCAAAAGCCTCAACCACCACATCGGGCGTTTGAACTGGGTGCCGGGCATTCACATGACTTGCTTCCCATAGCTGCATATCAATTTTTTGCTTAACTTTAGGATCTGCGCCAGAAGCGAGTAAATTAAGGATTGGCAGATCATCGCAAAAAATACGGACCTCTTGACCATGAATGCTTGATAAGCTTCGGGCTAGGCGCCAGCAAACACCGGCATCACCATAGTTATCGACGATTTGGCAGAAAATATCCCAACGCATGAGTAATTCGCTTTTCGAAACCCTTCAGCAGGATGTTAAACGGCTACCCGGATTGCCGGGGGTATATCGCTTTTTTGATGAAGCGGGACATATTCTGTATGTAGGCAAAGCTCGTAACCTTAAAAAGCGTGTCTCAAGTTATTTTCAGCGTACGCAGTTGTCACCGCGTATTGAGCTGATGGTGGGCAAAATTGCCCGCTATGAGACAACGGTAACACGGACCGAAACAGAAGCCCTCATTCTAGAGAACAATCTCATTAAAGAGTTGGCTCCGCCATTTAATATTCTGTTCCGTGATGATAAGTCTTACCCCTACGTGATGTTAACGGGGCATCAATTCCCCAGGTTAGCCTCATACCGTGGAAAAGTAGATAAGCGCAATCATTACTTTGGGCCATTCCCGAATAGTTGGGCAGTACGCAATAGCGTGCAGATACTCCAAAAAGTATTCCGTCTAAGAACTTGTGAAGACTCTGTTTTTAAGAATCGTAGTCGACCTTGTCTATTGCATCAAATTCATCGCTGTAGCGCTCCTTGTGTTGGCCGCTTGAGTATTGAGCAATATGGGCAAGATGTCGCTCAAGCAACACGGTTTTTAGAGGGTGATCACAGTCAGGTTTTATCTGAGCTTGAAAAAGAAATGCACAAGCATAGCGAGGCAATGGAGTTTGAGATGGCGGCAGTATTGCGCGATCGTATAGCTGACCTATCAAGTGTTTTGCAGCAGCAGTCAATGGACACAGTGGCGGAGGGCGAAGGTGACGTAGACATCATTGCGGTTGCGCAAATGGAGGGTATGGTTTGTGTGAATTTGGCAATGGTTCGTGGTGGACGTCACTTAGGCGATAGAGCTTATTTCCCTAAAGGATTACGCACTACCTCTGGAGAGTTGCCAGCCCCTGCAGAGATATTGGAAGCCTTTATTACTCAGCATTATTTGGAAGAGCATGCGGATGAAGCAACTAGCAATTTAATTCCGCCGGTATTGGTTCTAAACCATGCATTGCAATCGGCGAATGATGAGCTTACTCAATTGAATGAATCTCCGCCTGAGGATTTGCATGAGTTGCTAAATGCACAGGCCGGCAGGAAAATTACTTTCTTACATCAACCACAAGGCCAAAGACGTCATTGGCTTGCGATGGCAGAGGGTAATGCGAAGATTGCGTTGACTAAACGTTTAGTAGAGACGGGTGGGCAGTTGGCTAGAGCGCGTGCACTAGCTGATATCTTAAGTCTTGAATTAGAAAGCCTGGAGCAGTTGCGCATTGAATGCTTTGATATTAGCCATACTTCTGGTGAAGCAACTCAAGCATCTTGTGTGGTGTATACCAAGAATGCAATGCAGTCGAGCGAGTATCGACGCTTCAATATTAACGACATCACGCCGGGTGACGATTACGCAGCCATGCGTCAAGTTTTGCAAAGACGTTACGCCAATTTTCAAGAGTTGCCAGTAGAAAAAATTCCACAAGTGATTTTGATTGATGGTGGTAAAGGTCAGGTTGAAATGGCAAGACAAGTTCTCTCTGAGTTTGGTATGGACATTGGATTGATTGTTGGTGTTGCCAAAGGTGAGGGGCGCAAGGTTGGCCTAGAAACCCTCATTTTTGCGGATGGACGTGAATCATTGGAGTTGGGTATTGATAGCGCGGCCTTGCTCTTGGTTGCTCAGATACGGGATGAGGCTCATCGCTTTGCCATTACCGGCATGCGAGCTAAGCGTGCTAAAGCGAGGACGATTTCTCGTTTGGAAGAGATCGAGGGTATTGGTGCGAAGCGACGTCAAAAGCTACTGGCTCGCTTTGGTGGTCTTAAAGGCGTTGCGAATGCCAGTATTGAGGAGATCGCTAGCGTCGAGGGAGTCTCTTTAACGCTCGCAGAGCAGATCTATCGCCAGCTTCACTAGGCGATTTCACCTTTCTTGGTTTATGCTTGTCCAATGCCATTTAATCTACCCATCGCCTTAACTTGGTTGCGTGTTGCAGCCATCCCGCTATTGGTGGTGGTGTTTTATCTTCCCAATTCTTGGCTTACTCCGTTTGAGAGGAATCTGATTGCGGCAATCATTTTTATTTCTGCAGCGATTACTGATTGGTTGGACGGTTTCTTAGCGCGTCGCTTAAAACAAGAGTCTGCATTTGGGCAGTTCTTAGACCCAGTTGCGGATAAGTTAATTGTTGCGGCCGCATTGTTGGTTCTTTTGAATATGGATCGCGTGCAAGTTTGGGTGGCGCTCATCATCATTGGTCGTGAAATAACCATCTCCGCTTTAAGAGAGTGGATGGCTTTGCTCGGCGCTGGAAAAAGTGTGGCAGTTCATATGGTGGGCAAGCTCAAAACGACCGCTCAACTAGTGGCTATTCCATTTTTACTGCTCAATGACACCTTATTTGGTTGGCTTAATTGCGCACAAGCGGGTACTTGGTTGATTTGGATTGCCTCTTTTTTAACGCTTTGGTCGATGTTCTATTACATGAAAAAGGCTTTACCCCAGCTCGCTGGAAAAATCGACTGAGCGTTATAAAGCCCAGCCAGTTAAGCTTTCCAAGGCACTCGCATTCCCTTAAATATTAGGATTTACAAGGAATAATGCTTTCTTGGAGATTGTTTGTTAAACTACTGCCCTGTTATGCGGGAATAGCTCAGCTGGTAGAGCGATACCTTGCCAAGGTATAGGTCGGGAGTTCGAACCTCCTTTCCCGCTCCAAGTTCGATGGGAAGCCCTAAAAAGCTTCCCATTTTTGATTCAAGAGTTATGGCGCGTTGGCCGAGTGGTTAGGCAGGAGCCTGCAAAGCTTCGTACGGGGGTTCGATTCCCTCACGCGCCTCCAGTAATTTGTCTTGACGAATTAGGTGCATCACCTAAAATACTTTTAACTACTGTAAGTAAAAAGCGTCAACTACCTCAATCGAATACAAAACAAATGATCACACTTCAAACCCTCAAAGTCAGCACCGTCGCGTTATTTTTGGCCACACTATTGGGTGCATGCGCAAGTTCAGGGGATTCTCCTACTGGTACTGCAGAGGAAATTGCGGAAGTGCAGACTCAGCTTTTGGGTGACATGCCGCTGCCACAAGGTGCACGTCTCTCAGGCGCCGACTCCATCATTATTGGTCGTGGCAATGAGTGGGTTGGTAGAGCGGTTGTGAATGCTCTGCAAGGTGCTACTGATGTTTACGCGTTCTTTCAATCGGAATATCCAAAAGGTGGCTGGACAACAGTAACTGCAGTGAAAGCAAAAACCAGTATTTTGGTTTTCACAAAAGGCGATAGAACTGCTACGGTAGAAATCGTTGATGGCTCTATTGGCGGTCCGAAGTCACTCATCATCGTGACCTCTTCACCAAAGAATGCCAACGTAGTTGCTCCTACTCGCAAGTAGATTTATTAAGCAACTGTAGTAAATAAAAAAGGCCTCTAACAAGAGGCCTTTTGCTTAAGGGGCAGTATTACAGGGCTCTAGCTTATAGTCCTTCAGCCCTAATCAAACCAACAGCCTGTCCTTCAATCGCAAAATTGGGCTGACGATCGTCCACCAAAATGTTTTTGAAGTCTGGGTTCTCTGCTTGCAGTTCGATAACCATGCCATTGGCAGTTTTCTTTTGCTGCCAACGCTTCACAGTAACTTCATCATCAAGACGCGCGACCACAATGTCACCATTGCGCACTTCAGTTGTTTTTCTAACGGCCAAATAATCGCCGTCCAAAATACCTGCATCGCGCATGCTCATACCTTTTACTTTTAATAAGTAATCAGCGCCTTTACTAAATAAGCTTGGATCAATCGGAACATGTTTCTCTATGTGCTCTACAGCCATGATGGGTGAACCAGCAGCAACTCTTCCGATTAATGGCAATGTGAGTTGTTGTAAAGCACCTGACGGTAAAGACAGTTGACGGTATTTATTGCTGTTGTGCGATTGATTAAATCGTTGTGGAATGCGAATGCCGCGTGACGTACCTGGCGTTAATTCGATATAACCTTTTTTCGCTAGTGCGCGCAGATGTTCTTCAGCTGCATTGGCAGAGGCAAATCCCAGTTGTGTAGCAATCTCGGCTCGAGTAGGTGGAAGGCCGCTCTCATCGATGGCTTTAGTAATCAACTCCAAAATCTCATTCTGACGTGGAGTGAGTTTGGGGAGGGCAGTCAGCTCCTCCGGAAAATCGACTGTGTTTATGTCCATACTGGGATTGTATACAGCAGTATTTGATAGATCAAGCTATTTAAGGGGGATAATGGGGTATGAGCTCACAACAAAACACCCCTGAAACTGCACCTCATATCCTGGTTTTGGGTATGGGTGGCACGATTGCCGGACTGGCGGCGAGCCCAGCTGACAATCCCATGCAATATGAAGCCGGCCAGGTTGAAGTTGCCTCTTTGCTTGCTCATATTCAATCTGCCGTCCCTGAAGGTATTAGCTTGGTTTCAAGGCAGGTTGCCAACATCAATAGCCGTAACCTGACTGAGTCCTTATTGACTCTATTAGGTGAGACAGTGAAGGAAGCCCTTGATAACACCTTGGTTAGGGGGGTAGTGGTCACTCACGGAACCGATACGATTGAAGAGACAGGCGTCTTCTTGCAGCTCACCTGCGGAAAACATGCTCAAAATTTAGGCAAGAGAGTTATTCTGACTGGTGCCATGTTGCCTGCCAATGCGCCCAAGGCGGATGGCCCCTCTAACTTGCTGGATGCACTTCGCTGGGCTTCCACCCCAATTGATAACTGCCCTGGCGGTATTTATGCCGTAATGGACGGTAGGGGCTGTTTGGCTATGGATCTGGCAAAACGCCACGGCAGCGCCCTGAATGCGCCCATCCAGGCATCACCCACCAGTTCAGTTGGGTTGATTAATCCTTCCTGGCTATCAGGTGTAAAGGCAGTGCAGGCCCTTTGGATGGAGGATTTGCCGATTCCCAAGGAGAGTGAGTGGCCTTGGGTGGAGATTTTGACGAGTCATGCGGGTGCTAGACCAGAAACTATTACCCATTGGCTGAGCTCCAAGGTAAAAGGCTTAGTCCTTGCAGGCTCTGGCATGGGAGGCTTTCATGATGCCTGGAAGGAGCCCCTGGCTGCGGCGGTAAAGCATGGAATTGCGCTAGTTAGAACCACCAGAACCGGTGCGGGGGAAACCTTGCCCAATCTGCCTGAAAAAGACTTGGCTGGATGTTTGGCTTCAGGCAGTCTGTCTGCTCCTAGGGCCAGGATTGCCCTGCAGTTATCGCTGAATGCGGAAAAACAAGCTCAGACCACAGGTAAATCCCTGACTTGGCAGGATTTTTTTGCTAGAATAGCGGTCTTGCCTGTAATTCGGTAAGCGCTGAAAAGCGGCTGTAAAAGTGTTGTAAGCAGTACCTACAATTTGTTACTACCTTGTCACACTGGCGCTGAGTTCACAACCATCAGAACTTAGCAAGACGCCCAGGTGACTCAATCCTTAAGGAGTGTTTGATGCGTCATTATGAAATCGTCTTTATCGTCCATCCGGACCAAAGCGAGCAAGTGCCAGCGATGATCGATCGTTACAAAGCTACATTAGCAGCTGCGGGCGGCAAAATTCATCGTATGGAAGACTGGGGTCGTCGTCAGATGGCTTACATGATCGACAAGCTTGCTAAAGCCCACTACGTTTGCATGAACATTGAGTGCGACCAGAAAACTCTGGAAGAGCTCGAGCATGCGTTCAAATTTAATGATGCAGTTTTGCGTCACCTCATCATCAAGACTAAGAAAGCTGAAACAGAGCCTTCAATCATGATGAAAGAAGTGCAACGTGAAGAAGCGCGCAAATCTGCTCAATCTGACGCTCCTGTAGCGGCAGCCTAAGTTAGAAATTTGAAGAGGAATACACAGACTAGAAAACGTATCAGAGAAGCGGAGCGGCGTTGAATCATTTCACCCTAACTGCAATCTTGGTATCTAAAGACGCGATTCGATTTACACCAGCAGGAATACCGGTGATGCATTGCCAGCTAGAACATAGCGGCCAAGCAAACGAGGTAGGAGTGGCAAGGAAAATTCAGATGAACGTTGAAGCCATCACAATCGGTCCAATACAAAAGGACTTAGAGCGAATGGATTTAGGAGCTGAGGCAGTGTTTGAGGGATTCTTAGCACCCAAGACTCTACGTAATCAAAGACTTGTTTTCCATATTACCCATATTCAATTGAAAAATTAAAGAGGAAATCATCATGGCGTTTGGAAAGAAACCCGATTTCAAAAAGAAACCAGCTCAGAACCCATTGTTCAAGCGTAAGCGTTATTGTCGTTTCACTGTTGCTGGCGTAGAACAGATTGACTACAAAGATGTAGATACATTGAAGGACTTTATTGGCGAAAACGCCAAGATCACTCCTGCTCGTTTGACAGGCACAAAAGCTAAATATCAGCGTCAGTTAGACACTGCTATCAAGCGTGCTCGTTACTTGGCTTTGTTGCCATTCTCCGATCAACATAAGAAATAATTAGGAGCCCTCAATGCAAATCATTCTTTTAGAAAAAGTAACAAACCTGGGTAACCTCGGCGACATCGTTCGCGTTAAAGACGGTTTCGCTCGTAACTTCTTAATCCCACAACGCAAAGCTCGTCGTGCGACTGAAGCAGCTATCGCTGACTTTGCAGTACGTCGTGCTGAGTTAGAGAAATTGGCTGCTGAGAAATTGACTGCTGCTGAAGCAGTTGGCATCAAGCTCAAAGACATGGTTCTCGAAATCGGTCAAAAAGCGGGTGTTGACGGTCGTTTGTTTGGTTCTGTAACCAATCATGACATCGCTGATGCATTGAAAGCTAAAGGCTTCACAATTGAGAAGTCTTCAGTTCGCATGCCTACTGGCCCATTGAAAATGGTTGGTGATCACCCTGTAGCGGTTGCTGTTCATACCGACGTAGTTGCAGACATCACTATTCGTGTAGTTGGCGAGCAAGCTTAAGTTTTAGAACTGTAAATAAGCCACATGGCTGAATCCCGTTCACGTTCCGTTACGCTGAATCCCGGCATGATGGGTTCTGGGGATGCAGTCGTGCAGGCTTTAAAAGTTCCGCCGCATTCTGTAGAAGCCGAGCAATCTTTGCTCGGCGGTCTACTGATCGATAACTCTTCTTGGGATAACCTGGGTGGAGTATTAAACGATAAAGACTTCTATCGCCCCGAACATGCTTTGATCTACAAAGCAATTGCTCGTTTGGTTGGCGACAATCATCCCGCTGACGTTATTACTGTTCATGATGCAATTAAATCTGAACAGGGTGGCGACTTAGTTGGTATTGATTACCTAAATTCATTGGCACAAAACACACCAAGTGCAGCGAACATTAAAGGCTACGCCGATATTGTTCGTGACCGTAGTATTTTGCGTCGCTTGATTGAAGTTTCAGATAGCATTGTTAATTCTGCATTCGTTCCAGAGGGACGAACAGTCAGAACTTTGTTGGACGAAGCTGAGTCACGCATTCTTCAGATTGGTGAAGAGGGTAGTCGCAAGGCTGATTACCTCGAAATCGAGCCGCTCCTAAAGGCGGTTGTTGCCCGTATTGATGAGCTCTATAACCGTCAAGGTGGTAGCGACATCACTGGTATTGCAACTGGCTTCTTAGATCTAGACAAACAAACTAGCGGACTACAAAAAGGTGACTTAGTCATCGTTGCTGGTCGCCCTTCGATGGGTAAGGCACAACCTCTAGATACAAAAGTGAAAACAGTTGATGGTTGGAAGTTGATGGGTGATCTGAAGTTTGGTGATCGTCTCGCCTCTGTCGATGGTCAGCATTCAATGGTCACCGGTATTTATCCACAAGGTATTAAGCAGATTTATAAAGTCACTTTCTCCGATGGGCGAGTGGCTGAGTGCTGTGATGAGCATCTATGGCGTGTTATGTATCGAGAATGGTCCGAGCCACGTGTCATCAACACTGTCCGCTTAATGGAAATGCTACAGTGCGCACGCTATAAAAACAGATTATGGATTGATCCAGTCTCGGGTGATTTTGGTCACTCGAATGCGTTGCCAGTTCATCCGTGGGTTTTGGGTGCATTGCTTGGAGATGGAACTTTGGCTTTATCTCACAGTTCGGTGATGTTTTCAACTAAGTCCCCTGAGCTTGTAGAGCGCATGAATTTACTTGCAAACTACGAGATGGAGTTAGTTCATGCTAATGCTTATGACTGGAGATTAGTCTCAAAAGAAAGAATTGCTGCTAATGGTCAAAGAGCGGCCGTTAAGACAAATTTTTTCAGGTCTGCATTGCAGGATATCGGTGTTCTTGGCTGCAGAAGTTTTGATAAACACATTCCAGCAACTTATCTTGAGGCGAACAAGAATTCTCGTCTTGCATTGTTCCAAGGTCTGATGGATACCGATGGATGGATTGAGAAGTGGGGCTCCATTCGCTTTTGTACAGCAAGCAAACAATTATCTGAAGATGTTGCAACTTTAGCCAGATCTTTGGGTGGTTTTTGCTCAATAGCGCATAAGCAGACAAGCTACACCTACAAGGGTGAAAAGAAGCAAGGTCGCCTAAGTTATGTTTTAAATATGAGTTTTGGTCCCGGTTTTCAAGCGTTTACTCTGCCTGAAAAGACTGAAAGGTTAAGAGCAAGTTGGGATCGCCAACGTAGACTTTCATTCAAGAGTATTGAACCGTCTAGGATGTCTGAAGCGCAATGTATTTCAGTAAGCCACCCTCAAAGAACTTACGTAACGAATGATTATGTCGTTACTCATAACACTGCATTCGCTTTAAATATTGCAGAGAACGTTGCCTTAGCTGAAGGTTTGCCTGTTGTTGTGTTCTCCATGGAAATGTCAGGCGAACAACTGGCGGCACGTTTATTAGGCTCAGTAGGGCGCGTTGACCAAGGTCGCATGCGTACCGGTAAGTTGCAAGATGATGAGTGGCCACGTGTTACCGATGCCATTGCACGTTTAAGTAATACCCAAATTTTGATTGATGAGACCGGCTCTTTATCTAGCTTAGAGTTGCGCGCACGTGCACGTCGTATCGCCAGAAACTTTGGCGGCACACTTGGCTTGGTAGTGATTGACTACTTACAGTTGATGAGTGGTTCTGGTTCTGAGAATCGTGCCACTGAGATTTCTGAAATCTCACGCTCACTCAAATCTCTCGCAAAAGAACTGCAGTGCCCAGTAGTTGCACTCTCCCAGTTAAACCGTGGCCTCGAGCAACGCCCTAACAAACGTCCGATCATGTCTGACTTGCGTGAGTCAGGCGCTATTGAGCAAGATGCCGACTTAATTATGTTCATCTATCGTGATGAGGTGTATCACCCTGATACCACTACCGATAAAGGTGTGGCAGAAATCATCATCGGTAAGCAGCGTAACGGTCCAATCGGTACAGTGCGCTTAAGCTGGCAAGGTCCATATACCAAGTTTGATAACTTGGCGATGGGATCCGTTGGTTATTCCTCTGGTGGATACGAGCCGTTCTAAGTAAAGAAATAATAAAAAAACTGAAACATAAGCAGATAAAGAAAAAGCCTCACAGTGTGAGGCTTTTTTAATGCAGAAATAAATTAGATCAATTATTGATTCACATAATGAACCTTATTTTCCGCCTTCACATTTCTTGATTGAAGCTGCTTTAGCTGCGCCATAGAGTGGCTTGCCATCTTTGCTCACTGCTTTAGCTTCGCAATCATTCGGCTTGGCATCACCCATACATTTCTTAATAGAGGCATCTTTAGCTGCGCCATAGAGGGGCTTACCTTCTTTGCTTACTGCTTTAGCTTCGCAAGCTGCTTGATCGGCAAAGGCATAAGTAGGAAGTGCGAAACTCAGTGCAATGCTTAAAGCGATGATGATTTTTTTCATGCTCATTCTCCAGGTGGGTGATTTGATTCAAGCTTACTTTAATTCTCAAAATGATTATTGATGATTATGTAAGTTGGAAGTATTAGCCCTAGGGTTAATAGATATTAACTTCATGGATAACTATCATTATCCCTATTGATATCAGTGGCTTAGCCACTTCTTCTATATCTAAACCCGCTAGAGCAAGCCCAATGAAAATCAAGATTCTGTTTCGCAGCCTACTAAGTTATGGAGTTACTTATATATTCCTCGGTTTCCCATCATCCTCGATGGCAGCAGGTAGCTGTGATAACTACACCCCCGGTAACAATGCTACGGTCACTTGTACTGGTTCTGCAAGTACGTCTGTAGGCGTCATTTCAACTCAATCTGATACAACCGTGGGCAACAGCGTTACTGTAAATATTAATTCCGGCACTTCATTAATTATTAATGGTTCTACAGTGGGTATTGGCAGTGCAGCTACCGTAGTGAATGATGGAAATTTAAATACCAGCGCTTTCTATTACGGTTACGGAATTTCATCGGGTGCAAATGGAAGATCGCAGGCTGGCGGCAGCAACATTACCAATAATGGCACCATTTACACTGGCGGTACAAATGCATCTGGTATTTACATCAGCGCCACTAATGCTGGATCTACCGCGAACACAATTACGAATACTGGCTCCATAACAACAGCGGGTGCCGGTGCAAATGGTATTCAAGTGGTTAATGGTGGCGCGATTACCGCCATTAATAACTCAGGAGTGATTTCTGCTCAAGGGGCTAATTCAAATGGAATTCAAGTAACGGGCGCAGCAAATATCACTAACTCAGGAACCATATGCCCATCAACGGTTGTTGGCAGCAATTGCGCTGCAAGTGGCGCGGGTAGTGGCAACGGCATACAAATTGATAACAATGCCAATGCCAATCGCACTACCGTTACCAATGCATCATCCGGCTTAATAGGTGCTCCTACAACAGCAAACTATGCAATCTACAGCGCTCAACAACCTGGTGTGGATGTATATAACTACGGAAAAATTATCGCTGCAAGTGCTGCCGCTACTGCGATTAATTTTGCTGGCTCGACAACGGGCGGATCTAATAACACTGTTACTTTATATGGCGGCTCAACGTTGTTGGGCGGCATTAGTTTTAATAAGGGCAGTACACAAGAAGCCCTGAACTTTAACGGGCTTTCAAATGCAAATTTCAGTAATGCCGTAACTGGTCTGAATATTATCAATGCCACTAACGGCTCTAATGTGGTGATGAATAGCGCTACAGGATATGAATTAGTAGCTGGAAAGATTGCGGTTGATGGTACTTCTAGTTTGGCTATCTCTGGAGTGATTCAGGATCAAACTAGCCCAAGCGCTGCTACTTCGAGTATTGAGAAAAGTGGAGCTGGAACTTTAGTGTTATCTGGTGCCAATACTTACACGGGTGGCACAGCGTTGAATGCAGGAGCTATTGCAGTTGCCAATAATGCCGCCTTAGGAACTGGCGCTTTAACGATGGCAGGCGGCACAAGCTTGCAAGCAAACTCTTCAGTAAGTCTTGCTAATAACGTTGCTTTATCTGGCGCGAGCACTATCAACACCAATGGAAACAATTTGGGTCTGTCTGGGAATATGACTGGATCCGGTGGATTTACTAAAACAGGTGCTGGCACATTAACCCTCTCCGGTACAAATGCCTATAGCGGTGGAACCACCGTCTCAGCAGGTACATTGGCCGGTAATACCTCAAGCATTCAGGGCAATGTAATTAATAACGCAATAGTGAATTTCAATCAGACAACGAACGGGACCTATGCCGGCGTAATGAGCGGATCAGGTAGCCTGGTTAAAGATGGTTCTGGCACCGTAACAATTTCTAAGACCAATACTTATACTGGGGATACAAACATTAACGCAGGTGGCCTGATATTAACTGGATCGACCACATCAAATACCTCGATAGCTGCTGGTGCTAACTTGCAAGGTAGCGGTGTCATAAATGGCAACGTAAATAACTCGGGAACGATTGCGCCATCTTTTAATGGGTCTGCAACTAATTTGACCGTGAACGGTAACTATATTGGTAATGGCGGAAACTTTGTTGGCAGCGTGTATGCTCCTGCCTCTGCTCCTGTATCCGATACTTTGACCGTAACTGGTAATACCACTGGCTCTACTGGCATTACCGTAACGGATAAGGGTGGTCTTGGCAATCGTACGGTTGGCAATGGTATACCTGTGATTATTGTGAATGGCGCGTCTACATCCAATGCATTTGCATTAACTCAGCGTGTTGCATCTGGTGCTTATGAATACAAGCTTTATAAAGGTGGCCCATCAGGCGTTGGCAATTCTTGGTACCTGTCCACTCAAGCTCCCACTCCAGCATCTACCCCGGGATCCTCTAGCGGTTCCTCAGCTGCAACTTCTGTAGCACCTCCTGCACCAGTTCCCACTCCTGCTGCTGGAGAGCGTATTGAGGTTGCGGTCTATCCAGCTGTACCTTCATTGGTGCAGTTGTATGCACAGACAGCAGTTGACACATTAGATCAACGTCGTGGCGATCTCAATTTGGTTGATCCGACAAATGGCGCTAAGAAAAGTTCAAATGATTGGGCGCGCATTATTGGTAAGACTGGAACTTCTACTCCATCCTCTGTAGATAACGGCCCGAAGATGAATTTCAATGCCTATGCTTTGCAGTTGGGTGTAGACGTGTATCAGAATGAAGAGCAGGGTGGCTCTAGATCTTATGTCGGCCCTTACGTCACTATCGGTAGCGCTAATGCCAATACTTCCAGTCAGACAGGCAGTATCTCTACCGGTAGTATTAATGGTATGCAGGCTTACTCTTTAGGTTTGTATGGCACCCATTTTGCTGCTAACGGCCTATATGTAGATGCTCTTGCTCAAGGTACGCGCTATCTCAATGCGGGAGCCGGCTCTGTTCAGGGCGCACAGCTACGCACCCAAGGCACTGGCTTTACAGGCTCGATTGAAGGCGGCGGACGCTGGAATATAGATAAGTTCTTAATCTCCCCACAAGCACAAATTGTCTATGACGCCATTGGCATGAATAATGCAACAGATGCATATGGTCAAGTGAACTTTAACAAGAGTGAAATGACTCGTGGCCGTTTAGGTTTGTTGGCCGGACATAAAGATGTGATTGGTAGCACTCCAATCTTTGCGTATTTGCGTGCTAGCTATTGGAGCATCTTTAATGCAGGCACAAGTACGACTATGGCTTCACTCTATGGTGTTAACCCAATCACTTTCCAGTCACAAGCAAACTCACGCTGGATGACTGTGGATGCTGAATTAAATGCCCGCATCACAAAAGATACCAACCTATTCATGAACTTAGCTGTTGATAACTCTTTGGTAGGAACATACCAAGCTTACTCTGGACGAATTGGCTTACAAACTCGTTTCTAAAGCAAGTTTGATTTAAATCTTGCACTATTACTGAGGTACTACGCGACGTGCTTCAGTAAACTTGGCTGCCCAGTAGGGCGTTGTGATGTAGTCAAGGCGCACGGTTCCGCCTGCGCTTGGTGCATGAACAAATCTACCTTGTCCAACATAGATTCCCGCATGGGAATATTTTTCACCGGTAGTGTTAAAGAAAACTAGATCACCTGGAGCGGGTGGTTGACCTTCAATGCTCCTACCTTTGGTACTCATCAATTGAATAGTCCGTGGAAGTTTGACCCCAGCTGCCTTGTTATAGACGTAGACAATCAGTCCGCTGCAATCAAAGCCACCCTTTGGGGTATTGCCACCAAACCGATAGGGGACATCTACTAAACCAACGGCTGCAATAGAAATATCTTCAGTACCAACGCTAGTGTCTTGCTTGAATTGAGAGACTCTAGAGGAGGATCCTGATTTGCCGCTGAACGTGCTGCACCC
Organism: Polynucleobacter parvulilacunae; assembly: GCF_018881715.1. Classification (GTDB taxonomy): domain Bacteria; phylum Pseudomonadota; class Gammaproteobacteria; order Burkholderiales; family Burkholderiaceae; genus Polynucleobacter; species Polynucleobacter parvulilacunae. Next base: position 931,136 of record NZ_JACVPW010000001.1, read on the forward strand.
GCTTAGGATCAGTAAGCTACAAATAAAAATGCCGCACCCCAGAAGAGTGCGGCATGAGAGAGATTGCTTAGAGTGCGTCAGCAGCATGATCCGCAAGACGTGAGCGTTCACCGCGAGCTAAAGTCACGTGACCACCATGACGCCAACCCTTGAAGCGATCAACTACATAAGTTAAACCTGAAGACCCCTCGGTTAAATATGGGGTATCGATCTGAGCGATGTTTCCTAGGCAAATAATTTTGGTTCCAGGGCCCGCGCGGGTAACGAGGGTTTTCATTTGTTTTGGAGTGAGGTTTTGCGCTTCATCAATGATCACAAACTTGCTGACAAAGGTTCTGCCGCGCATGAAGTTCATGCTCTTTACTTTAATGCGTGAGCGAATCAACTCTTGAGTAGCAGCGCGACCCCATTCACCACCATCTTCATTACGCTGTAATACCTCTAGGTTATCGTCAAACGCACCCATCCAAGGTTGCATCTTTTCTTCTTCGGTACCTGGGAGGAAGCCAATATCTTCACCGACTGGCACTGTGGCGCGGGTAATGATGATTTCGTTATAACGCTTGCTGTCCAGAACCTGTTCAAGACCGGCGGCCAATGCCAGCAAAGTTTTGCCGGTACCAGCTTGTCCCAATAGGGTCACAAAATCAACATCTGGGTTCATGAGCAGATTCATAGCAAAGTTCTGCTCGCGGTTGCGTGCAGTAACGCTCCAGACATTATTCTTTTGATGGGAGAAGTCTCTAAGTGTTTGCAGGAGGGCAGTTTTGCCATTAATTTCTCTAACCTGTGCATAGAAAGGTGTGGAGCCATCTGGATTTTCTTGATAGACAAACTGGTTGACCAACATGCTTTGTACGGATGGTCCAGTCACGCGATAAAACATCGTGCCAGATTTGGAGTCAGCCCAGCTTTCCATATCCTTGCCGTGCTTGGGCCAAAAATCTGCTGGCAATGTCATCACGCCGGCATACATCAAGTCACGATCTTCTAATACTTGGTCGTTGAAATAATCTTCTGCAGGCAAACCAAGGGCGCGTGCCTTAATACGCATATTGATATCTTTGGATACCAATACCACTTCTTGGCCCTTACGAGTTTTTTGTAATTCGCTTACTACTGCCAGAATAAGGTTGTCACCTTTGCCTTCAGGTAGACCCTCTGGCAAAGCTTGAGTAGTTAATTTTGTCTGAAAGAATAGGCGACCCGTCACATCTTGGTTGCCTAGCTTATTGAGTGGAATGCCATCATCTAAAGTACCACTAGTGCCGGCAATCAGCTGATCCAAAGACCTGCTGACTGTACGGGCGTTACGGGCTACCTCGGTCATACCTTTTTTGTGATTGTCCAACTCTTCTAAAGTGGTCATCGGCAAGTAGAGATCATGCTCAGAGAAGCGGAACAGGGAGCTTGGGTCATGCATCAATACGTTTGTATCAAGAACAAACAAGCTTGGAGGACCAGTACGAATAATCCGTTTTGGTTTTGCGGGTGTAGCTGCTTTATTCTCATTGCGTTCATTACGCTGATGATGAACAGGGCGATGATCTGCTTTAATCTTTTCGAGAGCGACTTCCGCTGCAGATAAATCTTCTTCTGCGTCGTTCGTCCAATCAACAGCTTCCACTACCACTGGTTTTGCTTGAGCAGGACGTTTCTTTAAGTCGGGAGTATCTTTGCGACTGAGTTTCACTTGATCAGCAATTTGAGTGGGGATTGGGGGCAGCGGCATGGACTCTCCTAAAAGAAAAAACCGCCAAGCGGAGTGCATTGACGGTTTATTACGAAACTAGTTGCAGTGGTGATGGAAAAACGGAGGGGGTTGCTCCCCGTGCCTGATCTGAGATATTCAGGTTTCTGATTCAAACGGATTGTCAGACTTTCCCGTCGTTTACGGTGCATATGAATCACTTTACCCCAAAATTCGGGGTTTGCAAGCACCTCAGATCAAATTGTTGTAAAAATTATTTAATGGCTTGGGCTGCTTGTAATACTTCTGTCACATGACCTGGAACCTTGAGACCGCGCCACTCTTTTACAAGTTTACCGGAGGAGTCAAATAAGAAGGTGCTGCGCTCTACCCCACGGACTTGCTTGCCGTACATATTCTTCATCTTCATAACGCCAAAGATCTGGCAAAGCGTTTCTTCGGTATCGGCAACTAGCTCAAATGGGAGTTCAAGCTTGCTGCGGAAGTTGTCGTGTGACTTGAGGCTATCGCGGGAAACCCCTACCACCAAAGTATTGGCCTTAGTAAAGGCTTCAATGTTGTCTCTAAATTCGCCGGACTCCGCTGTGCAGCCAGGCGTCATGTCTTTTGGATAAAAGTACAGAACCAATTTTTTACCTTTGGCGGACGCTGGTGAAAACGTTAATCCAGAAGTTGCTGGAATCGCGCACTGTGGCATAGGTTGACCAATAGATACTGTCATGATGATCCTTCGTTGGTTGTTGTCTCTTACTTCTAGCTACTTTGAATAATTAAATCACCGCTGCGATTGGGTATTTCACCCCAAGTCAGTGGCAGTACCGCTATTTTATCGAGTTGCTTGGTAGCTTCCCAAGATTTGTGCAGGTCGCCCATAGTGACTAGGTCGTGACCTTGATCTAGCCATCCGGCTATTAGCTTCTCAAATGCAGGCAAGAGTTTTTGTCCCTCTAGCTCAGCGTGCAAGGTGAAGACTTGGTCATTCGGGTTGCTTTGGGTAATTTTCAGTAATTTTTTAACAGCGCCAAATTCGTCTGCACCATCGATACCAATGAGTTCATCAAACGTCGGGAGTGTGGTTGGGTACTGAACATGTTTTGCTTTGCCTGAAGGGAGTGCAAGGCGATAGGGCATTAGGTTCGGTTCAGCTCTGCCATCCGATGAGTAAGCGATGCCCCATTGATCGAGTTGTTCAAAAGCAGCTTCATTCATTTGCCATCCAGCCGCACCATAAGTAACTGGCGCATGACCAAAGATCTCTACAAAGCGATCCCAACTTCTTTGCATCATTGCTTTAGTCCACTGTGCGTCTTGTGTTCGCACTGCGTCCTGCCAGGCAACGTGATCCCAGGTGTGAATACCTGTCTCGTGACCCGCTTTATCGATGGCATGCATTTCTGCGGCAGCTTTTTTTCCAATGTCTGGCCCAGGAAGAAGGACTCCGTAAAGCAAAGTCTTAATGCCGTAATGCTCGACAACGGAAGTGCGGCTTACTTTCTTTAGAAAGCCTGGGCGAAAGACACGCTTTAAAGCCCAACCGGTGTGGTCAGGCCCAAGGCTAAACAGAAAGGTGGCTTTGAGGCCAAAACGCTCCAAGGTACGAGCAAGATTGGGTACGCCTTCTTTAGTGCCGCGTAAGGTATCTACATCAACCTTGAGAGCTATCTTAGCCATGTACCTTTGACTTGCTTACTTATTCTTTGTCGACTAGGTGACGTGCTTTTTCTACGTCTCCACGATAGGCTTCAAAAATATTCTTGAGCGCATCGGACATCGTAGTGGTTGGCTTCCAACCCAATTCACTCATCGTGTTGTCAATTGCAGGAACACGATTTTGTACGTCTTGGTAGCCTTCACCGTAGTAAGCGCCGGAAGTAGTCTCAACAATTTTCACTTCATTCGCATTCTTTGCATACTCGGGAATACTGCGAGCAATTTCCAACATCTGATTGGCTAGTTCACGAATAGAGTGATTGTTCTTTGGGTTGCCAATGTTGTAGATCTTGCCATTAGCAACACCATCTTTGTTATCAATAATGTGCATCAAAGCATCGATACCATCGTCAATATAAGTAAAGGCACGTTTCTGGGCGCCACCATCAACAACGTTGATAGATTCGCCGCGAACGATATGACCCAAGAACTGAGTTACAACGCGGGAAGAGCCTTCTTTTGGTGTGTAAATGCTATCTAGACCAGGGCCAATCCAGTTAAATGGACGGAAGAGGGTAAAGCGTAAGCCTTCCATGCCATAACCCCAAATCACACGATCCATCAACTGCTTGGAGCAGGCGTAGATCCAACGAGGCTTGTTGATTGGGCCGTAAACCATATTGGATTTAGACGGATCGAATTCGGCGTCTTCACACATTCCATATACTTCAGAAGTTGATGGGAATACCAAATGCTTTTTGTATTTCACTGCAGAGCGCACGATTGGTAGATTGGCTTCGAAATCGAGTTCAAATACTTTAAGTGGCTGCTGTACATAAGTAGCTGGAGTTGCAATCGCAACTAAAGGCAAGATGACATCGCATTTACGGATGTGATATTCAACCCATTCTTTATTGATGGTGATGTCACCTTCAAAGAAATGCATGCGCGGATGATTGATTAAGTCACCAAGACGATCGTTTTGCATATCCATGCCATAGACATCCCAATCGGTTGTCTCGAGAATACGCTTAGAAAGGTGGTGACCAATAAAACCGTTAACACCAAGAATGAGTACTTTTTTCATCTTTACTGCCTCGTTTTAATCTAATTAGATACTGCTCAATTCGTTACTTAGTTGCTTGCTGGAAACCATTCCAAGATTTCTACTGCTTGGTGGTCGCCGCAAATGCCGAATACCCGATTATCAACCACTTGGACGCCACAAACCTCAAGATTGAGCTGGGCTGGAAATGACCCTTTTAGGCTGGTGCGGGCCACAATCATGGCTTTGCCCTGATGATCCGTAAAGGCGCCTGGATAAGGGGGTGCAACCGCCCTAACTAGGTCATGGACCTGTTTAGCAGTCTGATTCCAATGAATTTGCCCGTCCGCAGGCTTGCGACCCCCAAAATAGCTCCCTTTTTGAAGTTCATTCGGTTGGCGGGGCACGATTCCCTGTAATAGGCTGGGTAAGACTTGGTCAATGACGCTTACAGCCGCATGACTTACTTTCCCAAAAACATCGGTAGCAGTTTCATCGGGGTCGATGCTCACGGCTACCTGCCCAACGATATCTCCCGCATCTGGTTTTGCTTCCATTACATGCAAAGTTGCGCCAGTTTCAGTTTCGCCATGCAGGATGGCCCAATTGACTGGCGCACGACCACGATACTTTGGCAGTAGTGAGCCGTGCATATTCAAAGCCGCAATTTTGGCGCAAGCCAAAACCTGCGCTGGAATCATGAATCGATAGTAGAAGGAGAAAATGTAATCGGGGGCCAGTGCTTGAATCTTGGGAATTAAACTCACCAACTCATTAGCTTTTGGCGTAATGAACGGAATATTTTTCTCTGCGCATAATTTAGCGACACTCCCAAACCAAACATTTTCGTTTGGATCATCTTCATGGGTAACAACTAAATCAATTTGGATGCCTGCGCTGATAAGTGCCTTGAGGCAATTAACGCCTACATCGTGATAAGCAAAGACGACTGCGTGCAATTATTTTTTCTCTAAAACAGTTTGCACAACATAGCGAGGACGTTTGCGGATCTGTTGATAGATGCGGCCAATGTATTCACCCAAGAGACCAAGCCCAAAGAGCATCACGCCAATCAGGAAGAAGGTCAAGGCGAAGAGGGTAAATACACCCTCAACCTCAGCACCTAGAACAAAGCGGCGCACCAGCAGGTAGGCAAACAAGCTGCCTGCAGCAAGGGAGAGAAGCATGCCTAGGATTGAGAAGATCTGTAGCGGCATGATCGAGAAGCCAGTTACCAAGTCAAAGTTCAAACGAATAAGTTGATACAGACTGTACTTGGACTCACCAGCAAAACGCTCTTCGTGTTTGACAGAAATTTCTACTGGGTTTGCAGAGAAGGTATATGCCAAAGCTGGAATAAAAGTATTGCTTTCATCACATTGACGAACGAGATCAACAATGCGACGACTATATCCGCGCAACATGCAGCCTTGATCGGTCATCGTGATGCGGGTAATATTTTCACGCAAGCTATTCATAACGCGTGAAGCAAATTTTCTAAAGAAGCTGTCCTGACGATTTGCGCGGATAGTGCCAACGTAATCGTGACCTTTTAATAATTGCTCGGTCAATGCATCTATTTCTTCGGGCGGGTTTTGTAAGTCAGCATCCAAAGTAATAATGTGTTCGCCTTTAGCATATTCAAAGCCGGCCATGATCGCCATATGCTGGCCAAAGTTGCTATGAAATAAAACAGCGCGAGTGACATCGGGACGTAACTCAACTTGTTTAGAGAGGATGCCGGCGGAGCGATCTTTGCTGCCATCATTCACAAACACAATTTCATAGGCAATCTTGCGTTTGGCGGCCAGTGCATCCAAAGCTGGATAGAGGCGATCGAATAAAGCTTTTAGCCCGTCCTCCTCGTTGTAAACGGGAATAACAATACTGAGTGTTGGGTTGGCAACTAAATTTGCAGTCATGCTGCAATTTTGCCTGATTCTGAGCTTTTAACCTAAGAACGCTAGTTTTTGCGGTATTTAAGCAAGATTCCGACTAAACCACTAGCTATACGGCCAATATCTTCATCGGCCATTGCTGGAAATAAAGGGAGGGTCAGAATGGATTTACCAATGCGTTCAGCAATTGGCGTATCTGATGTTTTGTAGCCCTGGTTTTTGTAGAGAGTAAAGCCGGTAATAGCGGGGTAATGAACGCCAGTACCAATGCCTAAATCTTTTAACTCAGTCATCACTTGGGCGCGATCGGTCTTTAACTGATCCAAGGGCAATGCAACTTGGAACATGTGCCAGTTGCTGTCGGTAAAGTTTTCTACAGGAAGCTCTAACTCCAAGCTTTCCAATCCAGCAGATTTCAATTCAGCGCGAAGGACATTAAAGTATTGACGCGCGAGCGCGGTACGGCGAGTTTGATAAAAAGGAAGCTGCTTGAGTTGTTCAAGACCGATTGCCGCGTTCACATCAGTAAGATTATCTTTACCGCCCAATACATCAACATCCATTCCATCCATGCCTTGACGGGTTAATCCTTGAAGGCGGAACTTCTCAGCAAGTTTTGCTTCATCGGCGTTATTTAATACAAGGCAACCACCCTCAATAGTTGTGAGATTCTTATTAGCTTGAAAGCTAAAACTCACTAAATCACCGAAGCTACCAATCTTCTTGCCTTGCCACTGTGAGCCAAAGGCTTGTGCAGCATCTTCGATTACGCGAAGCTTGTATTTTTTAGCTAAAGAGTAGAGCTGATCCATGTCAACCGGTAATCCAGCTAAATAGACTGGCATGATCGCGCGCGTCTTTGGTGTGATTGCAGCAGCAACTTTATTTAAATCAATGTTGCGTGTTACGGGATCAACATCCACAAATACTGGTTTTGCACCAACACTCAAAATCACGTTTGAGGTTGCCACCCAAGAGATAGGAGTTGTAATAACTTCATCACCTGGGCCAATGCCTGCAACTTGCAAAGCAATCTTCATCGTTGCTGTGCCATTGGCAAAGCAACGCACTGGTCGATCGTCGAAGTACTTACTTAAAGTGGATTCAAACTCTGCCAACTTAGGGCCTGATGTCACCCAACCTGAGCGCAATACTTCCGAGACGGCATCAATTGTTTCTTGATTAAAGCTGGGGCGCGTGAATGGGATAAATGGGGAGTTAGAGTCTGACATAGGTTTCTATATTACTGCGTCACGTTTGATGAGTCGGGATGTTTCACAATGACTCTGCGAGAGTCGCGATCGACCTCCTGCATTGGGAAGTTCTGTGCCTTTAGCGCATCAAATTGCTCTGGAACCATCAGGGCATAGGCTGTTTGATCTTCTTGCCAGCGGGCAATAAACGCATCTAAGCTCGGCATCCAAAGTTGGGGCTCTTGATTCACGCCAAACTCGAGTTCGTCAGGAGATTCCACCATGATCATGGTTCTGCCTAAATAAAAAGGTACGGTGTGATCCAAAAGACGCACTGAATAGAAATTCACCTTTTCAGGAATGGAGGCTTTTACCCGTTCAACTAAATCAATGCCAGAGACAGCGCGACCTAAAGTTTCATGGCCTGTTCCGGCGATGATGGCGCAAAGAAAAAATCCACAGGCAAAACTCACAATACTTTGAATGCCATTGCGTTTGCTTTGCCATGTAGCAAAAGCACTAAAACTGACTAGTGCCACTAATGCAGTAATCACCCAATAGGTGTATTGGGCATATGTTTCAATTTCATCAGGCCTTGCTTGTTTGCCAATCGCATCTAAAAAGAAAAATCCAACGCAACCAAGCAATGCAAATCCAAGTGTCTGTAATTTCCATGACAGAGCCATGGTGTTGGTGTGACCAAGTAAGTGATCCAAGCGATTGCCAATAATCAAAGCAAGCGCAGGGAAAATAGGAATGATGTAGCCAGGTAATTTAGAGCGCGAGACACTAAAGAACGCAAAGATCACCACAAACCAGCAGACCAATAACCAGCCGGCAGAAAACTCGCGACGACGCTCACTCCATGCTTGTGCAATTGCCCCTGGGATCTGAAGAAACCAGGGAAGTATGCCTATCAGGAGTAAGGGCACAAAGTAATAAATAGGACCTGTTCTGCTGTGCGCGTCTTGTGTAAAGCGTTGTAGATGCTCGTGGATAAAAAAGAATTCTAGAAATTCAGGGTTGCGTTGCGCTACCAATACAAACCAGGGCGCTGTGATTGCTAGGAACAAAATGCTTCCGCTGACTAAACGTAAGCGAGTCCAAATTTTCCAATCCCATGTGCTAATAGAGTAAGTAACAAATACCATTGCAGGAATCGCAGCACCAATCACACCCTTCGATAGAGTGGCTAATGCCATGAAGGCCCAGCAAGCCCACATCCAATTGCGACAACTATTTTTATTGTGAGATGTTTGTGCAACTAATAGGCTGCACAAAGCCGCAACTAAAAATGATGACAAGCCCATGTCTAGCGAGTTGAAGTGTCCGCTGATGATCCACATAGGGCTTGATGCAAGAACAACAGCAGCCAACCATCCCGCTCTCGCATTAAAAATTCGCGCGCCAGTAAAGCCAACTAAAAGAATGGTTAAGAATCCGGTGAGCGCTGTCCAAAGACGCGCTTGCCAATCACCAATACCGAATACTTGAAAAGCGGCGGCAGTTGCCCAGGCCTGAAGGGGCGGTTTTTCAAAATACTTATAGCCGTTGTAACGCGGTGTAATCCAATCGCCGGTAACCAGCATTTCGCGGGCGATTTCTGCATAGCGCCCCTCGTCCGATGGAATGAGGTGGCGGTAATTGAGAGTGCCAAACCACAGCAAGCCATAAATAATGACCAGCAGCAAAATCTTGCCTGGATGCAGGGCGGATGACTGCCGAATTTGGCCAAATTGCATTAAGTGGGTTCCACTATTAAGGCTAAGAGGACTTGGCGCCCTTCACCTACAAGGATGTTGTATGTCCGGCAGGCAGCTTGAGAATCCATGATTTCAAAGCCAATTTTGGCTGAAATCAGAGCTTTCAGGAGCTCAGGTTTGGGAAAACGCTGACGGCTACCGGTCCCGATCAGGATTAATTCTGGTTTTAAATCAACGAGTTGCGAGAAATTATTGGCTTCTAGGCCTTCAAATGCCTTGACTGGCCACTCGGAGATGGCGCCGTCTGAGCTCAGGACAACAGCGTGGGCGTAAGAAGTCTTATTGATCTCTACGTAGCCATCGCCGTAGCCAGTGATCGTATTTGCTCCGGAATGGGGGTCAGATTGAAGCTTCAAGTGGACTCTCTGTCATAATTATGTGGATTATAGCTAGCTGTTTTTTCTCATATTTCAAGAACTTACCCTTAAATTTATTGTGAAACCGATCCGAAAGTCCCAAAAGCTCGATAACGTCTGTTATGACATACGTGGGCCGGTGCTCGAGCTTGCTCAGCGCATGGAGGAAGAGGGTCACAAAATCATCAAATTAAACATCGGAAACGTAGGGGTTTTCGGTTTTGATCCACCTGAAGAGATTCAGTTGGACATGATTCGCAATTTGAGTAACGCATCTGCCTATTCTGATTCCAAAGGAATTTTTGCTGCTCGCAAAGCCATCATGCAGTATTGCCAGGAAAAAGGCATCCAGGGTGTGACTTTGGATGATGTTTATACCGGTAATGGGGTTTCTGAGCTCATCGTACTTTCGATGAATGCCCTTCTAAATGATGGCGATGAAGTTTTAGTTCCAACACCAGACTACCCACTGTGGACTGCTGCTGTGAGTTTGTCCAGCGGCACACCTGTGCACTATCTTTGTGATGAATCCAAAGGTTGGGAGCCAGACTTAAATGATTTGCGTAAAAAAATTACGCCTCGCACTAAAGCAATTGTCATCATTAATCCCAACAATCCAACTGGCGCTATTTACTCTAAAGAGGTTTTGTTGGAGATGATTCAGATTGCGCGCGAACATGGTTTGATATTGTTTGCTGATGAGATTTACGACAAGATGTTGTATGACGCAGAGAAGCATATCTCTCTCGCATCTTTATCAACTGATGTGGTTACCATCACCTTTAATGGTTTATCCAAGAATTACCGTTCATGTGGCTATCGTGCCGGTTGGATGGTGGTTTCAGGTGATAAAGAAATGGTTCGAGACTACATCGAAGGCTTGAACATGTTGGCCTCGATGCGCTTGTGTGCAAACGTGCCAGGCCAGTATGCAATTCAAACTGCATTGGGCGGCTATCAAAGTATTAATGATTTAGTTGGTGAGGGTGGTCGTCTTGCAAAGCAGCGCGATCTTGCATGGAAACTCATTACGGATATTCCGGGGGTCACCTGCGTTAAACCAAAATCTGCTTTGTATTTATTCCCAAGGTTAGATCCTGAGATTTATCCAATTGAAGATGATCAACAATTTGTTGCTGATCTCTTGAAGGAAGAAAAAGTATTGTTAGTTCAGGGTTCCGGTTTTAACTGGGGCAAGCCTGATCACTTCCGCGTAGTGTTCTTGCCTCACGAAGATGTGCTCAAGGAGGCTATCAGCCGTCTTGCACGTTTTTTGGAGCGTTATCGTAATAAGCACAGCCGTAAGGCTTCTTCAACTGCAGCAAAGGCATCATGAAACCGATTCAAGTAGGTCTGTTAGGTATTGGCACCGTTGGTGGTGGCGTATTCACTGTTCTCGAGCGTAACCAAGATGAGATTACTCGTCGTGCTGGGCGCGGTATTCGTATTAATACAGTCGCTGATCTAAATGTAGATCGCGCTAAAGAACTCGTGAAGGATCGTGCACAAGTGGTGAGCGATGCTCGTGCCGTCATCAATAACCCAGAGATTGATATCGTTGTTGAGTTAATCGGTGGTTACGGTATTGCTAAAGACTTGGTTCTTGAAGCGATCGCTGCTGGTAAACACGTAGTTACAGCAAATAAGGCATTGATCGCTGTACACGGTAATGAGATTTTTAAGGCTGCGCACGCTAAAGGCGTGATGGTGGCATTTGAAGCGGCAGTTGCTGGTGGTATCCCGATTATTAAAGCATTGCGTGAAGGCTTAACCGCTAATCGCATCGAATGGATCGCTGGCATTATTAATGGTACGACCAATTTCATCTTGTCAGAAATGCGTGACAAAGGTTTGGACTTCGGCACCGTTCTCAAAGAAGCGCAACGTTTGGGTTACGCTGAGGCGGATCCTACCTTTGATATTGAAGGGGTTGATGCTGCGCATAAAGCGACCATCATGAGCGCGATTGCATTTGGCATTCCAATGCAGTTTGAAAAAGCGCACATTGAAGGCATCACTAAATTAGACGCCATTGATATTAAATACGCAGAGCAATTAGGCTATCGCATTAAGTTGCTTGGTATTGCTAAGAAAACTTCTACAGGTGTTGAGTTGCGTGTGCACCCAACCTTAATTCCTTCTAAGCGTTTAATTGCTAACGTTGAAGGCGCTATGAATGCTGTTCAAGTATTTGGCGATGCCGTGGGAACTACTTTGTATTACGGCAAAGGTGCCGGCTCTGAGCCAACTGCATCCGCAGTGATTGCTGACTTGGTTGACATCACCCGTTTGTTAAGTGCTGACGCTGAGCATCGCGTACCTTACTTGGCCTTCCAGTCAGACGCTATTCATGACACGCCTGTCTTGCCGATTGGCGAGATCACTACTAGTTACTACTTGCGCTTGCGTGTAGCTGACCAGGCAGGTGTATTGGCAGACATCACCAAAATTTTGGCTTCACATGGCGTTTCAATTGACGCGCTCTTACAAAAGGAAGCTGACGAGGGCGAGAGTCAAACTGATTTAGTGGCTTTGACTCATGAAACCAAAGAGAAGAACATGCTTGCGGCAATCAAAGAGATTCAAGCTCTTAAAACCGTTGCAGGCGAAGTAGTGAAGATCCGTTTAGAAAATCTGTCTTAAGTAAAACTCAGCAAAACACATGCGTTACCAATCTACTCGTGGCAATAGCCCACAACAATCCTTCTTAGAAATTTTGTTAGGTGGATTGGCGCCTGATGGTGGCCTGTATTTACCTACTCAGTATCCTAAAGTCACTGTAGCGCAATTGGATTCTTGGCGTGGCTTGTCTTATGCTGATTTGGCTTATGAAGTTCTGAGCCTGTATTGCGACGATATTCCTGAGGCTGATTTGCGTGCGCTCTTACGCAAAACTTATACCGAACAGGTCTACTGCAATGGTCGCCCTCAAGATAATGCAAAAGACATTACACCCATCCATTGGCTGGGTGAAGAGCATGGCACACGCATAGGCCTATTGAGTCTTTCAAATGGCCCAACATTGGCCTTCAAAGATATGGCCATGCAGTTGCTGGGCAATCTTTTTGAATACACCTTAAAGAAAAAAGGTCAGCAGCTCAATATTTTGGGTGCAACTTCCGGTGATACTGGTAGCGCGGCTGAGTACGCGATGCGGGGTAAAGAGGGCGTCAAGGTATTTATGCTCTCACCGCGCGGCAAGATGAGCGCCTTTCAGTCTGCGCAAATGTATTCCTTGCAAGACCCTAATATTTTTAACTTAGCAGTAGCTGGCGTCTTTGATGATTGCCAAGATATTGTGAAGGCGGTAAGTAACGATCACGCCTTCAAGGCGAATAATAAAATTGGCACAGTGAACTCCATCAACTGGGGTCGTGTGGTTGCTCAGGTCGTGTATTACTTCCAAGGTTATCTCTTAGCAACGAAATCTAGTTCAGAGAAAGTCTCATTCACTGTTCCTTCAGGTAACTTTGGTAACATCTGCGCAGGCCATATTGCTCGCATGATGGGTTTACCAATTGAGCATTTGATTGCTGCTACAAATGAGAATGACGTACTTGATGAGTTTTTCCGCACCGGTGTCTATCGTGCGCGCAAGTCCGCAGAAACTCTGCACACATCTAGCCCATCCATGGATATCTCTAAGGCGAGTAACTTTGAGCGATTTGTATTTGATTTCATGGGGCAAGACGGCACAGCGACTGCAGCCATGTTCAAGCAGGTTGATGAAGCAGGTGGTTTTGATATCTCGAAAGATACGGTCTTTAAAGAGTTGGGTAAGTATGGTTTCCAGTCTGGACGCAGCACTCATGAGAATCGCCTAGAAACTATTCGTGATATCGATAAACGCTATGGCGTCATGATTGATACACATACTGCTGATGGTGTGAAAGTGGCTCGTGAGCACTTGCAAGCAGGTATTCCAATGATTGTTCTCGAGACAGCACTGCCAATTAAGTTTGAAGAAACGATTGAAGTAGCTTTAGGCCGTCCTGCTGAATGCCCGCCAGCTTTTAAGGACATTAAGTCTAAGCCGCAGCGCGTAGAAAATATCGATGCAGATGTGAATCAAGTTAAAGATTTCATTACAGCGAATCTGGGTTAATTTTTTAACCCACCAAAACTCAAGCAATAAATTCATCCTATGACTAAGCCACCAATGTTGACTGCACAGCAGGCTTTAGACCATTTGCTTTCTCATGCCCAGCCCGTTGGCGAGATTGAGAAGGTGGCAATGCAAGCGGCCTTAGGTCGCGTTCTTGCTGAAAACGTCAATAGCCTAGTGGATGTACCACCATTGGATAACACTTCCATGGATGGTTATGCGGTTAGAACGGCGGATACCCAAAATCCTGGAAGTACTCTCAGAATTGCACAACGTATCCCAGCTGGATCGATGGGTACTACTTTGGAGCCAGGCACTGTCGCCAGAATTTTTACTGGCGCACCAGTTCCACCAGGTGCAGATGCCGTTGTGATGCAAGAGGATTGCACGACAGACAGTGAGACTAATCAGGTAACCATTAACATTGCCCCAACATCAGGCCAATGGATTCGTCGCAAGGGCGAGGATTTAACTGCTGGTAAGACTGCATTAACTGCTGGTACCTTTCTGCGTCCACAGGAGTTGGGTGTCGCTGCTTCAGCTGGTCTAACTCATCTGAATGTAAAGCGTCGTGTGAAGGTTGCGGCATTCTTCACAGGTGACGAGTTAGCTTTACCGGGTGAGCCTTTAAAGCCGGGCGGCATTTACAACTCGAATCGCGATACCTTATTGGCCTGTCTCAAATCCTTGGGATGTGACGCAACGGATTTAGGCATTGTTCCTGATCGTCTGGATGCAACACGCGCAGCATTACGTAAAGCTAGCAAAGACCACGATTTAATTATTACTTCTGGCGGCGTTTCAGTTGGCGAAGAAGATCACATTAAGCCTGCAGTGACTGCCGAAGGAAGATTAGATCTTTGGCAGATTGCTATTAAGCCTGGTAAGCCATTGGCTTTTGGTGCAGTTCGCAAATCAGAAGAGTCTAAAGACGGTGAGGCCTGGTTTATTGGCTTGCCCGGCAACCCTGTATCCAGTTTTGTAACCTTCTTGTTATTCGTCCGCCCTTTTATTCTGAAATTACAGGGCCGCGAAGCTAAACAGCCTCAGTCTTATCTTATGCGCGCAGATTTTGATTGGTTAAAAGCCGATCGCCGCAATGAGTTCTTGCGCGTCAAGTTGAATAGCAATGGCGGCTTAGATTTATTCCCCAACCAAAGCTCTGGCGTGCTCACTAGTGCTTCTTGGGGCGATGGTTTAGTTGATTGCCCGCCAAACCAACCAATCAAGGCTGGAGATTTGGTGAAATACATCCCCTTTGATGCGCTACTCAAATAATCGGTTTACGATTAACCCATGAAACTCGAATTACGATTCTTTGCCTCGCTACGTGAAGCGCTTGGTATCTCGCAAGAGAGCATCACCATTCCTGTAACAGTCAAAAGCATTGCTGATCTTAGGGCTCATCTTATCGAGCGTGGCAACCCATGGGCTGAAGTCTTGGCGGATGGCAAAGTATTGCGCTGCGCCTTAAATCAACATATGGTTGATGCGAATACGCCATTACAAGATGGTGCTGAAGTGGCTTTCTTCCCGCCGGTTACTGGGGGCTGATGTGCCAATCAAAATTCAAGAAAATGATTTTGATGTCAGCGCCGAGATAGCAGCGCTGCGCAAAGGCGATCCAAGAGTAGGTGCAGTAGTTACTTTCTTGGGTACTGTGCGGGATATGAACGATGGTAGCCAAGTAAAAGGCATGACGCTTGAGCACTACCCCGGCATGACTGAGAAGGCGCTTCAAGAAATCCTCGATCAAGCTAAAGCTCGCTGGGATCTTTATCAAACTCTAGTAATTCATCGTGTTGGGCCTTTGTTGCCTGAAGATCAAATCGTACTGGTAGTAGTCACTAGTGCACACAGGGGTGAAGCTTTTTCTGCCTGTGAGTTCATCATGGACTACCTCAAGACGGCAGCACCATTCTGGAAAAAAGAAGATACCCCAGAGGGTGCTCGCTGGGTGGATGCCCGTGTAACCGATGAGGCTGCAATGGCCCGGTGGCAAAAGAAGTAAACAGCAAACTTCGGTTGCTAAAAATATTATTTTTTGATAGAGGGAATTCAGATGAAAAAACTGCTTGGGATACTTCTTGCTGCCATTGCTTTATCTGCTTACAGTGTTACTGAGCGACCAGTTATTCAGATTGAAGCTGGTAAATTGCAAGGCACTGTTGAATACAACATGCATGCATTTAAAAATATTCCTTATGCTGCACCGCCAGTTGGTGACTTAAGATGGAGACCTCCACAGCCACCGGCATCATGGTCCGGCACTCGTGATGCTGGACAATTTGGTGATTCTTGCCCACAACCCTTTGTAAAAAATTTGAGTACTGGCTTGGGCTTACCCGGAAGTGAGGATTGTCTTAAGTTAAACGTGTTCACGCCACAAAAAGCAGGCAAGGATTTGCCTGTGATGGTTTGGATTCATGGAGGTGGTTTACTGGTAGATGGTGCGAGAGATGCGCAGTTCACCCCAATTAATTTAGTGAAGAATGGCGTGATTGTTGTAACTTTTGATTACCGTTTAGGCACATTTGGATTCTTTGCGAGCCAAGAGTTAATTGAAGAAGCCAAGGCTAAAGGCGAGCCAGTTGGAAATTACGGCACCATGGATCAAATCGCAGTGCTGAAGTGGGTTAAAGATAATATTGCTGCATTTGGTGGGGATCCAAATAATGTCACTATTTTTGGTGAGTCAGCGGGTGGGCGAAGTGTTACATGGTTAATGGTTTCTGATGCTGCAAGAGGCTTATTCCATCGAGCAATCGCTGAAAGTGCACAACAAAGCCCATTGCGAGGCATGACTGAAAAGCGCCTAGGCATGGTTCCAGAAACCGAGATTGATGCTAAGTACATGAACACGGTAGGAGCAAAGAATCTTAAGGAGTTAAGAAATCTCCCAACGCAGAAGTTGGTTCTAACGGCCGCTAACTTTGAGCAGGGAGAATTTGGCGGGCCCTTTATCGATGGTCAGATCTTGAAGGGTGATCCGGTGCCTTTGTTTGCTGCAGGTAAGCAGGCTAAAGTTCCTTTTATGATTGGTACCAACTCTTGGGACTCTAGTTTTTTGGTGCCCGGACAGCCATCGATGGTAGCCCTCTCAAAAATGCTTCGCGAGGATCCAAAGATTGTCCAAATGCTGTATTCAAATATTAAAGACAAATGCATTATTGCTTCAGATGCTTTGGGTGATATGTTGTATCGGGGTAGTACTAAATTACTTGCCGACAGCATGAATGGTGTTGCGCCAGGATATGCATACTATTTCGATTATTTAACCGAGAAAATTCGCCCAGCGTATCCAGGTGTCCCACATACATTTGAGATTAGTTATGTATTCGGTAGTTATGGACTGATGCCGCAGGCCCCTAAAAAAGTGGAGTCCGGCGCCAATCATTGCGCTCGCATCGAACAAGCTACTGCTGACTTAAAGAAAAAAGGTATTTGGTCTAAGTATTGGTACCCCATTACCAATAAAGATGATCCGCAAGATCAGGCGATGTCTGAAAAGATGTCTGCAAGTTGGGCCGCATTTGCAAAAACGGGCAATCCAAATGTTAGCGGTCAGGCTAATTGGCCCGTATATAACCTTAATGCCGATGTCATGAGGAGTTTTTCATATGATCAAGAGACTACGACGGGTCTTTTAAAGGATCGTGTTGCGTATCAAATACTCCATCTGCGAGAGATATTTGCACTTGAGCGTTTAAAAGACGCATTCTAAAAACTTTTTCCGCTATTCACTAAACCACCCCAAGGGGTGGTTTTTGTTTTTATTGGTGCATCAAGCCGCATCAAATATGTACTACTGCACCATCCAAGGGAATTACTTAGTAATTACCCGAAAATTTAGATCAAAATACATCAACAAAAGCAATTCAGAAATTTTGATTAAACAATAAACAGGAGATTCGTATGACTTCAGTTGTTATGGGTGCGGAAAGCACCAGTAAGAACCCTCTAAAGTCGAAGTGGGTTCAGTTGGCTTTGGGTGTGATTTGTATGATGTCCATCTCCAGCCCACAATATGTATGGGCCTTATTCACTAAGCCGATTATGGGTCAGCTCGGTGTTACTTTGACAGAGCTGCAAATAACATTTTCGATCTTGATTGTGTTGCAGACTTTTTTCTCACCATTCCAAGGTTATTTAGTCGATAAGTTTGGCCCTCGTCTTTTGTTATCTATTGGCACTATTCTGACGGGCGCAAGCTGGGTGCTTTCGGCTAATCTCACTACCGTGTCCAATCTTTACCTCACCTACGGCGTGTTAGGTGGCTTGGGCACCGGTATTGTGTATATCGGTGTTGTTGGCTTGATGGTTCGTTGGTTTCCAAATAACCGTGGATTTGCTGTAGGTATGGTTGCGGCCGGATATGGCATTGGTGCATTGCTTACTACTTTCCCAATTTCTACAAGCCTTACTGAATCTGGCATTCAGGGTACATTGACAGTTTTTGGTTACATCATCGGCGCTGTTGGTTTATTGGCTGCACAAGGTATTCGTGTGCCCCATGCCGATCGCGTACAAACAGCCGATCAAATAGAGGCCGCTGCAACGGGAGTTGCACCAAAGACAATGCTAAAGACACCAGTTTTTTGGCTCATGTTTTTGATGATGTCTATGATGTCTACATCAGGGTTGATGGTCATCTCTCAGATGGGCGCATTTGCAAAAGACTTTGGTATTACATCGGCTATGGTTTTTGGTATGGCCGCCTTACCATTAGCTTTAACAATTGATCGTGTTACCAATGGTTTAACTCGTCCAATATTTGGTTGGGTATCCGACCGCATTGGACGTGAATACACCATGACGATTGCTTTTGGTTTAGAAGCGGTTGCTATGTTTGCTTGGGTGATGACACGCTCTGATCCTGTGATGTTCGTATTGCTCTCAGGTATCGTGTTCTTTGGTTGGGGTGAGATTTTCTCCTTATTCCCATCGACTTTGACTGATACATTTGGTCAAAAGCATGCAACTACAAACTATGGTTTCTTATATATGGCTCAAGGTGTTGGCTCGATTGTTGGCGCCCCAGTTGCAGCTTATATCCATGGTGTGACTGATAGCTGGCTACCAGTATTTGCCATCATGATCGTATTAGATGCGACTGCAGCTATTCTGGCTTTCTTTGTTCTACGCCCAATGCGCGCTAAGTACATGAAGACACTTGCTGCATAAGTTGTCACTAGCCTCTCACTTGAGGATGGAAAAAAGGCTACCAACTCGGTAGCCTTTTTTAATGTCACAAGATGTGTTTAACACTAGAACGAGCTCACTGCTCCATCGCTTCTAGGGTCCCATCCACCTTGCAATATTCCAGACGGATCACGAATAATGCAACCTGCATGGCCAACAGTTTCATCAAAGGCGTCTAGCATTTCAATTTCATGGCCTAAAGCATGAAGGTCTTTTGCGACTTCAGGACCAAAACGTGATTCGAGTTTTAAGCTATCACTCGTTTGTCCCCAGGTGCGACCAAGTAACCAGCGTGGACGACTAATAGCATCTTGCGGATCAAGGCCATAAGTTGCTGTACGAGTAAATACTGCACACTGGGTTTGTGGTTGACCATCTCCGCCCATCGTGCCGTAAACCATTGAGCGACCATCCTTAAATAAAGCCATCGCTGGGTTAAGGGTATGAAAAGGTTTGCGATACGGCTCAAGGTGATTCAGTGTGTTTGGATCGAGAGAAAAACTGCAACCGCGGTTTTGCCAGTTGACACCTGAGGTAGGGAGCACAATGCCTGCGCCAAACTCATGATAGATGCTTTGGATGAAGGAAACGCAATTACCGTCACCATCAATGACGCCCATCCAAATGGTATCGGCTGGACCTTTGCCTTGACCCCATGGAAGTGCTTTATTAGGGTCAATATTTTTGGCTAATTTTTTCAGGAATGCAGGTGATAAGAAGGATTGCGCATTCTTTGTCATGTACGCAGGATCAGTTACAAACTGATCGCGAATCTTAAAGGCCTGCTTGGTAGCCTCAACGCAATGGTGCACGTATTCTGGGCTATCCACTTTGAAGCGTTTTAAGTTCAGCTGATCTAGGATGCCGATAATCATTAATGAGACCACGCCTTGGGTTGGCGGAGTCATGTTGTAAACATTGCCCATGCTATGTTTCAGCTCCAGAGGATCTATAAGCTTTGCATTGTGGCGATGAAGGTCATCCAATCTTAGTGGGCTGCCTAGCTCAGCGAGTTCTTTAGCTAACGATTCAGCCAATTCACCACGATAGTAATCATCAGTGCCTTTTTGGGCGATTTGGCGCAAAGTTTTTGCTAGGCGCTCTTGCTTAAAAATACTGCCGACGGCGGGTGCTTTACCCTTAACTAAAAAAGTTTCCGCAAAGCCGGGAATAGGACTCAGTTCTTGGCGCTTCTTTTCGGTGAGGCTTGATTGACTAAAGGTGACGGGTGTACCGGCTTCTGCATAGTGAATCGCATCCGCAAGCAAACGAGAAAGGGGCAATTTACCGCCTAAACCTTGTTTAGAAAGTTTGTGTGCGGCACCCCAACCGGAGATGGTGCCAGCTACGGTATTTGCTGCTACCGCACCACGAAAGGGGATGGCTTTCGTGATGCCACGCTCTGCGTACCATTTCTTTGTGGCTAGGCCGGCAGCCGCTCCACAGGCATCAATACCACCCATGGCTTTGCCAGGAGAGTGAATCACCCAGAAGGAGTCTCCACCAATGGAGTTCATGTGTGGGTAGACCACAGCAATCGTGGCTGCTGCTGCAACCATCGCCTCAAGTGCATTACCACCTTCTCGTAAAACCGCTAAAGCAGATTCTGATGCTAGAGAATGTGGCGCAACCGCCATTCCTCTAGTTCCCCATTTTGGTTGCATGACTAATCTCCGATGAAATAATGAATATTGTTATGGTTCTATTGTAGATCTGGCGCAAGTGCTGCAATCATTGACTGTGCACAAATTTGGTTAACTTGATGCGCTTGACCGTTGGATGAATTAAATCTTAAAAAAAGCCAGCTTCTGGGAGCGGGGTAGGCCCTTCAATTTGATCTCAGCCTTCGATGCCTCAGATCGATCCGGGTGCTCCTGTGTGGCTAAAAGGATCACTGGTCGACGAGATCTTGTATAGCGAGCGCCTTGCCCTGAATTGTGGGCTTCCAAGCGATGTTCTAGACGGTTAGTAATGCCGGCATAGTATGTGCCGTCAGCGCATTCTAGGAGGTAAACAAGCCAGGTCAAAATAAGGGAAATTAAGGTTAAAAAGGGCTTTAAAACCCTTGAAATTATCAATATTGACCTTATATTCTATAGATAGATATGTGGAGTGCAAAAATGAGAATAGATAAGTTAACAACTAAATTTCAAGAGGCCTTAAGTGAGGCCCAAAGTATTGCTTTAGCTAAAGATAATCAATACATCGAGCCAGCCCATGTTCTGTTGGCAATGTTGCGTGATTCTGATGGCGGCGCCAAGAGTTTATTAACTCGCGCCGGCGTTAATGTTTCCGGCCTTGAAAAAGGCGTAGAGAAGATTATTAGCAATCTCCCTGAGGTGCAAGGCACTAGCGGGGAAGTGCAGGTCGGCCGTGATTTAAGTAACTGGTTAAACCTATGTGAAAAAGAGGCTAATAAGCGTAATGATCAATTTATTGCTGGTGAGCTATTTTTACTAGTGGTAGCCGACGACAAAGGTGAGCTTGGCAAGGTTGCTCGTGAAAATGGATTAAATCGTAAATCGTTAGAGGCGGCTATTGATTTAGTACGCGGAGGAGATTCAGTGAATAGTGCAGATGCCGAAGGCCAACGTGAAGCCTTAAAGAAATACACGGTCGATTTAACAGAGCGTGCTCGTATGGGTAAACTCGATCCAGTGATTGGTCGTGACGATGAGATTCGTCGCACCATTCAAATCTTGCAACGACGCGGCAAGAACAATCCCGTGCTCATTGGAGAGCCGGGTGTTGGTAAGACGGCGATTGTTGAAGGCTTAGCACAACGTATTGTCAATGGTGAAGTGCCGGAGACTCTGAAAAACAAGCGCGTATTGGTTCTCGATATGGCCTTACTATTGGCTGGTGCTAAATACCGTGGTGAATTCGAGGAACGTTTAAAAGCAGTTTTGAGCGATGTCGCTAAAGACGAAGGTCAAACTATTATCTTTATCGACGAAATCCACACGATGGTTGGCGCCGGTAAAGGTGATGGCGCAATGGATGCTGGCAACATGCTTAAGCCAGCATTGGCTCGCGGTGAATTGCATTGCATCGGCGCAACTACCCTAGATGAATATCGTAAATACATCGAAAAAGATCCTGCGCTAGAGCGCCGCTTCCAAAAAGTGATGGTGGAAGAGCCTAGTGTTGAAGCAACTATCGCTATCTTGCGTGGTTTACAAGAGCGCTATGAGCTGCACCATGGTATTGAAATTACCGATCCTGCCATTGTGGCTGCTGCTGAGTTGTCACATCGTTACATTACCGATCGTTTCTTGCCGGATAAGGCTATCGACTTGATTGACGAGGCCGGATCACGTATCCGCATGGAGATTGATTCCAAGCCTGAGGTGATGGATAAGCTTGAGCGTCGCCTGATTCAATTAAAGATTGAGCGCGAAGCGGTGAAGAAAGAAAAAGACGAAGCCTCTCAAAAACGTTTAGGCCTCATTGAAGAAGAGATTAAGCGTCTTGGTGCTGAGTATGCAGACTTAGAAGAAATCTGGAAAGCAGAGAAGGGTGCTGTACTTGGCGCCGCTAATCTGAAAGAAGAAATTGAAAAAGTAAAAGCAGATATCGCCAAGCTACAGCGTGATGGCAAGCTTGAGCAGGTTGCAGAGTTGCAATATGGCAAGTTGCCTGAGCTCGAGGCCAAACTGAAGTCTGCTGCTGCGGCTGAAGCAAAGGGCGACAAAGATGGCGTGGTGAAGAACAAATTGCTTCGCACTCAAGTTGGCGCAGAAGAAATTGCAGAAGTGGTTTCTCGTGCAACCGGTATTCCAGTGTCGAAGATGATGCAGGGTGAGCGCGATAAATTGCTCAAGATGGAAGAGTTGCTGCATAAGCGTGTGGTTGGCCAAGAAGAGGCTATTCGTGCCGTATCCGATGCTATCCGTCGTTCCCGTGCTGGTTTGGCCGAAGAGAATCGTCCTTACGGCTCATTCTTATTCCTGGGGCCTACTGGCGTTGGTAAGACTGAGTTGTGTAAAGCATTGGCTGGTTTCTTGTTTGACAGCGAAGATCACCTCATTCGTATCGATATGAGTGAGTTCATGGAAAAACATAGCGTTGCACGTTTAATCGGCGCGCCTCCAGGCTATGTTGGTTACGAAGAGGGTGGTTATTTAACTGAACAAGTTCGTCGTCACCCATACAGTGTGATCTTGTTTGATGAGATAGAAAAAGCGCACCCAGATGTATTCAATGTGCTCTTACAAGTGCTAGATGATGGTCGTTTGACCGATGGTCAAGGTCGTACCGTCGACTTTAAGAATACTGTGATCGTAATGACCAGCAATATTGGTTCGCATTTAATTCAGTCAATGACCGATAAGAAGCAATCTGAAATTAAAGAGGCTGTATTTGAAGAGCTTAAGAATCATTTCCGCCCTGAGTTCTTGAATCGTATTGATGAGATCGTCGTGTTCCATGGTTTGGATAAAGGTAATATCGCCAATATTGCGAAGATCTTGCTCAAGAACCTGTCCGATCGCTTGGCAAAGGTCGACATGCAGCTGGAGGTCAGTGATGCAGCCCTGAATAAGATTGCTGAAGTGGGCTTTGATCCAGTCTTTGGAGCAAGGCCACTAAAACGGGCGATTCAGCAGCACATCGAGAACCCTGTTTCTAAGATGATCTTGGAAGGCAAGTTCGGACCTAAGGATGTGGTGCCTGTGGATGTCGATAAAGCCGGAGACTTTAGCTTTTCTCGTCAGATTCACTAGCAATAAAAGCGGTTCAGCAGGATTCCTCCTGCGCCAGTAAACTCGATACATGACTGTTGCGCTTAGTAGGCGTGCCAGTGATGTCCGGGTTATTGGTCTTATTAGCCTAGCTCACGGCAGCTCTCATTTCTTTCATTTGGTACTTCCTCCCATGTTTCCATGGTTGAAGGATGCTTTTGCATTAAGTTATGCCGAACTCGGCTTACTCATGTCAGTCTTCTTTGTCGTGTCTTGTGTTGCTCAGGCGACATCTGGTTTTTTAGTGGACCGTATTGGAGCTAGACCAGTTTTATTTAGCGGCGTTGGCTTACTTGTACTTGCAGCCCTGGTGTATTCGCAAAGCAATGGTTATGCCATGCTTTTATTGGGTGCGGTTATCGCTGGGTGCGGTAACGGTATTTTCCATCCTGTTGATTACACGCTCATTAATCACAAGGTATCACCCCCTAATCTTCCGTATGCCTATTCAATGCATGGTGTAACCGGCTATTTAGGTTGGGCTGCTGCGCCTGCCTCTATGGTTGCCATTGCGCAATTTTCAGATTGGCGCATTGCATTCTTATCTGCAGCCCTGCTAGAGGCTTGTGTCCTGGCGATTCTTTGGATCAATAAAAATTACCTCTTAGATAATGTCAAAGAGCGGCATGAGAATACGTATGTAAGTACTCAGGCTGCCAATCCTGGTATTGCTCAGGAGAGTCCATTTGCGTTTCTAAAGTTAACTGCTGTTTGGTTATGTTGGATTTTCTTTTTCTTCAGCATGGCATCTACTTCCAGCCTGCAATCGTTCGCTCCAAGTGCGCTATTTAATATTTATCAAGTTCCCTTAGATGTGGGAAGCTATTACATCACCTTGTTAGCGCTAGGTAGTGCGGCTGGTGTTTTGTTTGGTGGTTACCTCGCTGCAAAGTTGCAAGCTCCAGAGCGGATTGTGTCTTCATGTTTGTCCGTAACGATTGTGATGTGTCTGTTGCTGGGCACCGGATTTATGCCTGTTTCACTTATTCCCTTCCTTTTTATTGGATTGGGTTTTGGTTACGGAGTGGTTGCTCCTTCTCGCGATCTTCTAGTGAAGACAGTTACCCCAAAGGGTGTGGCAGGGCGCGTATATGGAATCGTTTATTCAGGCATTGATTTAGGCGCTGCAGTAGGCCCATTTATATTCGGATTCTTTATGGACGCAGGTCTTCCTAAGGCGTTGTTCTTAGGTATTGTTCTATTCCAATTAATGATCATTCCAACCGTATTTAAGGTATCTGCTGGGGCTACGCCTAAAACTGCTTAGTAGGCGTCAATTATTTTCATAATGTGAAATGGCATTACGCTGCGTAAAATGAAGTGCAACAATGGTGTCTTCGTTTTATCTCAATCTGTGGATTTACATTTCACATAGTAAAAATATATCTATAAGTTATTGAATTTAAATAACTAAATATTTTTAAAAATATCTCAAATTTTGCTTGCTTGCATTTTTGATCTAGCTAAACTCTTATATAAGACATAAGACTTAAATGAGTCTTAAAGGTCCTCAAATTTTGAAGTACTTGTTTAACTTAGGGAGAAAAACATGGCAGATCGCAAAGCAGAAATCGCAGCACTACAAAAAGACTGGGATACCAATCCACGCTGGAAAGGTATTACTCGTGGCTATACGGCTGAGGACGTAGTACGTCTTCGTGGCTCATTGAAGATTGAGCACACATTAGCCAAGCATGGCGCTGAGCGTCTTTGGGACTTAGTAAATAACGAAGCTTACGTTAACTGTTTAGGTGCTTTGACTGGTGGTCAAGCAATGCAACAAGTTAAAGCTGGCGTACAAGCAATTTACTTGTCAGGTTGGCAAGTTGCTGCTGATGGCAACTCATACGCAGCGATGTATCCAGACCAATCTTTATATCCAGTAGATTCAGTTCCTAAGATGGTTGAGCGTATCAATAATTCATTCCAACGTGCTGATGAAATTCAAACAGCTAAAGGTATCAACAAGGGCGATGCAGGTTACATCGAGTATTTCGCTCCAATCGTTGCTGATGCTGAAGCTGGTTTCGGTGGTGTATTGAATGCATTTGAATTAAGCAAGGCATTGATCAAGCAAGGCGCTGCTGGCGTTCACTTCGAAGACCAATTGTCTTCTGTTAAGAAGTGCGGTCACTTGGGTGGCAAGGTATTGCTGCCTACTGCTGAGTCAGTACAGAAATTAATTTCTGCACGTTTGGCTGCTGACGTTATGGGTGTTTCCACCATCATCTTGGCCCGTACTGATGCTGAAGCTGCTGACTTATTGACATCTGACTACGATGCCAACGATAAGCCATTCTTGACAGGCGAGCGCACACCAGAAGGCTTCTACAAGACACGTAAGGGCTTGGATCAAGCGATCTCACGTGGTTTGGCTTACGCTGCTTACGCTGATATGGTTTGGTGTGAGACTGGTACTCCTGACCTCGAGTTTGCACGTCAGTTCGCTGAAGCAATTCGTGCGAAGTTCCCTGGCAAGATGTTGGCTTACAACTGCTCACCATCTTTCAACTGGAAGAAAAACTTGGACGACGCAACAATCGCTAAGTTCCAACGTGAATTAGGTGCAATGGGCTATAAATATCAGTTCATCACATTGGCTGGTATTCACTCTATGTGGTACAACATGTTCGACTTGGCGCAAGACTACATGCAGCGTGGTATGACTGCATACATCGAGAAAGTACAAGAGCCAGAATTTGCTGCTCGTGACCGTGGTTACACCTTCGTTTCACATCAGCAAGAAGTTGGCACTGGTTACTTCGACGATGTAACTACTGTTATCCAGGGTGGTAAGTCTTCTGTAACAGCGTTGACTGGTTCTACTGAAGAAGAGCAGTTCCACTAATCTTTACTAGATCCCTAAGTAGTCTGAAGTAAGCAGTAGCACCAATACTGCCGCGGCACCTAAATGACCCCACAAGGGTGACTTAGGTGCCGTTTTCGTTTACATTCTTCACATGACCAATTGCGTACTCTGTAAAGATGACCTCAAGCCTGAAGAAGGCCAATTCATATGGCGCGGGGATGACTGTCGAGTCATCCTTGTGAACGATCCTGACCTGCCTGGATTCTGCCGGGTGATCTGGAATCGCCACGTGGCAGAGATGACTGATCTCACTCATGGTGAACGTGATCATCTAATGACTTTGGTATTTGCTGTAGAAGATGCCATCCACCATGTAATGCATCCTGACAAAGTCAACATTGCTGCCTTAGGTAATATGGTGCCCCACATTCATTGGCACGTGATCCCACGCTACAAGGACGATGCCTACTTTCCTGGTTCTGTGTGGTCCTCGAGAACTCAGGAGCCTTCTAAGACTGCATTAGAAGGCAGGAGGGCTCTGGCTGCAAAACTCCCTAATGCAATTCGCTCAGCAATCTCTCAAATGCATTAAATTAGTGGTAAATCAGCAAAAAGCTGAATAGCAGTACCCATAATAAAAAATAGACGGAGACTTGTAGTGATACAAAAAATGATTCCCAGCGTGGCTGATGCTGTGCGAGATATTGCCAGTGGTTCAACCATTTTGGTTTCGGGTTTTGGTGGTGCTGGCTCGCCGATGTACTTATTGGATGCACTGGCGGAGCAAGGCGCTAAGGATCTGACCATTATCAGCAACAATGCGGGTAACTCAGGCATAGGTATCTCAAAATTGATCGCCAGAGGACAAGTCAAGAAGATGGTCTGCTCCTTTCCACGTCAACCAGAATCTGGCGCATTTGATGACCTGTATCGCGCAGGAAAAATTGAATTAGAGCTAGTGCCGCAAGGAACACTTGCTGAGCGTATTCGGGCAGGTGGTGCCGGTATCGGTGGTTTTTATACCCCTACTGGATTTGGTACGGAGCTTGCCTTGGGAAAAGACACTCGAGTGATTGATGGCGTTAATCATATTTTTGAATTCGCTATCAAAGCTGACTACGCCCTCATTAAGGCAGATAAAGGCGATCGTTGGGGCAATCTGACTTATCACCGCACAGGTCGTAACTTTGGCCCTATTATGGCTACCGCTGCGCGTTGCACCATTGCACAAGTTAATCAAGTAGTTGAGTTGGGTGATTTGGATCCAGAGACCATTGTTACTCCGGGAATTTTTGTAAAACGGGTTGTACTTGCTGGAGAAAAATCATGATTGATCTTTCTAAGGTGCAAAAGCGATCTACAGCAGATATTGCTAAGCGCATTGTTCAAGATATTCCAGATGGTGCTCATGTGAATTTAGGGATTGGGCAGCCCATGACTATTTCTAACTATCTCCCATCGGATAAAGAAATTTTGCTGCATTCAGAAAACGGCCTTCTTGGAATGGGTCCTTTAGCTCAAGGTGATGAAATTGATGAGGAGCTGGTAAATGCAGGCAAGCAGCCTGTCACTATGCTCCCCGGGGCATCACTATGTCATCATGCCGACTCGTTTGTGATGATCCGAGGCGGACATATTGATATCTGCGTTTTAGGTGCTTTTCAGGTTTCTGTAAAAGGCGATATCGCCAATTGGCGCACTGGTGATCCCAAAGCGATTCCGGCTGTTGGTGGTGCAATGGATCTCGCCCTTGGCGCAAAAAAATTATTCGTGATGATGGAGCATTTAACAAAGTCAGGTGAATCTAAGTTGGTGCCTGAATGCAATTATCCATTAACAGCCTTAGCTGCGGTCGATTCTATCTATACAGATCTGGCAACAATTGAAGTTACTCCAGAAGGGTTGCTTGCTGTCGATTGGGTGAATGAATTAAGTTTTGAAGAGTTGCAAGAAATCAGCGGGGTCCCGCTGATTAATGGAAAGCAATGAGCAGAATTTTTGTTTCTCTGATTTTGCAGTCTCTACCATTGAGTAGTCTATTTATTCTCTAGGAAAGTCTATGTCATTTTCTAAAAATGCTTGTATCGCTGGAATCTATGAGCATCCCCTTCGGGTTGCTCCCAATCATACGGTTGCTCAATTGCATGCTGAAGTTGCGCATGGCGCGCTGCAAGATGCTGGTTTGACATTAAATGATGTCGATGGTTATTTTTGTGCGGGCGATGCCCCGGGAATGGGGCCTGTCTCAATGGCTGATTACTTAGGATTAAAGAACTTAAGTTACTTAGACTCAACCGATACTGGCGGATCGTCCTATTTAACCCATGTAAATCATGCGGCTCGAGCTATCAGTACTGGGCAATGTCGTGTAGCCTTAATTACTTTGGCCGGCCGCCCAAAGTCAGAGGGCTCTAGTGGCACCCAAGTGCGCAGTCAATATGCTAGCGCTCCAGATTTTGCTTTTGAAAAACCGTACTCCCCCGCACCATTAAATACGTATGCCATGTGTGCCATGCGCCATATGCATGAATTCGGAACTACTAGTGAGCAACTGGCCTGGATTAAAGTGGCTGCCTCGCATCATGCACAGCACAATCCTAATGCGTTATTAAAGGATGTTTTAACTGTCGAAGATGTTTTGAATTCTCCAATGATTGCAGATCCATTGCACCGTGCAGATTGTTGTGTGGTTACTGATAGTGGCGGTGCGCTGGTAGTGGTACATCCAGACATTGCCAAGACATTGAAGAGGCCTGTGATTACGATGATGGGTGCTGGCGAGACTACTAAAGGACAAATGGGCGGTAAGGTTGATTTAACCTATTCCGGTTTAGCCTGGGCTGCCCCACGAGCGTTTGAGGAGGCGAAGTTAACGCCTGAGCAGATTCGATATGCATCAATTTACGATAGCTTCACTATTACCGTTCTGATTCAACTTGAGGATCTGGGATTTTGTAAAAAAGGCGAGGGCGGTCGGTTTGTTGAGGATGGGCAGTTGATTTCCGGGAGGGGGAAGCTTGCCTTTAATACTGATGGCGGCGGCCTTTGCAATAACCACCCTGCAAATCGTGGCGGCATGACAAAAGTCATCGAGGCAGTGAGACAGCTCCGGGGTGAGGCGCATCCTGCAGTGCAGGTGCCCAATCTTGAGTTTGCTTTGGCGTCTGGTATTGGTGGCGCCCTAGGGACACGCCATGGTGCGGCAACTCTAATTATGGGGAGGTTGTAATGTCAGAAGTAAATTCAGCAGTACATCATTTGCCTAGCCCAATCATTAATCCAGAAAATCAGGCTTTTTGGCAAGCCGCCCAAAAGGGTAGACTAGTGTTAAAAGTATGCAACTCCTGCAAGGAAGTGCACTACTACCCCCGAACGATTTGCCCTCACTGTGGTGGTAATGACACTGCATGGGTTGATTCTGAGGGTGTTGGTGAAATCTATTCATACACAGTCATGAGGCGTGGAGTAGAGATTCCTTTTGCAATGGCCTATGTTCTTCTTAAAGAAGGCATCTCTTTGCTTACGCACTTATGTAATTGTGATTTTGATGCTATTCGAATTGGGCAAAAGGTGCGAGTGGTATTCCAAGAAACTCAGGACGGTCAGAAGACTCATCTATTTGAGCCTTTGGCCTAACTTAGTTAGCTGGGGGGAGTTGACTACATTCCTCAAAAAATAGAGGGACCTCTATGAGTCCCTCTATTGGTTTTTATCACCACTAAGAGCAGTTCAAATCTAAAAACAGCTCAAATTATTCAGCTTCAATTTTTGCCTGTTGAGCAACTAACTCCCACTTCTTCTTTTCTGCAGCGATAAAAATTTTGGTATTGGCTGGTGTATCACCCACAGCCCAGCCACCTAAATCTTTCCAACGCTGCTTGATTTCTGGAGTTTCTAGCGCTTTCTTAACAGCTAGGTAGAGCTTATCAATAATAGGTTTAGGAGTGCCGGCAGGTGCGAATAGGCCGAACCAGGCGGTCACCTCAAAGTTGGGATAGCCTGATTGAATCATTGTGGGTACGTCAGGCAACTCCGCAACACGATTTTTGCTGGTAACCGCTAAAGCGCGTAATTTTCCAGCTTTAATGTATTGCATGGAGCTGGGTAGATTGTCTACCATCATGCTGGTCTGGCCAGCAAGTAGATCTGCCAAGGCGGGGCCAGCTCCCTTATAGGGCACATGAATAATGTCAATGCCAGCCTGTGTTCTGAACAATTCTCCGGACATATGGATTGACTGACCGCGGCCTGATGATGCAAACGAATACTTGCCGGGATTGGCTTTAGCTAATGCCACAAGCTCGGCTACTGTTTTAGCGGGGACCTCTGGATTTACTACCAATACATTTGGATTGGCAATCACAATCGTTATTGGTTCCATGTCTTCCATTTTGTATGGAAGATTTTTATAGAGGCTGTAGTTGATCGCATTTGGGCCAATATTGCCCATCGCTATCGTATAACCATCCGCTGGCGCGGCAAGTAGTGCTTGAATGCCAATAATGCCTGCTCCACCCGCTTTATTTTCCACAATCACGGTCTGACCAAGCTCTTTACCTAGAATATCAGACAGCGCGCGCGAGGCAATATCGGTGGTTCCGCCTGGAGCCGCAGTCACAATAATTTTGATCGGCTTATTGGGAAAGGGTTGGGCGAAAGCTGATTGACTCGCCAATATGGTTGCTACGAATAGGGTAGCGCTAAATAAACAGGCACGTCTAACAAAATTAAATCTAAACATAAGTGTCTCCAACGCGGGTCGGTGTAATAGTAATAAGGAATTTTTAATGCCCGCTGGCTTGATATTAAACACATATTGCTATTCATTCAATCCCCCAATAATGTCTTTTCTAGGGCTGTCTCAGTCCTCACCGAAATACATCATTACCTAAAGATAGTTTTATTCGGTTGTTAGACTAGTTTTTTTAGGGCCTCTAGATATTTGTCTGGATTGAGTGGCTGACCTTCACGCTGCGCTTCCCATATTACTTGCCCTAGGCACTCCATCATGACGTGCTGTGCCTCATGCATAGAGCCAAGCTTTTGCGACAGTTTTTCTGCAATCTCTTTGATGCCAGGGGGCTGATTAATTGATACCTGCTCGCTAATGGACAGATGCATCGATAAGTGCAGGAAGGGATTAGTTTCACCGCGTTCAGGCGTGTAATCTTGTTCTAGGGCACCTTCAGGATCAGCAAGAAGGTCGTGATATTCAGGGTGCTCAACCATCCAATCGCTGGCAAGCGTCTCCATCGGATCAAGAATGTGGTTCTCGGTTTTCTTTTTCCAGGTGTCACAGAAAAAACGACGCACTTCTTCACGAGTTGGATTAAATATCGCCACGAACTTTTCCTTTGCCAGTTTTCTGCTTAAAGCCGCATAGTGGCTCTACTATGCATTGTGCGCAATCTGGGTTGCGTGCTTTACAAGTATATCGACCATGCAGAATGAGCCAATGGTGCGCATCTAATAAGTATTCTTTAGGTACGCGCTTGAGTAATTGTTCTTCTACTTTCACTACATCTTTGCCAGGTGCTAGACCTGTGCGATTCGATACTCTGAAGATGTGGGTATCAACGGCGATAGTTGGTTGCCCAAAGGCAGTATTGAGAATGACATTCGCAGTCTTTCTGCCGACGCCAGGCAGCGCCTCCAACTCTTCGCGAGTCTGAGGAACTTCGCCCCCATGTTTTTCTAAGAGTAGTCGGCAAGTTTCTTGGATATGTTTGCCTTTGGAATTAAACAAACCAATATGCTGAATATAAGGTCTGACACCTTCTTCACCGAGATCTAAAAGGGCTTGCGGGGTGTTGGCTACCTTGTAAAGCTTGCGCGTACCTTTGTTGACTGAGATATCGGTTGCTTGCGCTGATAGTAAGACCGCAATTAGCAATTCAAATGGAGAGCTATATTCCAGTTCAGTTTCTGGTTTGGGATTATTTGTCTTGAGCTGCTCAAAAAAAGCACGACGCTTTTCTAGATTCATCATTTCTTTTGCTGGGCTCGTGCAATTGCCGCTGCAATGATGGCACGTTTGCGCTCTTGCTCTTTGAGTTCATCCGCTGATGACGGACTTTCAGCATTAACTGCTGCTAATTTAGTTGCGGCCTTTTTCGCCAAACGATCATCATTATCTTTTTGTTCTCTATCCAGTCGATTCTCGCGATCGTGATAGCGCTTGCGGGAAACATCTGCCAACTCTTGGGACCAAGCATCCCAACCAGTTTGATTGTCCGTCACATCAATCATGCTGATGCAATCAACAGGACATGGTGGAATGCAGAGATCGCAACCAGTACACCACTCAGTCAGCACTACATGCATTTGCTTGGATGCGCCAACAATCGCATCAACAGGACACGCCTGAATACAGAGGGTACAGCCGATGCATTTCTGTGGATCGATGAACGCTACTGGACGGGGACGCTCTATGCCGCACTCTGGGTCAATAGTGGGGTGAAGATCAAACGCATCCTGCGGGTAGATGGGTATTAACACTTTGCTCAGGCGTTTGATGCCCTCTACGCCGCCGGGAGGGCAGCGATTCGGCAAGGCCTCACCAAAAGCCATCGCTTCTGCATATCCCCGGCAATCGGGGTAGCCGCATTTAGTGCATTGGGTTTGTGGAAGAATGTCTTCCAGTTGGTCAATGAGCTGTTTCGAGTGAATCATTAAAGTGCGAATCTTCTTAAAATTAAAGGCTCCGAAGAGCCCTTAATTTATGCTGACTTGGTAGTCCGAGTAGCTGTTTTCTTAGTATTCTGATGCTCACGAATGAACGCCTTAATCTTTGGATACACTTTCTCGCGCCAACGACGGCCAGCGAAAATTCCGTAGTGACCTGCACCCATCACTTCGTAGTGATCTTTATCTTGCTTTGGAATGCCCGCACATAAAGCATGTGCAGAGCGTGTTTGGCCGCTTCCAGAGATGTCGTCTAACTCGCCTTCAACGGTGAGGAGGGCAGTCTTTTTAATGTCTTGCGGTTTAACAAGTTCACCCGCGACTTTCCATGTACCATTTGGAAGTGAGTAGTCTTGGAAAACAGTCTTGATGGTGTCTAGATAGAACTTAGAGTCCAAATCCAATACCGCGTTGTATTCATCGTAGAAGCGAATGTGTGATTCAGCGTCCTGCTCATCGCCGCGCACTAAGTTTTGGAAGTAATCCCAATGAGACTGCAAATGGTTTTGCGGGTTCATGGCGATAAAGCCAGTGTGCTGCAAGAAGCCTGGGTAAACGCGACGACCGGCTCCTGGGTAGTTAGGCGGCACGTTGTAAATCACGTGACTTTCAAACCACTCGTAAGACTTCTGGTCTGCTAAGTTGTTTACTGCAGTTGGTGATTTGCGTGCATCAATAGGGCCGCCCATCATAATCATGGATGCTGGAGTTGCTTCGCCAGCAGAAGCCATCAATGAGATTGCGCCCAATGTGGGAACGGTAGGTTGGCAAACAGAAATCACATGCAAAT
This sequence comes from Polynucleobacter parvulilacunae, assembly GCF_018881715.1. GTDB lineage: Bacteria > Pseudomonadota > Gammaproteobacteria > Burkholderiales > Burkholderiaceae > Polynucleobacter > Polynucleobacter parvulilacunae. Next base: position 965,084 of record NZ_JACVPW010000001.1, read on the forward strand.
CTTTTGCGCCAATAGTGCGGATAAATTCTTGAACGTAGTGTACGTAGTCATCAAGACCAAATTCACCATCCGCTACTGGTACTAAGCGAGCATCGATCCAATCGGTGATGTAAACCTTGTGATCTTGCAAGAGTGTGCGCACAGTGTCGCGCAACAATGTGGAGTGGTGTCCGGATAGTGGAGCAACAATTAATACAACTGGATCATCTTTGAGCTTCTTAATGACTTCGACATCATCAGAGAATCGCTTGAAACGAACCAAATTGCAAAAAGGTTTTGCAACAGCGGTTCTTTCATGAATAGCCACTTCTTTGCCATGCGCTATGACTGAACGAATACCAAATTCTGGCTTCTTATAGTTTTTACCTAATCTATAGAGGAGCTCATAGCTAGCAGCTAATCGATCCGATCCTGGTACTTTGGAGGCAGGATTAGAGGCATTAATAAATGCTTCAGAAGCTGCGCGTGCCCAGGAACTAACTGGTTGAAGTAGAGCTTTTTGAAATTCGTGTAACTGATATAGCATGGTACCTCCGGTAATTCAGTGTATCCGCCTATTACGCTTTATTAAGCCAATACGCGGGCGATTGCTTTAGCCACCTTATCAATATTTTTGGTATTGAGGGCTGCCACACAAATGCGTCCAGTAGAGAGAGCATAAATGCCATCTTCCTTCTGTAAGCGCTCAACTTGCTCGGCCGTTAAGCCTGAGTAAGAAAACATGCCACGCTGCTTCTCGATAAAAGCAAAATCTTGCTTTACACCAGCAGCAGCGAGTTTTTCAACGAGACCATGACGCATGGATTTAATGCGATCACGCATTTCAGCTAACTCATCCTCCCAGAGCTTACGCAATTCTGGGGAATTCAAAACAGCAGCAGCAATTGCAGCGCCGTGAGTTGGAGGGTTAGAGTAGTTAGTGCGAATCACGCGCTTCAATTGTGAAAGCACGCGAGTAGATTCATCTTTGCTTTGTGTCACGATAGACAGGGCGCCAACACGCTCACCATACAGTGAGAATGATTTGGAGAAAGAGCTTGAAACAAAGAAGGACATACCTGATTCGGCGAAGAGACGAACAGCAATGCCATCTTTCTCAATCCCATCAGCAAAGCCTTGGTAAGCCATATCCAAGAAAGGAATTAAACCTTTGTTCTTACAGATATCGATTACTTGATGCCATTGCGCTTCGGTAATATCTGCGCCGGTTGGGTTGTGGCAGCAAGCGTGCAACAACACGGTAGTGTTCTTTGGGAAAGACTCTAAAGACTTCACCATGCCATCAAAATCAACGCCACGGGTTTTGCCATCAAAGTAGGTGTACTCGATAACATCAAAGCCAGCGGATTCAAAAATGCCGCGATGGTTTTCCCAAGTAGGATTGCTAATTGCGCAAGGTGCATTTACGTTCAGACGCTTAATGAAGTCAGCGCCAACGCGCAATGCACCTGTTCCGCCAAGACATTCGGCAGTGACTACACGACCATCTTTAATAAGAGATGAATCAGCGCCAAACAATAAATTTTGCACTGCGCTGTTATATGGATTTGGACCTTCGATAGGGATATAGCTACGTGGAGAGTGCTTCGCAACAATTGCCTCTTCCGCTTTAATCACTGCCTTCAAAAGTGGCACCTTGCCTTCATCCGTGTAATACACGCCAACACCTAAATTCACTTTGTCAGCACGTTGGTCTGCAACGTAGGCTTCTGTGAGGCCAAAAATAGGATCTTTAGGGGCTAATTGAACTGAGGCAAACAGGGTCATTTGAGGTCGAAATTGGTGGTTAGAGGGTTTTTAGAGGTCGTTTTGTTCGTAATTGACGTTAAATTCAGCTTAATTGTCGGTTTTTGAGGCCAGAATCAACTATTTCCTAAGAAAAACGGCAAAATCATTGTTTGTACAAAATTCTCTGTGAAGAAATCTCACAGTTGAAATGATAGCCGAGATGCCCCCTAAGTTACCGAAAACTGGATCAAAAACTGAAGTAAAAGTGGTCGACAAAACCCCTGCGGCTGATCCTTTGGGTGAGGCTGGTCACGACCTTGATCCTGCCAAGTTTGTTACCTTCCCGGACTCCCCTTATCAGCTCTACCAGCCTTTTCCGCCAGCTGGGGACCAGCCCCAGGCTATTGACGCCTTGGTGGAGGGTATTGAGGACGGATTGACCTTCCAGACGCTTTTAGGGGTTACGGGCTCAGGCAAGACCTTCACCATGGCCAATGTCATTGCCAGAACGGGTCGTCCAGCCATCATTTTTGCCCCTAATAAGACTCTGGCTGCCCAACTTTATAGTGAATTTAGGGAGTTTTTCCCGAGAAACGCAGTTGAGTACTTTGTCAGCTACTACGACTATTACCAGCCAGAGGCTTATGTGCCGCAGCGAGATCTTTTTATTGAAAAGGACTCCTCGATTAATGAGCACATTGAGCAGATGCGCTTGTCTGCAACCAAAAGTCTTTTAGAAAGACGCGACGTCATCATCGTTGCAACTGTTTCAGCAATTTACGGCATTGGTAATCCAGGCGACTATCACAGCATGGTTATGACATTGCGTCCTGGCGACAAGATGAGTCAGCGCGATATTTTGATGCGCCTCATCGCCATGCAATACGACCGTAATGAAACGGATTTCAAGCGCGGCGTATTTAGGGTGCGCGGTGACACGATTGATATTTTCCCTGCTGAGCATAATGAGCTAGCAGTACGTGTGGAATTGTTTGATGACGTAGTTGAGAGTTTGCAATTCTTCGATCCGCTGACTGGAAAGATTCGGCAAAAGATTCCGCGCTTTACTGTGTATCCAAGTTCGCACTATGTCACGCCACGCGACACCGTATTGAAAGCGATTGAAACAATTAAGACAGAGCTGCGCACTCGCTTAGATGAGTTTGTAAAAGATGGCAAGTTAGTTGAAGCACAACGCCTTGAGCAACGTACTCGTTTTGATTTGGAGATGCTCAATGAATTGGGTTTCTGCAAGGGTATTGAGAACTACTCCCGCCACCTGTCTGGCGCAGCGCCGGGCGAGGCCCCGCCTACACTGGTGGACTATCTACCTAATGATGCTTTGATGTTCTTGGATGAAAGCCACGTTCTCATTGGGCAGCTCAATGCTATGTACAACGGAGATAAGTCTCGTAAACATACTTTGGTGGAGTTTGGTTTTAGATTACCGTCCGCAATGGATAACCGTCCATTGAAATTTACTGAGTTTGAAACCAAGATGCGTCAAACTGTTTTTGTTTCTGCGACACCGGCTGATTACGAGAAAACACATCAAGGTCAAGTTGTTGAACAAGTTGCTAGACCAACAGGCTTGGTTGATCCAGAAATTGAAGTCTTGCCAGCAAGTACACAGGTTGATGATTTATTGGATCAAATACATGCGCGCGTCAAAGTGCATGAGCGTGTATTGGTTACCGTACTGACGAAGCGTATGGCAGAGCAGTTAACGGACTATCTTTCTGATAACGGCGTGAAGGTGCGCTATGTGCACTCTGATATCGATACTGTTGAACGCGTAGAAATTTTGCGTGACTTGCGCTTAGGCGTCTTTGATGTCTTGGTCGGTATTAACTTATTGCGCGAAGGTTTGGATATCCCAGAGGTGTCATTGGTCGCCATTTTGGATGCCGATAAAGAAGGCTTCTTACGTTCTGAGCGCAGCTTGATTCAGACGATTGGTCGTGCTGCACGTAACGTTCGCGGTAAAGCTATCTTGTATGCCGATAAAGTTACTAACTCTATGCGCCTAGCCATGGGTGAGACAGAAAGACGTCGAACCAAGCAGATTGCCTTTAATAAGCTCCACGGAATCGAGCCAAAAGGGGTGCAAAAGCGTATCAAGGACATTATCGATGGTGTCTATGACGTCAAAGAGAAGCGTAATGAGATGCAGGTAGAGCAAGAGCGAGCTCGCTATGAGGATATGGGCGAGAAGGATCTGGCGAATGAAATCAAGCGCTTAGAGAAGCAAATGAATGCTGAAGCCAAGAATCTGGAGTTTGAAAAGGCTGCCAGCACCCGAGATAGACTCACTAAGGTCAAAGAAATGGCCTTTGGTGCTAGGTCTAGGGACTCAGTCTAAAGTCATCACCCTCTAATCCCTGGCTTCCTTTGAGGTTTTTTGGGATAATTCCCGAGCAGATTGCTAGGGAATATGGTAAAGTTGAGTGGAATGGTCGGGTATTACCCGCCCGACTGTTAGCTGTCCATAACAATCCATTACCAAGGTGACATATGAGACTTACAACCAAAGGTCGTTTTGCAGTAACCGCAATGATTGATTTAGCCCTGCGTGAAACGCATGGTCCCGTGACTTTGGCCGGAATTAGCCAAAGACAAAAGATTTCCCTTTCTTACCTCGAGCAATTGTTTGGCAAATTACGCCGCTTCAATATTGTGGAGAGTACTCGTGGTCCTGGCGGTGGTTACACGTTAGCCCGCCCATCATCTGAGGTCAGTGTTGCTGACATTATTGTTGCGGTTGATGAGCCTCTCGATGCAACCCAATGTGGCGGCAAAGGTAACTGCCATTCTGATGAAGAAAATCATGGTCGTTGTATGACACACGATCTGTGGAGCAATCTCAATTCCAAAATGGTTGAGTACCTCAGTTCAGTGAGTCTTAAAGATTTAGTTCAGCAACAAGAAGGGCGCGGCATTGTGATTCAAGATATGCGTCAGAAGAAAATTAAAGTTGAAAGTGCAAAAGCAGATAAGCCTGCTCAAGCACTTGCAGCGAAAAAAGAAGTTGCCCCTAAAGCGCCACTAGTGAATTCTGTATTCAACTTGGCGCGACAAAGTTAATAACCTAATACCTACCGATAGATAAACCATGAACGCCCCAAAAGATCTGCCACAGCAACCGGTTCCGATGTTTAGCCCTAAGCACTTCCCTGTGTATATGGACTACTCAGCTACAACGCCGATTGATCCACGTGTGGTCGACAAAATGTTGCCTTATTTGCGCGAGCAGTTTGGTAACGCTGCTTCACGTAGTCATGCTTATGGCTGGGCTGCAGAAGAAGCGGTAGAGTGGGCGCGTTCAGAGGTTGCTCAATTGGTGCACGCTGATCCAAGAGAAATTGTGTTTACCAGTGGCGCAACTGAAAGTATTAACTTAGCACTCAAGGGTGCCGCGCATTTTTACAAGGATCGCGGTAATCACATCATTACTGTAAAGACTGAGCACAAAGCCACTTTAGACACTTGTCGTGAATTAGAGCGCGAGGGTTACGAAGTAACTTACTTGGATGTGTTGCCAAATGGTTTGATTGACTTCGCACAACTTGAAGCTGCAATGAAGCCGGGTACCATTTTGGCTTCCGTCATGTATGTAAATAATGAAATTGGTGTTGTGCAAGACATTCCAGCGATCGGTGACTTATGTCGTTCACGTGGCGTCATATTCCATGTGGATGCAGCGCAAGCGACTGGCAAGGTTGAAATTGATCTCGAAAAGACTAAAGTCGATTTGATGAGCTTTTCTGCTCATAAGTCTTATGGGCCTAAAGGCATAGGCGCTTTGTTTGTACGTCGTAAACCGCGTATTCGCATTGAGGCGCAAATCCATGGCGGTGGTCATGAGCGCGGTATGCGTTCAGGCACCCTTGCAGTTCACCAGATCGTTGGTATGGGCGAGGCTTTCCGTATTGCCCGTGTTGAGATGGTTGAAGAAAATAAACGTATCCGTGCTTTACGTGATCGCTTGTTAAATGGCCTGAAAGATATTGAAGAAGTTTATGTCAATGGTGATATGGACAACCGTGTTCCCCATAACCTCAATATTAGCTTTAACTATGTTGAAGGTGAATCTATGTTGATGGCCTTGAAGGATTTAGCAATCTCTTCTGGTTCAGCATGTACTTCAGCATCTTTGGAGCCATCATATGTATTACGCGCCTTAGGTCGTAATGATGAATTGGCTCATAGCTCGATTCGCTTTACCTTGGGTCGCTTTACGACTGAAGAGGAAGTGGATTTCACAATTAAGTTGGTGAAAGAAAAGATTGCCAAGTTGCGTGAGTTATCACCACTGTGGGAAATGTACAAAGACGGAATCGATATCAGCACGATTCAATGGGCAGCACACTAAGAATATAAATACGAAGAAATTACAGAGGAAATACCATGGCATATAGCGACAAGGTCATTGACCACTACGAAAATCCCCGCAACGTTGGCTCATTCGAAAAGGGTGACGAGAGCGTAGGTACTGGCATGGTTGGTGCACCAGCCTGCGGCGACGTAATGAAGCTGCAAATTCGTGTTAACGATCAAGGTGTGATCGAAGACGCTAAGTTCAAGACTTATGGCTGCGGCTCTGCAATTGCCTCTTCTTCGTTGGTAACTGAGTGGGTTAAAGGCAAGACTCTAGATCAGGCCTTGGAGATTAAAAACTCTCTCATCGCTGAAGAGTTGGCTTTGCCACCAGTAAAAATTCACTGCTCCATCTTGGCTGAAGATGCCATCAAGGCAGCAGTAGCGGATTACAAAGAGAAACATCCGGCGAAATAAAGAGTAAAGAATAAGCAGGCATAACTATGGCAATTACCTTAACTGACAAAGCAGCTGCACACGTGAACCGCAATTTAGAAAAGCGCGGTAAGGGTTGCGGCTTGCGCTTAGGTGTTCGCACAACTGGTTGCTCTGGTTTGGCCTATCAACTCGAGTATGTAGATGAGCCAGCTGCTGAAGATCAGGTATTTGAGTCCAATGGTATTAAGGTGTTTGTAGATCCGAAGAGCCTGGCTTATTTGGATGGTACAGAGCTAGACTTTGTGCGTGAGGGTTTGAACGAGGGATTTAAGTTTCAAAATCCAAACGTAAAAGATGAGTGTGGTTGTGGCGAATCCTTCCGCGTCTGACGATTACTTCCACTTCTTTGGAATAAATCAGCAATTCAAAATCGATTTGCCTGCTCTCGATCAGGCATACCTAGCGATTCAGAAGGAAGTGCACCCTGATCGCCATGCTCGTGGCAGTGATGCAGAGCAACGCCTGGCGATGCAAATGGCAACCCTCGCCAATACTGCATTGCAAACTCTCAAGAACCCGATTCAGCGCGGCCTTTACATTTGCCAGCTTCATGGCGTGGATGCGAAATTAGAAACCAATACTGCAATGCCTGCCGCTTTTTTGATGAGGCAGATGGAGTGGCGTGAAAGTCTTGATGAGCAAGCGGAAGATTTGCCCGCTTTAGAGGCTTTGATGGCTGAGGTAGAAGAATCAAAGACAGATACCCTAGCTGAAATCGCCCAGGCTATTGATGGGGCTAAAAATTATCAGCGCGCAGCAGAATTGCTACGTGGTTTACTTTTCATTGATAAGTTTGCGGTTGAACTTGATGACACCATTGCGGCCTTAATCTAGTCTCAATCAAGCTAAACTCTATCTCCTATGGCCTTATTACAAATCTCTGAACCCGGTAAATCGCTAGCGCCCCATCAGCGCCGCATTGCCGTGGGCATTGATTTGGGAACTACGAATTCATTGGTAGCGATTGTGCGTGATGCCTTGCCTAAGGTCTTGCCAGATGCGCAGGGTAGAGAGCTACTTCCATCAGTCATCCGTTATCTGCCAAATGGCAGAACTCAAGCGGGCTTTGAGGCGCTTGAGAGCGTCGTAATTGATCCTAAGAACACGATTGTTTCCGTAAAGCGTTTCATGGGCCGTGGTTTGCTGGATGTGGAACATATTGAAAGTGCTCCCTATGACTTTGTTGATCAGCCAGGAATGCTTAAGCTGAGAACCGTTGCTGGCGATAAGAGTCCTATTGAAGTTTCCGCAGAAATTCTGGCGCGTTTGCGCCAACTGGCAGAAGATTCTGTCTCCGATGAAATCGTGGGAGCAGTAATTACTGTTCCCGCTTATTTTGATGATGCGCAACGTCAAGCCACAAAAGATGCTGCCAAGTTAGCAGGCATTGAAGTGCTGCGCTTACTGAATGAGCCTACAGCTGCCGCAATTGCTTATGGACTAGATAACGCCTCAGAAGGCGTCTATGCCGTCTATGACTTAGGTGGCGGAACATTTGATATCTCGATACTGCGTATGAGTCGCGGTGTCTTTGAAGTGCTTTCTACTGGTGGTGATTCTGCTTTAGGTGGTGATGACTTTGATCATCGTTTGTATTGTTGGGTAATTGAACAAGCCAAGCTTCCACCGCTATCGATTCATGATCATGCAACGCTCTTGCAAGCTTGTAAGCACGCTAAAGAACAGTTGAGTCACAACCCTCTGGCGCGCGTTCATGAGACCCTTGCTGATGGCACGGTAGTCAATGTTGGCGTAAGCCAGGCACAGTTCTTTGAGATTACTCAGAATTTAGTAACCAAGACTTTGATGGCTTGTAAAAAAGCTTTGCGCGATGCAGGCTTAAAAGCCGAGGATGTTAAAGGCGTAGTAATGGTCGGTGGTTCAACACGTATGCCGAATGTACAGCGCGCAGTTGGTGAACTCTTTGGCACACAGCCATTAAATAATTTAAATCCTGATCAGGTAGTCGCCTTAGGCGCTGCGATGCAAGCCGACCTGTTGGCCGGCAATCAAAGTAAAGATGATGAATGGTTGCTCTTGGACGTCATTCCGTTATCACTTGGTGTTGAAACCATGGGCGGCTTAGTAGAAAAAATCATTCCACGCAATACACCGATTCCAGTCGCTAGAGCGCAGGATTTCACGACCTTTAAAGATGGTCAGACTGCACTAGCAATTCAAGTTGTACAGGGTGAGCGTGAGTTGGCTCAAGACTGTCGGTCTTTAGGTAAGTTTGAGCTGCGCGGTATTCCGGCGATGGCCGCAGGTGCTGCGCGTATTCGAGTGACCTTCCAGGTGGATGCCGATGGATTGCTCTCAGTAAGCGCAACCGAGCAAGGCTCCGGCGTAAAAGCCTCGATTGATATCAAGCCTTCTTATGGTCTTACTGATGCTGAAATCACTCGCATGCTACAAGATGGTTTTGCCTCTGCCAAAGAGGATTTACTTTCTAGATCATTGCGTGAAGAGCAGGTTAATGCACAACGCCTTCTAGATGCGGTGCAGACCGCGCTTACTAGCGATCGTGCTTTATTGAGTGCAGATGAGCAGAAGGTCATTGATCAAGAGATGGCAACGCTTCAAAAGATCTTAAATGATGAAGTAGATAGTGCGGTGGTTCGTAAAGCAGTGGATCATGCAGCTAAAGCAACCGATGACTTTGCGCAAAAACGGATGAACGCTAGTATTCAGAAGGCTTTATCTGGCAAGAATGTTGCTGAGATTTAAAAATATATAACCCAAGAACGAATTCAAAAAATTCAAACTGAACCCAATAGAAAAGAATCATGACTCAAATCGTCGTACTACCGCATAGTGAGTATTGTCCTGAAGGCGCAGTGGTTGAGGTTGCTCCGGGCACGTCGATTTGTGAGGCTTTATTAGAGAATGACATTCCAATTGAACATGCTTGCGATATGGTGTGTGCTTGTACTACCTGCCACGTGATTGTGAAAGAGGGCTTTCAGAGTTTGAATCCTCCTGATGAGAATGAGGAAGATATGTTGGATCGTGCATGGGGGCTAAATCCTCAGTCTCGTTTGTCTTGCCAGGCTATTGTGGCAAAGCAGGATCTAGTGATTGAAATCCCCAAATACTCAATCAATCATGCCAAAGAGAACCATTAACGCACCAAAATGAAGCATTAATGCCTGCAATCATGCAAATGACACAAGGCAGAGGTTTCTAGAGGATTAATATGAATTCGTAGTTCATTCTTTAGGTAGTACCTCCAAAAAAATCTTTTTAGCCATCCTTCGGGGTGGCTTTTCTTTTTGGTAAATGAAAAGGCCCCGCATCGCGAGGCTCTTTGTTCCTTGATGTGGATTTAGCAATTACTGCGCTATGGCCTCACGAATCATTCCGGCTGCCACTGTGTGATTGGTAGCTTCATCGATCAAGATAAAGGCACCAGTACGCTGGGATTGATCAAACAAGTCTGCAACAATTGGCTTTTGTAGGATGAAATCAACACGGCCAATCTCATTGGTGGAAAGTGCATGCACATCACTAGCTTGAGACAAGGTTTGAACATCTAAAACTTGTTGAATGTTCTTCACTTTTGCACCAACGGTATTGGTGGTGTGTCGTAAAGCATATTTACGACTCAATGAGAGTGGTTCGCTATCTAACCAGCATAAATCAGCAGAAAGTTGCTTGCTCAATACTGGTGGATGACTATCTTCAGCGCTAATAAATAAAGAGCCGCGTGATACATCAATATCTTCAGATAATTGAATAGCTACCGCTTGACCCGTTTCAGCAGATTCCACCGCATTGTTTCCATTGGTTTGCTTGTCGCTTGAGCGATTGCCTAAATAAATCTCGGTAACAGTTGCCTCAGACCCGCTTGGCAGAACTTTAATCTTTTGACCCTTGCAGATGCTGCCAGACTCTATTTCACCGAGATAGCCACGGAAGTCATCGGAAGCACTGCCATCTTGACGTGCAACGTACTGCACTGGGAAGCGGAGCGCTAGCTTTTCGGATTCGGGGCTGGTATCTAAACTCTCAAGCCACTCTAAAAGAGTGGGGCCCTTGTACCAGGGTGTATTTTTGCTGGCAGTAACGACGTTGGCACCAAGTAATGCGGAGATTGGAATCAAGGTTGGCTTTGGTAACCCAATTTTTTGAGTTAGATCTTCAATGGCAATCTTGATGGTGTTAAAGACTTTCTCGTCAAACTCGTATAAGTCCATCTTATTAACAGCAAATACCACATGACGAAGACCTAATAAATGCACAATCGCCGCATGACGTTTAGTCTGTGCCAATAAAGTAGCTGGAGTGGTATTGAGATCAACGCGTGTTGCATCAACCAAAATGACTGCAACATCTGATTGAGATGCACCAGTTACTAAGTTGCGTGTGTATTGCTCGTGACCTGGAGCGTCAGCAACGATGAACTTACGCTTCGGTGTAGAGAAATAGCGATAGGCTACATCGATGGTGATACCTTGCTCACGTTCAGCTTCTAAGCCATCGGTGAGGAGTGCCAAATCAACGCCTGCATCAGATGAGGTGACACGTGCATGTTTCGTTTTGGAGAGTGACTCCAATTGGTCCACCAAAATGGATTTGGTGTCATAGAGTAAACGTCCAATTAAAGTGCTCTTGCCGTCATCTACGCTACCTGCAGTGATAAAGCGAACAACGTTTTGATTTTGATTGATAGTCATCAGAAGTAACCTTCTTTCTTGCGGCGCTCCATGGAGGCCTCATTGGTTTGATCGTCCATGCGAGTTGCGCCACGCTCAGTGATTTCAGTAATCGCGGTTTCGGCAATGATCTCTAAAGGAGTGGCTGCAGTACTCAATACAGGGCAGGTGCAGCTGATATCGCCTACGGTACGGAAGCGTACATTTAGGATTTCACTGATGTCACCAGCTGCTTTTGGCGTTACGTCAGTTACCGGAACTAATAAATTATTTTTCTTCACTACTTCACGCTGGTGTGTGTAGTAGATGCTTGGAAGTTCTAATTTCTCGCGAGAGATGTATTGCCAGATATCCAGTTCAGTCCAGTTCGAAATAGGAAACACGCGCATGTTCTCGCCTTTGGCGATACGGGCGTTATAGAGGTTCCAGAGCTCAGGGCGCTGAGCCTTAGGATCCCATTGACCGAATTCATCACGGAAGGAGAAGATGCGCTCTTTAGCGCGGGCTTTTTCTTCATCGCGACGTGCACCACCCATCAGAGCATCAAATTCATGTTCTGCGATGGCTTCTAAAAGGGTTACCGCTTGAGCAGCATTGCGTGAATCCGTTTCCTTGCGTAAACGCACAGTCCCCTTTTTAATAGAGTCTTCAACGTGACCCACAATCAACTTCACACCAGTTTTCTCTACAACAGCATCGCGATAGGCGATTACTTCTGGGTAGTTGTGGCCTGTATCAATATGCAAAATTGGGAAAGGCAATTTCACCGGGCGATCGCCAAATTGAAATGCCTTGCGCGCTAAATGGTACATCACAATGGAGTCTTTGCCGCCAGAAAACAGCATGGCCGGGTTAGAGCACTGGGCTACCACTTCACGAATGATGTAGATCGATTCGGCTTCAAGCCAATCTAAGTGATCATCAAGTAATTTTTGTTCTGACATTCTGTAAGTTATTTCTACTAAGTTTTGATATTGAATTCGAATTATTTATTTACGTGTAAGCCACATTCTTTGCTATCGCTTTGCAACCACCACCAGCGACCAGCGCGAATGTCCTCACCCTTCTTCACCTGACGGGTGCAGGGCTCACAGCCAATGCTGGGGTAGCCCTTAAGGTGCAGAGGATGAATAGGAACGTTTTCTTGTTTGATATAAGCCCAGATATCAGCTTCAGTCCAATCGAACAGGGGGTTGAATTTGGCGATACCTCTTGCATCATCCAACTCTTCTAAATTGAGTTCGGTACGTGTAGTAGATTGTTCTCGACGCTGGCCGGTGAGCCATGCATCCGCGCCAAGTAATGCGGCATTAAGCGGTTTAATCTTGCGCGCGCCACAACAAGCCTTCTTGGGCTCTTCACCATCGTAAAAACCATTCATGCCATATTGCTCAATAAAAGCTTGAACATCGCCTTCTTGAGGGTAGATCTTTTCAATCGAAACGCTATAGCGATCTTCAGTAGTCTTCACCATATCTACAGTCTCTTGGTGTAAGCGACCGGTAGCCAATGTAAATAACTTAATCTTGGCGCCAGCCTTAGCAATAGCATCGGTAATCACCATGTCTTCTGCAGCGAGGCTGGTTGCAAAGCGGACATCAGCAAAACGCCTGGAAATATTGGCTAAACGCTGCTTTAAAAGGGTAGACTTTTCGGCAAGCTCCGCAGGAGTAAGGGTGCTTAATGGAATGGACCAAAATTCTGGAGTAATCATGATGAAACTAACTTGATTCCAACCAAAAATAGGGTTACGGCAAGGGTATTTCTAGTTGTTCGCTCTGAAAGAGTGCTTGAGAGTCTTGCGCCCAGCCAGATGGCGGGAACGGATCCCAGCAAGAGGCCAAATAGCAAGTCAAAGTGAACATTACCAAGCCACCAATGCCCTATTCCAGCAAGAGCAGTAAGAGGAACGGCATAGGCAATATCGGTACCGGCCACTTCTGCAGGTTTTAGATGTGGATACAGAATCAATATCAAGGTTGCGCCAATTGCACCTGCACCGATTGAGGATACTGTTACTAGAACGCCAATTACAGCGCCTACAACAATGGTTGCTGCTTTTAAGTTTGAGCCGCTGGGTAAAAAATTTGGGTTTGCTTGAACCCATTTCAAGATCTTTGCTCTAAACAGTAACGAAACAGCAGTTAATAGAACGGAAACGCCAATGGAGATGCTAATAAAGTGATTAAAGTTTTTTGAAACGGGGCCAATGATCTTTAGCGCCAAGATAGAAATAATGGCAGTAGTAATACTGCCAATGCAAAGTAATTTGACGATATCCCAGCGTACGTTCCCATGTAGGCGGTGTGCTGCAGTACCAAAGCCTTTTGTAATAGCGGCAAATGCCAAATCAGTTCCGACCGCCGTTGTTGGAGCGACGCCAAAAATAATTGTTAACAAAGGAGTCATCAACGATCCTCCGCCAACACCTGTCATTCCAACCAGCAAACCCACTAAGGCGCCAGAAATAATAAATTGGGAGGAGTCTTGAAAAAATTGCAACATGATCTATATCCCTAATTAGGCGAATGACTGCTCAAACTCTTCGAGTTTGATGGCGTTCATGAGGAATAGAATTTGACGCTGAAAGCTTTTGCGTTCTGCGACTTTTTCGTGGGGGAGTCGGTCATGCTCACGCAATAATTGGGTGATTACAGGGTTGTAATGCTCTCGAACGGGGGACATCAAAATTCCTTGGTAAATATCTCGTTAAGGAGAATTTACCAAGCCGCCTATATATCCACAAGGAATATATAGCGATATCTAAATGACTTTTAGGTATATAGATCTAAACTGATTATTTTTCAACGAAAGCGCGTTCAAAGACGTAGTCACCCATTTGACCAAGGCTTGGTGAGACTTTGAAGCCTTTGGCATCAAGCATCTCAGAGGTTTCTTTGAGCATAGAAGGGCTACCGCAAATCATGGCGCGATCCACTGATGGATCAAGCGGTGGCAAGCCAATATCTTTAAAGAGTTGACCAGATTCAATCGCAGTAGTGAGGCGGCCGGTGTGCTTGAAAGCCTCACGTGTCACTGTTGGGTAATAGATGAGTTTTTCACGAATGAGCTCGCCCAAGAATTCATCTTGAGTGAGTTCATCACGAATGTAATCTGCATAAGCTAACTCGCTTACTAGACGCACTCCATGAATCAACACAACCTTCTCGAACTTTTCATAAGTCTCTGGATCACGAATGATGCTCATAAAGGGGGCTAGGCCAGTACCGGTACTAAACAAGTAAAGATGCTTACCTGGATTTAAGTCATCCAACACCAGGGTGCCAACAGACTTCTCGCTGACGAGAATCGGATCGCCAACCTGAATCTTCTGCAGGCGTGAAGTTAAAGGACCGTCTTGAACCTTGATGCTTAAAAACTCGAGATGCTCTTCATAGTTTGGGCTAGCAACGCTATAAGCACGAACCAATGGCTTGCCTTCAACTTCAAGACCAATCATCAAGAAGTGACCGCTACGAAAGCGTAAGCCTTTGTTGCGAGTAGTAGTAAAGCTAAATAGTGTGTCGTTCCAGTGGTGAACGGTGAGGACTGTTTCAGTGTTGTATGCGGCCATAAAAGCGTATTAATTAGGTGATAGCAAAAGGGTGATTATCCCATTCTTAGGGCGCTAAATTGAGGCTAATCCCTCAAAAAATAGGACTCTGTAGTGATATAGATCAGACTTTTAGTAATAAAGAAGCGACTTACTAGCTCAGTTATGCCTATTAGCTATCATCTAGATATGAAAAAAAGCCATTACTTACTTTTATCGCTTCTAAGCTTTGGCTTGGTGGCGTTTGCTGTTGTTCTACAGCAGGTAGGGTATCAGGGGGTCAGTTTTTTGCCATGCCCACTCTGTGTTTTGCAAAGAGTGGGTTATTTAGGTGTCGCTATTTCATGTCTTTTAGCTGCCGGCATTCCTCCGTTGAGAAAGTGGTTTCATGGTCTGGCAATATTGGCTGCTGGATATGGGGTGGCAGTAGCCGGGCATCATGTTTGGCTTTTATCTCATCCAAGTGGATCTTGTGGAATAGACCCTTTAGAAACCAGGATTAATCAGTTTCAATTTGTACAAAACCTACCTTGGTTATTTAAGGCAGATGGCTTATGTTCTGCAAAGCTCCCAGCTATTTTGGGTCTGCAAGTTCCGGAATGGTCCTTGTTATGGTTTGTAGCGCTCATACTAGTATTGTTGGTAACTTTAATTAGGAAGCCCTAATCCATAGAAGCTTAGATTGTTAGTAAATAACAATTACACCTTTTACAAGTCCCGCCTTAACCCATAAGATCTCTATCAAACCCATTTTTTGCACTAAGGAATATTGATGACTTACTTTGCTGATAACTCACTAACCATTGGTAAGACACCATTGGTGCGTCTTAACCGTGCAACCGACGGTGCAAAGGCGACCGTTCTGGCCAAGATTGAAGGCCGCAATCCTGCTTATTCGGTTAAGTGCCGTATTGGCGTTGCGATGATTAATGACGCTCAAGAAAAAGGGCTCTTAGGTCCTGGTAAAGAGCTTGTTGAGCCTACTAGTGGTAATACCGGTATTGCTTTGGCCTTCGTGGCGGCAGCTCGTGGTATCCCGCTGACGCTCACCATGCCGGAGACTATGAGTATGGAGCGTCGTAAGTTACTCACGGCTTTGGGCGCCAAGATTGTGTTGACCGAAGGTCCTAAGGGTATGAATGGCGCAGTTGCTAAAGCGAAAGAGATAGCTGAATCTGACTCTAAATATGTTTTGCTTCAGCAATTTAGTAATCCATCCAATCCGGCGATTCATGAGAAAACTACTGGTCCAGAAATTTGGGAAGACACCGATGGCAAGATTGATGTGTTTGTTGCCGGCGTAGGAACTGGTGGAACAATCTCTGGTGTTGCTCGTTACATTAAGAACGTTAAGAAAAAGAATATTGAAGTGGTTGCAGTTGAGCCAACTACTAGTCCTGTGATTACACAGAAGTTAAATGGCGAAGAAATTAAACCTGCCCCACATAAGATTCAAGGTATTGGCGCTGGGTTTATTCCAGATAACCTCGATTTATCGGTGGTGGATAAGGTGGAGCAAGTCAGTAACGAAGAAGCAATTGAGTTTGCCCGCCGTATTGCCAAGGAAGAGGGTATTTTGGTGGGCATTTCCTGTGGTGCAGCTGCTGCAGTAGCGGTACGTCTGGCTAAGAAGCCTGAGTACGCTGGAAAAACCATCGTGGTGGTTCTACCTGATACTGCTGAGCGTTACTTGAGCTCTGCCTTATTCGAGGGCGTGTTCGATGAAAAAGGTTTGCCAGCATAAGCGCCGTTATAAGCACAGCTGCTTTTAAATAGGTTGGCAATAAAAAAGGCACCCTAGGGTGCCTTTTATTATTTCGAGAATGCTTACTCTTCTTCGCGACGCAAATGCGGAAAGAGAATCACATCACGAATGTTGGGTGCATCAGTAAGTAGCATTACTAAGCGATCGATACCAATGCCGCAGCCGCCAGTTGGAGGCATGCCGTACTCGAGGGCGCGGATGAAGTCATGGTCAAAGTACATCGCTTCTTCGTCGCCTGCTTCTTTTTGCTCTACTTGCTTGCGGAAGCGATTTGCTTGATCTTCTGCATCGTTTAACTCTGAGAAACCATTAGCGATTTCGCGACCGGTGATAAAGAGCTCAAAACGCTCAGTAATGCCGGGGCGGGTATCGGACTCTCTAGCGAGTGGGCTGACTTCGATTGGGTAATCAATGATGTAAGTTGGCTCCCACAGATGTTCTTCAGCAACCAATTCAAATAGGGCGAGTTGGAGTGCGCCAATGCCCGCATTCTTCAAGGTTGGGGTATCTGGATTTTCGCCACCCTTTTTCAATTCAGTGCGAATGAAGTTGATGTCATCCAATTGAGCGGCTTCATAGCTCTTGCCTGACTGACCGCAGTACTTGAGGATTGCCTCTGTAATAGTCAAACGCTGGAATGGTTTGCTCAGATCGAGTTCGCGACCTTGATGTGTCAATACCGCAGTACCTTGGGCATCAATAGCTGCCGCACGAATCAAGCCTTCTGTGAAATCCATTAACCAACGGTAGTCGGTATATGCCGCATAGAACTCCATCATTGTGAATTCTGGATTATGACGTGGGCTTACACCTTCGTTGCGGAAGTTGCGATTGATTTCAAAGACACGCTCAAAACCGCCAACCACTAAACGTTTGAGATAGAGCTCAGGAGCAATACGCAGGAACATTTGCATGTCGAGTGCATTGTGATGGGTAATAAATGGCTTGGCTGCTGCGCCACCAGGAATCGGATGGAGCATCGGTGTTTCCACTTCCATGAAGTCGGCATCCAACATATGGCGACGTAAGGATGCGATTGCATTACTACGTGCCTTGAAGGTATTGCGACTTTCTGGATTAACAATGAGGTCCACATAGCGCTGACGATACTTAGTCTCTAAGTCTGATAGACCGTGGAACTTATCTGGCAATGGGCGCAATGACTTACTAAGGAGGCGCAAGTTGCTGCATTCAACAGACAGCTCGCCTTTATTGGTCTTGAACAGGTTACCTTCAGCAGAGATAAAGTCACCCATATCCCAATGCTTAAAGGCGCCATGCACATCAGCACCGCTAAGTTCGTCATTGATGTAGAACTGAATCTGGCCACTACGGTCTTGAATGGTTGCGAAGCTTGCTTTACCCATCACACGCTTAAGTACCATACGTCCAGCTACTTTGACGTGAACTTTCTTGGCGGCTAATTCTTCTTTAGTAAGACTGTCATAGTGAGCATGTAAATCTGCTGCCAAATGTGTTGGCACAAAATCATTTGGGAATGCGACTCCGCCAGCACGAAGCTTGGCAAGTTTTTCACGGCGCTCTGCAATGATGTGATTCTCATCAACTACTTCAGTAGCTGGGGCTGTGTCTAAATTGGTTTTATCGTTCATATCTATTGTGGTGCAGTAATGGGTGTGAGGTTATTACACGCCTTGTTTCAGGCTAGCTTCAATAAAGGCATCGAGATCGCCATCCAATACTTTTTGGGTATTCGAAATCTCAACGTTAGTGCGTAAATCTTTAATACGGCTTTGATCCAATACATAGGAGCGGATTTGATGACCCCAGCCCACATCAGTCTTGCTGGCTTCTAGTTTGTCCTGCTCAGCGCGACGCTTTTGCATCTCGTGTTCGTAGAGACGTGACTTAAGCATGCTCATCGCTTCAGCGCGGTTACGGTGTTGACTACGGTCATTCTGACACTGCACCACAATCCCAGTGGGGATGTGGGTTAAACGAACTGCAGAGTCGGTTTTGTTAATGTGCTGACCACCCGCACCAGAGGCGCGGTAGGTGTCAGTGCGGATATCAGCGGGATTAACGTCGATCTCAATTGAGTCATCAATCTCTGGGTAGACGTAGATAGAGGCAAATGAAGTATGGCGTCCATTTGAAGAGTCAAAAGGTGATTTACGTACTAAGCGGTGCACACCAGTTTCTGAGCGGAGGTGGCCGTAAGCATATTCACCATCCACTTTAATGGTTGCACTCTTAATGCCAGCAACGTCACCATCAGATTCTTCAAGAATTTCAGTTTTATAGCCTTTGCGTTCGCAATACTTGAGGTATTGACGATAGAGCATGCTGGCCCAGTCGCAGGCTTCAGTACCACCAGCGCCTGCTTGAATATCAATAAAGCAATTGCAAGAGTCCATCTCATTGTGGAACATGCGGCGGAACTCGAGGTCGCCAACAATCTTGCTGTAGTTCTCAACATCCTGCTCGATAGCAGCGATTGTTTCAAAATCGCTTTCTTCTTTAGCCATGTCAAACAGCTCAAGAGCGCTAGTAATGTTGGCATTGAGATCAGTAAGAGTGGCAACTACGCCATCGAGCAATTTCTTTTCTTTGCCGAGTGCTTGTGCTTTCTTTTGATCATCCCAAATCGTGGGATCTTCCAGAATTGAATTAACTTCAGTAAGGCGACGTGACTTTACTTCGAAGTCAAAGATACCCCCGAAGAGCTTGCTCACGAGTGAGCAGGTCGGACAAGGTATTTGAAATAGTGTTTAGTTGTTCAGCTTCCATCCCCTAATTATAAGGGGGTTATTGTCCCGAACCCTTGGGCGCTGCTCAGTTGCCAGGACCCTCATCATGGGCTTCAATCATTAGCTGCACGCGGGCTTGACCTTGGTAGCGGTCAGTCACAAGGCGGTAGGCCAGCCTGGCTTTGGCGGGCAGGCTTTGTGTGCGGTTAAACCAAACAGCGGTGATTGGTTTATTGCTTGTTTTGAGCTCAGAGTCGCCGATCGGGCGGACCATGAGACGCAAATGCTTTTCTTTCATGAGGCTTTGCTGGGCAATCTCAAATTCCCCATAGAAAACCGGCTGAGGGAAGCCTTGGCCCCAGATTTCTTCGGCTAGTAAGTCACCAATTTCAGGGGTAAATTCAGAAAGCTCCAATGCGCCGTCGTGAGCATGGCGACGTTCAAGTAATTCATTTGTGAGTAGACTGCTCGCTACTTCCTGAAAGCAGGCATCAAACTTTTCAAAGTCGCTCTTTCGAATTGTTAAACCCGCAGCCATTGCATGACCACCAAACTTCAAAATGAGTCCAGGCTCGCGCTTTGAAACAAGGTCTAATGCATCTCTTAAATGAAAGCCAGTAAGCGAACGACCAGAGCCTCGCAATTCTTCGCCCGTGCTGCCATCGGCAGGCGCAAACACAATTGCGGGGCGATTAAAACGTTCCTTTAAGCGTGAAGCAACAATACCGACGACTCCTTGATGCCACTCTGGATTCCATAAGCAAATACTGGTGCGCTCTGCCATAGTGCCCGCTAATTGATCTTCAGCAAGATGAGAGAGGGCGGTTTCTTGCATACCCGTTTCAATTACTCGACGCTCACGATTAATGCGATCGAGCTCATGCGCGAGATTGATCGCTTCATCAGTGTTATCGGTAAGGAGGAGGCGAATGCCTAAGGTCATATCCGCTAGACGCCCAGCAGCATTGAGTCTGGGGCCAATTGCAAAACCTAAGTCAAATGTATTGGCCTTGCGTGGATCTCGGGTTGCCGCCTGAAACAGCGCTTGAATGCCGGGCTGTGAGATACCTGCGCGAATGCGTTTTAAACCATTGGAAACTAATACGCGATTATTGCGATCGAGTTGAGCAACGTCCGCAACTGTTCCTAAAGCAACGAGGTCGAGAAGATTTTCTACCTTAGGCTGAGTCTCATTAGTGAACTTCCCACGCTTACGAAGTTCAGCACGCAATGCAACGAGCATATAAAACATCACACCAACGCCAGCAAGTGCTTTACTGGTAAAGCTGCAACCCGGTTGATTGGGGTTAACAATTGCTAAAGCCTTGGGTAAGTTATCTCCGGGCAGGTGATGGTCGGTCACAATGACTTCCATTCCTAACTCACGGGCGCGATCAACACCAGCTTCACTAGCAATGCCGTTATCTACGGTAATGAGGTATTTCGGCTTGGGGTTTTGTTGTGCAGCTAGCTCCACTACCTCTGGCGTCAGACCATAGCCCATCGTGAAGCGGTTTGGAACTAGAAACTGAATTGGGGTCTCAGGCCCGCCCAGCATGCGTAAGCCCCGTACGCCAACGGCGCAGGCAGTCGCACCATCGCAGTCGTAGTCCGCAACGATGAGCATCGGCTCTTTTTTCTCAAGGATGTCGGCAAGTAAAGAGGCAGTACTAATGCAATTCTTGAGCTCAACAGGTGAAAGTAGTTGCTTTAAATCAAGCGAGAGTTCTTCAGGAGATTGCAGGCCCCTTGCGGCATAGAGTCGAGCTAGCAATGGATGTAAACCACTCTGCGCTAGCCAGGTGGAAGTGCGTTCCGAAAAGGGGCGTTGAGAGAATAGACTCATAGGAAACTCATGCTTGAGTAATTGCTTTCCAAGTTAGCGGCTCTGCTTTTTTCCAGAAGGCCCAAGATTTCTTGGAAAGGTCTTTAGCGGTAAATATTCGCTCGCGCACTTTACCTTTTGGAAAATCGATGATGACTACTTCATCTAACTGTTTATCAAACAGGGCTGCGCTTAATTGTGGCCAAATATTTTGTGCTTGATCAAGCCAAGCAAAAGCGCCAGCTAGATCTTTCTCATCTAAGGCGGCTTGATGAGCAATTCCTAGTAGCCTTGCCAGCCCAGCAATTAAGGGGTTCTGACTAATTAAGCGCTGCGATTTCTTCAGTGCATCAGGAGCTTGAACATCATTGAGTTTGCCAATGCCGCTAATCCAGATCGAGTTAATGCTGGGCATTCCACGCTGCTCGCGTTCTTCATTGACGGGACCAATGTGCCAAAGCATTTGGATTTCATTTTGAAGTTTGCGCCATCGTTTGGCGATACCTTCTTCTTTAGAATCGCGTGGCATCCACCAGTCAATATTACGACCATGGGCTTGATCAACGCTGTAACTTTCTAAGCTCGCAAAAGGTCCTGCAGGAATAAACCAATAGTGTTGATTCTGAAATAAAACAACACTCTGAAAATCTTCTTCGATAAAAGGAAGGGCTGCGCTAAGAAGTTCGGATGACTCTTTTTCCGTCAGATCAATCTGACTTTGCCCCATCAAAATGAGGTGATCACGTGTGGCATGCAGATGAACTGGCTGTAGGCAGGCAATTATTTCATTTGGGTTGACTGCTAGATTGGATTGCCCCAGAAGTAAGACGGGGGCAAGCGGCGCCTTTTCTCCCAGCAGAAAACGTTCATGAGGAAGCCCTTGCTGAGGACTATCTCTGGTTTCAAGCTCATCTAAGGCATCTTCCCCAGATAGCATCAGGGTAAAGCGGCGCGGCAAAGCTCTAGAAGGGGTGGAATTGACAGTCATTCCCCTGATTTTAGGTGGCATTTGGGTATTCCGCCCGCATGCCTGTGCGATTCACTAAACTGTGAGTATGTTGAGACTTCCTATTGAGCTAGAAATTGGCCTGCGCTACACCCGATCTAAGCGTCGCAAGACGGTAGGTAAACGCGATGGCTTTCTTTCCTTCATTTCTGGTATTTCCACTGCGGGCATCGCTTTAGGCGTTGCCTCGCTAATTGTGGTGCTTTCTGTCATGAATGGCTTTCAGAAGGAGGTACGTGATCGCATGTTGTCCGTCCTTTCTCATGTGGAAATCATTTCTCCAGATGGGTTGGTAAATTGGGAGCCGCTGGCACTGAAAGTGGCGCAGCAACCACACGTCGTTGGTGTAGCACCAATGGTGAGTTCACAAGGTTTGTTAAGTCGCGACAACATGATGCGTGGCGTATCTATTCGGGGCATCTTGCCAAGTGAGGAAGGCAGGGTTTCCGATCTGCCTAAACAATTTGTTGCGGGAAGTATTGAGGACTTGAAGCCTGGAAGCTTTGGTGTTGCCCTAGGAGCACAACTTGCGGCGATTGTTGGCGCACACGTTGGCGATCGCATTAACTTGATTGTTCCTGAAAGTGACTTAACGCCAGCGGGTGCAATGCCGCGTATGCGTACGCTTCAGGTAGTGGGCATTGTCGATAGCGGTCATTATGAATACGACAGTTCTTTAGCCATCATGCATTGGAAAGATGCTGCAGCCTTACTACGTTTGCGTGACCCGTCTGGCCTACGTGTCAAGGTGGATGATATGCAGCGGGCCCCTGAGGTTGCTAATGAGTTAGCGGCAATTGTTCCTCAGGCACTTTGGGTGACTGATTGGTCAAGATCTAACCGCAATTGGTTTGCAGCTGTTCAGACCGAAAAGAAAATGATGTTCATCATTTTGACTTTGATTATTGCGGTGGCCGCTTTTAACTTGGTCTCTACCTTAGTGATGACAGTCAATGAGAAACAGGCTGACATAGCGATTCTGAGAACAATGGGTGCGAGCCCTGGACTCATTCAGAGAATATTTTTAATTCAGGGGCTGGCAATTGGTTTATTAGGTTCTTTAGCTGGAGTGCTGCTGGGTTTATTGATTGCACTCAACATTGATGTGATTGTTCCAGTGATTGAAGCGATCTTCCGTGTGCAGTTTTTGCCACGTGAGGTGTATTTCATTAGTGAGCTGCCATCCGACGTGAGGGCAAATGACGTGCTGACAGTAGGTTTAATGGCTTTTGGCCTCTCAGTATTAGCTACGCTGTATCCAAGTCGTCGTGCCGCTAAGGTGCAACCAGCGGAGGCCTTGCGCTATGAATAACTTAGATACGAATAATTTAGATAAGTTAGTGCTTAAGGCCAGAGGCCTTGCTAAGACTTATGGTCAAGGACCTACTGCGGTTGAGGTTCTGAAAGCGATTGATTTGGATGTAGCTCCCTCAGAAAAGGTGGCTATTGTTGGGTCATCTGGATCCGGCAAGAGCACCTTACTTCATTTATTAGGCGGCCTAGATAGTCCAAGCGCTGGTTCAGTCATTTTGGCTGGCTCTAATTTGAGTGACTTGCCAGTCAAAAAATTGGATCAATTACGCAACCATAGTCTTGGCTTTATTTATCAATTTCATCACCTCTTGGATGAATTTAGTGCCGCAGAAAATGTAGCATTGCCTTTACGTATCCGTGGCCTCAGTAATGATGAGTCTATGGACCGGGCTAGCAAGATGCTCAAAGCAGTTGGCCTAGCTGCACGCGAATTACATACGCCTGGCGAGCTCTCTGGCGGAGAGCGTCAGCGTGTTGCGGTAGCCCGCGCCTTAGTTGGTAATCCAGCTTGCGTTCTAGCGGATGAGCCAACAGGTAACCTCGATACTGAAACTGCTGATGGTGTATTTGATTTAATGCTTGATATCGCTCGTGATCAAGGTACCGCCTTTGTGATCGTGACGCATGATCCAATTCGCGCTAAACGTTGTGATCGTATTTTGCATTTAGAGCGTGGAGTATTAAAGATATTTTCAGCATGAGTGGACATCCCATGTGGATCGATACCCATTGCCATCTAGATGCTCCTGAGTTTGAAGGCTCGCTGGATGCAGTTATCCAAAGAGCTTCAGATAAGTACGTCAAGGCTATTCTGTTGCCGGCTGTAAAAGCGGCAGACTGCGCTTCCGTCAAAGCACTATCTCATCAATACAGTCAGCAAATTCCTGGCCTGGTCTACACCCTCGGAATACATCCGCTATATACCAATCAAGTACAAGAAGGTGACATCCAAATTCTGGAGAATCATATTATTGATTCACTTTCTGACTCTCGCTTTGTTGGTGTTGGTGAAATTGGTCTAGATTATTTTGTAGAAGACTTAGATCCCCAGCGGCAAGAATACTTTTTCAATGCGCAATTAGATTTGGCCCAGAAATACCAGCTACCCGTAATCTTGCATGTTCGTAGATCGCAAGATGCTATTCTGAAAGCGTTGCGTCGTCGTAATATCCCCAGTGGAATAGCGCATGCTTTTAATGGCAGCTTTCAGCAGGCAGAGCAATTTATCGAGCTTGGTTTTAAGTTAGGCTTTGGTGGTGCAGCGACTTATGAGCGTGCGCTGCAAATCCGTAGGCTACTTAAAGAGTTGCCGCTCGATAGCATCGTTACCGAAACAGATTCGCCGGATATCCCGCCAGCATGGCTCAGGGGAGAAGGCATCGCTTTTAATGAGCCTGCTTTTCTACCTCGGGTTGTCAAGGAGCTTGCCTTAGTGCGAGGCATTAGTGATGCTGAGTTTTCAGCTGCTGTATGGCGCAATGCCATGCAAGTATTGCCGCGTTGGTCTGCATTATGCGCAGACATTCCTAGCCACAACCTAGCCCCTTAATTCATTGCGCTTAGCTATTGCGGCGTTTATCGCCGGGGGATCGCTCCTTTTCTTTTTGCCGAAAGTTCCCAAATATTGGTTATATGTCTGCATAGCTACAGCTGTAGTGTGTTTATTCACAATTTGTTTTTCTCGTAACTATGGCATTGCTAAAAAACTGGCAATCATTGGCTTGCTGTTTACGATGGGCTTTGCATGGAATGCGCGCTATGCCGAAAATCGCTTGGAAAATATTCTTGCCGAAGATTTGGAGGGTAAAGAGGTAACGCTTGAGGGAAGGGTTGCTGCTTTACCCCAAAGCAATTCTTCTGGTGCCAAGTTTGCATTTGAGGTGGATCGTGCTAGCGCGGGTAGAGAAAATCTTGATCGCTTTCCAAAGCGTATTTACTTAAGTTGGCAGCCCGCCTGGAGAAATCCTCAAGACATTCCCGAAGTCATTCCTGGTCAGCGTTGGAGGTTTAAGGCAAAGCTCAAGCGACCCTATGGCTCTCTAAACCCTTATACGTTTGATTTTGAGCGCTGGTCTTTTCATCAAGACTTTGGCGCTAGTGGTTCAGTCCGATCGGGTGAGTTATTGGTCGATAGAGAGATTGCTTGGGATGAGTTTGAATTGCGTATGGAGCTTTCGCGCTGGCACTTACGTAAAAAGATACGGTCAATGTTGTCGGAGGATGCGAGATATGTAGGCGTATTGATTGCATTGGTGATGGGGGATCAAAATGCGATTAATCAAGATGACTGGCAAGTATTTAATGCAACAGGAATTGGACATCTCATTTCAATATCGGGACTACATGTAACCATGTTGGCAGGTATTGGTGCTTCATTAGCTGCTTTTATTTGGCGTAGGCGAACATGGCCCCTCATTGCGCCAGTGAGTAAGGTGGCGGCGGTATCGGGATTTGCGACAGCATTTATTTATGCGTGGTTAGCGGGTTTTCAGATTCCGGCACAAAGAACCATGTATATGGTTGGCGTGGTGGCATTTGCTTTGTGGACTGGCAGAAATCCAAGATCTTTTGATATTTGGTGGTGGGCCCTGGCTTTTGTATTGGTGATTGATCCAATGGCCCCTTATACGCCAGGCTTTTGGTTATCTTTTGGCGCAGTGGCTGCCATCCTTTATGCCATGGGCGACTCCTCTGGCTTATTAGGCATCCCCAATGGGAAAGAGCTGGAAGTGCATTGGATGCAGCGCATGTCCCATGCTTTGCGAGAGGCATGCCGTGTACAAACCGTTGTTACATTGGCATTATTACCGTTTACTTTATTTTGGTTTTATCAAGTCTCCATTGTTTCGCCATTGGCTAATGCATTTGCTATTCCGCTTGTGAGTTACATCGTGACGCCGCTCGCAATCGCTGGTGCCTTGCTCCCTGAATTTATTGGCCGTTGGTTGTTATTGCCAGCTCATGCATCCATGGAGTATCTGGCTGCCATCCTGGAGTGGATGGCGGGCTGGAGTTGGTCGGTAATTTGGTCAAGGCAACCAGCGTGGTGGATGCTAGTGATATCTGGATGTGGAATTGTTTATGCCATTCGTCCTGGTGATATTGCTGAAACATGGAAGTGGAGATTGCTTGCCATCACCTTATCAGCGCCTTTATTTGTTTTGCCAACTCAATTCAATTCACCTCTTAATCAAGGGGAATTTAGAGCGATTGTTTTGGATATTGGACAAGGTACTGCAGTACTTATTGAAACTGCCAATAGAAGATTGCTCTATGACACGGGGCCCATTCAAGGCAAGAAAGATGATGCAGGGCAACGAGTGATTCTTCCCTATTTGCGTGGACGAGGAATCGATCGAATTGATCGCATGGTGATTAGTCATAGTGACGGCGATCACATTGGCGGTGCTGCAAGCTTGCTAAAACAGATTCAGTTTGATTCCATGATGGGTTCATTACCCAGTGCCAATCCGCTGCTCCAGAATTTGCAAGCAAGGAAAATACCTGCTATCCCATGTCGTTTTGGCCAACGCTGGGAGTGGGATGGTGTGGAATTTGTAATTTGGCATCCCCATGAAGAAACTGTGTTTACCGATCAATACCCTGGCAAACCTAACGAGATGAGTTGCGTACTTGAGGTGCGCAATCAGCAAAGCTCTCTTTGGTTAACAGGCGATGTTGAGAGGCGGGGTGAAGCTGAAATTACTGAGCGCTTAGATGAAAAAATGTTGCAAGAAATTGGCGCCAGGGAGTTGATTTTTATGGCACCACATCATGGCAGCAAAACATCCTCTTCCTTAGCGCTTCTAAAGCAGCTGGAGCCCAATCAGGCATTTGCCCAAAATGGCTATCGTAATCGCTATGGCCATCCACATCCAGATGTGACGGCACGTTATCGAGGTCTTGGAATTCCGTTTTATCAAACTCCTCAAACAGGCGCACAGACCTGGCTATTTAAAAATAATGCAAAGTCTTCGACACAGTTTTTGAGGCATGATATAAAACGACTATGGCATCGTTTGATGTGAAATTGAAGAAAAGGATTCTGCAAATGAATAAGCTACTTACTCTATGTTCTCTAGTTGTTGCCATCACAGTTGGCTGCGCCGGTGCGAACGTGCGCCCCCTCGTGGATATGAAAGGTGTTAATGAGGCTGCATATGAAAAAGATTTAAGTGAGTGCCAGGCTTATGCCCAGCAACAATCGGGCATGGGTGAGACTGCTGCTAAGGGTGCTGGTGCTGGAGCAGTGGTGGGTGGCCTGTTGGGCCTTGTCACTGGCGGGAATAAAACGGGCATTGTGCAGGCCGCTGGTGCAGGTGCCGTGATTGGCGGTGCTGGTGGTGCTTTTACCGGTAATCAAGCACAAGAGGCTGTTGTAAAGAGGTGTTTGAGTGGTCGTGGATATAGGGTTTTGAACTAAACCCGCCCGGAAATAGCTAAAAAGCCCGAGAAATCGGGCTTTTTTAATGCCCAGAAAAGCAAAAAGCCCTTAAAGATTAAGGGCTTAGTACGTAATTCTTGGTTGCGGGGGCAGGATTTGAACCTACGACCTTCGGGTTATGAGCCCGACGAGCTGCCAGACTGCTCCACCCCGCGTCTGAAGCTTAAATTCTACCATTTTTTGGGGGTCTCTGTCGAGGTATTCGTGCAAATAACGCATAAATAAGGCGTTTTATTGAAGAAATTCTCGTTTTAATGAGTACCGGCAAGGAGTAACATATTGCCACGCAACATCACGTTAAGGCTTATTAATGTCAGTTAGCAATCCAGAATTTTCAGAGTCATCCTTACTAAGGCCCGTAGAGATTTCTCGAGAGGACCATCCGCATAAGAAGGGTGCCTCTATCTCCCTGATGTTTGCCGCTATCGGCGTAGTCTTTGGCGACATTGGTACCAGCCCTCTATATGCTTTAAAAGAATGTTTTAGCCCTGAGCATGGCATCCCCTTTTCTCCTGATGCAGTTTATGGCGTGATCTCAATGGTGTTTTGGGCTTTTGCGATTGTGGTGTCACTAAAGTATGTCTTGTTTGTGATGCGCGCAAACAATCATGGCGAGGGCGGTATTTTGGCTCTGATGGCGCTTGCATTAAGAACAGCGCCTGCAAATTCAAAGCGTTCCTTGTTGATCATCATGGCCGGCGTATTCGGCGCATGCATGTTCTACGGCGACGCGATCATCACCCCTGCGATTTCAGTTTTATCTGCGGTTGAGGGTCTTGAGGTGATATCAAGTGACTTAACGCGTTATGTCATACCAATTACGATTTTTATTTTAGTCATTCTCTTTTTTATTCAGAAGACAGGTACCGATCTAGTAGGAAAGCTCTTTGGCCCAATCATGATGGTCTGGTTTATTGCTATCGGGCTCATGGGCGTGCATCAAGTTATTCAGAACCCTGCTATTTTTGCAGCGATTAATCCACTATTTGCTATTCAATTCTTGATTGAACATTCCTTGCAGGGCTTTATTGTTTTGGGCGCAGTCTTCTTGGTGTTGACTGGTGCTGAAGCTCTGTATGCTGATATGGGTCACTTTGGACTTAAGCCAATACGTATGGGCTGGTTTTTTATTGTGATGCCTTGTTTGCTCTTGAACTATTTCGGTCAGGGTGCAATGTTCTTAAGCAACCCTGAAACCATCACCAATCCATTCTTCTTGATGGTGCCCGAATTCTTAGTATTCCCCTTGGTGATATTGGCTACAGCTGCAACGGTTATTGCCTCTCAAGCAGTGATCTCAGGTGCTTTTTCAATGACGAGCCAAGCAATTTTATTGGGCTTTGTACCGCGTATGAAGATTCGCCATACATCTGATAGAGAAATTGGCCAGATCTATATGCCGCTTGTGAATTGGGTGCTGTTGGTTCTCGTTATCGCCGTTGTTTTAGCATTTAAAAAGTCTGAAAACCTGGCGGCTGCCTATGGTATCGCGGTTACTACCACCATGATTGTGACTACATTCTTGGCGGCAATCGTCATGCGTGTGGTGTGGCGCTGGAATACTCTCTTTGTAACCTTGGTAATAAGCGCATTCTTGATTGTGGACTTGGCTTTCTTGACGGCTAATCTTTTAAAGATCATGGAAGGTGGATGGTTCCCATTACTTTTGGGTGCTGTTTGCTTCATGTTCTTAATGACTTGGTTCCAAGGCCGCAAGATACTGCGTCAAAATGCCATGAACAATGGTATTGAGCTAAAGAGTTTTATCGATTCATTGATGCTGCATCCTCCGCATCGCGTAGAGGGCACAGCCATATTCTTAACGGCACACGTAGATTATTTGCCGGTCTCATTCCTGCATAACCTAAAACATAACCATGTACTCCATGAGAGGGTATTTTTCTTAAAGGTCAGTATTTGGGACGTGCCTTACGTAAAAGATAGTGAGCGCATCACTTTGCGCGACCTAGGTAATGGTATTTATGTGGTTCGTGCTGTATATGGATTTAATGAAACCCCAGATATGGGACAGATTATTGAGTTGATTGAGAAGTCATCCGATCTAAAGTTTGATTTGATGAATACCTCCTTCTTCTTATCGCGTGACACGATTGTTTCTACCGAGATTCCGGGGATGGCCTTGTGGCGTGAAAAATTATTCTGCTGGATGTATCAAAATGCAGGACGTCAGTCGGACTTCTTCAAGATTCCTACAAATCGCTTGGTTGAATTGGGTGCAAAGGTCGAGATTTGAGAAATAGTCTCTCTCTTCGCTCAAAGATATTCATTTCAATATTTTTGTTTGTCACTTCCTTGAGTGGGATTGCGTTAGCTACCCCCGCGGAAGAGGCTGAGCTTGAGCAATTAGATAGGATTGAGCAAGAGTTAGAGCTTCAGCGCGAGTGGTCTAAGTATCGCTGGGGTAAGGCATCTTCTGAGTGCTACCAAAACTATTGGGTTAATAGTTGCATTAAGGATGCGCGAGCCCAATATCGAAAAGAAATTGATCCTATTCGCGAGCAAGAGGTGGCTTTGCATGAAGTGCAGCGAAAACTACGTGAAAGCCTCAAGAATCAAGAAGACATTAAGCGTGCTGCTGAGCGGGCGTCCCCAGAGAAGGCGGCTGAACGAGCCGCCAATCAAGCTGAGTATGAACAAAAGCAAAAAGATGCAGCAGCGAGAGCGGCTGACTTAGAACAGCGTCGTAAGGATGCTCCTAAGCGTGCACAAGAAAACAAAGCGGGCACACAGCTCGATTAATTTTTCTCCAATTTACTTTTATATTTAATTAGGCAATCCTTGGCTAAAGTCAAAACGGTTTATATCTGCCAGTCCTGTGGCGGCACTTCTGCTAAATGGCAGGGACAGTGCCCGTCTTGTCAGGCTTGGAATACCTTAGAAGAGGGTTTGCCTGAAACCACTTCCAATGCTCGTTTCCAGGGCTTGGCGCAATCCCTACCAAGACAAAAGTTATCTGCGATTACTGCAGAGGATTTACCTAGATTTAGTACGGGTGTTGAAGAGTTTGATCGGGTGCTCGGTGGGGGCTTGGTGCCGGGTGGTGTTGTGTTGCTCGGCGGCGATCCCGGTATTGGTAAATCCACATTGCTATTGCAGGCCTTGGCTGAGATGAGCGCTGCTGGCATGAACGTGCTCTATAGCAGCGGTGAAGAGTCTGCTGCGCAAATTGCATTACGTGCAAAACGGATTGCATTGGATGCCCCGCAACTTGAAGTGCTAGCAGAGATCCAATTAGAAAAGCTCATTTCTATTATGGATACCGTCAAGCCACAAGTATTGGTAGTGGATTCGATCCAGACTTTGTATTCAGAAGTATTGAGTTCCGCTCCGGGCTCAGTGGCTCAGGTGCGTGAATGCGCTGCGCAATTAACTAGGGCTGCAAAATCCAGCGGGATCTGTGTGCTGATGGTTGGTCACGTTACTAAAGATGGTCATCTAGCTGGTCCTCGAGTGCTTGAGCATATCGTCGATACCGTTTTGTATTTTGAAGGTGATACCCATTCTTCTTTCCGTCTAGTGCGCTCCATTAAGAATCGCTTTGGTGCAGTCAATGAGTTAGGTGTATTTGCGATGACCGAGAAAGGTCTTCGTGGCGTTACTAATCCTTCCGCAATATTCTTATCGCAGCATGAGCAAATGGTTCCAGGTGCTTGTGTACTGGTTACACAAGAAGGCAGCAGACCACTCTTAGTTGAAATCCAGGCGCTTGTCGATACAGCGCATGTTCCGAATCCTCGTCGCTTAGCAGTTGGTTTGGAGCAAGCGCGTCTAGCAATGCTCTTGGCTGTTTTGCACCGCCATGCTGGCGTCGCTTGTTTTGATCAAGATGTTTTCTTGAATGCCGTTGGTGGTGTCAAAATTTCTGAGCCTGCTGCTGACTTAGCTGTTTTGCTAGCCATACAGTCTTCAATTCGTAATCGTGCACTGCCAAAAGAATTAATTGTCTTTGGTGAGGTTGGTTTGGCTGGTGAAATTCGTCCTTGTCCGCGCGGTCAAGAGCGCTTGAAAGAGGCGGCTAAGTTGGGCTTTACTGTGGCAATCATTCCGAAGGCAAATATGCCCAAGACCAAGATTCCAGGGTTGAAAGTAATTCCGGTGGAACGTATCGATCAAGCCATTGCTGCTGCTGCAGAACTTAGTTAAGTTTTAACTTGCATAGCGCAAGTCTTCAGCTTGTATCAGTAAGACCTGCTCTTCGCCGGCAGAAACTTCCATCCAGATAGCCGGTATTTGCGGGAAGGCTTTCTTGAAGTTCTCATACTCATTGCCAATCTCAAGCAAGATAGCGCCACGCTCGGATAGGTAGTCTGGCGCTGAAGCAATGATGCGTCTAATGATATCCATGCCATCGTCACCACCAGCCAAGGCAAGCTCTGGCTCAGCATGATATTCCGCTGGTAATGCATTCATTGAAGTGGCATTTACATATGGTGGGTTGCAGATGATGAGATCAAAGAGGTTATCTTCATTAGGTTCTGGCAATGCATCCCAAAGATCGCCATTCAATAGCTCAACTTGAGAGTCCAGGCTATGACGATCTACGTTGCGTGCCGCTACGGACAGTGCGGGCATGCTGATATCGCAAGCGCTCACATGAATATCTGGACATGAAAGAGCTAGGAGAATAGCTAAGGAGCCGTTGCCGGTACAAAGATCCAGTGCTTTGCCATCAGCTGGTAGCCAAGGCTCTAGCGAGCCATCAACAATAAGCTCTGCAATCCAAGAGCGAGGAACAATGCTTTGCTCGCCGCAGAAAAAAGGCACGCCCATGAGCCAAGCTTCACCTAGGATGTATGCAAGTGGCTTGCGAGTAGAGATTCTAATATCTGCAACAACTCCCGCTTGTCGTTGGAGCTCTGCTGAAATAGTGTCATCTAAGTGATCAAGAGCTTCTGTAGGGCTGAGATCAAGTTGTTTGCTGACAAGCCACAAGGCTTCGCTTTGTGCATCAATTGCCCCATGACCGTAATGCAGATTAGCTGCGTCAAGCTTTTGTGCAATCTGATCGATGCACTGGTTAACTGTAATTTGTTGCTGAGGCTCAGGGTCCATGATGGAAGAGGTCTTTTGAGAAAAGGGCGGCACGCAATTAAGCGACTAGGCAACTAAGTGCTTAGGCAATTAACTGCTCGAGAGTCTTGCGATAGATATTTTTGAGTGGCACTACATCATTGACGATCACGCACTCATCGATTTTATGGCTAGTTGCATTAAGCGGCCCAAACTCCACAACTTCTTTGCAGATCTTGGCGATGAAGCGGCCATCACTCGTACCGCCGGTGGTGGAGAGTTCTGTATCAATCTTAGTTTCTGCTTTGATAGCTGTGCGGAGTGCACCCGCTAATGCGCCGTCGCCTGTAATGAATGGGCTACCACCCAATACCCAGTCAATCTCAAAGTCGAGGCCAGCATTTTTGAGGATTTCCTCAAGACGCTCGCGAAGCTGTTCTGGATTGCTCTCGGTAGAGAAGCGGAAGTTAAAGTCAATTGTCAATTCACCGGGGATGACGTTATTCGCGCCAGTACCAGCATGTACATTCGAAATCTGAAAGCTTGTAGGCTGGAAATATTCATTACCTTTATCCCACTCGGTTTCTACTAATGCAGAAATTGCTGGTGCAGAAAGATGAATTGGGTTCTTGCCTAGGTGAGGGTAGGCGATATGCGCCTGAATACCTTTTACCTTGAGCTTGCCAGACAGAGATCCACGACGACCGTTTTTAATCATGTCGCCTAGTTGATCGACTGAAGTTGGTTCGCCGATCACGCAGTAATCCAAGCGCTGACCTTGTTTTTGCAGGCGGTCGCACATGATCACTGTGCCATCATTAGCAGGACCTTCTTCATCACTGGTAATCAAGAATGCAATAGAGCCTTCGTGATCTGGGTGTGCGGTTACAAATTCTTCCGTCGCCACTACAAAGCCCGCGAGTGAGGTTTTCATATCCGCAGCGCCACGACCGTAGAGCATGCCATCACGAATGGTTGGTGTAAAAGGATTGTTTGTCCATTTCTCTAGTGGGCCTGTGGGCACCACATCGGTATGACCAGCAAATACTAAGACCTTGCCTTGATCGCCTGCTTTACCTTTTTTGATTGCCCACAAGTTGGTTACCTGAAAATTTTCAGGACCACTCACCACACTCTCCGTATGAAAGCCAATCGCTTGTAGGCGCTTAGCGATTAAATCTTGGCAGCCACCATCAGCCGGGGTTACGGAATGACAGGAGATGAGAGCTTCGGTGAGCTCAAGTGTGGCGCTCATGTATTTAACTTAGTCGCGAAGTAATTCGTTAATCGCTGTCTTAGCTCTAGTTTGGGCATCAACCTTCTTCACAATGATCGCTGCGTAGAGACTGTACTTGCCACAAGCAGAAGGGAGTGAGCCTGGAACAACAACTGATCCAGCTGGAACGCGACCATAGTGAACTTCACCAGTTTCGCGATCGTAAATCTTGGTGCTTTGGCCAATGTAGACGCCCATGGACAAAACAGCGTTTTCTTCGATAACGACACCTTCAACCACCTCAGAGCGGGCGCCGATGAAGCAGTTATCTTCAATAATGACCGGACCAGCTTGGATTGGCTCCAATACACCGCCAATGCCAACGCCGCCAGAAAGGTGAACGTTTTTGCCGATCTGAGCGCAAGAACCTACTGTTGCCCAGGTATCTACCATGGAGCCTTCGCCTACATATGCGCCAATATTGACGTATGAAGGCATTAAAACAGCGTTTTTGCCAATAAATGACCCACGGCGGGCTACGGCAGGGGGTACAACGCGGAATCCACCGGCAGCAAAGTCAGCTGCAGTGTAGTTTTCAAACTTGCTAGGAACCTTGTCGTAGAACTGGGTATAGCCCCCAGCGCTCATAGGTTTATTGTCTTCCAGGCGGAAAGAGAGCAAAACAGCCTTCTTAACCCATTGATTTACCTCCCACTTACCGACATCGCGGCGCTCAGCCACGCGAATCGTGCCGGCATTAAGGCCTTCTAAGACCGCATTCACGGCATTACGGACATCGCCAGGGGCGCTATCTGGAGACAGGTTTGCGCGGTTTTCCCAGGCTTGTTCAATGATGTTTTGTGGTGATTGGCTCATGCTTTTTAGTTAACTATCAGATTGTTAAGGGATTTTGTCCCTGAGGGTAGATTTATCATTATATAGATGGGGCAAAAACGCGTCTAAGGACCGTTAAGCTTGCTATCATCTTCCCACTTTAGC
This sequence comes from Polynucleobacter parvulilacunae, assembly GCF_018881715.1. Lineage (GTDB taxonomy): Bacteria > Pseudomonadota > Gammaproteobacteria > Burkholderiales > Burkholderiaceae > Polynucleobacter > Polynucleobacter parvulilacunae. The sequence continues at coordinate 1,000,146 of NZ_JACVPW010000001.1, forward strand.
TTTAATTTTTACCCCTTTATTTGAACCTCTTTTTTCCCTGCAAAGTACGCCGTGCAACTGAAATCCATCAAACTTTCCGGCTTTAAGTCTTTCGTAGACCCAACCCATTTTGAAATGCCTGGCCAATTGATTGGCGTTGTGGGTCCTAACGGTTGCGGAAAGTCGAACATTATTGACGCCGTCCGCTGGGTTTTGGGCGAATCCCGTGCCAGCGAATTGCGTGGCGAATCTATGCAGGACGTTATTTTTAATGGCTCGGGTTTGCGTAAACCATCTGGCCGCGCCAGTGTTGAACTCATTTTTGATAACACTGAAGGACGTGCTCAAGGTCAGTGGAGTGCATTTACAGAATTGGGTATCAAACGCGTTCTCACTCGCGATGGAAATTCAAGCTACTACGTGAATAACCAAGTGGTTCGTCGTAAAGATATTCAAGATATTTTCTTGGGCACCGGTATGGGTCCAAGAGGTTACGCCATTATTGGTCAGGGCACGATCAACCGAATCTTGGAAGCAAAGCCAGAAGAGTTGCGTGTGTTCTTGGAAGAGGCTGCTGGTGTTTCTAAATATAAAGAGCGTCGCAAAGAAACTGCATCGCGCTTAGAAGATACTGTAGAAAATTTAACGCGTGTTGAAGACATCTTGCGTGAACTTGATCAACAGTTAACCCGCTTAGAAAAACAAGCGACTGTTGCTGAGCGGCACGCCGAGCTTTCTACGCAAATGAAATCACAACAACAACTGTTGTGGTTTGTACGTCAAACTGAGGCTGGTAAAGAGCAAGAGCGTCATGCCAATGGTATCCGTGATACACAAGTTAACTTAGAAGAGCAGACCGCTAAGCTACGTCACGCCGAGGCTGAGCTTGAAACCATGCGTACACAGCAGTACGCATTGCAGGATAAGGTTTCACAAGCGCAAGGTGACTTGTATCAAACCAACTCTGATGTGAGTCAGGTTGAGGCGCAGATTCATTATGTGCAAGAAGCGCGTCAACGTTTGCAACAGCAAACCCAAGACTTGCAAGCGCAATTACAACGTTGGACTGTGCAAGAAACGGATGCAGCGCAAGCGCAACGCACTACCGAGCATGAATTATCTTTGGCTGCAGAAAAAGAGCAAACCTTATTGGCTGACTTAAATGGCTTGCAAGAGCAAATGCCAAGCCGCGAAGAGACTTATCAAAATGCTTCACGTGATTTAAATAATGCGCGTGACTCTTTGGCGACAATTGAACAACGTCTCGCCAGTTTGGGTGAGCGTCTGCGTTCAATCTCAGCACAATCGGATGAATTAAAAGGGCGCGAGAATCGACTGACTATTGAGTTGGATGGTTTGCGTCGTCCTGATGCTGAAGCTTTGCAAATGGCGATTGATCGTCAGGCTATGGCTGCTCGTAAAGTTGAAGAAGCTAAGCAACGCGCAGGCGAGACTCAACAACGTGTGCCAGCGGCTGACGAAGCGCGCAATGCTGCCCAGCAAAAAATACAAGAAGCCAATCAGAATTTGGCACAGACCGAAGCCAAGCTCACTGCGTTGACTGCCCTGCAGGCCAGCGTTCAGGCGCAAGGCAAGATTGGTCCTTGGTTAGAGAGTAAGGGTCTTAAAGAGAGCAAACGCCTCTGGCAAGAGCTCAAAGTGGAGAGTGGCTGGGAAGCTGCTTTGGAATCTGTATTACGTGAGCGTTTAGCTGCTGTTACGGCAAAGAGCGTGCAAGAAACATTGGCTTTAGCTAATGATGCGCCTCCAAGTCGCTTAGCTATTTTGCTTACTGAAGAAATTACACCAGCACACACTTCTGCTCCGGCAGACTTCACGCCGTTACTAAGCCGTGTGCAAAGTGCTGGTGCGCCAAGACTTACTTCAGTATTACAAGAATGGTTAGACAATATTTACATTGCGAGCAGTCTTGAAGATGCTTTGCATCGACGTGAAAAATTACCGGCTGGTGGTGCATTTGTTACTCAACAAGGCCACTTGGTAAGTCGTGTTGGCGTACAGCTTTATGCTGCTGACTCTGAGCAAGCTGGTATGTTGGCCCGTGCTCAAGAGATGGAAAGTCTCGAGAAGCAATTGCGCGCTCAACAACTTATGCAAAGCGAACTCAAGGGTGAGTTGGACCAGTGCGCAGCGAATTACCAGGCAGCGCATCAAGCGGCTGAGCAGGCTCGTGAGAATGCTGAACATGCAGTGCAAGAGGCGCATGGTTTTGAAGTAGAACGAATGCAGTTGACTCAAGCTGAAGAGCAATACAGTCAGCGTGCAGCGCAGATTCAGGGTGAGTTAAGCGAGTTGCGTCAGCAGATGGAGCAAATGACCCAAACTCAAGAGCAATCGGCTGCAGAGTTAAATGAGTCTGAAGAGTCAAAACAAGGCTTGCAAGAAGCCTTGCAAGTAGCTCAAGAAAAATTAGAGCGATCTACTGAAGAGCGTGATCGTTTACGTGAATCACTCCGTGCGGCTGAGATGGCTGCACAAGAAGCAGCTTTTGCAACACGCTCCTTACAGCAGCGTATTGCTGATTTACAGCGTGATCAAAGTACTGCTCGCACTCAGATTATGGAGATTCAGGATAAACATGATTCCGCATCTCAAGAGTTGGAGACTCTGAGTGATGAAGAGGCGCAAGATAAATTACAGGGCTTATTGTTAGCTCGCAGTGCTCGCGAAGCTGCTTTAGCAAATGCGCGCACCGAGCAAGATGCTTTATTGCATCAATTGCGTGAAGCGGATGAGTTACGTATGCAGGTTGAGCGTAGTTTGCAGCCAATGCGTGACAAAGTAGTTGACTTGCAATTGCGTGAGCAAGCTGCGCGTTTGAACTTCGAGCAATTTGCCACATTGTTATCTGATGCAGAGGCTGATCTCACGGCACTCGAGGCAAACTTCAGCGCAGATCTAAAGGTTGGCGCATTGCAGAGCGAAGTTAATCGTTTGAGTGCTGAGATTGCATCCCTAGGTCCAGTCAATATGGCTGCGTTAGATGAGTTATCAAGTTCTCGTGAGCGTAAGCAGTTCTTGGATGCTCAATCAGCTGACCTGAACGAAGCGATGCAGACTTTGACAGATGCGATTGCCAAGATTGATGCGGAAACTCGCGATCTCTTGCAAGGTACTTTTGATCAGGTCAATACCCACTTTGGCAAACTCTTCCCAGAATTGTTCGGTGGTGGTCATGCTGAGTTAGTAATGACTGGCGAAGAGATTTTGGATTCTGGAGTGCAGGTAATGGCTCAGCCTCCTGGCAAGAAGAACAGCTCTATTTACCTCCTCTCTGGTGGTGAAAAGGCATTGACTGCAATTGCCTTGGTGTTCTCGCTCTTCCTCTTGAACCCAGCCCCATTCTGCTTGCTTGATGAGGTTGACGCTCCTTTGGACGATGCAAATACCTTGCGTTATGCAAATCTAGTTGCCAAAATGTCTGATAAGACACAGTTTTTGTTTATCTCACACAACAAGATCACCATGGAAATCGCCAATCAATTAATTGGTGTCACGATGCAAGAGCAGGGCGTTTCCCGCATTGTTGCGGTGGACATTTCTTCTGCTGTTTCAATGGTAGAGGCCGCCTAAATGTATGTAGAACAAATCATGACGATGTTGGGTTTGTCTGATTTGCAATTGGCATTGGCGGTTATTGGGCTGCTGATCTTGATATCGGTAGCTGTCATCAATATCAAATACTCGCGCGCACGTCGTAAAGCGAAAGAGCTGAGCGAATATTCTTTGGATGATCGTTTTGCACGTGAGCCTAGCTTTGGCCAGGGATTTGCTGATGGTGATGCCGGACGCGCTGAACCTAGTTTCGGTGAGGCGATCACAACAATCTCCGCCCCAGAAAAGTTTGCTATTGATCCTCGTATTGATTGCGTCATTACCCTACGCTTTGACGAGGCTATCAGTGGCGCAGAGATTCTGGAAGAAATTCATGCTTGGGCTGATCTAGAAGCTCAATCGACTGCGCGCTGGATGTGCGAAGGTTTGAATGCTGATATTGACGCAGCCGAAGACTGGGAAGAAATTAAGGCTGAAGGTTCTTATTCAGAATTACAACTCGCGATCCAGTTGGCAAGCCGTAAGGGCCCAATTGGCGTTTTAGAGTTATCTGATTTTTGCTCCCGCGCTCAGGCGCTTGCGGAGACCTTGGGCTCACAAATCGATATGCCTAGTGTGAGCACCATGCTCGATAGCGCTAAAGAATTAGATGTAATGGCAGCAGAGAGTGATATTCAATTGAGTATTAATGTACTTTTTGATGAGCCATGTCCTTGGGGTAACTTCGATGCGCTGATGCGTCAACGTGGTTTCAAGTTGGCTCGCAATGGCCGTCAATACGAATATCAAAGCAAGGGTCTGGTGCTGTTCAATAGCAGCGACTTGGATCCTAATAGGTCCGTTACTCAAGTCACTCTATTGCTAGAAGTTCCTTTGGTCCCGCAAGAAGAGCGTGCATTTGAAAGAATGCTGGCTGAGGGAGTTGAGATTGCGCAAGCAGCTCATGGTCGCTTGGTTGATGACAATGGCATTAATTTAAGTGAAGCTGCAGTCATCAGCATTCGTCAGCACCTCGATATTCTCTATGCCAATCTTGAGAAATCTGGTATTCCTGCCGGATCTTCTACAGCTAGCAGACTATTTAGCTAGGAAATCACTTTGTCGTCTACTGGTCCGATAAATTTAGCGGAGCGTTACGCATTCTTGCAGGCAGAGCTTGCTCGCTTAGAGCATGCTTATTACGTTCTTGATAATCCGCTGCTACCCGATATTGAATATGATCGCCTCTATCGAGAATTGCTCGATATTGAGGCTGCTCATCCCGAGTGGATCACTCCAGAATCTTTATCCCAACGCGTAGGTGGGACAGCGCTAAAAGAGTTTGATTCCGTTACCCATGCAGTGCCCATGCTCTCTTTAAATAATGCCTTTGAAGATGCTGAACTCATTGCTTTTGATCGTCGTTGCCGTGAAGCGCTCCATACAGATCATGTGACTTATGCTGGTGAGCTCAAGTTTGATGGCCTAGCAATCTCCCTTCGCTATGAAAATGGCTCACTAGTTACAGCAGCTACTCGTGGTGATGGCGCAAGTGGTGAAGATGTCACCGCCAATATCAAAACGATTCGCGCTATTCCGCTCAAGCTCACTGGAAAGAATATTCCTCAGGTCTTAGAAGTTCGTGGTGAAGTCTTTATGTACCTCAAAGACTTCGAGAAGATGAATCGACAGGCTGCAGAGCTGGGTGAAAAAGAATTCGCCAATCCCCGCAATGCTGCAGCTGGCAGTCTTCGTCAATTGGATTCGAAGATCACCGCAAAAAGACCACTGTCTTTCTTTGCTTATGGCTTGGGCGCCCTAGAGCCGCAGTCTTGGTTGCCAAAAACCCATGAAGAATTGCTCAACGCATATGCAGACTTAGGCTTGCCAGTTTGCTCTGAGCGTAAGGTTTTGCATTCGGTAGAAGAGATCTTGGCCTTCTATAACGAGATTGGCGCTAAGCGGGATTCACTGCCGTATGACATTGATGGCGTTGTTTATAAAGTGAACTCATTTGCTGAACAAGCTAAGTTGGGTTTTGTTTCAAGAGCACCTAGATTTGCTCTGGCACACAAGTATCCAGCACAGGAAGCGCTTACAACCGTATTAGGCATTGATGTGCAAGTAGGGCGCACAGGTGCGATTACACCAGTAGCGCGGCTAGCTCCGGTAGAGGTTGGTGGCGTCACAGTTACTAACGCTACTTTGCATAATGAAGATGAAGTTAAACGTAAAGACGTACGTATTGGTGATACCGTTTCAGTACGTAGAGCAGGTGATGTGATTCCAGAAGTAGTTTCAGTCATCAAGGATCGTCGCCCCGCTAATGCTCAAGAGTTTCAAATGCCAACCCGCTGCCCTGTATGCGATTCACATATCGAGCGCTTGGCAGATGAAGCAGTGGCACGTTGTAGCGGAGGACTTTTCTGCGGCGCACAGCGTAAGCAGGCATTAATTCATTTTGCTCATAGAAGGGCACTCGATATTGAAGGTCTAGGCGAGAAAATTGTGGATCAACTCGTAGATCGCAACCTCGTTAGAACCCCTGCAGACCTCTATCGTCTGGGATTTACGGCTCTCGCAAACTTAGAGCGCATGGGTGAGAAGTCTGCTGATAATCTTATCCAGGCGATTAATCAATCCAGAAACACCACCTTAGCGAGATTTATCTTTGCCTTAGGTGTTCGCCACGTGGGTGAGACTACCGCCAAGGATTTGGCTAATCATTACCAATCGATGCATGCTCTTATGGATGCAAATCTCGAAGATCTTCTTGCGGTAAAAGATGTAGGCCCTGTTGTTGCGGACTCTATCACTAGCTTTATGCAAGAAGCCCATAACCGCGAAGTGATCGAGCAACTCTTGGCTTCTGGAATGCGGCTCGCCGTAGAAGAAAAAGTCATTAGTGCTGCCGTTGCAGGTAAAACTTTTGTTCTGACGGGTACATTCCCGACGATGACAAGAGATGAGGCAAAAGATCTCTTAGAAAAAGCGGGAGCTAAAGTAGCGGGATCGGTTTCTAAGAAAACCGACTATGTTGTTGCTGGTACCGATGCTGGCAGCAAGCTCACGAAAGCTGAAGAGTTAGGTGTACCGGTTATAGATGAGGCTTCAATGCTGGAGTTGTTGAAGTAAAAATTCTCTATCTACCTCTTATGAAAAAACGTTTACTTACATTGATCTGTGCGATTGCTCTTGGAGCGTCCTTGATATCCTGCGGTGGAGGTGGTGGTAACGGGAGTAGTGGCTCAAATCCTCAGGCCCTTACACCCTGGAACGGTTTATATGATGGACTAAACACCATATACCTTCCTTATGCTGACGGCCAAATTACTACCGCAGCAGTTCCAACCATATATGCCAAGATAGGCGATCATCCAAGTGCTGTGGCTTTTGGGATGGATACTGGATCAACTGGTACTGTTGTATCTCCAGAGTATTTCACTCGGGGCACGGGGGATACTCTTCAAGGTCTTGGTAGCGTTACATACAGCAGCAGCGGCATTGTCTGGAGCGGTGAAGTCTGGCGCACCAAGGTTTCCTTGATGTCTAGCTCGACCGAGGTTGTTGCCGAATCTTCGGTTGACGTCCTTATAGTTTCTGAGCAGACCTGCCTTGACCATGCAAGAGATTGCACACCAAAGCATTCTCCAACAGGGATTCATTTTATGGGCATTGGATTTAATTCTGGAACTGGATTTACTTGGCCTGCAAGCGTTGTGTCTGCGGCTGCCAACAACCCTTTTACTAACTTAACTTACGCAAAAAATGTTCCTTTAAGCACCGTTAGAAAGGGATGGCTACTAACCAATCAGGGTGTTTATCTGGGGATGTCTAGTGAGTTAACTAAAAATTTTGCATTTGTTAAGTTAGAGCAAAATCCAGCTACTGCAGGCTCTTTAATTCCACTGTGGCAAAGTGCGCCTGCGGCTGTTGGGGTTAATGGGGTCGTCAAGCAAGGTATTTCATTAGTAGATACTGGTGTTGGGGAGATGTTGATATCACCAGTTGCTGCCAACGGTTATCCATCTGGGAATATGCCGCTAGGCGTCTTAGTGGAAGTTTTATTTCCAATTCAATCGCAACCGCAGCCTGCCTATTACAAATTTGTAGTTACCAGCCCATCAAATCCTGGATTAAATCCAATGACGCCTGGAACAGTCATAATTTCTGAAGATACTTCTGGCATTGTATTTGTTAATACCGGAAGAAATTTCTTGCAAGGGTTTAATTATTTATATGATGGCGTCTCCGGTTATGTGGGTTATGGAGATAACGCGAACGACGCTGCTAATCTTTATAGAGCAATTGTCCCAACACAATAGATGTCAATGTCTCTAGGTATTTTCGATTCTATTGCTATTGAGGCGCTTAATACTAAGCATCAATGGCAATGCAACCAAATACTGGAATCTTCAGATCCATTTTCTCGTAGAACAAGTCAGGGTCACATTACCGCAAGCGGTTTGGTGATTAAGGAGGACCAAGTCCTGCTGATTTTTCATCCGTATATCAAGCGTTGGTTTCAACCGGGTGGACATATTGAAGAAGGCGATTCTCCAATTGACGCTGCAATTAGGGAGGTTTACGAAGAAACCGGTTATGTCTGTGAGCTGGACACTGACAATCAAGACCCAATTGATATTGATATTCACGAGATCCCTGAAAACCCCAAAAAGGGTGAGTGCGCTCATTTGCATATTGATCTACTTTATCGATTACGAGTGTTGCGACAAGAGCAATCTATGGAAGACATTGAATGCAAGTGGGTTACTTTTAGCGATATTGAAAGCATCCGCATTCAACGCGTTTTAGCTAAGTTAGTTTAAGCCCCCAAAGCCTCAAGTAATTCCGTCTCAAGCTGTATTTGTAACTTTGGATTCTTACCCAAGTTAGCAGCATCAAGAAGTAGTACGTCTTCCACTCGCTCACCAAGAGTATTGATGCGTGCTGTATGAATCGATACCTGATGTTTCGCTAATACTCTGGAGATCGTATAGAGAAGGCCGGTACGGTCACTTGCAGAGAGTGCCAGTGTGTAATAGCGGCCACGATCATCTGGAACCATGTGCACTCGTGGCTGAATTGGGAATGTACGGGATTGTCTTGAGAGGCGACCCATACTTGGGTTGGGCAGCGGCTCACTATTGGTTAGTGCAGCTGTGAGTTCAAACTCCACCAATTGAATGATGTCGCGATAGCTACCACCTTCGTCTACCAAGTTACTGCCAGAAATCTGGAAGGTATCTAGAGCATAGCCATGACGGGTCGTATGAATGCGTGCATCCCAAATCGAGAAGCCATGTCTTTCAAAGTAGGCACAGATTCTGGCAAACAGATCTTCTTGGTCTTTTACATAGACAGCTACTTGAAGGCCTTCGCCAATCGGAGAGAGTCTTGCTCTCACAATCGGTTGCTCACTATTGACCTTGTTATATAGGTGACGTGTGAGCCAGGCAATGTCGGAAGAGTCTTGTCTTAAGAAGAAAGCAACATCCAATTGTTTCCATAAGTCTTCGTAAGCATCATCATGAATGCCGTAAAGGCGCAATTTAGCTCTAGACTCTTCTTGATGCTGCGCCAACTCCGAAGAGGCATCTGGTTTTGCGCCACCCAATACTCTCAGTGTTGCGCGATACAAATCTTCTAAGAGTTTGCCTTTCCAGGCATTCCAAACTTTAGGGCTGGTGCCGCGCACATCAGCCACAGTCAGTAAATAAAGCGCAGTGAGGTGACGTTCGTCACCTACTTTTTTTGCAAATGCTCTCACTACATCTGGGTCTGTGATGTCTTGTTTCTGGGCTGTTTGGCTCATATTCAGATGTTCAGCTACCAGCCATACTAATAACTCGGTATCTTTCTTGTCCAGTCCATGTTCTTTAGCAAACTTACGCATGTCTGCTCTGCCCAGTTGTGAATGATCACCGCCACGTCCTTTGGCAATGTCATGGAAGAGCGCCGCAATAACGAGTAACCAAGGTTTCTCGAAGTGGGCAATGAGGCTGCTGCAGAAAGGAAACTCATGTGTATGTTCAACCACCATGAAGCGACGCACATTCCGCAACACCATCAAGATGTGTTGATCAACGGTATAGACATGAAATAAGTCATGCTGCATCTGTCCCACGATTCTTCTAAAGGCGGGCAGATAGCGACCAAGTACGCTGCTGCGATTCATGAGATGAAACGCACGACTTACGCCCTCAGGTTGCTTCAATATCTCAATAAAGAGCGCTCTATTAACCGGGTCAGAACGCCACTTACCATCCATCTTAGTTCTGGCGTTATAGAGTGCCCTGAAGATTGTTGCCGATAGACTTTTGACATTCGATGTTTGAGCAAATACTAAGAAGGTTCTCAGAATCTGTTCCGGATGTTTCTGAAAGAGCTGGGGGTCGGTAATGTCCAATACACCTTGGCGCTCAATGAAATGCTCATTGCCTTCACCAGGAATGGCAAGGATAGTTTTGGACTCTTGCGGAAAGAGGAGGGCCTCAATGTTTTGCAAGAGAACGTCATTCAACTGTGTAACCGCTTTAGCTGCCCAATAGTAGCGACGCATGATTGCTTCGCTGGCTTGACGTGAGGATTCTTCTGTAATGCCCATAGACGCTGCCAATGCCGCTTGCAAGTCAAAGGCCAGAACATCTTGCCTGCGCCCTGCCAGCAAATGTAAGTTGGTACGTAGAGTTTCCAGAAAACGCTGATTACGGTTTAGCTCAGTGAGCTCCCGTTGAGTGATAAGCCCGGCTTCATTGAGGTCCTTGAAGGTATTGCCCAGCAAAGCGGCTTTACTCACCCAAGAAATCACCTGTAAATCACGTAAACCGCCAGGGCTCTCTTTGCAATTAGGCTCCAAAGAATAGGGAGTATTCTGGTATTTGTAGTGACGCTGAATCTGCTCGGCTTGTTTTGCTTGGAAGAAGGCTTTTGGATCCATCGCCGCCTCAAAAGCTTTAGCAAAGTCTTTGAATAATGCCTTCTTGCCACAAATTAATCGCGCTTCTAAGAGCGAGGTGCGTACGGTAATGTCTTGTTCAGATTCGGAGATGCACTCAGCCACAGTTCTGACTGCAGAGCCAATTTCTAATCCAGTATCCCAGCAGCTTGCAACAAATTGCTCAACTTGTTTTGATAAGGCCCTGGCTTTTTCTTCCTCTGCTGGCAGCAGAATCAGAATATCAATATCGGAGTAGGGAAATAAAGCGCCTCTACCAAAACCACCGACCGCTACTAAGGTAGCTTCGTTAGTTAGGCCACAACTATTCCATAGGTGATCGAGGAGCTGGTCGCTTAGTTTGGAAAGTTGCTTAGTTAACTTACCAACTGCTTGTGTATTGCGAAACTCAGCGTAAGCCACCTCGCGGGCAGCACGTAGGCTAGCTGTATCAATAATTTTGCTGGCTGCCTGCGTATTGCTCATGGATTTAAGCGCTTGCTACTGAAGGTCTAAATGAAAGGCCCTTAACGCAATCTGGAGGAGGATTACTTCCCTCTGACCAAGTCAGCACTTCAACACCAGTTTTCGTAACTAAAAGGGTGTGTTCCCACTGGGCTGAGAGGCTGCGATCCTTTGTCTTCACAGTCCATTGATCAGGCATAGTGCGAATATCGCGCTTGCCAGCATTAATCATCGGCTCAATTGTGAACGTCATACCAGCTTCTAGTTTTTCACCAGTACCAGGTTTTCCATAGTGAAGAATTTGTGGATCTTGGTGAAACACTTTGCCAATGCCATGTCCGCAATATTCGCGTACAACTGAGTAACCTGCTTTTTCAGCATGCGTCTGAATCACGTGACCAATGTCACCTAATGATGCGCCTGGTTTAACTTGAGCAATACCAAGCCACATGCATTCAAAAGTAATTTGTGTGAGACGTTTTGCCATGACGGAAACTTCACCCACCATAAACATGCGACTGGTGTCGCCGTAGTAACCATCGGGAGTGATGACAGTAATGTCCAGATTGACAACATCACCCGTCTTGAGAACTTTTTCGCCAGGAATGCCGTGACAAATCACATCATTCACTGAGGTGCAAATTGATGCTGGAAAAGGAGGGTAGCCAGGAGGTTGATAGTTCAACGGCGCAGGAATGGTCTTTTGGACATCGCGCATATATTCATAGCAAATCCGATCCAGTTCACCCGTAGTGACTCCGGCTTTAACGTGGGGAGCCACATGATCTATCACTTCGCTGGCTAAGCGGCCGGCCTCGCGCATCCCAAGGATGTCTTTTTCTGCGTTAAATACACTATTCATGCCTTGATTATCAACGACTTGGGCAGTTTTAGTTTGCTTGAATTGCCTAAAATTTAGGCAAATATCCCATTTTTGGGGCTTCTGGAGGGTATTTTGAGGGTAGGCCTCCCTTCTTGCCTGGGGGTAAAGGTGGCTAGAGCATTGATATTTAAGCTATAATTTTGGTCTCAGGTCTATTTTGGACTTGAAATCGCGAGTTGAGCCTTCCAGGGTGGCGTTTTTTAGCGCAGCTAGGACTCAACTTTAGAAACAACCCTTAGGAGAAGTTATGTCAGTAACTATGCGTCAAATGCTGGAAGCCGGTTGCCATTTTGGTCACCAAACCCGTTTCTGGTCCCCAAGAATGGCCCCTTACATTTTCGGCCATCGCAACAAAATCCACATCATCAACTTAGAAAAAACATTGCCAATGTTTCAGGACGCCCTGAAATTTGCAAAACAAGTTGCTGCTAATCGTGGCACGATTTTATTTGTTGGTACTAAGCGTCAATCACGCGAGATCATTGCTGAAGAAGCTGCTCGTGCTGGTATGCCTTACATCGACAGCCGTTGGTTGGGCGGTACGCTCACCAACTTCAAAACTGTTAAAGGTTCCCTCAAGCGTTTGAAAGACATGGCAGTTGCTAAAGAAGCTGGTGACTGGGAAAAGCTTTCTAAGAAAGAAGCTTTGACTAATGACCGTGATCTCGACAAGTTGCAAAAAGCACTTGGCGGTATTCAAGATTTGAACGGTGTTCCTGATGCGATTTTCGTAGTGGACGTTGGCTATCACAAGATTGCTATTACAGAAGCTAACAAGCTTGGTATTCCAGTCATTGCTGTTGTTGATACCAACCACTCACCAGAAGGTGTTGATTACATCATCCCTGGTAACGATGACTCCAGCAAAGCAGTTCTTCTCTACGCTCGCGGTATTGCTGATGCAATCCTCGAAGGTAAAGCTAACTCTGTTCAAGAAATCTTGACAGCAGTTAAAGAAGGCGAAGAAGAGTTCGTTGAAGAAGGGAAAGCTGAATAATGGCCGCTATTACCGCTGCAATGGTTGGCGAGTTACGCGCCAAAACTGATGCTCCGATGATGGAGTGTAAAAAGGCTTTGACTGAGGCTGATGGTGATATGGCTCGCGCAGAAGAAATTCTGCGCGTTAAGCTTGGTAGCAAAGCTGGTAAAGCGGCTTCACGTGTAACGGCTGAAGGTATTGTTGCAGCTTCTATCAATGGCGCTACTGGTGCATTGTTGGAAGTGAACTGCGAAACCGATTTCGTTTCTAAGAACGATGACTTCTTGGCATTTACAGATGCGTGCGTTAAGTTGGTTGCTGAAAAGAACCCGGCTGACGTTGCTGCATTGTTGGCCTTGCCAATGAATGGCCAAACTGTTGATGAAGTTCGTAGCGCATTGATCGGTAAGATCGGCGAGAACATCATGCCACGTCGCTTCAAGCGTTTCGCTGGTAGCAACAAGTTGGTTTCTTACCTCCATGGCACTCGTATTGGTGTAGTGGTTGAGTTCGAAGGCGATGACACTGCTGCTAAAGACGTTGCAATGCACATTGCTGCGATGAAGCCAGTGGCTTTGTCCATGGCTGATGTTCCTGCTGAAGCAATTGCTATTGAGCGTAGCGTTGCTGTTCAAAAAGCTGCTGAATCTGGCAAACCACCAGAAATCGTTGAAAAGATGGTTGAAGGTTCTATTCAGAAGTACCTCAAAGAGGTTTCTTTGTTGAACCAGACATTCGTTAAGAACGACAAGCAAACTGTTGAGCAAATGCTCAAGGCTGCAAATACAACAATCAAGGGTTTCACCATGTTTGTTGTAGGCGAGGGCATTGAGAAGCGTCAAGACGACTTTGCGGCTGAAGTGGCTGCACAGGTAGCTGCCGCCTCTAAAGCAACTGCTTAATTAGCCAGTTTGGGGCTTGCCCCAGAGCTTAGTTATACCCAAAAGGGCATAGAAACCTTAGTTTCTGTGCCCTTTTCTTTGATCCCTCCCAAGCCCTTTATAATTTGGCTGAGATATTAAAAAGTGCTTAAAGATCAATAAGCTAAGTAAGTAAATTACTTGGCAAATTACGGAAAATAAAAAAGATGCCAGCCTACAAACGAGTCCTCCTAAAACTATCTGGTGAAGCCCTTATGGGTGATGATGCTTTTGGCATTAATCCAATAACCATTGATTCCATGGTGAAAGAGATAGCTGATGTAGTAAACAGTGGCGTGCAGTTAGCTATTGTTATCGGCGGCGGAAATATTTTCCGCGGCGTTGCAGGAGGTGCTGCTGGCATGGATCGTGCAACAGCCGATTACATGGGTATGTTGGCAACTATGATGAATTCTCTGGCATTGCAAGATGCACTCCGCCAAAAAGGCGTTGAAGCGCGTGTGCAATCCGCTCTTCGTATGGATCAAGTGGTTGAGCCTTACATTCGTCCACGCGCTATTCGTGCGATGGGTGAGGGCAAAGTAGTCATCTTTGCTGCTGGAACTGGAAATCCATTCTTTACCACCGACACCGCAGCCGCATTGCGTGGGGCGGAGATGGGTGTTGAGATTATGCTCAAAGCAACTAAGGTGGATGGTATCTACAGCGCGGATCCGGTAAAAGATCCAAGCGCAACTTTATATAAAACGATTACGTTTGACGAAGCATTAATCAAGAATCTACAGGTCATGGATGCAACTGCTTTTGCATTGTGTCGTGATCGCAAATTACCAATCAAAGTATTTTCAATTCTCAAGCCAGGCGCATTAATGCGTGTAGTGCAAGGTGAACCTGAAGGTACTTTGGTTCACGTTTAAGGTACATGTTTAATAGGGGGCCTGATGTCTGCAGCAGAAATTAAAACCAATACCAATCAAAAGATGGAAAAGTCTCTTGAGGCTTTGAAGACCAATTTAGCCAAGATTCGTTCTGGCCGTGCTAACCCGGGAATTTTGGAGCACATTCATGTGGATTACTACGGTAACCCAACACCATTAAGTCAGGTTGCTAGCTTAGGTTTAGCAGATGCACGCACCATTAATGTTCAGCCATTTGAAAAGACCATGGTTGCGGCGATTGAGAAAGCAATTCGCGATTCCGACTTGGGTTTAAACCCAGCATCCCAAGGCACGGTAATCCGCGTGCCAATGCCTGCATTGACTGAAGAGCGCCGCCGTGATCTCACTAAGGTTGTGAAGAATGAGGGTGAAGAAACCAAGATTGCTGTTCGTAATTTGCGCCGTGATGCGAATGAACATTTAAAGCGCCTTACTAAGGATAAAGAAATTTCCGAGGATGAAGAGCGTCGTGCTACTGATGAAATTCAGAAGATGACCGATAAAGCGGTGATCGATGTCGATAAGATCGTTTCTGAAAAAGAAAAAGAGATCATGACGGTTTAACCCCGTCCTGACTTTAGTTTTTCATGACTCAACACGCCAGTTCAACCCTAGCTATTCCAGAGGTCAGCGCTGTTCCTCGACATGTAGCGATCATTATGGATGGCAATGGGCGTTGGGCTAGCAAGCGCATGATGCCTCGTGTCGCTGGGCACTCTGAAGGTTTAAGTGCTGTGCGCAAAATTGTTGCGGAATGTCGCAAGCTTGGCGTTGAGTATTTAACAGTATTTGCCTTTAGTTCTGAGAACTGGCGCCGCCCACCAGAAGAGGTGGGTTTCTTGATGAAACTATTTCTGAAGTCACTCAAGGGCGAAGTATCTCGCCTTGCTGAAAACGATATTGCTTTGCGTTTAATCGGCGACTTAAGTCGTTTTGATAAAGCCATCCAGGAGATGGTTGAGTTTTCTGAGGAAAAGACTGCTGGTTGTAAAGGCCTCACCTTTACGATTGCGGCCAACTATGGTGGTCGCTGGGATATTTTGCAAGCAATGCGTCAATGTCTTACCGCCAATCCTAATTTGCAGCCAGAGCAGGTTACTGAAGAGTTGCTCCAGCCCCATCTTTCGATGGCTTATGCCCCTGAGCCTGATTTATTTATTCGTACCGGTGGTGAGCAACGCGTAAGTAATTTCTTGTTATGGCAATTGGCTTACACGGAGTTGTATTTCACAGATATCTTGTGGCCTGACTTTGATGAAAAAGAATTACACAAGGCGTTTGACTGGTTTAGTCAGCGCGAGCGCCGTTTTGGTCGTACCAGTGCTCAGCTTGCATCCCAAGCAATGAGCGATGCAGTTTGACGCAGCTAATTACTAAACTCATTCTCCCATGTTAAAAACCCGAGTCATTACCGCCCTTGTTCTACTGGCGGTGTTATTGCCTATACTTTTTCTGCTTCCCCAAATTTATATTGGCGCCTTCTTCTTGGTTGCCTTATTGGCCGCTGCATGGGAATGGAGTCGTTTGCTTGCTCCAGAGGCGGGGCGTGCTGCTTGGATATACGCCTTGTTTTGTTTGATCATTATTTTGTTTTTGCTGGGTATGCAAAACGCTTCCTGGCAATTTGCCTTATTGCTACTGGCAGTCATCTTTTGGTTCTTTGTTGCACCTTTTATTCTTTCCAAAGGTATGAATCTCTCGCTTGAAAAGCTGCGTCCATTTTATGTTGTGCTTGGTTTAATTATTTTGCCTGCCACTTGGTTTGCTTTAGTGTTCTTGCGCGAATTAGGTCTTATCTTTTTACTTAGCACCATAGCTTTAGTGTGGGTCGCAGATATTGGGGCTTACTTTGTTGGTAAAGCATTTGGAAAGCACAAGCTCGCTATTCAAATTAGCCCAGGCAAATCGATTGAAGGCGCCATTGGTGGCTTGGTGCTTTGCTATGGGTACGCATTCTTGTGCGTTTACTTCCTATCTTTCGAGTCAACTCTGTTCGGCGCATGGGCAGTTCGCTTTGGTTGGATTCCAATGTTCTTAATGGTTACGGTGTTGACTGCCTTCAGTATTTTTGGAGACTTATTTGAGTCTCAGCTTAAACGTTTGGCGGGCGTAAAGGACTCTAGTCACCTATTGCCTGGTCATGGTGGCGTTTTAGATCGTGTAGACGCTTTGATTCCAACGATGCCCATTGCAGCGCTTCTAGCGGGATTGGTGTGATGTCAGTAAAGCAGGTTGCAATCTTAGGTTCAACCGGTTCTATCGGTGTTAATACGCTCGACGTTATTCGTGCGCACCCGGATCGTTTTCAGGTAGTTGCACTCACTGCTGCAAAGCAGGTTGATTTATTAGCTGAGCAATGCGTCGAATTCAGGCCGGCTATTGCAGTAGTAGCAGACGCTGATGGAGCGGCTCGCTTACAAAAACGCTTGCTTGAGAAAAAAATCAATACTCAAGTACTGTATGGACCAAAGGCTTTGGTGACCGCCGTTACTGAGTCCAATTGCGATACTGTTATGGCTGCCATCGTTGGCGCCGCAGGATTGGTGCCGGCATTGGCAGCAGCTAAAGCAGGCAAAAGAGTATTACTCGCCAATAAAGAGGCATTGGTGATGTCTGGCGATTTATTCATGCAGGCAATGAAACAGGGTGGTGGCGAGTTATTGCCAATTGATAGTGAGCACAATGCGATCTTTCAATGTCTGCCAAATCAATTTTCCAAAGATCCAAATCCAAGTTTAGGTGTTGAAGAGTTATGGCTGACAGCCTCTGGCGGCCCTTTCAGAAATACTCCACTTGAGCAGTTAGCAGGCATTACTCCCGAGCAAGCTTGTGCACATCCTAATTGGGTAATGGGTCGAAAGATTTCTGTAGATTCTGCGACGATGATGAACAAGGGGCTTGAGGTGATAGAAGCTTTTTGGTTGTTTGGTTTGCCTTTGGAAAAAATTAAAGTATTGATTCATCCACAGAGTGTGGTGCATTCGATGGTTCGTTACCGCGATGGTTCGGTACTTGCTCAACTAGGTCAACCAGACATGCGCACTCCGATTGCCTATGGTCTTGCGTGGCCAGAGCGTATTGAAGCGGGTGTAGCCCCATTGAGTTTGACGCAGTTAGCGGCACTGAGTTTTGCTGAGCCAGAGTTGGAACGCTTTCCATGCTTATCTTTGGCATTTGCAGCTGCAGCGGCCGGAGGCACGGCCCCAACTGTTCTTAATGCCGCTAATGAAATTGCGGTAGCAGCATTCTTAGATGAAGGTCTGCCCTATTTGCAAATACCAGTTGTGGTGGAGAAAGCATTGAATACGATCTCTTCGGTTAACGCGGACTCATTGGAATTGATTTTGGATGTGGATATGCGCGCTCGTCGTGTTGCAGAAGAAGTAACTAAGGATATTCTTTGCAGGCATTAATTACACTTGCTGCTTTTCTATTAACGCTGGGAGTGCTGGTCAGCTTTCACGAGTTTGGGCATTTTTTTGCCGCTCGTTGTTGCGGAGTTCGGGTCCTGCGTTTCGCAGTTGGGTTTGGTAAACCGTTGTTTACTTATCACGCAAAAAATAAAACAGAGTGGGTATTGGCCTCTATTCCATTGGGCGGCTATGTGAAGTTGCTCGATGGGCGAGATCCACAACAAGTAATTCCGTTGGCTGAAGAGTCGCAAGCTTTTGATCGAAAGCCGCTTTGGCAGCGGTCCCTCATTGTTGCCGCAGGTCCCTTTGCCAATTTTTTGCTGGCAACCCTCTTTTTTGCTTTCATTTATATATCCGGAGCCCCGCAATTGCCGGCTGTTTTGCAGAATCCTCCGGAGCAATCGGTTGCGGCCAAGTTGGGTTTGGTAGAAGGAGATCGAGTTATTGGGTGGCGGGATTTGGGCTCCGAGGAAGACGGCTTACCCTCTTTTGGTGATTTTGACCCTGTTCCAAGTTGGAATGCCTTACGCTGGAGTTTGATGGATGCACTTACTGGGCAAAGCGGGTTCGCCTTGGAGTTGCAAACCCCGGCTGGCGCTAGCTCAATAAAGGCCTTTTATGCCAAGGATTTACCCAAAATCAGTCCAGATAAGGATCCCATGCTGGCGCTCGGCATTCTTCCGACAAAAATCCCTTTGGAACAGTGGCAGGAGCTGAAATTGGGGCCCTTAAATGCCCTCATCTTTGCATCTAAGCGGGTATGGGTAATTACCAAGGTTTCCGCAAGGCTAATGGCCGGATTATTTACGGGAAATACCTCCTTAAAACAGCTGGGTGGGCCACTCAGTATTGCCGACATGGCAGGCAAATCAGCCCAGGTAGGGTGGCAGCCGTTTTTAGCCTTTTTGGCACTTATGAGTATTAGCATTGGTTTGCTAAATTTGCTGCCTTTTCCGATGCTGGATGGGGGTCAGCTACTGTATGATGCATGGGAGTTGGTCGCTGGTAAGCGGATTTCGACATCAATGCAAGAGCAGCTCCAAAAAGTGGGCTTTATTTTGCTGATTTCTATGTCATTACTAGCCTTGTTTAACGATTTACAACGCTATATTTCGCCTTGAATTCTCTGACACATTCTTTCCGTATTTTTGCCCGTTTGATTGCTCAAGGCCTGATATTTTTTGCGCTTGGATTGAGTTTGAATGCGTCCGCAGCCGATTCTTTTGTGGTTAAGGATATTCGTGTTGAGGGATTGCAGCGCGTAGAGCCTGGGACAGTATTTAGTTATTTGCCGGTTCAGGTAGGTGATACCTTCACTGAAGAAAAGAGTGCCGAGGCAATCAAGACTCTCTACAGCACTGGATTTTTTAGGGACGTCCAAATTCAGGCTCAGGGCAACGTTCTCATCGTGATCGTGGAAGAGCGCCCAACGGTTTCTCGTATTGAATTTACGGGGATGAAAGAGTTCGATCCTGAGATCGTTCGCAAGTCTTTAAAAACCGTGGGTGTTGCTGAAGCACGTTTTTACGATAAAGCGTTAATCGATAAAGCAGAACAAGAATTAAAGCGCCAATATGTCGGTAAAGGTATGTATGCCGCAGAGGTGGTTGCTACAGTTACTCCGGTTGAGCGTAATCAGGTAGCTGTCTATTTCAATATCGATGAAGGCCCTGTTGCCAAAATCCAAGAGATTAATTTCATTGGTAATGAGGTATTCAGCGAAGGCACTTTAAAAAGTGAGATGCAGTTAAAAACTGGCGGTTGGTTGTCTTGGTACAGCAAAGATAACTTGTACTCAAAGCAAAAGTTAACTGCCGACCTAGAGTCCATTCGCTCATACTATTTAAATCGAGGTTATCTCGAATTTGTGATCGACTCCACTCAGGTATCTATTACTCCCGATAAGAAGGGCGTCTATCTCACGATTAGTATTCGCGAAGGTAAAAAATTTACCGTCAAGGATGTTCGCTTGGCTGGTGAAACTTTAGGTAAAGAAGCTGAGCTGATGCAGTTGATTGTCCTGAAGCCGGGGGATACTTTCTCATCAGCTAAATTAACAGAGAGCACCAAAGCAATTGCTGAGATTTTGGGTTCTTATGGTTACGCATTTGCGACCATTAATCCGCAACCAGACATTCGTCGCGAAGCTGCTGAGGTTGACCTTACTTTAGTTGTTGACCCTGGTCGCCGTATCTATGTGCGCCAGGTGGCAATTTCTGGTAACGCTAAAACTCGCGATATGGTGATTCGTCGGGAGATGCGTCAGTTTGAAAGCTCTTGGTTTGATAGCGATAAGATTGATTTATCTAAAAAGCGTTTAGGCCGCTTAGGTTACTTTACTGAAACGGATATCACCACGGAAGATGTCCCTGGATCCCCTGATCAGGTTGACGTCAATGTGAAGGTTACAGAAAAGCCAACAGGAGCCATTACTGTTGGTGCGGGCTTCTCCTCAACCGAGAAATTAATTTTGTCTGCTGGTATCAATCAAGATAATGCGTTTGGTACTGGTACTGCGATTGGTTTGAATGCGTCACTCGGTAAGATCACTCAGAATTTGACCCTTTCAAATTACGATCCGTACTTTACGGAAGATGGCATTAGCCGTTATACCGATTTGTACTACCGTTCAAGTAAGCCTTTGTATTACGCTGGTGATCCTGACTATCAAATCAAGTCAGTAGGATCCAACATTAAGTTTGGCGTGCCTTACACAGAAGTGGATAGAGTGTTCTTTGGGACTGGCTTGGAGGCCTTTCAAATTAAAACCTCGCCAAACACTCCAATACCGTATTTAAATTATGCGATGAGTTACGGAGTGGCTTCACCAGGCTATCCAGGCACGGTCACAACTTATAACGTCCCTGTAACTGTGGGTTGGGCGCGCGATGGACGTGACAGCTCATTAATTCCTTCGACTGGTTCCTTGGAGCAACTCTCAGGCGAAGTGGGAACCCCGGTTGGCGATCTTACTTTTTACCGCATATACGGCCAGTACCAGAAATATCACTCATTCTCTAAGGCCAACATTTTGTCCTTTAATGGTGAAGTGGGCTATGGTCAAGCGTACGGCACTAACCCATTCCCAATCACCAAAAACTACTATGTAGGTGGTATTGGTTCTGTGCGCGGTTACTCACCAGGCTCTTTAGGACCTCAGTACTACAACTCTATTATTGGGGCCTTTCAACCCACCGGTGGACAGTCCAAGATTGTCTCTAATGTGGAGTACACCTTCCCGGTTCCTGGCTCGGGCGTTGACAAGACCCTGCGTCTATTTACCTTCGTTGATGGCGGTAATGCTTTCGGCCAAAACATCAATTTAGTTCTGAGATACTCCTATGGATTGGGTTTATCATGGATATCACCCCTCGGGCCTTTGAAATTCAGCTACGGTATTCCGTATAAGACACAACCAACGGATAATGTACAAAGATTGCAGTTCCAAGTGGGTACAGCGTTTTAATTGTTTAAGGAAAGTTTTATGAAGCTTTATCAATCTACTAAATGGATTCAAATTGGCCTATTTGCCGCGGTAGCGGCTTTAGTTGCGCCACAAGTTTACGCACAAGATTCTGGAACGCGCGTTGCAGTTGTGAACTCTGAGAAGGTGTTCAATGAGTCCAATCTTGCTAAAGCTATGCAAACGCGTTTGCAAAACGAATTCACAAAACGTCAAAATGATTTGCGTGATAGCGCCCAAAAAATTAAGTCTGCAGCTGAAAAGCTCGACCGTGATGGCGCTGTAATGAACGAAGCTGAGCGTGTTCGTCGCCAACGTGAATTGGCTGATCAAGACCGTGAATTGCAACGCAAGCAACGCGAATTCACTGAGGATCTAAATCAACGTACTTTTGAAGAGCGTGCAAAGATTGCTGAAAAGGCGAACTTGGTATTGAAGCAAATTGCTGAGCAGAGAAAAATTGACCTCATCGTTCAAGAAGCAGCTTATGCCAGCCCAAAGGCTGATGTAACCGATGATGTTATCAAGGCTTTAAATAGCCAAAAGTAAGCTTTATGCCGACCGCCATTGAGCTGGCCGAACAGTTTCAAGCAAGCTTGGTGGGAGAGGCTTCCCACGAATTTACTGGCCTCGCTCCTTTGGAGCGAGCGCAGCCAGGTCAGATATCCTTTCTTTCCAATCCGCTGTATCGACAACAGGCGAGCGAGAGCGCTTCTGGTGCTCTGATTGTTAGCAAGTCCGATCTCGAGTTTTTGCAAGCAAACCCCAATGCAAATTCTGCAAAGCGGGTGTACTTTGTATCCAAAAACCCATATGCCACTTTTGCCAGAATGGCTCAGCACTTTGCAAAAGCAAGTAACCCAATCTATCCAGCTGGAATTCATCCTAGTGCAGTAATTGATTCCACTGCCATTGTTCCTGCTTCATGTCATATTGGCCCCTTTGTGCAAATTGGTGTAGGTGTAAAGCTTGGTGAGCGCGTTGCAATTTTGGGTAACTCAAGCGTTGCTAAAGATAGCGTCATTGCAAGCGATACACTGATTTATCCATCTGTTTCAATTTATTACAACTCCCAAATTGGTGAGCGTTGCATTATTCATAGTGGGGCAGTCATTGGTGCTGATGGGTTTGGTTTTGCACCAGATTTTTCTGCTACTGGCGGGGAGTGGGTCAAGATTCCACAGACTGGACGTGTGGTGATTGGTAATGACGTGGAGATTGGCGCCTCCACTACGATTGATCGTGGTGCAATGAGCGATACGGTGATCGGCGCTGGAACCAAGATTGATAATCAGGTGCAAATTGCGCATAACGTAGTTATCGGTAGTTGCTGTGTCGTGGCGGGATGTGCCGCTATATCTGGTAGCACTAAGATTGGTAACTTCTGCATCATCGGTGGTGCCGCAAACTTTGCAGGCCATCTCACTATCGCAGACAGAACAACGGTTTCTGGTAATACTTCCATTATTCGCTCTATTACTGAGCCTGGGCAGCATTTCACAGGCGTGTATCCATCGATGCCTCATGGTGCATGGGAGAAAAATGCCGCTATTTTGCGTGGGCTAGATAAAATACGTCAGCGCTTGCGCTTACTGGATAAAAATAAAACCACAGAGTCATAAGATTCTGTAATCTAAAACGAATATTTACTTTTAAGCAGGTTATTTATGAGCACACCAATCGCAATCGATATCAATAAGATTCTTCAATTGCTACCGCATCGCTACCCATTTTTGTTGGTGGATCGCGTGCTAGAAATTACACCACGTGAGAGCATCACTGCATTAAAAAATGTCACTATGAATGAGCCATTCTTTCAGGGTCATTTCCCAGATTACCCAGTAATGCCTGGCGTGTTAATTATTGAGGCTTTAGCGCAAACTGCTGCTTTGCTCACATTCTCTGAAGAACGCGCGGAAGATGCAATCTATTACTTTGCCGGTATTGATGGCGCGCGCTTTAAAAAGCCTGTGTTACCTGGTGATCAACTCATCATGACTGCAAAATTAGAGCGTGAACGCGCAGGTATTTATAAATTTTCAGTGCAAGCAACTGTAGATGGTGAGATTGCTGCAGAGGCCAATATTACTTGTGCAGTACGTTCGAAAGGCGTGTAATGACTCGGATTCATGCATCTGCTGTAGTAGACAGTAAGGCTGAGTTAGCTAGCGATGTTGAAGTTGGCCCATATTCCGTCATTGGCCCTAATGTCAAGATTGGTTCTGGCACTAAGGTTGGCTCACACACAGTGATCGAGGGTTATACAACCATCGGTAAAGAGAATAGTTTTGCGCACTTTGCCGCCATTGGGGGTCCTCCACAGGATATGAAATACCGTGGCGAGCCGACTCAACTCATTATTGGTGATCGCAATACCGTTCGTGAGTTCACTACGATTCATACGGGCACATCGCAAGATGAAGGTATTACTCGTATTGGTAATGACAATTGGATCATGGCGTATGTACATATTGCCCATGACTGTCAGGTTGGTAATCACACCATCTTCTCAAGCAATGCGCAAATAGCAGGTCACGTGCATGTCGAAGATTGGGTAATTATGGGCGGTATGTCTGGCGTTCACCAATTTGTCCGTATTGGTCAGCACGCGATGCTGGGCGGCGCATCTGCCTTAGTACAAGATATTCCTCCATTTGTTATTGCTGCAGGAGATAAGGCATCTCCTCAT
The DNA here is from genome assembly GCF_018881715.1 of Polynucleobacter parvulilacunae. Classification (GTDB taxonomy): domain Bacteria; phylum Pseudomonadota; class Gammaproteobacteria; order Burkholderiales; family Burkholderiaceae; genus Polynucleobacter; species Polynucleobacter parvulilacunae. The sequence continues at coordinate 1,024,328 of NZ_JACVPW010000001.1, forward strand.
GGCATTAACGTTGAAGGTTTAAAGCGTCGTGGTTTCTCCAGTGAAACGATTTCTGCTTTACGTCAGGCATATAAAGTTCTTTATAAGGATGGCCTTAGTTTTGAAGAGGCTAAGGTAGAGATCCAGAAGATGGTTGTTGCAAACTCTGCAGATGCACAGACTGCAGAAAAGTTAGCGCAGTTCCATGACTTTATTGCCGCCTCTACACGCGGCATCATTCGCTAATAGGATCACTTTGCCAAAGTTAGCTTGTGTAGCTGGCGAACCTTCTGGCGATCTTCTAGCTGCGCCAGTACTGAGTGCGCTAAATCAAATACCAGATATGTCTGGCCTTGAGGTCTATGGTATTGGTGGTCCTCGCATGCAGGCCGAAGGTATGCGGTCCGATTGGCCGATGGAAACCCTAAGCGTGCGTGGTTATGTTGAGGCAATTAAACAGTTGCCTGCTATTTTGAAACTGCGCAAAGAGTTAATTCAAAATCTTCTCCATGAAAATCGACCTGACGTCTACCTAGGCATTGATGCACCCGACTTTAATTTAGGGGTGGAGTTGCAGTTACGTAAGGCAGGTATTCCGACATTGCATTTGGTATCTCCTTCTATTTGGGCATGGAGAGCAGGGCGTATTAAGAAAATTGCTCAAGCAGTTGAGCGCATGCTCTGCATCTTCCCTTTCGAGACAGAGATCTATGACAAAGCTGGTGTTGCTTCTACTTATGTCGGGCATCCACTAGCCAGTGAGATCCCGCTTGAGCCTAATATCCGGCAAGCTAGAGAAAAGCTAAGTCAGCACCTCAAAATTTCTACTGCAGCGCTTGATGGATTGGTGATAGCTGTCTTACCAGGTAGCCGTGGATCAGAGATTGAGCTCATTGCACCAGTCTTTTTTGAGACTATGCAGCTATTAAATGACCGACTTAAAGGGCAGAAGCTTAATTTCTTAATTCCGGTGGCAACACCAAGATTGCGTGAGCCTCTAGAGCAGCTTTTGTTTAAAGCAAAGAGTGCCAATCCAGACATTCAAATTCATTTGCTCGATGGCATGGCCGATGAAGTGCTTGAGGCATCTGATGTTGTATTGATTGCGAGCGGCACAGCCACTTTGCAGGCGGCGTTATGGAAAAAGCCAATGGTGATTTCTTATAAGGTGCCTTGGTTGACCGCGCAGATTATGAAAAGACAGGGTTATCTACCTTATGTGGGTCTTCCTAATATATTGTGCGGTGAATTTGTCGTTCCGGAACTGCTGCAGGATGACGCGACTCCCGAGAAACTAGCTAATGCATTGCAAGAATGGTTGGAACATCCCAGTAAAGTTGCCAAATTAAAAGAACGTTTTGCGCAGATGCATGAAACACTACGCCGACCTACTGGTTTACTGGTTGCGCAGGCTGTAGCGCAAACAATTGCCAATAATCGCAATAAGCAAGTAAGCGCATGAGTCTGATTTGGGTCTGCGGTGTTGATGAAGCAGGGCGTGGTCCATTAGTAGGTGCCGTGGTTGCTGGTGCCGTCGTACTCGATCCCAATAATCCGATTGAGGGTTTAAGGGATTCCAAGAAATTAACTGCTGCTCGTCGTGAATATCTCTATGAGCAAATCATGAGTAAAGCAAAAGCATGGGGTGTTGGTGAAGCCAGCCCAGCTGAGATCGATGAGATTAATATTTTGCAGGCCACCATGTTGGCAATGCGTCGAGCCATTGAGGACCTCACAACTCGTCTTGGCGCTTGGCCTGATAAAGCATTAATTGATGGCAATCGTTGTCCAGAGTTGCCAATTGATGCTGAAGCCATTGTTAAAGGTGATGCTAAAGAGCCTGCTATTTCAGCAGCATCGATAGTAGCCAAAGTTACGCGTGATCGTCAAATGATGTCTTTGCATGAGCAACACCCAGAATATGGCTTTGCTCAGCATATGGGTTATCCAACAGAGGCTCACTTTGCAGCCCTGAAGCAATATGGCGCGTGCGATCAACATAGGAGAAGCTTTTCTCCGGTGAGAAAAGTTCTAGAATTGCAAAACCACTAAGCTATGAACTTCGATCTGATTACCTCCAAAGAGAACCCTTTATTTAAAGAGGTTCGCCTATTGCAAGCCACGGGCTCCAAAGGGCAGAAGGCTAGACTAGCAAGTGGCCAGGCTTTATTGGAAGGAATCCATCTGGTGCAGACTTGGGTTGGCGATCCAGCCCTAAAGATATTGCTCACTTCAGAAATCGGTTTAAAGAATATTGAAATCTCCCAAGCTGTTTACGAGCATCTAGAGATTTGTCCTGAGACCAAAGTATTCCAATTGGATAGCGCTCTTTGGGACTTACTTTCTGATTTGGTAAATGCGCCTCATATTGCAGGTCTTCTTGAACTTCCAAAATCTACTCTGGCTACACCACAATCTATTGCAACCCTAGAGGGTGATGTAGTGATATTGGATCGCGTACAAGATGCAGGTAACGTTGGGTCTATATTACGTACAGCAGCAGCAGCCGGCTTTACAAAGGTGATTGCCCTATCAGGATGTGCGCATCCATGGTCTACCAAAGTATTGCGTGCAGGTATGGGTGCTCACAAACTCCTAGATTTATACGAAGGCTGGTCTAACCAGCAGGTTTTAAGTGCAGTCACAGCTCAGCTACTAGCCACTACAGCAGATGCCGAGAAAGACCTCTACTCCCTTAAAAAAGAGTTACTGCATCCAGTCGCCTGGGTTCTGGGCAGTGAAGGACAGGGCGTATCTGAAGACCTTCTAGCGCAAGCCAAAGGCGTATCAATCCCAATCGATCCACGAGTGGAATCATTGAATGTTTCTACAGCAGCAGCGGTTTGCCTATTTGAGACCCTGCGGATGAGGCGCAGTTAGCTAGCAGCCTTTTCGATTGTCTGCTTTCGGCCAGTAGGCGTCACTTCTACTTTCTCAAGCTTCCAGGTGCATACCCAAACTTCTTCTTAAATGCAGCGCTGAAGTGGTTGACATGGGCATAGCCCAGCCTCTTGGCCAAATGCTTAAGGGCAACATTGGATTGTGCAATTACTTTATGCGCTGTGTTGAGTCTGTGATTGACTACAAAATTAAAGATGGATTCCCCGTACTCTTGTTGAAACTCATCATTTAGCAAGCGAGGGGATCTATCAAACTGAGCTGCTAGAGAATTCAGGGTGGGCAGCTTGCCTTCTAGTTCTATAAGGTATTGTTTAATATCTTTTAAACGCTTTTTAGCTTGCCTACTTGTTAGGTCTTTTTTATCAGGGTTTTCGCACAAGTATTTTGTTAGTTCAGATAAAAACTCTA